>NZ_JASLER010000021.1 GCF_030151085.1 Bacteroides sp. | reverse complement strand
TGCTTTGGACTGGATGAATGGACGTCGCACACCGAATGCCGACCAAAATGTAAAAGGAGTAATTGCAGGACTCACTTTAGGTAGTAGTGCGCCCGAAGTATTCCGGGCATTGGTTGAAGCTACCGCATTCGGTTCCCGTCGCATCGTTGAGCACATGAGAGGACAAGGCTTGCAAATTGATTCGGTTAATGCTATCGGAGGAATCAGCAAGAAAGCTCCTTTTGTAATGCAGACATTGGCGGATGTGCTGAACATGCCTATCCGCGTGATCCGTTCAGAACAGACCTGTGCTTTGGGGGCAGCTATGTTTGCAGCAGTGGCGGCAGGAATATATTCTGATATTAGTGAAGCTACAAAATACATGGGTTCGGATGTTGAAGCTGAATATCAACCGGATGAAAAACGTTCTCTCGTTTACGAGACTCTCTACAAGAAATATCTTGAATTAGCAAAACTTGCTTAAATTATAAATAATACAAACCATTAATCTATTTAAACATGAGAATCAAATCTATCATTTTGGGAGCCTTTTGTATGGCTGCCATGAGTGTTTACGCTCAAAACTTTAACGGATTGGACATGAATATGGGCAACTTGTACCGTATGTCTAATGCAAAAACACGCTCTATCAGCCCTGAAAACTTTACTGGTGAGAAAGGTAAAGGCGGTATGGCTGATCCTGTTGCTGATAAGGATAAAGTGAATCAAGCCAATGCACATCATGCATCTAAGACATTAGGACAAGGTTGGAAAGTAAATCCTTATGTAAATATCGGTCCAAATGAAACTTTTACTTTAGCAGAAATAGAGGGACCTGGTGCTATTCAGCAAATATGGATGACACCAACAGGTGAATGGCGCAAAACAATTATCCGATTTTATTGGGATGATGAGAAAGAACCATCTGTAGAATGTCCTGTAGGTGATTTCTTCTGTAGTGGTTGGGGAGTATATTCTCCATTGAGTTCACTGGCTGTCTGTGTAAATCCGGGTAGTGCTTTCAATTGTTACTGGCAGATGCCTTTCCGTAAGAAATGTAAGATTACTATGGAAAACATTGATCCGAATAATGAGATGAGAGTATATTACCAGATTAACTATACCTTGACTGAAGTTCCTCAGGATGCTGCTTATTTCCATGCACAATTCCGCCGTTCGAATCCTAATATGACTTCGGATCATGTATTGGTTGACGGTATTAAAGGTAAGGGCCAATATGTTGGTACTTACATTGGTTGGCAAGTAAATAACAGCGGTTGGTGGGGTGAAGGTGAAATTAAATTCTTTATGGATGGAGATAAGAAATTCCCAACAATTTGTGGTACTGGTACAGAAGATTACTTCTGCGGTTCTTACAACTTTGAGAATAAGACTACACACCAGTATGAAGAGTTTACTACTCCTTATGCAGGACTTCACCAGATAATTCGCCCCGATGGAGTTTATCGTTCACAACAACGCTTTGGAATGTATCGTTGGCATATCCTTGACCCTATTCGTTTTGAGAAGGATTTAAAAGTCACTATTCAAGATTTGGGTTGGCGCAATGATGGTCGTTATCTCGATCAGAAATCAGATATTTCTTCAGTTGTGTTCTGGTATCAGGCTGAACCTCATGCAAAGTTCCCGGTATTGCCTTCTGTAGATGATCTTGAGGTCGTACGACCATTCTAAATGACACATTTTTGAGAACATATACAAACTACTTATTTAATAACCTTTTTACTTTGAATCTATGCTGAAATTTTATCAAAGACGGAAAATTTCCGACACTATGCGGCTAATGATGGTATTATGCATGTTATGCATAACTCAATTGGCTATGGCACAAACCAAGAACTTTCAAGGTGTTGTGAAAGATGCAAAAGGTAACACTCTGCCGGGTGTTACCATAATGGAAACAGGTACTACCAATGGTATTTCGACAGATATCGACGGTAAGTTTGAACTCAAGGTGAGACCTGGGAAGACTCTGACGGTGAGTTACATCGGGTATGTTACTCGTACTGTTCCTACGAACGATAATACTACTTTCCTGAATATCATTCTTGAGGAAGATGTATTCCAACTTGATGATGTAGTGGTAGTGGGTTACGGATCTATGAAAAAGGGTGAAGTGACCAGTGCCATTACCTCTGTCAAGAAGGACAATTTTCTGGCAGGTATGGTAAAGAGCCCCGAACAGCTCCTTCAAGGAAAGGTGGCAGGTTTACAGCTTTCAAATTATACTGGCGATCCGGTTTTAGGTCTTGAAATGACCATCCGTGGTGTAAATTCATTATCAGGAAATACGAGTCCGCTTATTGTTATTGACGGTATTCCCGGTGGTAGTTTGACGGCTATTTCGAGTGAAGATATAGAGTCGATTGATGTATTGAAAGATGGTTCGGCTGCTGCAATTTATGGTACACGTGGTACAAATGGTGTGATTGTAGTAACTACCAATCGGGCCAAAGCAACTAAACTTTCATTGGAATATAGTGGTTCTGTTTCATTTGAAACCTTTGCCAAGCATGCTGATATGCTGACGGCTGATGACTATCGGACATTGAAAAGTGATACTAACTTCCCGGGTATTCAGGATGAAGGTACTACTACCGATTGGGTAGATGCCATCAGTCGTACAGCCGTCAGTCATAATCACTTCCTCTCTTTGAAGGGTGGTAATGCAGAATCCAATTATGTAGCTTCTATTGATTATCGTAAACGCGAAGGTGTTATTCGCAATACAGATCGTGAATCTATTACTGCTAAAGTAGCTCTAAATCATAACATGTTTAATAATAAGTTACGTTTTCAGTTTAATATCAATGATAGCTACGTTACTCAACAGCGTGCCTGGTATGCCGCTTATTTGAATGCTTTGTTAGAGAATCCTACTCGTCCTATTTATGACGAGAATGGAAACTATACGGAGTATAAGGTAAATTTGAAACCTTACAATCCCGTTGCCATGATTAACGAGGAATATGATGTAGAGGGTTACAATCAATTGATGATGAGCGGTAAGGTCACTCTTTCTCCGATTGAAGGACTCAATTTGAGCGTAATGGGTGCCATGCAACGTTTCGACCGTATGGAGAATAAGAGTAATACTTTCAAGCACATGAGTACGGTTGTAAATGGCGATAATGGCAATGTTTGGAATTGGGCAGACAATAATCTGCAAAAGACATTGGAGTTAGTTGGTGATTACACAAAATCATTAGGCTTGCATAATATAGGTGCTATGGTAGGTTATAGCTATCAAGATGATGACGCCAAGGGGCTTTCGCAGTGGGCTAAAGATTTTCCGACAGACATGTTCGGTCCTTGGAATATTGGTTCCATGAACGATATGAAGGATAATAAAGCCTCTATGTCCAGTTATAGAAATACCCATAAGTTGATCTCTTTCTTTGGTCGTTTGACTTACAATTACGATGAAAAGTACATGTTCATGGCAAGCTTGCGACGTGAAGGTTCATCTCGCTTTGGTGATAATCATAAATGGGGATGGTTTCCTGCTGTATCAGCCGGTTGGCGCATCAGTAAGGAAAGCTTTATGGAAGATATTAATTGGTTGGACGACTTGAAATTCCGTGTTGGTTATGGTGTTACTGGTAATGAAGTAAATGCAAATCTGCTATCTATGTATCTGTTGGGTTATGGCGGTTATGCTTATATTAATGGCAAATGGACACAAGGTGCCGGTCCGTATCAGAATCCTAATCCTGACTTGAAATGGGAAACAAAGAGTGAGTTGAACTTCGGACTCGATTTCTCTTTCTTGAAGAATAGAATTTCCGGTTCTATTGATGTTTATCATCGTGAAACCTCTGATTTGCTTTCAACATACGAAGTACCGACTCCTCCGTATATTGTATCGAGCATGATGGCAAACGTGGGCAAGATAAGAAATCAAGGTATTGAATTGTTACTAAGCGGTACTCCGATAAGCACTCGCGATCTGCGTTTGGATATTACTGGTACTTTCTCTTATAACAAGAATAAGATTGTTTCTTTATCTAACGGACTCTATCAGAAAGACTATTGGTATGCAGGTGCTACCGGTTCGCCTATTCAAACTCATACGCATATAGTAAGGCAAGGTGACCCTGTAGGTAACTTCCATGGTTTCCAGACTCATAGCCTTACATCTGACGGTTTGTGGATGGTTTATGGTGCTAACGGTGAGCCTAAATTGCTAACTGCTGCCGATGATAGTGACAAGAAAGTGATTGGTAATGGTATCCCCACTACTTATGGAAGCCTTAACCTGGCATTAAGCTATAAAGGTTTCGATCTTTCTGTAATGTTTCGCGGTGCATTCAACTTCCAGGTATTGAACCGTCAACGCATGCATTGGGAGACTACAGCCCGCATCGGTGAAGGTAACCTGCCGCGTTCAGTATTGGACAAACCGTTTAATAGTGGCTCCTATGTAAAGGGTGCTCCGGCTATGCAAAGCTATTATGTAGAAGATGGTGACTATGTGAAGTTGGATAATGTAAACCTTGGTTATACTTTCAATCTCAAGAATCAAAAGATAATTCAACGCCTCCGTCTGTTTGTAGCGGGCAATAATCTGCTCACGATGACTGGATATAAAGGGTTGGATCCGGAAGTCAGCATCAAGGGACTTGCACCTGGTGTAGAAGGAGCCGGTGCAGGTGAGTTATATCCGACTACACGCCAGTTTACTGTAGGTTTAAATCTTTTGTTCTAATCTTTAAAAACTATAGCAATGTTTAGAAAACAATATATTACTGCTGCATTCTTCGCTGTCACTTCTCTATTTAGCGCTTGTACTAATTTAGATGAGGAAGTTTTTAGCAGCATTCCGGAGAAAGACTTCTACAAGACTGAATCAGAGTTTTTGGCAGCTATGGTACCTGTCTATTCAAGTATGCGTGCATTGACCGATTGGCAGAATTGGTGGGACTTGGAAGAGACAACCGATATATGTGTGACCCCTGTTAAGAATCATGGTTTATGGTACGATGGCGGTATCTATATCCGATTGCATCAGCAATCGTGGATGGAAGAAGACCCGCATCTGAATGCAATTTGGAGTTCATTATATGCAGGTGTATCAAGCGCTAATCGTGTACTCTATCAGTTTGAGAACTCAACGATTGAGATGCCCAGTAGGAAAAACTATATTTCAGAGTTAAAAGTGGCTCGTGCATTTTATTATTATTTGTTGCTCGAAACTTTTGGCAATATACCTATCATTGATCGTTTTGATGTTCCCGATGGTTACCTTCCGGCTACAGAATCGCGTGCAAAAGTGTTTGAATTCATAGAGACGGAGTTAAAGAACAATATTGATAACTTGAGTGAGGAACGTCTGAATACTTATGGTCGTTTCAATAAGTGGAATGCTAAAATGCTTTTGGCACGTATGTACCTCAATGCTGAAGCATGGATTGGCAAACCGATGTATGGTGAGTGTAAGAGCTTATGTGATGAAATTATCGTAGCAAATAAATACAGATTGGATGGTGATTACTCACTACCATTCTCTACCAATAATGAGTTGAGCAACGAAACGATGTTTGTTATTCCGTTTGATGAAACGAAATCTGGCGGACAGATTTATATGTGGGCACGTAAGACATTGCACTATTCCCAAATGCAAACTTTCAGCCTGCAAGCAACCTGGCTTGATGGTGGTTGCTTGGGTGTTCCTACTTTCTTTGATAATTATGTGGAAGGCGACAAGCGTTTGGAAAAGACTTGGCGCATGGGACAGCAATATGCACTGGATGGTACTCCGTTGTGGACCAATGGCTGGTGTGGCGATCCGCAAATGCTGCTTAGCTATACCAGAGATGTTACGAACATTAGTGGAGATGCTACAATGTATCAAGGTTACCGATTTGGCAAATATGAAGTCAAAGTAGGGGCAACCGGTACTCCTGACAATGATTATGTAATTATGCGCTATGCAGAAGTTTTAATGATGAAGGCTGAATGTATTCTTCGTACAGGTGGTAACTCACAAGATGCAGCAGACTTGGTTAATGAAGTTAGAAAGAGAAACTTTGAAACAACTAATACATTGACCGGAGCCGAACTTGAAGCTACCATTACTGTCAACGAAGTCCCCGTGAAGTATGGCCGCCTTCTTCAAGAGCTTGGCGTAGAATTTGCATTGGAAGGTTTGCGTCGTAGTCAGCTTATACGATTCGACGATAACTTTACGAAAGGTACCTGGTGGGAACATCAGCCTACTAACGATAAGAAACGTAATCTAATGCTCATACCGTTTGATCAGTTACAACGTAACTCCAAGTTGGTGCAGAATCCTAAATGATAAATAGTTAACATCTCAGTCGGAATATACATGATGCATATTCCGACTTTATTCTTAAATTCATATAACCATCACAATGAAGAAGATATTTATTTTATGTACTGTTCTTTTCTGCTTTGTAGCTGTATTTGCTCAGCAAAAAGTATCAGTATCTTCTCCTGACGGCAAGTTAGGATTTACATTGAATATAACTCCTGAAAACATCTCTTATGATGTAGTTTACAAAAAGCAGCCGATAGTTGCAAACTCCTTGTTAGGCTTCGACTTCGATAGCGGAGAATTCGGAAGCAACCTTCAAACAGGAAAAGTACAGCGTAAGAAGATTGATGAAACATACAAGCTGGTAGTTGGCAAAGTAAGTACCGCCAGGAACCACTGTAATCAGATCATCATTCCTTTGCAAGAGAAAGCAGAAAAGGAACGTATGGTTAATCTTGTAGTGAGAGCCTTCAATGACGGGGTAGCTTTCCGTTATGAGTTTCCCCGACAAGAAGGCTGGAACTCATACGTGATGTACGACGAAAAGACACAATTTAATCTCAATGGCAATCCCATGGCTCTGCTGATGTATCTACCCGGATATATCAATACTCACGAAGGTGTTTACAAGCAGGTGGAGTATGATAAAATCGCAAAGAAGCGATTGATTGAGATGCCCGCCACCTTTGAGTACGACAATAGTATCTACCTCTCTATCACCGAAGCAGCTATACGCGATTATGCCGGTATGTATCTGCTGAAGGAGAAAGATAAACTGGTCGGCAAGCTCTCCCCAAAGCTGGGACAAGAGAAGATTAAGGTGGAAATCAATGAGTTTCCGCACCGTACACCATGGCGTGTCATCTCCGTATCCGACCGTGTAGGCGGACTGCTTGAAACCAATATACTCACCAGTCTGAACGAACCCTGCAAGATAGAAGATACCTCCTGGATAAAACCTTGCCGAACCACTTTTACCTGGTGGAACGGGAATGTAGTGCCCGACAGTACCTTCTCTCCGGGAAATAACTTCGATACCAATAAATACTACATTGACTTTGCTGCCCGAAACGGACTGGATGCACACGGTATCTACGGCTATGCCGAAACACCTTGGTATTACGATGATAACTTCAACTTCGGTTGGGCAGGACCCAATGCCGATATTACTAAACCTATCCCCTGCCTGAACTTACCCCGTATCGTGGAATATGCCAAGAGTAAAGGCGTAGGTATACATCTTTGGGTGCACTGGCGTCCCTTATATGACAAGTTGGATGAAGCCTTTGCACTCTATGAGAAGTGGGGCGTGAAAGGTTTGATGGTAGACTTTATGGATCGGGATGACCAGCAGATGATACGTATTCAGGAAGAGATACTGCAATGTGCAGCCAAGCATCGACTGTTTATCCAGTTCCATGGGTCGAGCAAACCATCAGGATTGGTACGTACGTATCCCAATGAGTTCACCCGTGAAGGAACACTCAACTATGAGGTCTGTAAATGGGATACACTGGTGAATGCCGACCATGATATCTCCATACCCTTCACCCGTATGCTCGCAGGTCCTACGGATTACCATTTAGGTGGCTTCCGCGCACAGAACCGTAAAGATTTTAAAATACAGTATGTCAATCCCCACGTAATGAGTACACGTTGCCACATGCTGGCCATGTACGTAGTATTGGAAAATCATCTGACTTCCCTCTGCGACAAGCCCGAAGCTTACGAAGGACAACCAGGCTTCGAAGTATTACGTACCGTTCCCGGCACCTGGGATGAAATGTATGTGCCCTTGGCGGAGATGAACAAGTATGTTACTGTAGCCCGTCGCAGCGGTACCGATTGGTGGGTAGGTACATTGAACAACAGCACTGCACGAACCTTGCAACTGAAGCTTGATTTCTTGGAAGAAGGAGAATATCAGGCTACTATCTATACGGATGCGAAGGATGTAGACAAGAATGCCAACCATCTGAACAAGGAAGTTCGTAAAGTTACAAAGAAAGATGTCATAGAACTGCCATTGGCAATAGATGGAGGTTCGGTAGTGCATATTGCTAAGTTGTAACAAGATATGAAAAAATATATAATACTACTTGCAAACATCTTTCTGATAAGTGTATTTGCAAGTTGTGACAAATCGGATTCAGGAGAGGAAGACGGATTATCTTTAGAAGTGCGCCTTTCTCAAAATGAAATAACTACAGTTGATGGTAGAGCATCTGTTAAAGTTTCAATAGAAAAGTTCGATAAATTGGCTTATCTGGAAATTACTAAGGTTAGTGGTGAAAAACATACTACTGCAAAATATATGGCAAGTAACCTTGCACCAGAATATACTTTTGAGTATATTCTGCAAAGTAGTGATGATTCACAGTGTTACTTTGAGTTTGTTGCGATAAGCAATGATAATAATTCCTCAAAGACTGTTAAGTTGACTGTAAATAAAGGTTCTACTAATGTTTCGAAAGAGTTGGTCTTTACTGATTTGAAATGCATTTCTCGTGTTACAGGTGCCGAGGTAAATGGAGTCAATGGACTGCCTGCCGTTCAATATGTGGTAAATAACTGTACTAATGAACTATACAACGTTGGAGGTACGGATTTAGGTATTGTTTGGGAACTTCAACCGGGACGTTATGGTTTATTCTTTGGAGATACGTTTGGTAGTGATTTTTATCCGAATTACGCAAATCCAGGTCCGAATGGCGGTAGTTGGAGAAGTAATGTCTTACTATATTCTGAAGATAAAGATCTCTCTAACGGACTAATTATCAATGGTGCAGCTATGGATAAAAGCGGTAAGAATGCTCGTGAAATATGTTATGGTGGCAAAGATGGGAGTGGTAATGGAGACTGGACATCTATTCCTACCGCTGCAATCCGGGCAAATGGAGCAGATTACGTGCATTACATGAATATTCGTAATTGGGCTGGCTGGGTTACAAACTTTTCAAGCCTCTATAAATCTACTGATGACGGTGCTAACTGGGAACGATGTCAGAATGTGAAGTTTGGTTCGAAAAGTAACTTCGGGCAAGTAGGTTATTTCAAGAAAGATGGCTATGTCTATATGGTGGGAACTATTAGCGGACGTAATAATAAACCACATTTAGCTCGTTTTCAGGAGAAGGATATTGAAAACCAATCAGAATATGAATATTGGAATGGTAGTGGATGGGTGAAAGATAATGAAACAGCGGCTATTCCTTTATTTGATGATATTGCCGGAGAACTTTCCATAGCTTATCACCCAGAATTTGGTAAATGGATCATATTATACTTCAACGGCACTCGATATGAAATTTCATTCCGCACGGCGGATTATATTGCGGGGTCATGGAGTGAGCCTATGAAGTTGGTAGATGGTTGGCAATATGCACAACTATACGGTTCATATATCCATCCTTTATCACTCATAGGAGATAAGCTTTACTTTATTATGTCCATGTGGTTGCCTTATAATTCTTACTTGATGTCTACCCATCTAAAGTTCAAATAGCTAGTGTTGTTCTATTCTATTTAGATTAGCGCATCTAAGTTTGTCACTTTGTATATTGAGTACTCTCACTTTACAAGGTGGCATCTTATTTTGTAGTACATTGTGTGAAAATATAAATTTTTAAAAACCTATTATAAAGATAGCAATAAATTAATAAATACTATCTTTCTTTGTATGTACACACAACTGATAAATTATACACTAAGATATTTAGTTTAATTTTCTATACAAAGATGTTTTCCTTTAAAACCCTAACTAGAATTTACTAAAAATCGGACAGAGATTTACTAAATCTTCCCCCTATTTTTAGTAAATTTCCGGTAGATTTTTAGTAAAAATATAACCTCCTTATTCATAGATAATTACGAGCAAATAGCAACAGTAAGAATAATATACACTAAATATACAGTACAAAGTCACGCAATCAAGGGATAAAAACAATAAAGGGATGGAATCTTCGCAGACTTCATCCCTTTGACATATCCTAAAAATCTTTTTTGTAAAATCCTATTGAATTAATTTAGCTATTATTCGTATTACAAATAAAAAATTAGTTTTAAAAGCACATTACAAATATAAGTAATAAAAAATACTTTGTCAAGTCTTAAGTAGTGTTTTTTATGCTACTTCGCTACAAATCTGAAAATAAACCTGTAACTTTGCACCGATATTAACCGGATACTAACCGGTATTAACAATAGAATTAACAGTGTTTTCAACAATATACTAACAAATACCATTATGGAATACAATTTCAGGGAGATTGAAAAGAAATGGCAAAAACAGTGGGTAGAGGATAAAACCTACCAAGTGACGGAAGATGAAACAAAGCAAAAATTTTATGTGCTCAATATGTTCCCTTACCCATCGGGCGCGGGTTTGCACGTAGGTCATCCATTGGGATACATTGCTTCGGATATTTATGCCCGTTACAAACGCCTACAAGGTTTCAATGTACTGAATCCTATGGGGTATGATGCTTACGGACTTCCTGCTGAGCAATATGCCATTCAAACAGGACAGCACCCTGCAATTACTACCGTTAACAATATCAACCGCTATCGCGAACAGTTGGATAAAATAGGTTTCTGTTTTGACTGGAGTCGTGAAATCCGTACTTGCGATCCGGAATATTACCACTGGACACAATGGGCTTTCCAAAAGATGTTCAATAGCTATTATTGTAATGATGAAAAACAAGCCCGTCCTATTCAGGAGTTGATTGACGCATTTCCAATCTATGGTAACGAAGGTCTGAATGCCGCTTGCAACGAAGAATTGCATTTTACTGCTGAAGAATGGAAAGCCAAAAGCGAAAAAGAACAGCAAGAGATACTTATGAACTACCGTATCGCCTATCTGGGTGAAACTATGGTAAACTGGTGTCCTCAACTGGGAACCGTACTTGCTAATGATGAAGTAGTAGACGGAGTATCCGAACGCGGTGGTTTCCCCGTAGTACAAAAGAAGATGCGCCAATGGTGTCTTCGTGTATCTGCATACGCACAACGTTTATTAGACGGGCTCGATACTATTGACTGGACCGAATCCCTGAAAGAAACTCAAAAGAACTGGATAGGTCGTAGTGAAGGTGCCGAAGTTCAATTCAAGGTAAAAGATAGCGATTTGGAATTTACTATCTTTACTACACGCGCCGATACTATGTTTGGAGTTACTTTCATGGTATTAGCTCCCGAAAGTGAATTAGTAGCCCAATTGACTACAGAAGCACAGAAAGCTGAAGTAAATGCTTACCTGGAACGTACCAAGAAACGTACAGAACGTGAACGTATTGCCGATCGTGGCGTCACCGGTGTATTCTCCGGAAGTTATGCCATCAATCCTTTTACCGGTGAAGCAGTGCCCATTTGGATTAGTGATTATGTACTTGCCGGATATGGTACAGGTGCCATCATGGCTGTTCCTGCACACGATAGCCGCGACTATGCTTTTGCTAAACATTTCGGATTAGAAATTCGTCCGTTAATTGAAGGTTGTGACGTCAGTGAAGAAAGTTTCGATGCCAAAGAAGGCATTGTATGCAACTCTCCTCGCGAAGGTGTAACTCCTTATTGTGAACTTTCACTGAACGGATTAACCATCAAAGAAGCCATCGCCGCCACTAAAAAATTCGTAAAAGAACAGAATCTAGGACGTGTGAAAGTAAACTTCCGCTTACGTGATGCTATCTTCTCACGCCAGCGTTATTGGGGTGAACCGTTCCCCGTTTATTACAAGGATGGCATGCCTTACATGATCGATGAAAGTTGTTTACCCTTGGAACTTCCCGAAGTTGCCAAATTCCTCCCTACCGAAACAGGCGAACCTCCATTAGGTCACGCCACTAAATGGGCTTGGGATACTGTAAACAAGTGTATCGCTGATAATGAAAAGATAGATAATATCACTATCTTCCCATTGGAACTTAATACAATGCCTGGTTTTGCCGGTTCAAGCGCTTACTATTTGCGTTATATGGATCCTCATAACCACGAAGCTCTTGTTGATAAGAAAGTAGATGAATACTGGCGTAATGTAGATCTTTATGTAGGTGGTACCGAACATGCAACCGGACACTTAATTTATTCCCGCTTCTGGAACAAATTCTTGCATGACCTCGGTGTTTCTGCGGTAGAAGAACCCTTCCAAAAGTTAGTAAACCAAGGAATGATTCAAGGTCGAAGCAACTTCGTTTACCGTATTAAAGATACGAATACATTTGTGTCTCTGAATCTGAAAGATAAATACGAAACTACCCCACTCCATGTGGATGTAAACATCGTATCTAACGACATTCTCGACATAGAAGCTTTCAAAGCTTGGCGTCCTGAATATGAAACAGCAGAGTTTATTCTTGAAGACGGAAAATATATCTGTGGTTGGGCGGTAGAAAAGATGAGTAAATCTATGTTCAACGTTGTCAACCCGGATATGATTGTTGAGAAATACGGAGCTGACACACTACGTATGTATGAAATGTTCCTGGGTCCGGTAGAACAATCCAAACCTTGGGATACAAACGGTATTGATGGTGTACACCGCTTCATCAAGAAGTTCTGGACATTGTTCTTTGACCGTAATGACAATTATCTAGTTACCGATGAACCGGCTACTCCCGAAGAACTGAAATCACTGCATAAACTTATAAAGAAGGTTACAGGAGACATTGAAACATTCTCTTATAACACTTCTATCAGTGCCTTCATGATTTGTGTGAACGAGCTGTATACGTTGAGATGCAATAAAAAAGAAATTCTGAACCAACTTATCATTACATTGGCTCCTTTTGCTCCGCACGTATGCGAAGAATTGTGGGCTACATTAGGCAACGCAGGTTCAGTATGTGATGCAAAATGGCCTGCATATAATCCAGAATATTTGGTAGAAAATACGATTAACTATACTATTTCCTTCAACGGAAAAGCTCGCTTTAACATGGAATTCCCTGCTGATGCAACATCTGAAGTAATCCAGACTGCTGTATTGGCCGACGAACGTTCTGCGAAGTGGATAGAAGATAAAGCTATCCAAAAGGTAATCGTAGTACCGAAGAAGATCGTAAATATCGTTGTCAAATAATAAATATGCAGATTACAAAACCAACCAAAGCGGAAGTGATGAGAGAGTTTAAAGACTACATTTTCATCACTTTCGGACTCATCAGCTATGCATTGGGATGGGCGGCATTCCTCATTCCTTACCAAATTACCACCGGAGGTACTACAGGTATCGGTGCTATCATTTATTATGCCACTGGTTTTCCCATCCAATGGTCATATTTCATCATCAATGCCGTATTGATGACATTCGCAATCAAAATACTGGGACCTAAATTCAGCATTAAGACCACGTTTGCCATCTTCGGACTAACATTCTTTTTATGGTTCTTCCAGGTACTCGTAAACGGACCTGACGGAATCCCTCCACAAATCCTGGGACCCGGACAAGATTTTATGGCTTGTCTGATAGGAGCAGTTTTATGTGGCGTAGGCTTAGGTGTTGTATTCAACTGTAACGGAAGCACCGGAGGTACGGATATCATTGCCGCTATTATCCATAAATACAAAGATGTTACGCTAGGACGAATGGTCATGGCTTGTGATGTAGTAATTATCAGCTCCTGTTACTTTGTTTTCAATGATTGGAGACGAGTTATTTTTGGCTTTGTAACTCTGTTTATTATAGGTTTTGTATTAGATTACATTGTTAACAGTGCCCGCCAATCCGTACAATTCTTTATCTTCTCAAAAGATTATGAAAAGATTGCCGACCGCATCACTAAGGAGACCCACCGTGGTGTAACAGTGCTCGATGGTATTGGTTGGTATAGCAAACGTAATGTAAAAGTACTGGTTGTACTGGCCTACAAACGCCAGTCCATTGAAATATTCCGATTAGTGAAAGACATCGATCCAAATGCTTTCATTTCGCAAAGCTCCGTAATTGGTGTTTATGGAGAAGGATTCGACCGATTGAAAATAAAATAGTCACAAGTAGTAAAATTACTTGTGACAAGTAAAAAGAACAGTATTCTATGAGAAAGAAATTCGTATTTGCCACCAACAATGCTCATAAGTTGGAGGAAGTTACTGCTATCTTAAAAAACAAAGTAGAACTTCTGAGCTTGAATGACATTAATTGTCATGTTGATATCCCCGAAACTGCAGATACTCTCGAAGGGAATGCTTTACTAAAAGCCCAATACATTTTTGAAAACTACCAATTAGACTGTTTTGCCGATGATACCGGACTGGAAGTAGAAGCTCTGAATGGTGCACCAGGAGTATATTCGGCACGTTATGCAGGCGATACACATAATGCAGAAGCTAATATGAAGAAACTTCTGCATGATCTTGAAGGAGTTGAAAACCGTAAAGCACAATTCCGCACAGTTTTTGCATTGATCATCGACGGGAAAGAACATTTGTTTGAAGGGATTATAAAAGGAGAAATTACAAAGAGCAGACACGGTGCTTCCGGTTTCGGATATGATCCTATCTTCATTCCCGAAGGATATACACAAACCTTTGCCGAAATGGGAACTGAACTGAAGAATAAAATCAGCCATCGGGCATTAGGTGTGAATAAACTGTGTAAATTCCTTCAAACTATTCAATAGATACTTCAATAGTAAGTTATTAGTTTGAAAAGAATGATAACTATAAATGAAAATTAGAGTTTTATACAATGTCATTTTATGTCGGTTAGGAATCAGACAACTCCTGCCGAAAGACTTTATCAATGCCATTGAAATAGTAGAATGTGGAGAAAAGTTAGTAAAATTTCAAGGTATAAAAGTTCGAGAAAGTGTAGCTGAAAAGTTAAGGAGAGTAGAATCCAACCTATCTTTAATGTCATACGAAATACAAGTAGTAAGCGGTTATCGGACACTTGAAGAACAGTTAACTTTATGGCAAAATGCGGCAGGAAACAGAAAGTTTAGTGCCGACCCTACTACCGGCAAAGGTGGTGGACATCAAACAGGTGGTGCAGTAGATATCCTTCTATTAAAAAATGGTGAAACGGTTGATATGGGCAGTAATTACCGCGACCATAACAACCGTTCCATAACTTTTCCAAAGAATAAAGGAATCATCACATCTGAACAACTATCCCGAAGACAAATTCTGTATAATGCCATGATAACCGAAGGATTTATCAATTACCCAGGCGAGTGGTGGCATTATTGCTATGGTGACCAAATGTGGGCAGCCTATTCACGAAAGAATAGAGCCATGTATGGCTCTATAGCAGGGAAAGAGGAACTATAAAATTACAGTCCAAGCTTTGCCGATATTTCCAGCATTCTTTGTATCGGCTTCACAGCCTTAGCTGCTATTTCAGGATCAACCGTTATTTCCGGAGATTCGTTCTTTAAGCAATTATAAAGCTTTTCCAGCGTGTTTAACCGCATAAAGCTACACTCATTACAAGCACAAGTACTATCGTTAGGAGGAGCAGGAATAAACGTTGTCTGCGGGCATTTCTTTTGCATCTCATGGAGTATACCCGATTCGGTAGCTACGATATAGCTCTTTTCAGGATGTGCAACCGCATACTTCAATAAAGCAGCCGTAGATCCTACAACATCGGCTAGTTTCAAAACTGTACCCTTACATTCAGGATGAGCCAATACAATAGCATCAGGATATTGAGCTTTTAATTCAACAATCTTTTCAACCGAGAATTTCTCGTGTACATGGCAAGCTCCATCCCATAATAACATATTCCGACCGGTAACAGAGTTGATATAATTACCCAAGTTTCTATCAGGTCCGAAAATAATTTTCTCATCTTTGGGGAAGCTTTCTACAATCTGCTTGGCATTGGTAGAAGTTACCACTACATCGGTTACTGCTTTAACAGCTGCTGTAGTATTTACGTATGATATCACCGTATAATCCGGATGCTCTTTGACAAACTGACCAAATTTATCTGCCGGACAACTGTCAGCCAACGAACAACCTGCTTCCATATCAGGTACCAAGACCTTTTTGCCAGGACAAAGCACTTTCGCCGTCTCACCCATGAAGTGAACACCACACATCACAATGATATCCGCTTCCGTCTTAGCAGCCCATTGTGCCAAAGCAAGGCTATCGCCTACATAATCGGCAATGTCTTGTATTTCGCCTTTCTGGTAGTAGTGTCCCAGAATGATTGCATTCTTCTCTTTCTTCAGTTGGTTTATAGCTTCTATAAGATTATCCATAATTATAAGTTTTTATTTCTCTTCTTTCTTTAAAAATCCTTTGATAGTAATGATAGGCGGTTAATTGTGTGGACAATTTTATACGATTTTTCTTGCTTATGAAGTTATTAGTATAAGGCTAAATTTTATCCATTGGTTATTAACGTAAGCAATATAAAGCATATCTACTGAAAATAAACTTTTTATGTTAGAGTAGCCCACAATCATTAACACCTTGTTAATATGCTGCAAAGTTAATAACTTTAGAGTGATAATTCAGTGATATGGTACTGAAAAATGTGTTTATATAGCTCTTGAAAATTTCTCTTAACTTATTTGTAATGTTCGTTACAGTGTCGTAATATGCGTTGATTTGAATAATGCAAGAAGAATTTCTAAAAATCTTTCCCATATGTATTGACACGTTTTCAACGGTTATTAACCGGGATATAAACGGAAAGAAGTATCTTTGCAAACTATAATTAAAATCAATGAACATGATGCGTAAACTGAAGATAACTGAACTAAATCGTATTAGTGCAGAAGAGTTTAAAGAAGCCGATAAGTTACCCTTGGTAGTGGTATTAGATAATATTCGTAGCCTTCATAACATTGGTTCTGTTTTTCGTACTTCCGATGCTTTTCGTATCGAATGTATTTATCTTTGTGGTATTACAGCTACTCCTCCGCATCCTGAAATGCATAAAACAGCTCTTGGAGCTGAATTTACTGTAGATTGGAAGTATGTTAACAACTCTGTTGAAGCTGTTGATAACCTTAAATCGGAAGGATATACAGTTTATTCGGTAGAACAAGCAGAAGGTAGTATTATGTTGGATGAGTTGACTTTAGACAAATCTAAGAAGTATGCTGTAGTGATGGGAAATGAAGTGAAGGGTGTTCAACAAGAAGTTATTGATCATTCCCATGGTTGTATTGAAATACCTCAATATGGTACAAAGCACTCTCTTAATGTATCTGTTACAGCTGGTATTGTTATTTGGGATTTATTCAAGAAGTTGAGATAGTAACAAATGAACCGATGTTTACTCTAGTTATTAACAAATATATTTAGTTGTAATTCAGTATATTATATATTTGTACTTTTATATTAATAACAAGGTTATCAACATAATATTAACTATGAAGTTATTGTTTGAATGAACGGTATTGCTAAGAAATCTATGATGTGGAATTTATGGCATGGTTGTCATAAACTAAGTGCAGGATGCTTGCATTGCTATGTTTATCGAGGTGATGCTAAAAGAGATGTAGATAGTTCAGTAGTATCACAGACTAAAAACTTCGATCTCCCTTTACGGAAAAAGCGTAATGGAGAATTTAAAATACCATCGGGAACGCTTGTTTATACTTGTTTTACATCTGATTTCTTTGTTGAAGATGCGGATAAGTGGAGGGCGGAAGCATGGGAAATGATGCATCAACGCAGTGATCTTCATTTTATGATGATTACCAAACGTATAGATCGTGTTGCAAATTGTCTACCTGCAAATTGGGGAGACGGATATGATAATGTAACTATCTGCTGTACAGTTGAGAATCAGTCATGTGCCAATTATCGTTTACCTATTTATAAAGAGGCTCCTATCAAACATAAAATCATTATTTGTGAACCGTTATTGGAGAAGATTGATTTAACTCTTTATTCTGTTGGCGAATGGATTGAACAAATTGTTGCCGGAGGAGAATCAGGATACGATGCCCGTCCTTGTGATTTTGATTGGGTAATGGAACTTCGTAGAATATGTATAGAAAATCATGTATCGTTTTGGTTTAAACAGACGGGGTCCAAATTTATCAAAGAAGGAAAACTATATAATGTTAAGCGACAATTTCAACATTCGCAGGCACGTAAAGCAGGATTAAATGTAGAGAATTAAAAGCAAGAAACTAATATGACAATGATTATCAAAGATTTTGTTACATTTGTAAACTGTAGTAGAAGTAAATAAAGAAATTCAAGGTATATGATAAAGTTATTGTTGGTAGAAGACGATGCCAATCTGAGATACATCGTACAGGGTGGTTTGGAAGATATGATAGGCGGTTATGAAGTGATTACTGCTGCCAATGGTGAAGAAGGTCTGTCACAATGGAAAGAACAACACCCCGATGTGATAGTGTCTGATATCGAAATGCCTGTTATGAATGGCTACGAAATGGTAAAGCGTATCCGTGAAACGGATGGTGAAACCCCTATCCTATTCTCTTCTGCATTAATTTCTCCCAAAGATGTTGTAAAGGGTTACGAGATTGGTGCTAATAACTATATTAAAAAGCCATTTATACCAGAAGAATTGGATGCCCATATTCAAGCTTTATTGAAACTTTCTAAAGGAGAAAAAGCCAAAGATGAGAGCCAATGTTATAAGATAGGCAAAGAATTTCTGCTGGATGCTTCACATGCTACTTTGAAGCATACTTCTGGACTAAAAAAAACATTGACTGTTCGCGAAGCTGGTTTGTTGCAGATGCTTTGTGAAAAACGAGGCGATGTTATTCGTCGCGAAGCTATTTTGGAAAAGTTTTGGAATACGGAAGACGATTATTTTGCCTCCCGTAGCTTAGATGTATTTGTAACAAAACTGCGTAAGTTGATTTCAGAAGATGATACGGTGAGTATCAAGACTGTGAAAGGAGTAGGCTTGATGTTGATAGAAAATTAACAGAGTTATGCTTCTTAGAGCAATGGTTGTTTTATTATTCAATGTATTTCACGTCTCCTTTACTAATGATATCTCCATACATCCAGCATTCCGGTTCATGGTCATTTATAATTCCACAAGCTTGTAAATGAGAATAAACAGTTATAGATCCTAAGAACTTAAATCCTCTTTTCTTTAGGTCCTTGCTTAATCGGTCAGATAATTCATTGCTGGCTTCGAGTTGTCCTTCGTGATGCTTTTTATACACAAGTGTCTGATAGTTGGAGAAAGACCATATATATTGATCGAAACTACCAAATTCTTCTACAACAGTCAGAAAACATTTCGCATTATTTATTATAGCATCTATTTTCCTGCGCGATTTAATCATGCCATCTATTTGCAATATTTGTTCTATCTCCTCCTCTCCTAACCTTGCAACGGCTTTTACTTCAAAGTTGTTGAAACATTTTCTGAATATATCCCGCTTCTTTAGCATCATTGTCCAATTTAAGCCACATTGCATGACTTCCATTAGAATATATTCAAAATGCCGTTTATCATCATGAAGAGGTATCCCCCACTCTTCGTCATGATACTTCTGATTAATACCGCCGTCGCAACACCATTTACATCTGTTCATATTAGCCCTTATTTATCGTGTAATTGCAAAAGTATGAAATCAATCGAATAAGCTAGATAAGATAAGGTCTTATTTTATTGATTTATGCCCGAAAATATTCTTTTGTCCGTTTCTGTGCGGACAGTTGTCCGAAAGTGAACATAGCTTCGTTTAATATAATTATTGATAATCAGCTGATTAAGAGTTTGGCACGCGAATTGACTATATATAGGCGAAGGCGGTTGACAAAAACACCTCTTCAGAAAACGAAGTAATAACAATAAAAAAATAACGATTATGAAAACGAACTTAATCTCCAAAGCAGTTGTAATGTTAGCAGTAGTAATGGCAAGTGTAATGAACTTCTCAGCAAGTGCAGTCAACCCTACCCAGTATGTAACCAACGACGAGATGACCGGCGAGTTGATAACTGCCAAGAACATCTTCCGTAATGAAGACGGTCACTTATTCCGCCACCTGCGTTACACTTATACTTACGACAATGAAAACCGTGTGACCAGCAAAGAAGCCTCCAAGTGGAACAGTGAGAAAGAAGCCTGGGTTCCTTATTTCAAACTTAATGTAGGATACTCTGATAATGAAGTTGAACTGAACTACGCTTGCTGGAATAGCAAGAGCAATGCTTACGACAGCAATGTACAGAAGACTGTTTACGAATTGAATAACAGCAACGCTAACATAATGTTGGCAAGTACAAAATAGATATATAAATAAATAAGAAAAACCGGCTGCTTGGAAGAATATCCAGACAGCCGGTTTTTTATGGGTATATGAAATGCTTCTATTTCTTTTTTATCAGAAAGTGTTGTTTCAACCATTCCCGTACCGGTTCATCATACAGTTTGAGGCATGCGTATGCCAGTCCAATGGACAGGAAGAATATGGCTACGGACAAGAAAATATGTGCGCTCAGTGGTGCGTCCGGATGATTTCGTGCCCAAGCTATCTGCATGTATACCAGCGGGAAGTGTGTGATATAGAGAGGATATGAGATTTCTCCGAAGAACTTGCAAAGGCTCACGGAACGCTTGCCCGTTACGTTGCTGCCTGCTCCCATGATGACGATGAGTGGAAAGAGAATGAGGACAGACAAGATTTCGTAGGCGCCGTTCATCCACATATTTGTTTCGCCACCGATGCGAGGCATCACTAAGATGACTACTACAAATAATGAACACCAATAGAATCCTCTTTTTAACTTTATCAACTTGTTGATGCGTGAAAGCAACAAACCCATGAAGAACGGATAAAGCAGTCGGGTGAGGCCGATATACAGTTGTTCCGCATTGAGGCACCAGCCGCCTATAAGGGTGTATGCTGCGCCTGTTCTTTCTGCCAGCAGACCGAAGGTATCTATATTGAGTGCTACATCTATGGTGAGGCAGGCGGAGAGTGCGACGAATATTCCTAACGCAACCTTTGAAAAATGACGAATGAACAAGGCATACAGAATGTTAGCGAAATATTCCCATGTCAATGACCAGGTAGGACCGTTCAACGAGTTCATTTCCCACCAGCCTCGAATGTCCCATGAAATGAGTGCGGGAATCATAGCGCAGCCGAGCAAAGTCATAAGCAGTACCTTCCACCAAGGAGTATCCAGGATAAGCGGAAAGGCAGAACAATCACCGAAGTAGAACAAGGCTGCTCCTAACAAGGTACCCATAATCAGCATGGGATGCAGACGCACCAAGCGGCGTTTGAAGAAATCCCAAGTCGTCATCCGGTTCCAACGGTCGTCGTAGGCATAGCCGATAACAAAGCCGGAGAGGACAAAGAAAAAATCTACAGCCAGATAGCCGTGGTTCAGTATCTGATAGACTGGTCCTGCTGAGTAAGTTTCGAGTAAGTGGAAAGCTACCACAATCATGGCGGCTACACCGCGAAGCCCGTCCAGTATTTCGTAGCGGGGCTTGGATGCTAAATACGTTGTTGTTGTCATTTATATTGATATTAGATTAATATTCATTTTTAAATCTCTACCCTATTTTCGCAAACCTGGCAGAGATGAGTTATCCAGATATCTGATTTATCAGTTTTATTTCGTTGGCAAAGTTATCGTGTAATGAGATGGGTAATTTCTCTTATCGTTTATTAGAATTGTCTTATATTTGCATATTCTCTCTTTGGAGGGAATAAAGTAGGGCTTAAATATAAATTATAGTGCAATGTTTCAATCGGAAAAGCAATCTTTTATTTTTGATAGCGTTCATTTGGCTCCTGAGGAACAGATAGGACTTCACCAGCAGTCCACTTGGGAAGTGTGTCACGTCATTATCGGTTCGGGGATGAGACTGATAGGTGATCGGACGGAGCCTTTTCAGAGTGGGGAGGTGGTGATGGTGCCGCCTAATATTCCTCACTGCTGGTATTTCAACAACCATGTAACGGACTCACAAGGGCGGATAGCCAATACTGCCGTGATGTTTAGTACAAACTTCCTTGATAATTGCACAGTTGCTTTTCCCGAACTCGGTGAGTGTATCAGTCGGTTGAAAGATAAACGGGATGCCGTGAAATTCAACCGTGAGAAGTCGGTTGCCATTGCTTCCATACTTGAGGAGATGTGCGACTTGAGTGCTGCCGAACGTGTTGCACTGATGATAAGGCTTCTCCTTATCATTGCCTCTACTGAATGTGAGTCCATAGTCGGCAAATATCATAAGATAGATAAGGAGAAGAACCGTTTGAATCAGATACAGGTTTATGTGGTCTGCAATGTCAAACGGGAGATTACGCTTGATGATGTGGCGCGCCATGTAGGCATGAACCGTGCTTCTTTCTGCGTTTTCTTCAAGAAAGCTACAGGGAAGACATTTGTCAACTACCTCAATGAATATCGTATAGAGCTTGCCTGTCAGCTATTAGAACAAAAGAAGATGGCTGTTTCGGAGATTTGTTATCAGGTGGGCTTTAATAATGTGCCTTACTTCAACCGGGTATTCAAGAAACAGAAAGGAGTGGCGCCGACGGAATATAGCCGTTATAACTTTGAGTTCAGATAGTAGCCATATTCATTTAATAAAAATTCATCGGAATTTTCTAAGTTTATAATGTAATTCGTTGATCTTACAATGGATAAATGATGAATACTTATTGACCATTACATAAGAAGTTTCGGCCAATTATTTACATATTTTTGCAAAAAGGATGAGTATCCTTGCCCGATTTATGAAAAATACTTTAACTTTAACCGTCAAATACAAGTAAATATTATGAGAAAGACACTTTTAACAGCTATTGGACTAACTGCATTCATCTGTGTATCAGCACAAAATATTACCGGAAAAATTGTGGACGAGCAAGGAGAGCCGATGGGCTTTGCCAATATCGTTGCCCTATTTATGCCTGACTCCGCCTTTATAGCAGGCACCATCTCACAGGAAGACGGAACCTTCACTTTTGATGTGGATGAAAAGGGGCAATTGCTTCGCTTCACCTCCATAGGTTATGACACCTACTTTGGACACCGTAAAGATAATATGGGAATCATTGCCCTGCACACGTCCAGCGAGATGCTGGGAGAAGTGGTAGTAAAAGGTTCACTCCCCAAAACCCACATGAAAGGTGATGCCATGATAACGGGCATAGCAGGTACCGTACTCGAAAAGGCGGGAAGTATGGAGCAACTGCTTGACCGTATTCCCAACGTGACTTCATACGGTGGAACCATCGAAGTCTTTGGTCGCGGAACCCCCGAAATCTATATCAACGGGCGGAAAATGACCGACCAAATGGAACTGGAAAGGCTCAGTGCCGACAACATCCGCAGCGTGGAGGTCATCACCAACCCGGGCGCCCGCTACAGTGCCAACGTGAAAAGTGTTATACGCATCACCACCAAGCAGATAGAAGGCGAGGGTTTCGGCTTCGACACACGTGCCTACCTCAACTACAGCAACTTCACGCAATGGGATGAAACGGGACGTTTCAACTTCAACTACCGCAAGGGAGGCTTCGATCTCATCGGTATGCTCTATATGTCCAACACTACATTTGTCGATTACAAGACGTTGGGACAATATACCTATCTGGACAAGAATTGGATACAGACCAGCGAACTGTACGGCGAAACGCACCGCATAAACCCCTATGGCAAGTTGGCACTGAACTATATGTTCAACCCTAACCATTCTATCGGAGTGAATTTCAGCTACGACCGCTATCCGAGCGGTGACTCCTGGCTGGATGCGGCAAGTACCGTCGATCGCGACGGAGAGCGTATAGAAACATCTACCAGCCGACTGACGGAAGAGGAGCGACAAACAACCATGCAAGCCAATTTCTACTATACGGGCAAAATAGAAGAATGGAGCATCGACTTCAATGCCGATTGGTACTGGGACAAAGACAACTCCCCCATTACTACTGTCGAAGATTATCAGGCAACAGGAGAAGAACCGCAAAGCCAAACTATTAGTACCACAACCCTGAAGCGAAGCCAGTTAATGGCATCCAAACTGATAGTCTCGGCCCCGTTATGGGGCGGCAAGCTGGACTTCGGGGGAGAGTACTCCTACTCCAAACGTAAGAGTACCTACACGGTGTTACCCGTGGGTTTCATCGAAGACGACCGCAGCCGCATCCAGGAGGGTATGGTTTCGGGATTTATGGAGTACAACCGGCAGATAGGGCCTGTATTTCTGCTGGCAGGTCTCCGGTACGAGAACATCGACTTCGACTATTACGAGGAAGACAAGTACGTGGGCGAACAGAGCCGTGTATTCAACAACCTCTTCCCCTCCATCTCGCTTTCGGCCAATCTGAGCGGCATAGATTTCCAGTTGGGCTATGCCATCGACGTGGACCGTCCCTCCTACTGGCAACTGAGAAGCAATGTGCTTTATGCCAACCGCTATACCTACGAAACGGGCAATCCCTTCCTTGTGCCACAAATCAACAACAACCTCAATTTTGGCGCCGCTTGGAAATGGCTCAGTCTGAATGCAGTATATTCACATATCAGCGATCCTATCACCACCTACAGCGATACCTACAAGGATGACCCGAGCGTATCGCTGCTACAAATAATTAACGGCAAGGCATACGACCAAGTGAATGCCTCGCTCACCTTTCAGCCTAAAGTAGGCATTTGGAGTCCTTCGTTCACAATGGCGGTAACGAAACAATGGTACGATATGGATGTACATGGTGGTAAATCTCTCAGTAACCCTATAGGCACATTCCGCTTCAATAATACATTCGACACTAAGTGGGCGACACTTTCCATCTTGATGAATGCCGCCACAGAAGGGAACAGAGAGAACATGAAGATGGAGAAAGGGATGTTCCGCACAGACCTTTCGCTTTACAGATCGTTCTTGAAAGACCGCTTTTCCGTTCAGTTCGATGTCCGCGACCTGTTTTTGAGTGGGCAGGTGCCCGTTACCATTTATGCGGGTGCCAAACGCAGCATGTACTTCTCACACAGGTCGGAGCGCGAAATGCGAATCACCCTGCGCTACAAGTTCAACGTGGCAAAGAGCAAATACAAAGGTAGCGGAGCAGGACAGGAGCAGTTGAGGAGAATGTAAAAACAGATTCTTCCTATTGCTTGCCTTTGGCTTAAAAGATAGTCACCGGGGAGTGCGGGGCTCCTCGGTGCCGGAGGTAGTGTTCCTCGGTGTCGGAGAAATGCCCCCTTCAGAAGGTGTTTTGGGCAGGATTAAATAGGGTTGTTTATTGTCTGCTACATTTGGGCATCTTAAATGTGGAGTTATTAATTTTTAGACTGCACAATACACTTTAACATTCATGTCTTTAATCCTCTGATAATCAACTGTTGTGTTTCCTATATCTTTACAAAAGCACCTCTAAAATCACCCTTTTGGCGAAAAGTGAGAAATTCGTTGTTTTTTTTGTTATACCTTTGCATTGTGATCACAAAACAAAAACTATTCTTGCTGACTGACGAGCCTGTAGGAACACAAGAGAACACGGATTTTTAGTCTATTAATTTAAAAAATTAAAACATTATGGCAGTATTATTTCGCAAACATACTCGTTTAAGTAATTTGGCAGACAAAGACTCTGCAGAGAAGGTATATCCTATTATCACATATAAGTACAGCAACTCTGCAAAATTGAAGGAAGTTGCACGGGAAATCAGCACCATGTCCGGTGTGAGTGAGGGTAATTCTTATAGCGTATTGAAGGATTTTCGCACGTATCTGAAGAAGACGTTGCTGGCAGGACGTATCGTGAATATCGATGGTCTGGGGCATTTCTTCCTTGCTGCTCAGAGCAAGGGTACGGACAAGGCCGAAGACTTTACCAGTAATGACATCACGGCATTGCGCATTTGCTTCCGGGCAAATAGCGACATCCGCATTGTGTCATCGGGTGCAACACGTTCGGACGGACTCGTTCTGAAAGATGTAGACCGCATTAACAATGCCGATGACAACGGCTCCGGTGAAGGCGGTAGCGGCGACGAAAACGATAATCCTTTGGGATAACGACGAGCTGCGCTGAATGCGTATAGATTACGGGCCTCCTCTCCCTGCATGGCAAGCAGGCGGGGAGGCTTGTTCTTTTTATTTTTTGAGTATTCTCTTCAAACCGGCAATATCCAACAGATTCACCGTCTCGAAGTTTCCTTTATAGAATATCCCCAGATTATTGAAAACACAAGGCAAATCTTTGGCTTTTTGTAGTGTATCTACTTGAATAAGAGTTAGAGGGATGTCATGCATTTCACAATATTGCTCTATTGTCTCTATGTTTTGATAGATAAAGGGGCATTGCATATCATAATAGATAGTTAGCTCTTTGTTTTCAATCTCTTGTTTTTTAGCGTTCTGTGCAAACTTTGGTGTTGTTCCGTTAAAAGTAAGTGCAAGCAATTCATATTCGTTTTCAGTAGTATCTACTACCTCGAAACCGCATTTCTTCGCAAAAGATTGGTCCGAAAGCCAAGCTTTCTGTTTCTTTGCTCCGAGCATACAAATGCCGGATTTGCCCTTCTCTTTGGCATCGGCTATGCAATACTCCATTAGTGAACGTCCATACCCTTTTCCTTTCTCGTTACCAAGCACCCATAAGCAATACACGTAATAGTAATTGTCACCAATTATGGGAACCCAGGCTGTTTCAAGAGGAGCGTATTCAATAAAAACGGTAGCTTTTGCATTCAACTTTCTGAAGACATGACCCTCGTTCAGCCGGTCGGCTAGCCATTTACGCTTTGCATCAATACCCGGATGATACTTCTTGCTGCGGATAATGCAGCATAAATGTTCGTTGACAAGATTCTCTGGTGTTAAGTTTATAAAATCAGTATCCATGCGTGCACTCTCCCTCTTATTATTAGTAACGGTGGTGATATATGTTCCTTTATTGACATTGTTGATATGCAAAAGTAATGAATTAACTTGTAAGAACAGGAAAATAAGAAAACAAAAAGATTTGTAGTTAGAGGAAGTATTCCATTCTTCTATTTTGAGGAACTCTGTATGTAAAACGAGTGTGCAAATATCCGGCATTAGATAAATGTCCCCTTGTGTGTCTATCTTCCTGTAATATAAATATGCTGTATTACAGTGGTTTATTGAATGCGATATCCCCTCTATTTATCCCCCTCGTCCGTTTCATTGTTTATGGGTTACTCTTTATTTTTGTTCATATCAATTAAAGAGATACGATATAGCTATTATTAATTATCTTTTAAAGTAATAATTATGGAAGACAAGAACAAAAACTATCCGAGTTACATGGGCGAATTTTATGCTCTTAATTCAACTAAATTTGAGAAAAGAAAGAATAATGTGAAGCCGAAACTTTATTGGGGGCTGGCAGCATTGGCCATTATTGTGGTTATCTTTCCCAGTTTAATTCCTGTGGCAAGCTGGTTGGTGCGTACAATTGGAGTCATTGCCGCCTTATTATGTATGTTAGCCGCCTATATGAGTAGCTTTGACATTTATAATATACAGAGTGGCGGAAAGATAAAAGACCTGGGCGTGAAGAAATTCAAGCGCGACGAGACGAATCCACAAAGGATTCTGAAAGCATTTCTGGAGAAGGATTTTGAATATCTGGCGGAACTTCCCGGAGGCAGAAGTGAACCGGTACAACTCCATATAGAAGAAGATCCTGTGGGACATGAAATGTACTGCCTGCTTACTACTTACGACTCAGACTCCAATATCGTTGGTTTGGCCGATGTGATTACTCTTTCCGGCAGTGAATATGATGAAAATATCGACCTTGTTAAACAGATGTATAAAGAAGAGAGCGACAATTAATAAACAGAAAACGTATGATAAAGAAATATTTCTTATTGATTCCCTTTTTGTGCCTTTTGCCTACCATGATATACGCACAGAAAGAATACCCCATAGAGCAGGTATCTGCCATTAACGTAGGCGACGGACGTATTTTGTTCCGTGACCTGAAGACCGAAAAGCCGCTGAGTGGTGACCATCGTATTATCGACGGGTATCATTCTGCCTATATCCAAGCCGAATTTAAGGACGGCTTCTACAATGGCAAGTACGAAGAACATGAGTACAATAAGTTGAAGTGTGAAGGCGTTTACAAAGATGGCCGTAAGAACGGCGTATTCAAGATGTACGACGATGAAGGAAGAGTAAAAGAAGAGAAGTCTTACAAGGAAGCCAAACTGGACGGGGCGCATAAGACCTTTTACACCAGTGGCAAGTTAGAACGTGAGGTGAACTACAGCAATGGCAAGCAGGACGGCAAGGAACTGTCTTATGACTTCGACGGAACTCTCCGCAAAGACCATACCTACAAGGACGGCAAGCAAGTAGGTAAGCAATTCACCTTTCTGAAAGGCACGTATGAACTTCATGAAACCGTTCATTACAATGAATTAGGGCTTAAAGACGGGGACTATTCATCCATATTTACTTTTGGTCTGCCCCATGTACTGGGACATTACAAGAACGGGCAGAAAGACGGTCGCTGGACCGAGATAGCCGAAAGCGGAGATACCTTGGTTATCGAAACTTACGTTAACGGTAGGGAAGAGGGACTGCATGTCTCCTTTGACCCTAATACAGGTGTTCGCAAACGGGAATTCTCCATGAAAGGTGATCGTAAGGACGGACTTTACCGTGAGTACAACCCCGATAACGGAGAACTGGTTTATGAAGCAACCTATCAATATGGTCGCCTGAATGGAAAAGAACGCCGCCTTATCTCTACAAACCGTTACGATTATTGGGAAATATCCACCTATACAAACGGGCGTCAAAGCGGACCGTTCGAGTCGCGTTATGTAAAGAATGACCGTGTACGTGAAGTAGGAGAGTGCCTCAATGGCAGACGCATCGGACGATGGAAACTATATGATATCGACGGAAAATTGGAAAAAGAATGGGAAGAAACAAAGTAATATGAGTACAACCTTTTATCAACAAATTATCAGCTTTCTGTGTCTGTTCATTGCATCGGGCGCAGTGACGGCACAAAATAGCGATGTGCTGTTCTTTAATGAGGTGGACACAACGTTTCAGAAAGTACGCGTTGGGCAGGAAGTGGAAGTAGGATATTACAGCACCTATGAGATAGAGAATCTATCTGCTCCTCAATGGAAAAGCTGTGGGGCCGAGCAATTGTCGGGTCCTCACGATACCAGTTCTTCAAGGACTTCTGTTGTAAACGGAAAGATGGAAAAGATTACTCTGAAGGGGATTAATTATAAAGTCCGTTTCGAAACTTCCGGTTGGGTCACCTTGCCCATGGCAATAGCTACTATCAAAGGGAAAGAGGTGGTTTGCACCCCGATGAAGCTCTATGTACAGCCTGCCGAAGACGCAAGAAAGATAGAAGGAATTGTTTGCAGCTTCTCCACCGATCCTGTAGCGGTGCAGCCCGGAAAGATATTCAAGTTAGAGTTGGTTTGTAACCATCGCCCTGACCAGAGTATGCCGCAATTGGAGCATCCGGGCATCCGGATGCTTTCCTCCACTTTCAGTTTCAGCAGGAAAAACGGCAAGGAAGAATACAGATTTATCTATGCATTGAAAATAGTTGAGTCCGGAAGCTACGTTATTAAACTGAAAAATCTTACATTTGGAGGTGTGAACTATTTGCTTGAACCTTATCTGCTCAAGATTGAAGGCGAAACATACATTTAACCTGCATTCAGTGGTATTATAAGGAAAAAGGCACAGTATAAACCATTTAAAACAGAGAAATATGGACGAAACATTGGAGCAACAGCTTAATGACCGGGAAGACGGTGACGATCGCAACAAGATTTGTAATCTCGAGATGTACGAAGAAGAAGAAATAAATGCCATTGAGGAGCATATCGAAAAGTATTTCGGAGCTTTCGACTCCGTTTTCCATGAAATAGCTTCACCGGATATTCATGTCGATATCTACATCATCGAGCCGACACCGGAAAAGAACTACTATACATTGGTTACCGGCGGTATGGGTGCCCATCGCATGAACGTGCCCGAAGAATTGAGCGAATATAAGTTGGAACGTGCGGAGCTTTTGATTTATCTACCTGCCGACTGGAATATACAGGGAAACGACGAAAAAGACTACTGGCCGTTGCGTTGGTTGAAGATACTTGCCCGCCTGCCGATAGAGGAGGACTCTTGGTTGGGATGGGGACATACCGTGCCGAATGGCGGTCCTTTCGCTGATAACACACAGCTTTCAGGTATCATTTTGATAAGTCCGGAGACTATGGAGGAAGAGTCTGCCGTATGCCCGTTGCCCAATGGTGAGGAAGTGAACTTCTACCAGATACTTCCGCTGTATGAGGAAGAAATGAATTTCAAGATAGGACATAATGCGGAAGAACTGCTGGAAAAGATGGACGACACCAGTGCGGTAATTGACCTTAACCGCCCGAATGTATGTGCTGACTGAGTAATTTTTCATAAACTCTGTTCTAGCCAATAAATTCATCATCTTTCTATGAATAAGAGGAAACAAAGACTGAAGAATAAACAGCGCCAACAACGGCGTGAAGCGCGGATGCAGGCAAGGCTTGAGCGGGGAGAAGGTAAGATAGCCCGCTGGAAAATCGTAGTGCCGGTTATCGCACTACTTTTCTTACTGCATTGCCGTTTTTGGTATGCCGAAGAAGAGTGGCTGATGCACACCGTATTAGGAAGCACAGGCTATCAAAGCCTCACAAGCAATTTGTGCAGTATATTTGTGATACTGGGCGTTGGTGGATGGATGCTTTACGCCCGTTCCCATAACCGGCGGAATGAAAGAAAAGAGAGTCGCTTGCGTTGGTTGGGAATGAATCTGTTGTATGGCTTCTTTTGGGGAGCAGGCATGGCAGCACTGTGCAGCAATATGGTGCTGGTAGGGCTTTTCTGGCTGAATGCCAGTTTTGCTTCCGAGGTGAAGACGTATGAGTTCGAAGTGACGGGTTCTGCCGTGCATGACCGCACACACAAAAGCCATATCCGCTATTCTGCTTCTTGGCTACTGAATCCATTTTCTTACGGGGAGATATTTATAAAAAGCGACAAATACAAGCGTGTTTATGTCTCCCAAAGAACAGCAAGTCACTTTGGATATATGCAAGGCTACCGGATGAAGATGGAATTGGCGGACGGATGTTTAGGCTGGGGTATTGTCAAGACAATTGATACGATAACCACCCTTTATCCGAAGCCACAAAACGATGTCGTTTATGTAAACAAAGAGCCGGATACACAGCTTCCTGACTCGTGTACACCGGAAAAAAAGGCTTATATTTTTTCTTATACATGGCAGGATATTCATATATTTGCCCGCCTCCGTAATATTAATTTGTCGGACACGACGCATGTCAGCGTAAACCGCTACGTGGATAGTGCCCGGGATATTCCCGTTTGGGAAATCGATGTGCGTGATTCCGTTCAGCGAGACATGGCAAGAGTGATACTGATTCATGGAGAAACAGGAGAAGTGTTGATGGATTCGTATGAATAGCAAATACAAAATGATGAAACTTAGATATCTGGTAGGAATAATATTATGCGGCAGCTTCCTGACTGCCTGTGGCCCTGACCGTCGTGTGGTTCTGGCCGAACAATTGATGGTTGCCAAAGAGACCGACAGTGCCATCGCAGTGATGCAAGAGATAAAGGAACCGGTACACCGGCTTTCGGATCGTGACTATGCTCTTTATGCTTTGTTGATGTCCGAAGCAGTCCATCGCAAGCAACAACTCAATGCAGCAACTGATACTTTGTTGGTCCCTGCCATCAAGTATTTCAGTAAATCGGGCGATTCTTTGTATGCCGAACGTGCACTCTACTGTAAGGGGCACATGGAAAGGCGACTTTACCGCTACAGCGATGCTATGAAATCTTTCTTGAAAGCTTTGCTTTTTCTGCAAGACAGCGGCAACAACGAACAGCTTTACAGAGTAAATACTTGGTTGGGAGTGGTCTGCCTCAATCAGGGTGAGTACTCTGGTAAATTGCGTTACTCAAAAGAAGCGCTGAAAGCTGCCTTGAGATTGGGCAATAACTTCTACAAAAACTTGGCTCTGAACGACATCTCCACCGGATATTATTTTGAGGCTAAATTCGACAGTGCCTTGTATTATGCACAAGCGGCATATAATGCTTCCGTGGCAGATACCCTTCCGGGGCAGTTGCGATATATATATACTAACTTGGGGAGTATTTATGCGAAGATGGGAGAGCATGAAAAGGCTTTGGATTATATAAACAAATCCATCGCTCTACGGTCCGAGAGTGATTCATTGGTGATTCTTGGTCTGTATAACAATAAGATCGATTTGTTTGGTAAATTAGGGCAATATGACTCTGCTTATCATTATTTCCAGAAAGCAATTACCAGCCCTTCTCTTGGCAATCAGGCGGATGCGTGCAAATTCATGGCGCGTTGCTATTACCAGATGGGGAGACCCGCAGATGCCTATCCTCTGCTCTCAAAATTCACAGAACTGGCAGATACTATTCAGAAACAGCAACACACCGAAGAATCCATTGCCTTACAGGAACTTTACCAACACGAGCAGCTTTCCATAGAGAACCTTTACTGGCGTAGCCAGGCTGCGGAAAGACTGAGCAATGTCTATCTGATGACTACACTTTCATTGCTAATGCTTTGGGTGGCAAGTACCATCTATTTCATCTATCGCCGTAACCGCCGTCGCTTGATAGCCCAGCAGGAGCAGCTTGCCACTCAGCAGGAGGAGTTGTATATACAGCGTGAAGTTAGTTCCGAAAGTTTGCGGCGTCTGGTTGAGTTGGAGCAGAAGGAAGCCAAACTGAAAGAAACCTTCTTCAGAAGACTGAGCCAGCGTGTCGTGCTAGAAATAGAACGGGGTGGAAACATCATTCTCTCGGATGAAGACTGGGACGACATTGTACAGAATGCCGATATCATTTTCGATGGCTTCACCTGCCGTTTGCAGCAGGAATATCCCAGTCTGAACAAAGACGATCTGCGCTATTGTTGTATGGTGAAGATGCAACTATCCCAGTCGGAAATGTCGCAAATTATGCACTTGGAGAAAGATTCTGTGAAGAAACGCCTGAAGCGCATCCGAATGGAGAAGATGGGGGCGGATAGTGGTGTTACACTTGAGGAACTATTGCGCCAATTCTAAAATTATTGTAAGTCATTGTCGGGATGTTAGTTTGTAGTGAAACCATTGTGAAGGGACTTAACTTTGGCGTAAGGGCATAAAAAAAGGAGTACCGCTGTACTCCAACCTTTGTTAACCTTAAATCTAATACTATGAAAAACACATTGCAAAGATACGGACTTTTGGGTAATCTCCAAATAAAACAAATAAAATAGTGTGTTTTATAACATGTTTTAGTAAAATGCTCGTCTTTGTTAAGGCTTACTAAGGATTTGAAGCCTCTCCGTGTGTAATTTCTAAAAAAGAATTATCTTTGCACAAAGCGAAAATAAGCTGCCCTCGGCATATAAAATGAACAAGTTTATTTTATTCTGCCCTCGGTTTGCATTATTTTTGTCTCATTATTCAAATTTGTATACTAACCCTAAAAGAGATACCGTTGTGAGCGAAGAAGATATTGTCCTTACCCCGATGATGAAGCAGTTTCTTGATCTAAAAGCAAAGCATCCTGATGCTGTCATGCTGTTTCGTTGTGGTGACTTTTACGAAACTTATTCCACCGATGCCATTGTTGCTGCTGAGATATTAGGCATTACATTGACTAAACGTGCCAATGGTAAGGGAAAGACAATCGAAATGGCGGGCTTTCCTCATCATGCTCTTGATACTTACTTGCCTAAACTGATTCGTGCAGGTAAGCGTGTAGCTATTTGCGACCAGTTGGAAGATCCGAAACTTACAAAGAAACTTGTAAAGCGGGGTATCACGGAACTGGTGACGCCGGGCGTATCTATCAACGATAATATACTGAACTACCGCGAAAATAACTTCCTGGCAGCCGTACACTTCGGTAAAGGTGCATGTGGGGTGGCTTTTTTGGATATATCTACGGGAGAATTTCTCACAGCAGAAGGACCTTTCGACTATGTGGACAAGCTGCTGAATAACTTCGCTCCTAAGGAAGTGCTTTTCGAGCGTGGCAAGCGTGGAATGTTCGAAGGGAACTTCGGAAGTAAATTCTTTACCTTCGAACTGGAAGATTGGGTATTTACAGAAACTACCGCCCGTGAGAAGTTGCTAAAGCATTTCGAGGTAAAGAATCTGAAAGGTTTTGGTGTAGAGCCTCTTAAGAATGGTATCATTGCTTCGGGTGCTATTCTGCAATACCTCCTGATGACGCAGCACACGCAAATCGGTCACATCACGTCACTTGCACGCATAGAAGAGGACAAGTATGTCCGTCTAGATAAGTTCACTGTACGTAGCTTGGAGTTGATGGGGAGCATGAATGATGGCGGTAGTAGTTTGCTCAATGTCATCGATAAAACGATCAGCCCGATGGGTGCCCGCTTGCTGAAGCGGTGGCTGGTATTCCCTCTGAAGGATGTACAACCTATTAACGAACGCCTGAATGTAGTAGAGTATTTCTTCCGCCAACCCGATTTCAAGGAACTGATTGAAGAGCAATTACATCTGATAGGTGATTTGGAGCGTATTATCTCCAAAGTAGCCGTAGGACGTGTATCACCGCGTGAAGTCGTGGCATTGAAAGTCGCTTTGCAAGCCATCGAACCCATCAAGGAAGCTTGTATGGAGGCTGATAATGCTAGTTTGAATCACATTGGCGAGCAATTGAATATATGCCAGTCTGTTCGTGACCGTATAGCGAAAGAAATAAATAATGATCCTCCGTTACTTATCAATAAAGGGGGGGTCATCAAATCGGGAGTAAATACCGAACTGGATGATTTGCGCAGTATCGCCTACTCTGGTAAAGATTACCTCTTGCAGATTCAACAACGCGAGAGTGAATTGACGGGAATACCCAGTCTGAAGATTGCCTATAACAATGTATTCGGTTATTATATTGAAGTGCGTAATGTACATAAGGATAAAGTACCGCAGGAATGGATTCGTAAGCAGACGTTAGTGAATGCGGAGCGTTATATTACGCAAGAGTTGAAGGAATACGAAGATAAGATACTTGGTGCGGAAGATAAGATACTGGTGCTCGAAACGCAACTTTATACCGAACTGGTACAGGCATTGAGTGAGTTTATTCCCGCTATTCAGATCAATGCGAATCAGATTGCGCGTCTGGATTGTTTGCTATCTTTCTCTACGGCGGCACGTGAGAATAACTATATCCGTCCCGTCATTGAAGATAGCGATGTACTTGAAATCTATCAGGGACGTCATCCGGTCATAGAGAAACAACTGCCAATAGGTGAGAAGTACATTGCCAACGATGTGAAGCTGGATAGTGATACACAGCAGATCATCATTATTACTGGTCCTAATATGGCCGGTAAATCGGCTTTACTGAGGCAGACGGCATTGATTACGCTCTTGGCTCAGATAGGAAGCTTTGTTCCTGCCGAGAGTGCGTATATCGGACTGGTAGATAAGATATTTACCCGTGTAGGTGCCAGCGATAATATCTCTGTAGGCGAATCTACATTTATGGTAGAGATGAATGAGGCTGCCGACATCCTGAATAACCTATCTCCGAGGAGCTTGGTACTCTTTGACGAGCTGGGACGTGGTACGTCTACATACGATGGTATTTCTATCGCCTGGGCGATTGTAGAGCATATACACGAGCATCCCAAAGCGAAGGCACGTACTCTGTTTGCCACTCACTATCATGAGTTGAATGAAATGGAGAAATCTTTCAAGCGCATCAAGAACTACAATGTATCGGTGAAAGAGGTGGATAATAAGGTCATCTTCCTCCGTAAACTAGAGCGTGGAGGCAGTGAGCACTCCTTCGGTATCCATGTAGCAAAAATGGCGGGCATGCCCAAAAGTATCGTAAAACGTGCCAATGACATCCTGAAACAACTTGAAACTGACAACCGCCAACAAGGAATCTCCAGCAAACCGATGGCTGAGGTAGGAGAGACGCGTGGCGGCATGCAGCTCAGCTTCTTCCAGCTCGATGATCCCATACTGTGTCAGATACGTGATGAGATACTCAATCTGGATGTGAATAACTTGACGCCACTGGAGGCGCTGAATAAGTTGAGTGATATTAAGAGAATTGTAAAGGGGAAGTGATACTTCCTTCTTACAATTCATTTGCTAGCTCCTATTGTCCTGATGATTTTTCCGTTCTTATTTATAACTTTTCAGTGAAGCGGTCAAGGTTGATACTAATGGAGGCTGTTTCATTTCTATATTATTGGAGAATTAGGATGTTAAGTATCTAGTAGAGCAGGAGAGGATAATATTCCCTGCCTATATCTAATGATATGAGCAGGGAATCATTTAGTTTATCGAATCAGAGATTTTGATATTAAGGAAACAGCGGATGAAGAACATCCGCTGCGACCGAGCCTTATAACTCTTATTTCCGGTTGTTGCCAATAATGCGTTTACGGCAGAGAACGTGCCTGAGTAGGGCCATAAATAAGAATATTGATTAGGCATATTCCTTTGTTCCTCGGAAGCCAGATAAGTGACGGCGCTATTACATACATTAGAGGGATAATTCTCACGTAGCAGGCAAGTGCCGGGTACTGAATAGTTGGCATATATGGAATCAAGTGTTTGTGTTGCTCGTGTTAAGGCTAATCCATTATCTATGGTAGCTTTTTCTTGTGTATCACATCCTGTCATTGCCAATACACAAAGTAAGACGGTGAAAAGTGTTTTTCTTGAATTCATTACTCTTCTGTTAGATTGTTATAGTATTTAATTACTTCCTTTTATAAAGAGGATATTCACTGAAGGATATCCTCTTTTCCCTGCTTTAAGAATCTCTTTTTACCTATGAGATTTTCATAGTAACTATTGAAAACTTGATTGCAAAAGTAGAGGATGATTTGAGAAGAGTTTTATGATTTTGTGACATTAAAGTATGAGTCCGTTGTATGGCGGGAATATAGATAGATATGTCACAAAAACGTATAAAAAGCGAGGTTGAACTCAAAATACTATTTTGAGACAGCCTCGCTTTTGGCGGAGGAGATTCTAATATTTAGAAGAGGATATACCAGTTTTGACACATCCCCATCATTTAGTTTATCGAATCAAAGATTCTAATATTGAGAAAAACAGCGGATGTTTTTCATCCGCTCCAACAGAAGTTATATCCTAATGCGCAATATTAGCAGGAAGTACTTTCTTTAAATGTGATGTATCGTCAGCAACAAAGAGATCACCTCCAAAATTGTATATTTCTATATGTACATATCCATGATTTAGCTTGTAACTTCCAGGAGAAGTTTTCACTGGCGTTAGAAATGTCTTATCAAATTTCTTTCTTTCCGCAAGTATGAAATGAGTCTGTTTTATATCGATTATTCCAGTATAGGATGTTAGATATACTGTGTCATTATGTGGATTATAATATATACTGAGAATCTCAGAGTCACATGCTTCATGTACCTTTACATAATCTGTCGAATCCAGAACGGTAATACTGTCTCTTCCAAAATATACGTATCCATGATTATTAAAAGATTTTGTCTTCATCCTCAAATACACTTTCGCTTCCGGAACATAATATACACTTTCTATAGTTCTGAAGAATACCCAATATACAACGTATGACACAATTAGGACTGTAATAAGGAAAAACAATTTTCTCATATCATTTAAATATTTTATTCCGCATTTTTATTAGGCACTTTCAGAAGACCATAAAGTCATACTTGCTGTTATTTCCAGTATGTGCCATATAATCATCAAATATAGGAGGATTGCTGCTTGTTATGTCAGAACACTAGTGTCCCAATTTTAGTGGGACACTAGTAGAATCATATATATTGTTCCATTCAGTTTTAAATAGACCGCATTATTTTTTCTGTTATTCTTTTTCTATCCTCATCAGATGTGCCTTTATTTTTAGTACTTGGGTATGAACGCCATAACATTATTCAGCATTCCTCCATTTTTCATAACTTTCAAAATTCATTATATCTTCAATAACTCCTTCCAAAGGGATTGAGTAACAATTTCGAGACTTGTCCCTAACTATAAAGTACTGGTCATAGTTGCTATAAAAGAGAGGATATTTCTCATACTTTCCTGCTTCGTATTGAAAATAGAAGGTAGAATCCCGCATCAGGTTATATAATCTATTCCAAGTTTCATCTTCAGGCAATGCTTCGAAGAAAGAAGGGCTAGGTGTACTCTCAAAATACAGGTGTTGATAGATTGTCTCTTCCATAACAAGTTTTAAAGTATCTTTCCCATTTAGAACAGCAAAGAAGGGTTTATTCTTCTCTTTTTTTGATTCCGTAAAATACTCATCATCAGAATTTGGGAAGTATATATTCCCTCTGATAGCTTCAAGGTGCTTCTTTAAAGAATCTTTTGACTTATCAGCATCATCTACATCTAAGCTGTACCCTCCTAATACAAATCGGGGAGGGTTCGTCTCATTACAGTCTTTGAACATGTATTCCCATAATTTCGGAAAGACAAAAGGATAAAGATCGAAAGCACGAGCATCGGCATCTTTATAGTCAACTAAAGTATGTTTCTTTCCATTTTTTGAGACGCCCAGAAGCCAGATATCTTTATCTACATCATAACTAGTAGAATCTGTGTCATTCTCAAAATCGGTCAATGCCACTAACTCTTTATAAGATAATTCAGTCTGGGTTTTGAGATTTGCATAACATATAAACTTGCCTTTGTATTTTGTTACTTTCTTAGGTCTTTCTAAACTCCATTCTACTATAGGCGAATTTTGAGGACTTATTCTGTAAATAGATCCAATAGTACCAGATATCATCTCTTCGAGTATGACATATTTTGAACTGAAGTCACCTTTGTCTATCATATCCCTAATCTGTTGCAAAGCAGTAGAGTATGCGGGAGACTCTTTGTCAGGCTGACAGCCTGACAAAGAGAAAAATAATATTATCAAAATACAGTATCTCATGTCATTTATTATTTCAACTTATCTTGAATAAACTTTTGTAAATCCTCTGCGGTTCTGATTGTAATAGTGTTTATACTACTATTGCTTGAACTGTATGTATGTAAGGTTCCATTTCGCTTTAGATAGACTGCATTGTTCTTTGCCGATATAATTTTTCTATCTTGGTCTGATGCACCTTTACTTTCAGCACTTGGATGAGAATGGATATCCACTGTTTTAGAACCTTGCGTATTTGTGTACCTTTTTGAATCATCTCCGTTATCTACTGTAGATTCCTTATGGTTTGATGCAACAACGAAAGTTGCATTATCTCCATTCTCATAGGCGTCTAGTTTCCATTCAACATCACCGTTGTCTACTGCAAACTTGAAAAAATTAGCTGCATCGCTAAGGTTGGTAGTTGCACTATAAGTGCGAGCTCTTCCTACACCCTTCTGACTTTGATACATGCCCGGCAAGAACTTACGATCTGTGATAGTAATAAACTCACCAGAAGGTTGTTTAGGCTTTTTCTCACCATTATGATAATAGACCCTATCATAGTTGTCTTTTGTAGCCCTAACCGGATATACCCATCCTTTTGTATTCACAGTATAATCATCTTTTCCGTCAATATCTATTCTTAGAACAGGATTGTTCTTACAATATCCATATGGCGAATATTGAAAATACTTTTCTGCCGAAGGATCTACTACATGCCAACGTCCTATCGCCGCATCATAATGTCTCGCCCCATAATCATACCAATTCAGTCCTTTCTTCGCATCCAGTTCTTTGCCGTTATACTTGTGAGGTTGTATATTAGTACTATTTGCATATACTCCTCCGAATGGGTAGTAATGGTTTGTCTCTTCGGCAATCCAGTTTTTTCCTGTTGCATCCAGGGAAGTGAGTACGCGGTTATTTCCCTGATGATCCTTCAAGTAATAGTGATACTTCTTATCACTCAAAGATACATAACCCTCTTCTGTTAGCAATTGTTTGGGTGTATCATTCTCATAGATCACATTGCCGCAATAGTCTGTGGTAGTACTTACACTGCCTGTCTTGTGGATAGTACGTAGTTTTGTACCATCGGCACTGTAAAGGTAAGTGATACTGCCATCAGTGAACGTAATGCTACTTGGCAAATTTAAGATATTATATTGAATAGAACTAATACCTTTATTCAAATCTTTCGTTAAATTTCCGTTAGCATCGTATGCATATTCTCCGGCTTGCTTCACAGCATCTTTGAACTCGAAACCATTGTTGTATGCAGAAGTGGCTACAGCGTCATCCACACGGTTCAACTGATTGCCGTTCAGGGTGAAAGTCAGGTTATCAATCAATCCGTAGGCTGATGCTGTGGTTTGCCCATAACGCTGCAGAGCGGTTATGTTCCCGTTCTTGTCATAACCGGATACCTTTTCCGTGAAACGGTCAAGGTTGGTATTGATGGCGGCTGTCTCGCCATAAGCGGCATTTGTCAGTCGGCTCAGACCATCGTAGGCATACTTGTAACCACGGACTACGTTATCACTACCTTTCCAGGTCATACTGCTGATATTACCGTTGTAGCACTTGGTGGCATTGACACCGTCTGTGTAGTACAAGTTTTGGGTGAAGTTTGTACCGGTAATTCCTGTCAGCCAACTACGTATGTTGTAGGTATACGTCAATTTATTTGTAGCCGATCCGTGCAGGGATTTACTGGATAGGCGCCCTAGATTATCATAGGTATTGTCAGCCAAAGTCACCTTAGTGCCATTTAGCGTATGTTCTACTTTGCTCACCCGGTCGGCTTGGTCGTAAGTATAGGTATAGACTTCCGTCTGTGTGGCTTTCCCACTTGCAGTATGTGTATGTGTCACAGTTGTCGGCTTGTTAGTAAAGGAATATACGGTAGAGGTTATCTCAATACCACCGAGTAGGTTGTTTTCAATAGTTTTGGTGACACGGCTTCTGATATCGTAATAGTGTGCACGCCAGATGGGGGTACTGCCACCCAAAACACTGATAATACTTCCCGTCAGATTGCCTTTACTATAGCCCGAGGTGTCATCAGGATAATTACTATTATTGCCTATGGCAGTACGGAAGGCGGTATAAGTATCGTAGAAGTTGCGTATATGTACTGTTACGTTGGAGGTTGTCACCTTATTTGTACACTCGCCTTGCAGTGTCAGCCTATTTAGGTTGTCATACTGATAGTAAATCCATTTATTATTACCAGCAGCGCGTTGTTTGCCATCTTGCATAAAACTGATGCGGTCAGCTACATCATACACATACTCAATGTACTCTGTACTCTTGGCTCCTGGGAGCCATTTCTTTGAACAGCGCCCCAGATTATCATATTCGTAACGGTAAGCATACAATTCAAGGTTAGTAGTGGAAACATTCCCTTTTATAGCTGGAGGTAACACATAGCGCAAGCGCTCCAAATCGTCATAGACATAGTAAGTATCATAGGCATCATTATTATTCATTTTACGGATAAGTAACGTCTGTCTTTTCTTGTCGATAAAAGTGTAGGTAGTTAGTCCATCTTCATCTTTTGTACAGATGACGGTGAGTTCCCCGGCAGGATATTCTTCATTGATAACCAACGAACTCCCGCTTATAGTATATCTAATGCAATGAAACGGCGATACAAGTGTATTTGATAAATAGGTTGTTTTTACAGGATGGGTAGCCCAGCTGTACCCAGGTCCATATTGTTCTAATACACGATTTAGAGGTGATGCCTCGTATACCGGACGACTATAGGGGCTAGAGTCATTACCATAAAATCCCGGTGCACTGCTTTTAAATGAAGATGGTTCTATATAGTCTGCAGAAGGTACTATTGGTAACCAAGCATTAGCCTCGCGCCCCCAAGCATCATATTCCTGTAAAGTAGTAAGACGGCTCTTCACATCATTATTTTCAACGGCTTTCTGCAGTTTCTGGTAGGGACGTCCCAATCCATCATAGTAGACAATATCGTCTACATGTTTTTTTCCATCGCTATCCAGCATTGTACTGGTGCAAGTATAATTCTTCGTAGATACTTGTGCAGTTGCCTGAACAGTAAGTATCAGCAAAACAATCAAGCAATATATATTTTTTTTCATAACTCTCTGGTATTATTAATTCTTATAATTGTATTGGTAACTCTGAATGATCTTCTTTCCACTGTCAGTCACACTTTGAAAACGCCCAAAAGCATCGTAGTTATAGTTTGTTACATTACCGTTGGGATCTGTCTTTGTGGATATTCCCACTAATGGATAATAGGTGTAAGTAGTTACTTGGGAAGACGAACCTTTATAATAAACATCTAATTTCCTTCTTATTTCAGCAACATCCGGATTAGCCTCCGCTTCTAAAGCAGCTATTTGAGTATCCAAAGGATACCCGAGTGCAGTTTTTACATTTGCATATGTTGTGTTAGCTATCTCTGCTATAATATATTGTTTGTTGTAACTCCACAAGTAAACTGTGGTCAAAGTTTGTTTCTCTGTTACATCAACAAGATTACCATTTGATGTATAACTACATGAGGCGTCAACAATATAATCGGTAGAAGGAGAATATCCCGTGCGATTAAGTGTATCGGTTCCGATCTGCCCCAAGCTCTTATTAGAGAATTTGAAATTACTAATTGGCAATGGCTTGTCCAGTTTGAGCTTCGAATGAGATATCAATTGACCATAGTCATTGTATCGATTCAATTCGCCTGAAACCACGAATGAACTAGCTCCACGGTTTACAACCTTTACGATCTCTGTTGGTGCATTTAAAATATGCTTGTTTACCAATGTATTGGGGTAAGTGTTGCCCAAGGTATTATAACTCTGTGGATAAAGCATATGCGTTGTTTCACTCCAATTAGAATCAATGGTGGTTTTTACCGTTGATAATGATAAATTCCAAGGGTTGTAAGTATATGCATGTTCTGTGGTTACGACACCATTATCCTTATACTCTTTCACTACCTGTTTGGTACGTTCAATCCAGAATCTGGATGAAGGATAAATACACATCAGCACACGACCTCCATTACACAGCGTTGCATATATATTTCCTCTATCACCTCCGCACTCTCCAGGACCATAATAAATATCGTCAATGATTGCATTAATATGATGGTGTTCTTTCTGAAGCACAGTGTATGTGTTACTTATCTCTTTCTGTAATGTGTTAGAAGAATTATATGTTGTTTCTTTTATTAGACTACCATTGCGAGGGTCATTTAAAGGTGGGCAATAGTCAAAAGAATAATTAGTACTATTTTTTATGTTCCAGTATTCATAAACAGTCTTTCCACTATTACTTCGTTTTACGGAGACCCGGCTATATCCAACAGGTACTCCTTTGGGCATTGCCATGTTTTCGGAGCTAACAATCCAGTATTCTTTCAGTTGAGCATAAATAGGATGTGATTGGTCGGGTTTCACATCTTGCTGATATACTTGAAGTTTTTTTCGGGCAAAATGTAAAGGGGACATTAGTAGTCCGGAAGTTATGCCACTTTCATCTGAATAGTCATATTGAGTAGTCATTGTATTGCCGTTATTATCAGTTTGCTGAATTTCTTTTACCCTGATACCTGCACCGTTTGAAACAGTTGCACTTGTTTTCTTGATCCACATTTCGACTCTTTTATCACCCGGAAAATCTGGATAAGGAGTTATTTGAGGAGAAGATATGGTAGGTCTGAGTTGATACTTCCCTGCAGGAAGCAAAAATCTCTCCACACTTGTCACAAACATACCATTAGCTTTAAGCGTATCGGGAGGAGTAAGAGGCCAAGTCTTATAAGGATAATTACTTTCAACCGGACCGTTAGGTGTAATTGTTGCTTTATATACAAACAATAGTGCCGGGCTACCTAGCATGTCTTTCCAAGGTAATACAGTTGGATTCTTCCAGGAAACTTTTACTTCAACTTCCATATCTTCAGTTGTTGTAAAATCTATAGGCTTTGTGTTTTCTGCTGGAATTGTAGAGTTTGTATTACTGGTCATTGCGTAAAGAGATAAAGATTGTTGTGAAGTGCTCTGGTTTACATTTAAATATAGATAATTGGTAAACGAGTGAGGCTCATAGCTAAAACTAGTGTTTCCTCCTGTAGGATAAATAATACTGGATAGTAATCCGGCATTTATTGTTGAAGGATTGAACTTTCGATCAGCAGAGGGCACTGTGTTGAGCGGGGGCTCTGGAAAGTTATTATATTGGCTTTCTCCTGAATTAGAACGTTTAGCTAATAGTGTCTGATTAGATTTCCCATTATAGTTACCCCAATAGTCTCGAGCGGAAGAGGATTTACCTGGTAGCCCACTGTTGTACGAAAATTTGTGTGGAGGATTCTTCACGATCACGCCTTTGTCATTTTTTGTTTCCTCGTTGAAAGAACACAGGCTCAAGCGGCTATTTATTTCTGTATTTGAATATAATGAACTGTAAGACGTTAGTTGGTTGTGTTCTTTATAATATTCATAAAGTCGGTTTCCACCCACATCATTACCCTGTATATAATCATAGGTAAAAGAAAAACGTTTCAGTAATTTTTCCGATTTATCCACAATTTCGATATTGTCTAACTTACGTCCACCTTTTAAATCAGTTCGGGTACCAACATTAAAACGTACCGTAGCATCATCTGATTTAATCTCATATAAATAGCAGTTATTAATTTTAACTAGATCAGACAAACGCTTGTTTACAAAATAGTTTGGTTCGTTTGTATAATTCAAATACCATGATTCTAAAACTTCCGGTAAAAGACGTATGGAATCATATTCTTTGTAACTAAGATTTATTGTCTTTCCACTAGGGTGCTTAATCTGTGTAAGATAAAAGGAGGTACTTCTTTTGGTATAGGGGGCCGTTGTATATGCTTCAGGTGCGTTGACCTCTATTTTTCCAAAAGTATATTCAATGCCATTTGCATCGATTATCTTATTAATAGAAGCAGCATTCCCTTCAATCTTAAACTTTTGATCCTTTCCGGTAATAATGAACCGTTCTTGTAAGGGGTGGTATATGAATTCAAAACTATAACCCATAAAATTTGCAGAATATGATTGTGCTTCACCTTCATAATTATCCAAAACACGGCTATATATATCAAATGAAATATCTGTATTAGTCGGAGATAATAGGCATTTAAAGCGATTAAATCCATACTTACCTCTCCAACTCATTTCATGACAACCGTCCATTTTGTAAGTTTGCCCTAGATCATCATTACTCACACTTTGGAGTGATAGTCTATTATAAAGAAAGTCCCAATCATTTTTAAATCCGCCTGCATTAGGTTTTGTTGTACGCGTAGTAATAACTCCACCTGCATTTAAAAGCCAATTAAGTCCTACCCAGGAAGATTCTTGATTTACAAGTATGGCTGATGCATGGTAATCTAGAGTTATCGGTAATTTCAAATCACCACTTCTCACTTCATAAATAGGAAACGAAATTTGTGGAATACCCGTATAAAGATTAACGGGTATCTCTCCTATTCTCTGGAATGCTGCCACTTCGGGCGATTTTATATTTACTCTTTGTATGGATTCTTGTTGCGAATATACTTCCAATGAGCAGAACAATATCATAATCCATAAGATATATCTTTTCATAATAATCTATTTTTAATTGTTTTATTTTCAAAGTCTAATTTTTGTTTATGTCTCTTTATAGTGGCATTGCATTGCCCCCTATTACTCCGGCTATTGCCGATATAACTGCTATGATTATTTTCAGGATAAGATCCCAAGTTGCTTTTTTATTTGTCATAATTGTTGATGTTTTATTGTTAATAGCTTAGTGATTGATGAAATAGTAATGACCAATACCGTTGAACTTTCGATGGCAGTGTTCGATCTCTATGTCTGAAAGAGTAGGGATATGATCCTCCTGCGTGGCACTACAGTGCACCACGGTGTAATTGATGATTTTCATTGTGTTTTAAGTTTTAATGAATGAAATTTGATATAGTCTCTGTTCAGCTTTCAGGCTGTTTAAGCTAAATCGACGCAAGACGGACCTTTGGCGCCTGAAGGTACCGACTTACGAAGAGTTAGTTTTGTGTGTGTTTACTTTTGTGTGTTTAGCTTTTGCGTGTTTCCTTGTTGTCGTGTTATCCTAGCGGATTATCGTTTTCATCACCTGCACCGCCTGTATTCCCGCCGCCTGCATTCTCGGCCGATTGGAGATCGAAGCGCACGCACTTCACTCCTGTCACCATCAAACGTGTGGCTACGGTTCTGTCCAGATTACGGGTGGAGGCCGGTAGGAAGCGTACCATCAGGTTGGCTTGTGTGGCGGACACTTTGTCCATACTTTCCACACCTTTACCGGTGGACTTCATACTAAGGTGGAAGGTGCCGAAGTCATCAATTGTTACGCTTTCGGACGCTTGTAAGTGCCGGGTCATCACGGTTACCAGGTTGTCGAGGACATTCTTGGTGTCGCCCGGTGAGAGGGAGGATAGTTCGGCGATTTCTTCCGCAATTTTTTTCGTGTTCACATTTCCCGTCATTACGACGCGGGGATAAAATAGTTTTTTCCCTTCTTTGGTTGCAATAGATGATTGCAATCCTTTGTAAATTACTGGCATGATAGTTTTGTTTTAGTTTGATTAATAAAATAATTTTGTTTTGTGTATTAAGCTTAATGACATTACAAAGATAAGGTTCCTTTTCTGCATATACAAATAATAATCGTCGCTTTTCTTCATGAAATTATTATGAATATTCACAATATGTGACTGATTAATACATAGCCCGATAACGCTATATTACAATCCTTTTCCTGCATCATTTGTTGCACAAACTTAGCAGATACCGTCCTGGCTGACGTATTTTGCCATGACTTTCCCGCAGCGCATAGAAGCCTTTCCACATAGGATGCCCGATTACGCCGAAATTGCTTTTGAGGATGATAGCGTACTGTTCCTGCGGGGAAATCCGAAACTGGCGGAGGTTAAAGATTAAGCCGTCCAAGTTGTGTTCCTGCCCGTCCTGCGGAGGCTGCATGGTAGCTATTTTTTTATTGTACAAAGAATCCTCCTCCGTAGATGTTCCATCTGCGCCCTCAGTTCCCCCGGTTTGGGGGGAACTATTGAGGAGGGAGTTTGCTTTGCTTTCCTGTGCTATGCTATGCTTTTCTATGCTATGTTGTGCTATGCTATGTGTACCGGATGTTACATTTTGGGGCTTTAATGTTGCACTTTCACTTTCGGATGAGTGGTCTTCATTGGCTTCGTTTTCGGCATCAGTATCGTTTTCGGCATCAGTTTGCGGATCATCTATCAAGCAGAAGCGAGGGTCGATAGCTGAAGCCTTCCGGCGCTTGGTGCTGAAAAGGTACTGGCGCTGAATTTCGGCGGAAGTAAGTATGCCATACTCGCGGAAGAGGACGATATCGAAGAATCCGTAATCCATAGCCTGGGCAAGGATGGATTTCACCTTGTCGATGGTGGTGTCGTACAAACCGGCTGAGAGATCTTCGTAGAAAAGTTCGTCGGCACGCACGTAGTAACCTTCGTCGGCATAGATGCAGGAAAGGGCGGCTAGCAATGTAGCAAGGGCACCGTCGCCGTTACGTTTCATGATGCGGCGCACGATGCGGTTTTGTATAAAATCGGTGTTCAGGGGGAAGTAATCCAATCCCCGTTTCTTTATTCTGGACATAATGGTTTGTGTTTATGGGTTAATAGTTGTTAGTCAGCTTGTTCCTTGGCGGCTTTGTCCTGCCTGCATGATTCATTCAGCATTCTTTGCCGCTTGCGGGCAATACTTTTGTTTACGGTTTGCAAGGCTTTCAGGATAAGAACCATGCGGCGTTCCCGATCTGGTATTTGCGTAATAACGGGGTAGTCGCGTGAAATATCTACGAATTTGCACTCCTGATATTGCTTGGATGTCATGGCTTTACGGCATTCTTTGCAGTAATTGTCTGCGTGGTGTGTATGTTTGCTGATGTAAAAAGCTTCAATAGGAAGTTCTTTGTGACAATATCCACAGATGCGGACGTTTTTTTCTGTATTCTTTTTCATGTTTTATATGTTTAAATGTGATACTTAGGTCGTTTTTTATTTGTTATTCTTTTTAGGGGCTTGTATAGAATGTTTGTTTGAAGTATATGCCCCATACATTGCATCTATATGTCCAGTCGGTCGCATCTATATATCCAATATGCTGTATCTATATTTCCAGCAATAAGGGTGTTGGTGTAACTCAATATGTGTATCTTTTTTGCAAGGCAGTCTTGCCCGCTGTCTGGAAGAATGTGTCTTTTCCATAATTATTTGTTCTTTTAGTTGTGTTTTAAAAACAATATCGCTATTTTTGTTGCGACAAATATACGTCTGTTTTAAATATAAAACAAGTTAATTGAAAAATTAATTATGTGAATTTTTATAATTGCGTATAGATGAATAAGATAACAAAATGTGAAATAGCACAAACTAAAAAAAGAAAATATGGAAGATGATAAAGATCGAGTATTTAGTGCGGCAGACATTGTAAAGCGTGCCAAACAGGTGAAGAAGTATAAGACTGACAGCGAATTGGCTGCCTATTTAGGTATTTCACGCTCCACCCTGAGCAACTGGATTGCTCGCAACAGTATTGATTTCCCGTTGGTACTGGGACGACTGAAAGAGGTGGATTACAATTGGTTGCTTACAGGCAAGGGTACCCCTACGTCGCACATGAAGGTTTGCAAGAGTGAATTGGTGGAGGGAGAAGTGGAGATCTTACATAATCCGAAGTCGCCCGAAGTGGTGGCTGACCGTAGTGTGACGCTCTACGACATTTCAGCTGCTGCTAATCTGAAGACACTGCTCGAAGACCGTCCTCAATATGCAGTAGGAAAAATTTTGATACCCAGTGTGCCGCTTTGCGACGGGGCTGTTTATGTAAGTGGTGACAGTATGTATCCCATTCTGAAATCGGGCGATATTGTGGGCTTCAAGTCTATCAGTAGTTTTACGGATGTGATTTATGGTGAAATGTATCTTATTTCCTTTGAACGTGGTGGAGACGAGTATTTGGCAGTGAAATACGTTAACCGTTCGGAACAGTCGGATTGTATTCGCTTAGTGAGCTACAATGTGCACCACGATCCTATGGATCTGCCACTACAATCAATCAACGCGATGGCTATCGTGAAGTTTTCGATACGCAAGAACATGATGATGTAACGAGAAGAAGAGATGTTGGAATGAGAATTAGAACACAAATTACACGAATTACACAATTAATGCATTCTTATGCTTTTGACAATCAGTATTTACCTGATTTACTATTTGCGTAATTTGTGTAATTCGTGTTCTTTCTGTTTTGAAACCTCGTTTATATTTCCCGGTTACCCGGTTCCTTTGTAATGAGTTCTACAAGATGCTTCTTTATATTCTCTGACTGAATGGAATCTACGGTCATATAGAAGCGATTGCCTGTATTATCGGGAGTAAATTCTGAAGCACCTTTATCGGTTATATTTATTTTCCCGGCAGGTGAAATGGTGAAGTAGGAAGGGCCTTCTACTGAATAGAGTACAGAAGTCAAGTCCCAGGTAGGGCGGTCGTATGGCATCTTCTGGTAACTCTTATAGGCTTCTACCATCGGGTGCATTGTCGCCCACTGGAAATCATTTTCGATACTGCTACCCGGATAGTTGATGGCAATGCCGACTTCAAACGGAGAGGTAACTAAAGGTGTAGGCCATTCGCCAAACACTTTCTTTGCTGCGGGGATATCTTTTACTACATTGTATTCGTAAAAGTTAGAGTCGTTAAAACATCCCGCCATTGTGCAGAGTAACTTTACTTTCTTGCCAACCAACTCTTTCCCGGTAAGTGGAGATATATCGTCAGCCGGAGTATCGAGCAAGCGGGCAAGATTGGTAGAGAATCCTATGGAGATTACAGTAACGGAACTATCAGGTTGCTGCGCCAGCAACTTACGGTACAGCAAGTGTGCATCGGGCAATTGCTCATAATCCTTCAGCGAACGTTTAAAGGCGGGCTCTCCGTTTTCCTTTTTCAGGAGGCAGGTGCATTGGGCGTAATTGATGGCATCTGCCTCACAGTCGGCTCCGTTGCGCACGATTCCGATGGGGATTTGAGGATATCCGTACCAAGTGTTCATGATGTCCAGATACTCGGCGGAATACTTGCTGTCCTTGTTGGTCATGATGCCTAAGAGGTCGATTTGTCCGGCATCCATGTATTTATAAATCATGTCCAGTGCCAAAGCGTCGTCTACGTCATTACCCATATCGGTTTCTAAAATGATTTTCGGGGTAGTGGAAACGGCTTCTTCTGCCTGCTGTTTCTTGGTGTTGCAACTCGAAAATACTAATAGTACGATTCCTAACAGATAGAGTTTGTCCTTCATCATAGTCATGTGTTTTTTAGGATTAATAATTCTGTGAGGCAAAGATAAATAGTTTTTTCTTGGCAATGGCGACATTGCAAAATTAGTTAGCTCCGGAAATGATAATTGCTCCTAACCCCGATATAAACAGGATGAACATAAAAGCCAGCAAGATATTTACAGTCCGTGAAGAGCCTTTGAACTCTTTCCAGATGAAGATACCCCACAAAGCGGCAATCATCGGTGCACCTTGTCCCAGCGCATACGAGATAGCGGCGCCTGCCTTTCCGGCAGCGATGTAGCTTAGCGCTGTACCCAATCCCCAGATAACTCCACCAAGCACTCCGACCATGTGCGTGCTGAACTTGCCTTGGAAATACTCACGATAGCTGACCGGAGTACCTACAAAAGGCTTCTTCATAACGATGGTGTTAATGATGAAATTGCTTACGAAGATACCTGTTGCGAATATAAAGAATGCCGAATAGGGAGTAGCCATGGTGGGAGTGGGAGACTCGAAGTTATTCAGATCCATAGCAGACGCTACAAACCGATAGAAGAAGGACATCAGCACACCGGCTATAATAGCGATAATAATTCCTTTCTTATTGGTGTCGTTTCCTTTCTTGTTCATCTTTCCGGCAGCTATGGCATTGAATATAATAGCCAGCACTACGAGCGCCACACCACTGAACAGGATAGCCGCATTGCCTTTGGGATCGCCAAAGTAATTGACGAAAACACCCAGCACCAATGCTATGCCGACACCTAGTGGAAAAGCCACCGTTAGCCCTGCCATGGAGATAGAAGCTGATAGCAGGATATTGGCCAGATTGAAAATGATACCGCCTATGAAAGCGCTGGCATAATTCTCTACACTGATTTGCTTTAAGTCTTCTACAAAACCGCGTCCGGCATCACCGGTGCTGCCCAAAGTGAAGCCCATCAGGAGTGAGAAGATAAGGATTCCTATTACATAATCCCAATAGAACAATTCGTAACGCCAGGTCTTTCCGGCGAGTTTCTGTGTATTTCCCCACGAGCCCCAGCAGAACATCGTGATAACGCAGAAGATAACGGCGAGCGTGTAACTGTTGACAATGAACATAGCATTAGTTTTAAGTTGTTATTTATAAAATGTTTATCTCTTTACGATAGGGTAGGGAAGACTGTGCTCCCATGCGCGTTACGGTGATAGAAGCGCATTTATTGGCGAACTTCACGGCATCGGCTACATTCATATCCTCGGACAAGGCTACGCATACAGCTCCACAGAAGGTATCCCCGGCAGCAGTGGTATCTACGGCTTTCACCTTAGGTACGGACACTTCATGGTACGTATCGCCCTCTTTTATAAAGGCACCTTTAGAACCCATAGTAATTACAACAATATCTACTCCTTTGTGGCTGATGATATCTGCTGCCTTACGGGCACTTTCCCAATCGGTAACTTTGATGCCGGAAAGTATTTCAGCTTCTGTTTCATTGGGGATAATCATATAGAGATTCTTCAGTAACTTATCCGAAAGTGCACGGGCAGGTGCAGGATTCAAGATTACTTTGATGCCTTTTTCGCTTGCCAGCTGTGCGGCATACTCCACTGTTTCAATAGGTATCTCAAGCTGCATTAACAAGATATCACCTTTTTCGATGGTGGATTGTGCTTTCTGTACATCTTCGGGACTTAGTGAGGCGTTGGCACCGGAAGCTACTACAATGGTGTTTTCACCATTCACGTCGACCGTAATCAAAGCAACGCCGGAAGGCAGTACAGGGTCAGAATAAATATTACCCACGTGTATGCCCTCGTCCTCGTATTGTTCTACCGAACGTTTGCCGAACAAGTCATTGCCTGTTTTTGCTATAAAATATACATTGCCTTTCAATCTGGCGGCTGCTACAGCCTGATTGGCACCTTTGCCACCCGGATTCATCATAAAACTGCCACCCAGTATGGTTTCTCCCGGAATGGGAAGACGGTCGGCTTTGATTACCATATCCGTATTACAACTGCCAATTACAATAATATTCTTACTCATGTTTATCAGATTTAAATTATTGGGAATAGTGTTTTCTTTTCTGAGCCAAATGTATGCGAAGCAAAACACATTAGCAAACCAAAAGAGATTGAATTTGATACTTATAAACTGATTGGATCTTATTATTGTTCATACTAACCGGTTGATGTTAAGATAGTTTATATATAAATATACTTGCCCGTTTTAATACTTGTAGAATAAGTAAATAATGGAATTATCTGCTGAAAAGATTTGTTCTTGCTGATATTTTCTCTATCTTGCTGACGTAAAAATGTTTAATCCACTCATACTATGCTCAAGTCCGAATCACTGATCCAGTTGGTTAATAGTCTTGCCAAGCAAGAAAAGAAGGAATTTTCCATATACACCTCCAATAAGGAAGACAAAGACTATATCTTTCTTTTCAAGTTGATAGATGAGAAGAAGGTCACTGATCCGGAAGAATTGAAGCGCCGTTTCCTGAAAGCGCGTCCTACTTCTTCTTTCAGTACGGTAGTGGTATATCTTTTTGATTTGCTGATAGATATACTGACCCGCTTGCGGATGGAGCAGGATAGTTATTACATGCTTTTCAATGAGCTGTTGCATGCACGGGTACTGTATGAGAAATCCATGTATCCGGAGTGCATGCATGTGCTGAAGAAGGTGAAGGAGAAAGCTATTTATTATGAGAACCATTTTGCACTGCTGATGGCGCAACGACTGGAGTTGAATTACTTATTGACACTGGACTTCGGAGAGCTGGACGAAAAGAAGTTGCTGAACAAGCAATACCAGATGAAGAATACTTTGAAGAGTATCAGCCAGCTGAATGAACAGTCCTCACTACACGAGTTGCTAAAGCACCGCATGATGAATAAAGGCGTATCCCGTTCGCAGGAAGAGACGCAAATGCTGGACGACTTGGTGACAAGCGAAATCAGCATCGTAGCAAGTGCCAGAGTGGAGAACTTTGAGATAAAGAAGAACCATCAGCTGTTTCAAGCCAACTACTTCATCATGGTGGGCGATTACAAGGCAGCCTTCAACGCTTTTGTGGAACTGAATAAATTGTTTGAAGAAAACAGCCACTTATGGCATAACCCGCCGGTATATTACCTGATGACGGTGGAGGGAATGCTCGAAAGTCTGCGCATCATGCACAATTACGAGGGTATGAATTACTTCATTGAGAAACTGGAAAGATTGTCTACATCCTCATCGAGTTTCCAACTGAATGTGGCATACGTGATCTTCATCTATCGGCTGTTTTCATTCATTGACAGGGGAGAGTTCAAGAAAGCGGATGAATGGATTACAGAGAACCAAGCCTCATTGATAGATAAGACAGGCTTGCTGAAAGACCAGCAACAAGCCATTATGTTGCTATACAT
>NZ_JASLER010000010.1 GCF_030151085.1 Bacteroides sp. | reverse complement strand
CAATAATACAGCCAATTAGTGCGCTGGAAGAAGTAATGCCGTGCATCGTGTCTGTGTATTGAAAATCGGCCCCCATAAAGAACGCCTGAAGTCCCTTTTCCGCACCAGATATTACTGCCGTATCGTATCCGAATAGCAGACCACCGATAACAGCTACAAGTACAATAGAGAAGAGGTAAACTTTACTGCCTTTTTCTGTATAATTCATAATAATAATAATAGATTAGGAAGATTAATAAAAAGTGATAATGCATTAAAGTGATAAAGTGGTAGGCTAATATTACTTTATCACCTATCACTCTATCACTTTTACACTTTTTTATCAGCAATACATATTTACGATTGCCTCATACAACTCTTGCTTGCCGCTGGTTTGTTTGGGTTCACCGTTGGCTTTTGCATAAGCTACTACATCTTCCAAAGACAGTTTGCCATCTTCAAATTCTTTACCTTTACCAGCATCGAAAGAAGCATAACGGTCAGCCAACATCTTCTTGTAAGGAGATTCAGCGAGCAGTTGAGCTGCATTTTCCAATGCACGTGCCATAGCATCCATACCTGCAATATGAGCGATAAAGATATCTTCCAAATCGGTAGAGTTACGACGAGTTTTGGCATCGAAGTTAGTACCTCCATTACCCAAACCGCCGTTACGGATAATCTGCATCATAGCCTGAATCAAATCGAAGTTGTCAATCGGGAATTGGTCTGTATCCCAACCATTCTGATAGTCACCACGATTAGCATCGATTGAACCTAACATACCGTTGTCAACTGCTACAGCCAGTTCGTGCTCGAAAGTATGGCCAGCCAAAGTTGCATGGTTCACTTCAATATTTACCTTGAAGTCTTTGTCCAAACCGTGAGCTTTCAAGAAACCGATAACAGTTTCTGTATCTACATCATATTGATGTTTGGTTGGTTCCATTGGTTTAGGTTCAATCAGGAAAGTACCGGTAAAACCTTTACTACGTGCATAGTCGCGAGCCAAAGTTAACATCTGTGCGAGATGATCTTTTTCACGTTTCTGATCTGTGTTCAACAAAGACATATAACCTTCGCGTCCACCCCAGAATACGTAGTTTGTACCACCCAGTTCGATAGTTGCGTCGATAGCATTCTTAATTTGGATAGCTGCACGGGCTACTACATCGAAATCAGGATTGGTAGCTGCACCGTTCATGTAGCGTGCATGACTGAATACATTAGCAGTACCCCACAATAGTTTGATACCTGTTTCAGCTTGCTTTTGTTTTGCGTATGCTACGATAGCTTTCAGGTTAGCTTCATATTCTTCGATAGTTGCAGCTTCTGAAACGAGGTCTACGTCATGGAAACAGTAGTATTCAATTCCTATTTTCTGCATGAATTCAAAGCCGGCATCCATTTTATTCTTGGCAGCTTGAACTGCATCAGCGTCACCATTCCAAGGGAATTGTTTGGTTCCACCACCAAATTGGTCACCACCTTCTGCACAGAGAGTATGCCACCATGCCATAGCGAACTTCAACCAATCTTTCATCTTCTTACCCATGATAACCTTTTCGGCATCATAGTAACGGAATGCCATAGGGTTCTTACTTTCTTTTCCTTCGAATTTAATCTTTCCTATTCCGGAAAAATACTCTTTTGTTGCCATAATCTTAATTTATTTTTAAAAGTTAATGTATATATGATTTAATATTTTTCTAAATATTGCTTCCAACGAGCGTAAGCATCGATGTAAGCTTGATGATCTATTGATTTCGGCTCAATGATTTCCAGCTTTTCAAGGGTAGCAAAAGCTTCATTGTTGTCTTTATAAATACCTGCACCAATACCGGCCCCTTTGGCGGCACCTACAGAACCGTCGGTATCATAGAGTTCGATGACTGCCCCTGTAACACCTGCCAGAGTTTCGCGGAACAGCGGACTGAGGAACATATTGGCCTTGCCTGCATGGATCTTTTGTACGGGAATACCCATTTGCTCCATGATATCGATACCATATTTAAAGGAGAATACGATACCCTCTTGTGCAGCACGTACAATATGCTGTTTACCATGTTGATTGAAATTGATGCCTTGGATGGAGCAACCTATTTCTTTATTTTCGAGCATGCGCTCCGCTCCGTTACCGAATGGTAATATGCTGATGCCTGCACTGCCGATTGGAGCTTGGGCTGCCAGTACATTCATATCGTTGTAGGAAATTCCTTCAGGCGCCACTGTACGTTTAACCCATGAATTAAGAATACCTGTACCATTGATACAAAGTAATACACCCAAGCGGGTTTGTTCGGCGGTATGATTTACATGCGCAAAGGTGTTAACTCGTGATTTCGGATCATAATTTACTTCACCGTTCACACCATATACAACACCGGATGTTCCTGCAGTAGAAGCAATTTCTCCGGGATTGAATACATTCAATGAAAGAGCGTTGTTGGGCTGATCGCCGGCACGATAAGTGATGGGAGTTCCTTCTTTCAAACCTAATTCTTTTGCCGCATTGGCATTGACACGTCCTTGTTCAGAAAAAGTAGGCTTAATATCAGCAATCAGAGAAGCATCAAAGCCATAGTATTTCATCAGGAAGTCGGCTACCTGACCGTTCTTGAAATCCCAGAACATACCTTCGGATAGACCCGAAACAGTAGTGCAGATAGTACCACTCAGTTTCATGGCAATGTAGTCACCAGGCAGCATGATTTTATAAATCTTCTCGTAGATAGCAGGTTCATTCTCTTTAATCCAGGCTAGCTTGGAAGCTGTAAAATTACCCGGAGAGTTTAGCAAATGAGAAAGGCATGTCTCCTCGCCTAGTCTTTCAAAAGCCTTTTGTCCGTATGGCACGGCTCTTGAGTCACACCAGATGATAGCAGGACGTAATACTTGTTGATCCTTATCCACACATACTAGCCCATGCATCTGATATGATATACCGATTGCTTTGATATCTGCTGCATTTACTCCCGACTCAGTCAATACGAACTGTGTAGCTAATTTCAGATTCTCCCACCAGTTTTCAGGGTTTTGTTCTGCCCAACCAGGTTTCACTGCAATGATCTCTGCTTCGGTCTTCGGGAAGAAAGCAGATGATACACATTTGCCGCTTTCAGCGTTTACCAAGCTCGCTTTTACTGACGAGCTACCAATGTCATAACCTAATAAATACATGTTTTTCAATTAAAAAATTAATAATATCTCATCTACCTTCTCACCTTATTATATATCTTCTTGTCGAAGCGGTAGTAACGTGCAGCACGGTGGGCTACGCCTTGTTGTTTCTCCTCCATAGGTACAACATATTCAAGCATAGCTATTTTCTTATGGAAATTGCGTACATCAAGCTGCTTTCCATAGAGCAGTTCATACAGAGTACGTAATTGAGAAGCTGTAAATTTACGGGGCAGCAAGTCGAATAACGAAGAAGGATTAAATTCAACGTACTGGCGAATATAAGTCATAGCCTCTTTTATAATGAGATTATGATCAAACGCTAGGGCTTTGATTTCCGGCAGGGTTACCCAACAAGCCTGATAATCGTCCAAATCACGATTTAATGCCCGATCAATCTTTACTAATGAGAGATAAGCTATTGTAACGATGCGCTCTACTCTGGATTGCATGGCACGCTCCAACCAATGAACATCTTTGGGATCTTTGGTGCGGTTTTTAGAACCGAATGCTTTGAACTGCATCAAATTTACATTCTTCAGTCCGGTCAATTCGTTTAATACTCTTTTTGCCGCTTCGTCCAGATCTTCATCCATATAAATTAAACTTCCGGGCAACTTCATATCATGGAATACCTCACCTTCTTCCTCGCCCGCACGTTTAATCAGCAGAACTTTCAGTTGTTCTCCATCGAAACCGATTACAACACAATCTACAGAGATATGGTTGTTTGCTAATGGCAATATTTGATCTATGTTTTGCATAATATCTAACTTTGAGCGCTGCAAATATAAAGAGGTTTTTTGAATTTGCAATATTATAAAAGAATATTTTTATCATGTTATAAAGCATTATTTTTCAATGCAATACATATCATACTTTATACAATATCATATTGTAGTGTTATCGTATAAAATACAATATGTAATTCTTGGTATGTTTTAACAAGGTAATTGTATGATGTACAATAAGCATGAAATCGTTTATTTATAAGGAACTTACTAATGAAGTATCAAGAATAAAAAGAAGGAGCATATTGTATTTTAATATCATGTTAAAAAGGGTGATTGCACAAAAAAAGCTGTTTTGTGCGGTGAATATCAGAAAAACCTCTACCTTTGCGGCACTTTTTTAATTAAACACTAAAAACAAGTAGAAAATGAAAGCATTTGTATTTCCTGGTCAAGGCGCTCAATTCGTAGGAATGGGAAAAGACCTGTACGAAAACTCGGCTTTAGCCAAAGAACTTTTTGAAAAAGCAAATGATATCCTCGGATATCGCATTACTGATATTATGTTCAACGGTACAGACGAGGATCTGCGCCAGACTAAGGTAACTCAGCCTGCTGTATTCCTTCACTCTGTTATTTCTGCTCTTTGTATGGGCGATGATTTCAAACCTGAAATGACCGCCGGTCACTCACTGGGCGAATTCTCTGCATTGGTTGCTGCCGGTGCCTTGAGTTTCGAAGATGGTTTGAAGTTGGTTTATGCTCGTGCTATGGCTATGCAGAAAGCTTGTGAGGTTCAACCCTCTACAATGGCGGCTATCATAGCTTTGGCTGACGAGAAAGTAGAAGAAATCTGTGCTCAGGTAAGTGCTGAAGGTGAAGTTTGCGTAGCTGCCAACTTTAACTGCCCGGGACAAATCGTTATCTCCGGTTCTATCGCAGGTATCGAAAAAGCTTGCGAACTGATGAAAGCTGCCGGTGCAAAGCGTGCTTTGCCGTTGAAGGTAGGTGGTGCTTTCCACTCTCCGCTGATGAACCCTGCCAAGGTTGAACTGGAAGCAGCCATTACAGCTACTGAAATCCACGCTCCCAAGTGTCCGGTGTATCAGAATGTAGATGCCAAACCACATACTTGTCCTGAAGAAATCAAGAAGAATCTCGTTGCACAGCTTACTGCTTCTGTACGTTGGACTCAAACCGTGAAGAACATGGTTGCCGACGGTGCTACCGATTTCACAGAATGCGGCCCTGGTGCTGTACTACAAGGTTTGATCAAGAAGATTGAGCCGAGTGTAGAAGCTCACGGAATAGCATAATTCTTAATAAATTGTATAAAAGGGGCTATTCAACTTTTTGGATAGCCCCTTTACATATCCTTTATAAAATTAGAGTGCGCTCTCCAATATCTTACGAGCCACCATACCCGTTACATTGCCATTCTCACCGAACTTAACGTCTCTCTCATTGAAGCGACGTTCGATTTCTGCAATGGTCTCTTCGCCAATATTTTCTTCATGCAAACGAGTGGTAAGTCCCAAAGAACGGAAGAATTCTTCGGTGTGGCGGATAGTCTTATCAATTCGCTCTTCTTTTGTTCCGGAAGTGATTCCCCATACTCTTTCGCCGTATTGGAGGAGCTTCTCCCCTTTCGCTTCGCGAAGAACTCTTAACGTAGCAGGCAGAACGATTGCCAGTGTATGACCATGCGTCAAGCCATGCAGCGCGGTCAGTTCGTGACCCATCATGTGAGTTGCCCAATCCTGAGAAACGCCCATTGTGATAAATCCATTCAATGCCATCGTAGCAGATAACATGAAATCGGCCATTAAGGTGTAATCGTGCTGATTCTCCCGAATTTTAGGAGCTATTTCAATCAGTGTCTGCAAGATTCCTTCCGCCCAACGATCCATTACACGACTCTGTCCCGGAGTAGTCATATACTGTTCCATGACGTGAACATAGGTATCGGCAATACCGCAGGCTACTTGATGAGGAGGCAAGGTAAAGGTCACTTCCGGATCGAGAATAGAGAACAGCGGGTATTTAGAGAAGAAAGGGTATTTTTCTTTAGTTTCAAGGCGGGAAATTACGGCTCCGTTGTTCATTTCCGAACCGGTAGCCGGAAGAGTCAGCACGGTACCGAGCGGTACTGTATTAATAATCGGTTTTCCGGAAACGACCAAATCCCAAGCATCCCCTTCGTAAGGCAATCCGGCAGCAATTAGTTTGGTTCCATCTATTACAGATCCACCACCCACAGCCAACAGAAAATCAATCTTCTGTTCCTTACCCAAAGCGATAGCTTTGCGCAATGTTTCGATTGAAGGATTGGGCTCAATCCCCCAGAATTCTACTGTAAAATGACTTTTCAGTGCCTCTTTCACTTGGTCGTAAACGCCATTCTTCTTCACACTTCCTCCGCCGAAAGTTATCATCACTCGCTTATCAGACGGAATTTCCTTACTCAATCGTGCAATCATCCCACGTCCCATAATCAACTTTACGGGATTCTGAAAAATAAAATTCTCCATATTGTTTTTTGCTTAATCAGTTATTATTCGGTTTTTACGCAAATATACACGATTTGTGCGAATACTTTCTAATGAGGGATAGTATTATTGTGGTTGCTGCTGGGTATCGCAATAGTTCACATACGAACCCTGATAAATAAGGGGATATTAAAGGAAGCGTACGAGCATAAAAAAAGGCTATCTATCCCAGACAGCCAATCTTTTGTTAACCTTAAATCTAATACTATGAAAAACACAGTACAAAGATACGGAAATTGCCGATATCTCCAAATTTTGAAGACAAATCGGCGTAATTTATAACATGGTTTAGGGGAAGGAAATAGCTATTAACAATTTGCATTGATTATGTTAATAATTAACAGGCGTGCGAATATAGAGAAATAATCTATTTTCTCAGTCATAATGGTTGATATATTATTCTTATCTTCGCTTCTAATAATAAAAAGAGTATGCAAAAGATAGACGAATTCAGAAGGGCTTTAGATGTTCCAATATCTAAATTATCAATAGAAACATTGGTACAGGATATCTGTCACCAGCCCGAAGATTTGAAAGATATGTATCAACTAATTTCTGATGAGAAGCAGACGGTTTCTTGGCGGGCGATATGGGTGTGCGAAAAAGTGAGCGAGGTCCATCCTAGCTGGTTTGTGCCATTGCTAGATGATATTATGCAACGGTTGTTAGTATGCCGACACGATGGTTCCAAACGATTATTACTATCTATTATATATAATGTACCCATCCCCACTCCTCTTCCGGTAAATCTGTTGAACTACTGTTTAGATCACATGCTATCCCCACAAGAAACTATAGGTGTACAAGCCTTATGCATCCGTATGGCATATCTACTTTGCAAGCATGAGCCGGAACTTCTAAGAGAATTAGAACTTATATTAGAAAACACAGATACCGATTTCTATTCGACCGGAGTTAAAACAACAATACGGAATATACTAAAGAAAATCAATGGAAAACATAATAAAGGCAAGTAGTAAAATTACATTTCAAGTTCTTATTAATAAAAAAATCTTATTTTATTTCTTCTTTCCCGATATTCCCTTACCTTTGTCACCGTAAAAACAAAGGGGTGCCCTGACGGGCTGAGATTATACCCTCGAACCTGATGCAGTTAGTACTGCCGTAGGAATTGGACATCAACTTCGTCTTATAACCGCCATTATGGCGCTTCTTTGTGTTTACTTCTCATTATTTCAATTTTAACTGAAAGAAAATGAAAGTATCAGTCAACAACAAAGAGGTGGAAACCGGCGCTACTACCCTTTCACAACTTACCGAAGAACTCTCCTTACCAACGCAAGGCATTGCTATTGCAGTAAACAACCGTATGATTACACGTACGGAATGGGCAAATTATTCATTGTCCGAAGGTATATCAATCGTCATAATTAAGGCTGCTTGCGGAGGATAAAACCATGAAAGAAGAAATTATTTTGGAATATGGTAAGGTGCAATTCATCACACACCATACAGAACGTTATTCTTATCTCGACTCGGCACGTATAGCATTAGAAGGTGGTTGTCGCTGGATTCAACTACGCATGAAAGATGCCACGGTAGAGGAAATTCTTCCTATCGCTTTAGAGGTTAAAAAGTTATGTGATGACAACAATGCCTTATTCATCATTGACGACCATGTAGAACTGGTAAATGAAATAAAAGCCGATGGTGTGCACCTCGGTAAAAGCGACATGCCCATTGCAGAAGCACGGCAGATTCTGGGTGATACCTGTATTATTGGTGGCACAGCTAATACCTACGAAGATATAAAAAGCCTGAAATCGGCAGGTGCAGATTACATAGGTTGCGGCCCTTTCAGATATACAACGACAAAGAAGAACCTAAGTCCGATAATTGGTTTGGAAGTTTACGAAGAGATTATGCAGAAATTAAATAAAGCGAAGATAATCCTTCCTATTGTGGCTATTGGTGGAATAACGACAGAAGATATTCCCGGTATCATGCAAACAGGAGTTGACGGCATCGCTCTTTCTAGTGTAGTGTTACAGGCTGAAAATCCGGTGGAAGAGATGAAGAGAATCCTTGCGGTAATGGCATAATGAGTTAATCGTACAGAAATAAAATAACAAAATAGATATGGAGAAATTAGTGATTGCGGGACGTGAATTCAACTCCCGCCTGTTTTTAGGAACCGGAAAGTTCAATTCGAACGAAAGTATGGAACAAGCAATTCTGGCATCCGGTTCAGAGATGGTAACCGTAGCGATGAAACGTATTGAACTGGATAATAGCGAAGATGATATGCTGAAACACATCATCCATCCGCATATCCAGCTTTTGCCCAACACATCCGGGGTGCGAAATGCTGAAGAGGCAGTGTTTGCAGCACAGATGGCACGTGAAGCCTTCAGTACAAACTGGTTAAAACTAGAGATACATCCTGATCCACGCTATCTGCTACCGGACTCTGTAGAAACACTGAAAGCTACAGAAGAGTTAGTAAAACTGGGGTTTGTAGTACTTCCATATTGCCAGGCAGACCCTACATTATGCAAGCATCTTGAAGAAGCCGGTGCCGCTACTGTAATGCCCTTGGGTGCCCCTATCGGAACTAATAAAGGATTACAAACCCGTGATTTCCTACGTATTATCATCGAACAAGCCAATGTTCCTGTTGTAGTAGATGCCGGTATCGGTGCTCCCAGTCATGCAGCCGAAGCGATGGAAATGGGGGCTTCTGCCTGTTTAGTAAATACAGCCATTGCCGTTGCCGGTAATCCTGTTGCTATGGCGCAAGCTTTCAAACAAGCCGTAGAAGCCGGACGTATGGCATACGAAGCCGGATTGGGATTACAGGCAGATAATTTTGTAGCAGAAGCCAGTTCGCCTTTAACGGCATTCTTATCTGCGATTGATGATTAGTGATCAGTGGTTTGCTCATTATTAAATATTACCAGCCAAGAACTAACCAATCATTAAATAAAAGATCACCAAACAATAAGAACCTTATGAGTCAAAAGATAAAATTCCCCCGTTCAGAGAAAGTATATTTACCGGGTACTTTATTCCCCGAATTACGTGTAGCTATGCGTAAGGTAGAGCAAGTACCCAGTACCGATTTCGTAGATGGAGAAAAGGTAATCACTCCCAATCCGGACATTTATATTTACGACACTAGTGGTCCATTCAGTGACCCTGATTTAGAAATAGATTTAAAGAAAGGACTACCCCGCTTGCGTGAATCGTGGATTCTGGGTCGTGGAGACGTAGAGCAATTATCGGAGATTTCGTCTGATTACGGGCGTATGCGTCGTGACGATCAATCACTCGATCATCTGCGTTTCGAACACATCGCCCTGCCTTATCGGGCTAAAAGTGGCAAATGTGTCACACAAATGGCATACGCCAAGCAGGGCATTATCACTCCCGAAATGGAATATGTAGCCATTCGTGAGAACATGAACTGTGCCGAACTAGGTATAGAAACACATATTACACCCGAATTTGTCCGTCAGGAAATTGCCGAAGGACGTGCCTTGCTTCCTGCTAATATCAACCATCCTGAAGCCGAACCTATGATTGTGGGGCGTAATTTCCTCGTTAAAATCAATACCAACATCGGGAACTCCGCCACAACATCAAGTATAGACGAAGAAGTAGAAAAAGCCTTGTGGAGTTGTAAATGGGGAGGCGATACGCTAATGGACCTCTCTACCGGTGAGAATATCCATGAAACGCGTGAATGGATCATACGCAACTGCCCTGTACCTGTGGGCACAGTGCCTATTTATCAGGCACTGGAGAAAGTAAATGGCAAAGTAGAAGACCTCACTTGGGAAATCTATCGTGATACATTAATAGAACAATGCGAACAAGGTGTGGATTATTTTACCATTCATGCGGGAATCCGTCGGCATAATGTACACTTGGCAGACAAACGTTTGTGCGGTATTGTAAGTCGTGGTGGTAGTATAATGAGCAAATGGTGCCTTGTGCACAATCAGGAAAGCTTCTTGTACGAACACTTCGACGACATCTGCGATATATTAGCGCAATACGATGTAGCTATTTCCCTGGGCGATGGGTTACGTCCGGGGTCTACACACGACGCTAATGATGAAGCACAGTTTGCGGAACTCGACACGATGGGCGAACTCGTACTTCGTGCCTGGGATAAGAATGTGCAAGCTTTTATCGAAGGTCCCGGCCACGTGCCCATGCACAAGATTAAAGAAAATATGGAACGTCAGATTGAAAAGTGCCACAATGCTCCTTTTTATACGCTAGGTCCGTTGGTTACGGATATTGCTCCGGGATACGACCATATCACTTCTGCCATTGGTGCTGCACAGATAGGTTGGCTGGGAACTGCCATGCTGTGCTACGTTACACCGAAAGAACATCTTGCCTTGCCCGATAAAGAAGATGTACGTGTAGGCGTTATAACCTATAAGATTGCCGCCCATGCCGCTGATTTAGCGAAAGGGCATCCCGGCGCACAAGTTCGTGACAATGCCTTGAGCAAGGCCCGCTACGAATTCCGTTGGAAAGACCAATTCGATCTTTCTCTCGATCCGGAACGTGCCTTCTCCTACTTTCATGCAGGACGTCATACAGATGGTGAATACTGCACGATGTGCGGACCTAACTTCTGCGCCATGCGATTGTCGAGAGACTTGAAGAAGAATTGTAAATGATAATTCAGTGAGTCGTCATTTGGCCTATATCGAACCCTATTCAGTATACGACTGAATGGCATTCACTCGTATACTGAATAGGGTTCAGTCGTATACTGAATGCCCCCCGCTACAATAGCATAGAACGGAGTATAAAAAAGATACTCAGCAAGTAATTCTGTAGTGAAATCGCTGAAAGCGGGCAATAGAAAATTGAAAGTGGAAAATAACAAAAAATCAAACAGAAAAATGTTTTCAGACGAATTAGAAAAAATATCCTGGGAAGAAACCACGGCACGCATCAACGCTAAAACTGATGCCGATGTACGTCGTGCACTCTCCAAGGAACATTGTGATGTAGAAAATTTTATGGCACTTATCTCCCCTGCCGCCACTCCTTATTTGGAAGTCATGGCACGTTTAAGTAAGAAATATACCGAAGAACGTTTCGGAAAAACGATTTCCATGTTTGTGCCTCTATACATTACCAATTCATGTACCAACTCTTGCGTCTATTGCGGATTTCATATCAGCAACCCCATGGCACGCACCATTTTGACGGAAGAAGAGATTGTAAACGAATACAAAGCCATCAAGAAACTGGCACCTTTTGAAAACCTGCTTTTAGTGACCGGTGAGAATCCCGCCAAAGCCGGTGTACCTTATATTGCCCGTGCCCTTGACTTGGCAAAGCCTTATTTCAGCAATCTGAAAATCGAAGTAATGCCTTTGAAAGCAGAAGAATATGCCGAATTAAAGGAGCATGGCATGAATGGCGTTATCTGTTTTCAGGAGACGTATCACAAAGCTAATTACAACATCTACCACCCTCGTGGTATGAAGTCCAAGTTCAACTGGCGTGTCGATGGCTTCGACCGCATGGGGCAGGCTGGCGTTCATTCCATCGGCATGGGTGTACTGATCGGCCTCGAGAAGGAATGGCGTACAGACATTACCATGATGGCTTATCATCTGCGTTACCTGCAAAAGAATTATTGGAAGACGAAGTATAGCGTCAATTTCCCCCGCATGCGCCCTTCGGAGAATGGTGGCTTCCAACCTAACACTATAATGAGTGACCGCGAATTGGCGCAAGTTACCTTTGCCATGCGCATCTTCGACCACGATGTGGACATCTCCTATTCCACTCGCGAACCGGCTTCGATACGCGATCACATGGCAACCCTTGGTGTCACTACCATGAGTGCCGAAAGCAAGACAGAGCCCGGTGGATACTACACTTACCCACAAGCCCTGGAGCAATTTCATATCAACGACGACCGCAAAGCTGTAGAAGTGGATGCCGCCCTGAAACGCTTAGGACGTGAACCGGTATGGAAAGATTGGGACGCAAGTTTTGATTTAAAACGTTACTGATTCACCAAAGCATTTGCAAAATGAACCGATATAACAGACAGACCACTCTTCCTGAAATAGGCGAAGAAGGACAAAAGAAGCTGCGTCAGGCACGAGTACTGATAATTGGCGTTGGAGGACTGGGTTCTCCTATCGCCCTTTATCTGGCGGGTGCCGGTGTAGGTACGCTTGGATTGGTAGATGACGATACCGTTAGTATCAGCAATCTGCAACGTCAGGTTTTATATACGGAGGAAGAGGTCGGACAATCCAAAGTACATTGTGCCAGCCGCCGATTGCAAGCCTTGAACAGTGAGGTAGAGGTACACTCCTACCCGCTTCGTCTCACCCAAGAAAATGTACATTCATTGATTGTCGGATATGACATCATAGTGGATGGATGTGATAATTTTGCGACGCGATTCCTAATCAGCGATACTTGCGCCACCCTTGGTAAACCATACGTATATGGAGCCATTCAAGGTTTTGAAGGACAAGTTTCGGTATTCTGCCATAAAGCCGATTTTAAAACCTACCGCGACCTTTATCCTGACAAAAAAGAAACACTATGCATGCCGCCACCCGATAAATCGGTAATCGGCGTGACCCCTGCCATTGTAGGAAGTGTAGAAGCCAATGAAGTATTAAAATTGATTTGTGGTTATGGCGAGCCATTAACCGGAAAGCTTTGGATGATAGATTTAAGAACGATGCAATCGTATATTCTTCTAATATAGTAACCTATGAAACTGATAGTTATCACCACCCCGCATCTTTTTGAAGGAGAAGCCGACGCAATAACTTCCTTATTCCGTGCCGGATTGGAAATTCTCCATCTCCGTAAACCTGGTGCTTCTGTAGAACAAGTAGAGCAATTGCTCCATCAATTGCCTGCTGAATACAAGGAACGCATCGTCATCCATGAACACTTTCAGTTAGCCTTATCTCACGGCTTGAAAGGTATTCATCTGAACCGACGTAACCCACAGGCTCCTGCCGACTATGCCGGGCATATCAGTTGCTCTTGTCACTCTTTTGAAGAAGTAGTACGACATAAGTCCGATTGTAATTATGTCTTTCTCAGCCCCATCTACGACAGTATTTCCAAAACAGGCTATACTTCTGCTTTCACTTACAAAAGCTTGCTAGAAGCACAACAGAGCGGTATTATCGACTCTCAAGTTATAGCATTAGGCGGCATCAATCGTAACCATCTTCCCCAAATATGCTCTTTAGGATTTGGAGGCGCCGCTTTACTAGGCGATATTTGGGAAAGAACAGATTTCGGTCTAATCAATCACTTCGACTCCCTCCTATCCTATGCCACCCCAACCCCATAACCCATAATTTCAACTTTCAACTTTCCACTCCTATGACCCCTCCCATCATTCTTACTATTGCCGGTTCCGATTGCTCGGGTGGTGCAGGCATACAAGCCGACATTAAAACTATTTCTGCTTTAGGCGGATATGCCGCTTCGGTTATTACAGCCATCACGGTGCAAAACACATTAGGTGTGCAGGCTGTACAGCCTCTTCCTGCCGATTTAGTCCGCGCTCAGATAGAGGCTGTTATGAATGACTTACAACCCCAAGCCTTAAAAATCGGTATGGTACATAATGCGGAACTTGTAACAATCATTGCGGACTGTATTTGTGCTTATCAACCTAAATATGTAGTTTATGATCCTGTAATGATCTCCACCAGCGGACGGCATCTGATGACAGAAGAAACCGTTGAAGTTATAAAAGAAGAACTTTTCCCTCTTTGTACCTTATTAACCCCTAATCTAAGCGAAGCGAGTTTACTCTATGGACATCCCATTTCCAATACTTCTGAGATGGAACAAGCTGCTCATGATTTATCCCATTTATATAACACTTCCATCCTTATCAAAGGCGGTCATCTGCAAGGCAATGAAATGTGTGATATTCTCTATTCTCAAACTTCCGCTTCAAC
>NZ_JASLER010000082.1 GCF_030151085.1 Bacteroides sp. | reverse complement strand
AAATTGAAGAAGGTGCCATGGTACTCCGCGCCAAAATCGATATGGCTAATCCTAATATGCATTTCCGCGATCCGATTATCTACCGCGTGGTAAAACATCCGCATCATCGTACAGGTACTACTTGGAAGGCTTATCCGATGTATGACTTTGCTCACGGAGAAAGTGATTTCTTCGAAGGTGTGACACATTCGCTCTGTACACTTGAGTTTGTTGTTCACCGTCCGCTATATGATCTTTTCATTGATTGGTTGAAGGAAGGTAAAGATTTGAACGACAATCGTCCGCGCCAGTACGAGTTTAATAAACTAAATCTCAGCTATACTCTGATGAGCAAGCGTAACTTGCTTACTTTGGTTAAAGAAGGCCTTGTTAATGGTTGGGATGATCCTCGTATGCCAACTATCTGTGGTTTCCGTCGTCGGGGGTATTCTCCTGAGTCTATCCATAATTTTATAGATAAAATTGGTTACACTACCTACGATGCCCTCAATGAATTTGCATTGTTGGAAAGTGCTTTACGTGATGATCTGAATACCCGTGCTACACGTATATCCGCAGTGTTGAATCCTGTAAAACTTATCATCACCAACTATCCTGAAGGAAAGACAGAAGAATTGGAAGCCATCAACAATCCGGAAAAGCCGGAGGAAGGTAGCCATATCATTGAGTTCAGCCGTGAGTTATGGATGGAACGCGATGATTTTATGGAAGATGCCCCTAAGAAGTTCTTCCGCATGACTCCGGGACAAGAAGTTCGCTTGAAAAGTGCTTATATCGTAAAATGCACCGGATGTAAAAAGAATGAAGCTGGAGAAATTGTCGAAGTATATTGTGAATACGACCCCAACACCAAGAGTGGTATGCCCGAAGCCAACCGAAAGGTAAAAGGCACTCTCCACTGGGTAAGTTGTAACCATTGTATCGAAGCAGAAGTACGTCTCTACGACCGTCTTTGGCAAGTAGAGAACCCACGCGACGAACTCGCTGCCATTCGTGAAGAAAAGAATTGTGATGCCTTAACCGCTATGAAGGAAATGATCAATCCCAATTCTTTGCAAATATTACCCTGTTGTTATATAGAGAAATATGCCGCCGGCATGAAACCTCTCACCTACCTGCAATTCCAGCGTATCGGTTACTTCAATGTAGACCGTGATTCTACACCGGAGAAAATGGTATTCAACCGTACAGTAGGCTTAAAAGACAATTGGGGTAAAATTAATAAGTAATAAACAAATGAGTAAAAAGAGTTACTTATCTGGAAGAGATAAGGAACTGCAAGAGCTTGCAGAACAATATGAGGCTCATAAAGCCGAAAATAAACCTATCTATCTGGATGCGGATGATTTAGCCGATCTCGCCGATTGGTATGCTATTCGTCATAAGAACGAAATAGCTACTGAGGTGGTAGAATATGGTTTAAACATACACCCCGAAAATACTGCATTGCTAGTTGAACAAGCATACTTGTATTTGGATATCCAGGAGAGAGAGAAAGCAAAAGAAATCATAGAACAAATAAGCGAAAACTCTTCCGAAGTAAAAGTCTTAAAAGCAAATCTTCTGGTTGGAGAAGGCAGATACGATGATGCCGAACAATTACTTGACTCCATAGAAGATAAAGAAGATCTGGCTAATATTGTAGATGTAGCTTATTTATACATTGACACCGGTGCTCCCGAAAGAGCATTACCATGGCTGGCACGTGGAATCGAACAAAATGGTGAAGAAGAAGCCTTCCTTGCCGTTACCGGTGATTGTTACTACGCCCAAGGTAAATATGAAGAGGCTTCAATGTTCTACAACAAATTGATTGATAAGAATCCTTATTCGGCATCGTATTGGTTCGGACTAGCTCGTTGCTACTTCGATCAACAAATGTTCGACAAGACTATTGAGGCCTGTGATTATGCCATCGTTGCCGATGATGAATTTGCCGATGCCTACATTATGAGAGGTCATTCTTACTTTCAGATTGGTAACGAAGAAAGTGCTTTGGAAAATTACAAGCAAGCAGAAAAGCTTGATGCCATCACTCCTAGCTTCATGCACACTTTTATCGGACTCAACAAAGTTTCGAAAGGTGAATGGGAAGATGCATTAACCCATCTGGAACAAGCAATAGCCGATCAAGATATTGATGATTCGCTCACACTCCCTGCCCTCTATGCCAATGCAGCACTTTGCCTCCACAAAATGGGTAAAAAACGCAAAGCTCATCAATATTGCAAAAAAGCAAGAGATTTAGATCCTGATGAAGTAGACTCATACCTGATTGAAGGTCGTATTTACATGGAAGAGGATGACTATGAAAAGGGAGTTAAGAAATGGGCAAAAGCATTAGAAATAGCTCCAGAGGCCGATACTTGGCATGAAATAGGTATGAGTAGCATGGAAATAGGGCAACTAAGTTATGCCAAACTGGCTTTTGAACACGTCAAAGAAATGGAACCGGACTTCGGAGGCATTAATGAAAAGTTGACCTCCTTGTACATGTTACTTAGAGACAAAGAAAATTTTATCAAATACAATCAGCTTTGCGAACATCCGTTCAAACTGGAAGAACTGGAGAAAATACAGCAGCTGTTACTGGATGAAGACCAGGAAGATTTGGCCAAAGCAATGAAGAATATTTTTGAATCATTAAAATAACATCCAAGTAAACCACAAATTAGAAAATGGAATCATCTGCTGAACTCATCAAATGGGTATTAGAGAATTTGAACTATTGGGTAGTCACATTATTTATGGCTATTGAAAGCTCATTTATACCCTTTCCATCTGAAGTAATTGTACCACCAGCTGCATGGAAATCTATGGCGGACGAGAGTATGAATATCTTCCTTGTCATTATTTTTGCAACAATCGGTGCAGACGCTGGCGCATTAGTGAATTATTATCTGGCAAAATGGCTGGGACGTCCCATTGTCTACAAGTTTGCCAACAGCCGTTTTGGGCACATGTGCCTGATTGACGAAGCAAAAGTACACCATGCGGAAGAATACTTTAGAAAACACGGTGCCGCTTCGACATTCTTCGGTCGTCTTATTCCGGCTGTTCGACAGCTTATCAGTATACCGGCAGGACTCGCTGGCATGAAATTAGGTCCTTTCCTGCTGTATACAACACTTGGTGCCGGAATATGGAATTCAATATTAGCATTGCTGGGTTACCTTATCTATCGATATACAGATATTAAAACAACCAATGATGTCTATGTTCTGGCAACTGAATATAGCCATGAAATAGGTTATGCCATTATAGGTATCGCAGTATTAGTGATAGGATTCCTAATCTATAAAGGAGTAAAGAAAAAATAAAAACTATTCATTTATATACAAAAAAAACGGTGTACAAGATATCATTCTTGTTCACCGTTTTTCATTATCGCTTATCCAAATCCAATCTTATTTCTTTACTGCTTCGATTGCTTTATCATAATCAGGTTCTTGTGTAATTTCCGGAACAAGTTCTGTGTAGGCAATCTTTCCATCTTTACCAATAACTACCACTGCACGTGCCAATAATCCGTTAAGAGGACCATCCGCCATACGTACTCCATAGTTCTCATCAAAATCTGAAAAACGGAAGTCAGACAATGGTATCACATTTTCAATACCTTCAGTAGTACAAAAACGGGCATGAGCAAAAGGCAAATCTTTAGAGATAGCCAATACTACTGTATCAGGTAATCCAGCTGCCAGCTTATTAAACTTACGTACGGAAGTAGCGCAAACGCCAGTATCCAAGCTTGGAAAGATATTCAAGATTACATTCTTTCCATTCAATTCCTTCAAAGAAAATGAAGATAAATCAGTTTTCACTAACTCGAAATCAGGGGCAGCTTTACCCACTTGTATAAATTCACCGATAATCTTAACCGGTTGTCCTTTAAATTTTGTTGTAGCCATAGTTTTATCAAATTATTATATAGCTATAACAAACCTAATGTCGGAAAAGTTCATCAAAAACTTTTTCTTAGATGAATTGTTACTCCACAAACGAATATATAATAATCATTTAAAATTAAGATTCACATGAAAACTATTTTTGACGAACTAAAACAAGAAGTAAAAAATTGGTGGATTTCACTAATTCTTGGTATTCTTTATGTCGTGGTAGCTCTTTGCTTGATGTTCTCTCCATTCAGCGGATATGCAGCTTTGAGTATCTTATTCAGTATATCTATGCTATTCAGTGGTCTACTGGAAATCTCTTTTGCGGTAAGCAATCGAAAGACTGTATCTAGTTGGGGTTGGTATCTGACAGGAGGCATCATCGATTTGATATTAGGCTTCTATCTGATTGCTTATCCATTAGTAAGTATGGAAGTTATTCCATTCATTATTGCATTCTGGCTGATGTTCCGCGGATTTTCTTCCTTCGGTTATTCCATGGATCTAAAAAGATATGGAACTAAAGATTGGGGATGGTATATTGCATTCGGTATACTCGCAATTATTTGCTCATTAATCATTTTGTGGCAACCGGCTGTAGGAGCTATCTATGCTGTTTATATGATCTCTTTCGCCTTCTTAATTATCGGATTCTTCCGTATTATGCTAGCTTTTGAATTGAAGAATCTGCATAAACGAGTAAAAGAACATAAAGAAACAGAATCCGAAATACCTGTTTTATAAAAAATGTACTAACGAAGGGTGTCAAAAAATTATCAACTTTTGACACCTTCGTTTAGTCGTGTACTTGTTAATGATTTAACAGACGGAACATAGTAGTACGTGAAACTCCCATCTGACGTGCAAGTGCTGCACAAGACTTCCCTCTCTCATGATCTCTTACCAATTGTCTTTTGTGTTCGTTCAATATTTTCATCTTTGGCATATCCCCTTTTTTACGTCCAAGATGCTTTCCCTCATTCCTTCGTCGTGCCAATGCTTCTTTCGTACGCATGGAAATCAAATTACGCTCAATCTCAGCCATCAAACCAAAAGCAAATCCCAGAACTTTACTGTTAATGTCATTCTGAAATACATACCCTTCTTTCGTACTATATAGTACTACTCCTTTTTTGATGCAAGAATTAAGAATGGTCATAATCTCCAGTAATGTACGGCTAAGTCGAGAAATTTCTGTTACAATCAAACAGTCCCCAGGTTTCATTCGATCCAATAATCCAGCTAATTTGCGTTCTTTTGTACTCACTTTACCACTTACAGTTTCCATGTACCATTTGTCAATGTTTAAACCATTCTTCTCTGCAAAACGTACGATCTCTTCTTTCTGATTTTCAAGAAATTGCTTCTCCGTACTCACTCTCAAATAAGCTACTACTGCCATAATAAATAAATGTTTATTGGTTATTATACAATACCAAAGAACGGTTATTCAAACAAGAGTGGCAAACAACCTTCATTACTCTCTATTAAAGCAAACAGTCATTTTTCTTAAAGTACAGAAACCTTATAAATTGTTCCAATATACATGAAATGAAGATTTAATTTATGGCAAAGGTTCTCTTTTATTTAACTTTAGAATTAAAAAATAAAGTAAAATAGGTACAATTGGCAAAGCAATAAGTGCTAGGTAAGTCATACTTCCCGTTTCTAAATCGAAATAAATAATTTGCGGAGATAAAGCCTCTATCATAAAGAAGAAAAATACACCAAATTCCATCATTAATGTTATCATCAAAAGAACGACAAATGTATAATATTTTTCAATATACACATTAAATGGAACAGATATATAACGCATTATGACAAGAGCAAATATCATGAAAAGAATACAGAGGTCAATACAAAAGAATAGTCCCCACTGACCGGACGCATAATCGGAATCCATTATTTGCCAAATGTCATCATTATTAATTCCCGGTTCTATGGTCTTATAGGGAATACGGAATAGATAAAAGGGATTAATAGTACGGGTAAAAACGGAACTGGTATCAATGCTGCCATCATTGTAAAGGATGCGTGATGATATGCCCAAAGAATCGAAATCGGCAAAGTACACAGAATCGACAAAACATTGAAGACCGGAAATAAAACCGGAATGCTCTGCCGCCGCTTTTTTGGAAAAGGTAAGGAAGAAACCTAAATCCTTATTCATTACCTTTTTTGTATCCCTATAGATATAAACAGAATCATTCACCCATAAACTATCTATCACAAGGCTTAAAGATTTAACAAGCTGTGTCAATGCACGTTTTTCTTTAAAATCAAATGCCGGCAAATAAAGATTCAATCCTTCGGGCTTGGAATCAAAGTCAGCTCGATTTATCATACCACCCGGATAATTCAGTATTGAATAAATAAACTTACGACAAGCTTCCGGATTGGTTAAAAAGCGATTTGTAGACTGGGAATCACCGCAATAAGCAACCAAATCATAAGGTTTACTTTTATAAGGAATGAAATCCATCAGATTGGGAGAGGTCCAATTGTTAGTAATCTCCGGCGTTCCGCTAATGGGATTGATGACATAGCCTAAATAACCATAGCGCCTAATACGGGAACTTACTGAAAGGGGCAAACCCAGATAAACATCCGTCATCCAATAAGGAATCATTGCATAGAGTGAATCACTTTGAAGTATATGTTCCTTCAAGGTTTCGACCTCGGTAGAATAGTAACGGGTGGTATCGGTAATATACTTATAATGACTGCTACCGGCATCGGAGCGATTATCAAAATAACAATAGAAATTCTTCACGTTGTAAAGGTCATAGTAATCGGCCTCCTTAAGCCAACCCATATTTCCTTTTTCATCATATATTTCGGGAGTAGTGACTTCTTCCGTTCCGGTGGTGTCCGGTACATAAATAATATCATCCAACTTCTGCGCCGTCTCATAAGACACGTCTGTAACAAGAGTATTCATAAAGCCCTTAGCTAAAACACGGGGGGAAAGCAACTCGTTTTCAGAAAGTTTAAATTGCTGTTCGAGTTTGAAAGGATAAACCACATAGCCAAAGGCATTGGGCTTAAGTATCAAACTGTATATTCTTCCCATATCATCCACTTCCTTAAAGAAATAGGTATTGGCAGGTGTAGGTGCAGGAATAAGTCCCTTCCAGCCTCCTGCCAGATGCATTTCCATTCGTCCAGTCTCCACAAAAGGCCACTTTTCCTTTCCATGCGTTGCCACTTCGCGACGAATGCGATTCCATGCCCGCGGCGTCTGATAATGATAAGGACGGAAACGTTGGTAAGCTTCCGTAAATGTATCTTGCGCCACAAGCAAGAAGCTTATAGCAGTGACGAAGAATACAATTACTGACATGAACAATCTTTTCATTCTAAAGACTTTATTAATTAGATTCTATTGTCTTACACCCTCTTTTGCTTGTTCACGGCGGATGGCATCGACTAATACACTTTCATTGAGAGCGTTAGTTTTTGCCGCCATCAGATAAAGTGCACAACTACGGATTACATTTGTCATGGCTCCACCGGCGAGTTCATAATTAGCCATTCTCCGTATGCATTCTTCACGGTTGACTAGCCAATTTGGGGGCAGCATCTTCTCCCACAACTCGTAACGAGTTTCTTCGTCGGGCATGGGGAAGTAAATGATGGACTGGAAACGCCGGGAAAAAGCTTCGTCAATATTACTTCGCAAATTCGTTGCCAGGACTACCATACCCGGAAAATCTTCTATGCGTTGCAATAAGTAAGCTACCTCCTGATTGGCATGTCGGTCATTGGAAGTCTGTGTGGAAGTACGCTTACCAAATAAAGCATCAGCCTCATCGAAGAAAAGGATCCAACGACGGTTTTCAGCCATATCGAAAATACGTGCAAGATTCTTCTCCGTCTCACCGATATACTTAGAAACAATCATTGAAAGATCCACTCGATAAACATCCATGCCATTTCGTTTTCCCAATAATGTCGCGGCAAGAGTTTTTCCTGTCCCTGGAGGTCCGTAAAACAAAGTCCGGTAACCGGGTTTGAGGATGCGTTTCAGTCCCCACTCTTCCATAATCGTTTCGGATCCGGTAATCCAGGTGTTGATTTCTTCCAGTTGTTCCGCTACTTGGTAATCCAAAACCATATCGTTCCAATTAAGCGGAGTAGTTATCCGCTTAGCAGGAAAACCGGTACTGTAATCCGGTTTATACTCTTTACCATGAAGAACTTTACTCAATAGTTCATCCGATGCTCGTAATTGCCCGCTTAGAAAAGGTTCTCCTTCTCCCCCACCTTCCAGACGGAGAATATTCCGGATATAAAACCAATGTTCTTTCTCGAACAGACTAACAACCGAAGAACGCATATCCGTATTTTCACCCGCCAGCATAAAAGCTACTGTCTCACCCGTAGGCAAAAAACCTCCATGCGAGAGTCCTTTCCAGCCTCCGAATTCCGTATAAGGACGATCAAAGTTCTTATTATTGACAAAGAAGATATCCAGTGCTTGCGGATAGAGATGAGGCATCAATGCAAGCATGATGACGACTTTCTCCTCAAAAGAAATTTGCTCGCCGGACATACCTGTCATCTGCTCCCACCACGGGCTAAGAGGGGACTTTACTTCAAGCAAAGAAGTTATTTCACTCTCTTGCTTGAAGTAAAGACGGATTGTTGTGTCAAGCACCTGCTGAAACCAGTCGGTCAATTCTTTCATGGCATATTATCTTGCAGCTTTGGTTCCCAATACATCCGCTTCGTGTTCCAGTCCTTCATTATCATTAACCGGCATTCCGCCAATCTCTGTAGTAGGCTGTACACGCCCTTCGGCTTGCTGAACAACATGGGTTAATTCATGTCCAAGCAACTGTTGTCCCACAGATGTGTCAGGCTTAAATTGTCCCGGAGCAAAGTGAATGTCAGTACCCTGAGTATATGCTAAGGCTCCTACCTCAGGAGCTTTAGCCGAATCCGGATGAACGCGTACACTAGAGAAGTCGGTACCAAATGAATCCTCCATACGCTGTTTCACATCATCTGGAATACCTGTATTGTTTTCTTCTTTACACTGAAGAGGCTGTTCAAACTTACCTTGCAGCAAGTCGTCCTCATCTTCGTCTCGCTGAGCTACAAACTTTCCCTGTAACAAATCATCTTCATCGTCTGCACGTTGCACAATACCTGCCATCTTGGCTTGTGCTGCAGAGAGTTCACGATTATCGGCTAACTGTATACTTCCATCAGCCTGTTTGGATTGCCGTACCCGTGTAGGAGCAGCATCCATATTCATTTTCTCAGTACTCATCATATCCACTCTCCATTTAACTAGTTTCTTATCTCCATTCAACCCTAATAATCTCTTCCATCCAGCGGAAAGGCTGTATTTTATATCCCCAAGGTAATGAATCAAGTAATACATCAAAGGCTTTTTGTTCTACTTTGACTTTCCAGAATCTCTTATCTTTATCGTCTTTTTCTACAATACCTTTCCTCAGAATAAATGAATTCCGAAAACCATTTGGTGAAGTATTTCTCATCTTATCCCAGTTTCTAAGTATCATTTCGAACATAGAGTCTAGTAATGTAATATCTGCATCACTCAGTAGATAGGTACGAGGTAACGGCTCATTAGTATCAATCATTCCGGCATAAACTTTATTCAAATAAAGTTCCTCCTCATTCCATTCCCGTTGCTCGCCATAAGCCAAATACTGCAAAGCAAAAATAAAATGAATACGGTCACCCATAGACTTAAAAGATAGATTTCCATCCACTATATCCATCCTTCTGCACATCATAGGCAAATATGGACCTAACAGTACTAAACCTGCATTATTCACAGCATGGTTTTCTCTTTCACAATCCTGTTTCTTAGCCATTTCCTCCATTCGACGAAACCATTCTAATTCTCTTTCATAATCATTCATAACTTGTATTTTATTTAATAAAACAATAAATCCATGAAGTAAATTATCACGTACGCGGACAAACAAGAAATCCATAATCTCTTGCTCCGACCACGATAAATATTTAGTTGCAGTAAGTTCCACCATCCAAACTGACAGATACTCTCCCAACGATTCCAGGAAAACATACTCCTGGAAACGGGAACGTAATGCTGCATATACTGAAAGCCAACGGCGATAAATAACAAGCAAGCGGGTATCTCCAATGCGACGAAGCCAAAGATTACGCAAGGCAGAACTTCGGTTCACTAACTTCAATAATAAAGTTTCACTCATTCGACCGGATTTCCACAGTACCTTAAAAAGTCCATTCTTCTCATCCAAGAAAAAGACAAGCCATTTCTCTATATAGGATTCACGGTTTCCGGATAATACTACATCCGAACCAAACAAATAAATAGCCCAAGCCTCCAGTTCCTGATCTGTTTTAGAACGAACCACTGACACATCAGTCATAGGCAAAAGATGTTCTTCATAAAGTTCTTTCAAGATATTACCCAACTGTACAAACTGATGCTGAGATAACAAAGTCGTGAGTTCATGCAAAAAGTAACCAATCAATGTAGTGATCTCCTGATTGTAACGGGCAGCTATACGCCGCAAAACAGAATAAACAAAGTGTTTCTGATGAAATGCTAAAGTATGATCGGCAGAGAAACAAGAAAATATAAACTCCCACTTCATTGAACGGAATTCTCCTCCTGCCTTACCTTGAAGCATTCCTGAAGCATATCCTTTTTCTAGCAAAGCTGCATAACTGACTATAAACTTGCCTTGATATGGAAACAGACGAATGACTAAAGTATCAATCTGCTGCTCGGTATGCATATCTATAAATTTTCGAATCGATAACGAAGTTTGCAGAATATAAGTCCAATCCTCTACAGAACGGATATCATCCATTTCTTTCTTTTCTTCAGACATAAACATCTGCTCCAACTCTTGCAGAACCATCGTTATACCCGATGATGGAAAAAGCTGTTTCAACTCGTCATCCACATATAGCCAATGTATCAAATCAGTTAGAGAAAGATTATAATGGGCAGCCAAATGTTTAAGCACAGAACACACAAATTGCCTTCGGCTAAAAGCAGAAACCGGCATAGAAAATAATACGGCAAAAATAAACTCCCACTTTAACAGACGAAATTCACTTCCGGCTTTTCCTGTAAATGTTCCAACATCCTTATGTTTATCGAGCAAGCATGCGTATGTTATAACAAAATCACTTTCTTGAGGAATAACAACCTTCACCAACTGATGAATCTCTTTCTCTTGTAATTGTTGTAATAACTTCCGACAATGTACCGCATCGGATAAAATGCCGAACATGTGTTCACAGGATATTATATTTTCCGCCTCTTTCCTTGTTACTCTGTGGCGCAAAGCAGAAATGATTTCACGCATAAGACAGACATGATAATCACCATCCAAAGCCCAAATTTCCGCCTGCATATTTTGCCGGATTTCTTTCAATATGCTCCATAACTCCGGTAATTGTACAACGGTATTTTCAAGTTTTTGAATGCCCTCGGTGAGTAAACGGGTTATTTCCGCCAAAGAATAATTCAAATGTGCCGCCACTCCCCGAAGTGTATGCAGAATAATCTGTTTACGGCTGAAATATCCCACACTCTCGGCAAACAGATAAGCCAGTACAAGTATCCAGACCACATCACGATATTCGTTTCTCGTTATATCAGACCTTTTCAAAGAATCGTAGGTTTGTATCTGTACTCTTACATAAAGGTTGACAAAAATGCTTTCAGAAGGCTGTACAATACGAACAATCTGTTCCAATTGCCCGTCATTGAACTGATACACCAACCTCCTGCATAAGAAATCATAATGTCCGTAAGAGTTAAGAAACTCTTTAAAACGATAAGCTTCTTCATCAATGACTTTTTTCAGCAGGAAATTCAAATCAGTATATTCCTGATCTATTTCGAACGGAAAATAGCCGTGCATCAAAAAGAAAGAGAGCATCTCAAACGCACTTTTTCCTGTAGAAACAATTCGTACCCCTTCTCTATTCACATCCATAATCTGCTGTGCTTCAATCTTTTCCTTACAATATTTCTGCAATACTTCACGAAGACGGATAGGAAAATGCTTATAGAATTGTTCTTCCTCAATATTCCCCAAATCAAGGGGCAAGGAATCAATCACAATCGTACGGTCTGATTGATCATAAGCAGACAAAACTTCCTCCACCACTTCTTCGAAAGAAGTCTGGAAAAAGGAGTCCCATCCCCCGTTCAATTTCAGGGCAAAAGGCTCATCATCCGCTTTAAAATCAAATTTTACAGTACCAATTGTAATCATCTTCCAAATCCTTTTTTATCTTGTCACACAACTCTTCTAGTCCATATTTTCGCTGAGTAGAAAGGGAATATTTCCAAAAAAGATAATTTGAACGGAATGCAGCTATTTGCCCCCTTCTCTGCCAAAACAATGTCATCTGAATATGGGCAGGTAGTCGTCTAGTCAAAAGTTCTCCGCATCCATGCCTGAAATCACCATCCAACAGCCATTTTTCATCTACAGCCAGCACAACTGCAATCCGGAAAACATTTTCTTCCGCTACGGCAAATTCACTATTTCTATATTCCAAAAAGCGATATTCCAAAAGAAAAAATTCCATTTGGTATTTCTCGATATTCAATACCTTTTTAAAATAGGTTTCAATCCCAGCTTCATCCTGTTGCGCAGTGTCCAGTAAATTCAGACCTTTTCCTCTATTCAATCCCCATAATGGAATATTCTCCAAAAAAGAAACTCTGCGCTTACGGCGTTCCAACTCATCTTCATATTTCCATAGAAAAGGCAAATTACTATCTTCTCCGTAAATGCCCTCAATAACATCTATCCATTCTTCTTTTTTCGCAGTTAAACCAGTCTCGTCCGGCTCCATCCAATATGGAAGTGACTTCAGTTCATCCAATACGTTCTCCGTCAGACAATCGAAGATCTCCAAATATGCACTGGCTTGCTCACCTATATTTTCCCGGAAACATCCAGGCAAATCATTACGCAAAGAGTAATGAGCAAACACATCCCTGTGGGTTCCCGTAGGTACGGTATCCAATACTTCCTTATCCGTTGTACGATTCTGGGCACCATATAAAGTGGCGCGCATGGAACCAAAATGAAGCTGAACAGCATCCCAAAGAATAAGAACAGACCTCCCCCTACGCGTCAATGATATTTCATGCTTTCTATACCCCATCTCAGCCAAAGCATAACCTTGAAATATACTTTTCCTCTTCAGATTGCCATGCAGCAAATTCCCATCTTCTTTAAAATAAAAAGATGAAATGCGGCTGACTCCCGGCAAATCGCGAAGCCGCTGATACAGCCAAGCTACATCATATTCTTCCCAATCCATACACAAAGAAGCATCATCCACCACCATACGGACCTGCTCCGGACCTTCTAAAATCTCATCCGGTGACCAACCTTCCGCCATTAATTCATCAACCCTGCGAAACCGTACACCTGCCCGGAGAAACTCTTGAATCTCGAAAAATATTCGTGCCGTCAGCATATTGGAATCCATTGTATCATCAATTTCGATCTCTGCACATATCTGAAGAATATCGTATTCCAAAAAACGTATAATACCGACATCTTCGCACAGATTACGATGAGTGTGATATAAATTGAATACTTCTTTCAGAATCCGTTTTCTCCTTGCATCAGTAGTATCGGGCCATACATCCAATACAAAATCGTATATCCCTGATTCCGGGTGCACAATTACCCGCACATCCGACAAGTCATCAATATTTGAAATAAACAGCTTCCGATAATCTGTTACCGTCACCGGATTAACAGGGAATATCTCCGAAGGAGCAAACAATGCATGCTCACGAGGAGTAAATTCTTTTTGTGGCAAAGTCAGATAATCCGGTAAGGTGAAACCCATACGGTAATCTGTTTCAACCAGTACATAATTCAGCACGTCAAGTAGTGTAACTCCCGGGTCGTGCAGGTTATAATCAGTCCACACCTTCCCCGCAATACGCTGAATATCTTTCAGCGCCTTCTCTTGAAGCCGGGTATAAAGATCCTGGCTTTCAGTTTTACGCGTAATAGAAATGTGTCCTTCCATATCTTATTCACTTACTTATCGAGAAACAAAATCCATGTCGAACAGTCGTTTGATGCAATAATGAACCCATACATCTTCACCGTAATCCGAACGGGTACGCACTTGTAAGCAGGAATTCAATCCTTCGCTATACCAACGAAATTGTATTCTGTTAAAACGACTGCCAAACCAGGAATGACTTGAACGGATCCTAGGATGCTTACCAAAACAATGTATGGCGGTCGCCTCTGCCAGCGCATAACGGCCTTTACCTTTCAGTCCGCAAGCTGCTTCAATTTGATATCCCATACAACTATATTCCAATTCACCGATATTCTGCCACTGCCCATTCGCAGGTACTTTTCCTTTCAAATAATTTCCAATAAAGCTATCCGCACGAACGGTACCCTTTATTTCAAGTTCTATTTTATCTTTCGTACCTAATACAATCTTTCCATCTTGAAAAAGACTTACCGCAGGCTCTTCATCTAGTCCACGATGTATATTCAGTTCGCCACCTTTGCCCAATGCCACGATCCATGCCGGTTCATTATCCAGTATATTCTGGCGAATCTCCATAACTGCCCCTTCATCATCCAGCGGAGAAAGCTGCAATCCCCTCTCTGCCGACTTATTGAAGCCATCATCCACGATATTCAGCATCGAGTCTATCAAATCGGCAAATTGTCCGCTATCGGGCTTTTTCCCTTTACCGAAATACTCCTTTAAGGTTCTGCGATTCGTTTTTGCCATATCCGCTATTTTATCACAAACGTATTATCTATTTCAAAATCACCAATCTCTATCTCTTTGCGCCACTCACCTTCCGACACAAGTTTCACATAATGTCTGGAAGCGGGAACTAATATTGCCCAAGGCACGGAAGGAGCAATAACCAACTCTTCTTCATCTGTTGATATATACTCCCGAAGGTCATACCTCCCTCCATCCTCGAAGACGACCTGTAACAACTTTATTCCATGTATGGTGCTAACCCCTTTACTTTCTTTAATCCGACTTTGCAAATCACGCATAGAGAATGAATAGCCAAAGACGGGGGTTTCTCCTATCTTATTCCAAGGTTCTATACAATCTCTCAATCCTTCGTGAACTTCCTGTATTGCAGTCCCCGCAGCTTCACCAACTTTCAAACTAACTCCACAAAACACAGTAACTTCTTCGTAAACAGGGTTAATCACATCAACCTTGACAAAAGGAGAAGTATATTGTCGGAGATGTTCCTCCACACGGCACAACAATTCATCCGTACACAAAGGATATGTATCTCCACTACGGGTGTGTATCACAGCCAAAGTCACTAAAGAACTTCTATTCTGCCGTTTGGCATCCATACCCGGAAAACATTTAACCTTTACTATATCCGGAAACTCCTGCAACACCATTTGTTCGTATTCATCAGAGAGCAATAAACGATTCCGATGCGCCACACGTTCACTCATGCGGGTACGTACTTCTGCTATATCCTCTTCCGATCGAGTCCCCACAAGAGGAGCGATCCTCTCATATCCTACCAGACCCGGAACGGATAATTTAACTCCTTCAGTCATTTCCGGTTTTACTTCTGCAACATTCAAATAGATAGATCGTAGGGTAGAACAATTATCCAAATGCGAATGTACACCCACACAAAGCCAGAATATTTCTTCAGAATCGGTCATCTCAGGGGTTACACGGAAAGGTAACTGCAATACAACCGCTCCGCTATGCATTAATCCCCCCGTATCGTCACGAAGTACATTGATTGCATCCATCTGAACCCAACAAGAAGCATCCCGATAGTACCAGTCAGTATGGGGTAGAAAATCATGATCTATCTCCCGCTGCAATAACTCCATTTCCAGATACATCCGTATCAGATTCTCTCCGATAGCTCCTTTGATACCTATTAGCAAATTACCTTCGTCCTCCGGTCCATCCAGCATAGCAATGGGATGGCTATTGTCTGAATATGAATTATTTTGATTGGATAACGGACGAATATGCGAAAAACGGATTTCAGAGGTATTCCCTACATTAAAAAAGCACTCCTCTTCTGCCACATATCCCAGTTGGGATGTATCCATCGATAAAGACAGAGGAACTTCCGGCAATGGTTTCTTGCGCCGCGCACGACTGTTATACATCATTGTTTCTGCAAACAAACGATGATATTCGTACATCCCGAATCCCATATCAGGTTCAGTCAACATCAAACGATAAAAGCCGGAACGCACATTTGACAAATGGAATTTATCAGCCATCCCCAAAGGCAAAACAGAGTTCTCCGAAACAGAAAAGTGCATTTCTACATGTTCTACCAAAGGCTCATCTTTCTGTGGCACCGACTCAGGAGATGTACGGAACAGATAAAGTAGATCGGAATCAGCCAAAGGCTTCCATCCTCTACTGCGAAGTTGATCGATCCGGCCTTTAAATGAACGATTATCTATAGATTTATTATACGTCCTGTAATACTCCTCCAAACCACCATTACAAGTAGGTAAATGCTGCCAATTAAAGTTGAAGTCAACCGTTTTCACCGCTTTACAGGCCATTTCATAACATCCGAAAGCAAACCATGCTCCCTTTTCTCCCGCAGTTCCGAAAGGAGCAAAAGCCTGGTGAATATCTATACTTCCTAAATCATTATATACTTGGAAATGACGTAATCCTTGAACGGAAACATTTATCTTCACCGACTTAATATACATCTTACGTGCCCATGAATATGGAAACAACCAAGCCGTAGAGTTCACTAACAATCGCATCGAAGGTTCCAGTTCTCCTTCCAAGGGGGAAACAGACGGAAAATCCTCATCCAACCTGAAAACCAATCTAAGGCCTTCATCTTCCTCAAAACGGAGATAGAAATTTTCTATAGACTGCCATCCCTCTGACGTACTGACCCAAAGATAGAAAGCATCATGAAGCATTTTAAACAAAGCTTCATCCCGACTAATTTCCTGTATCCGAGCAACCTGTGCAATGGTATCATCCATAAAAATCAATGAATCGGATGTCAGAGAAAACAATACGTTTACTTCACGTTTCCCTTCACCCAACAACAGCATTGCCGAATGCAGACAAAATCCGATCGGTACGGAAGAGTATGTTTTATTCGGTACTACTCTTTGCTTTACAGCTGTGACATATTCCAAAGCTGCCTCGGGATAACGTTCTTTATTCTTTTCAACCACCACAACCGCCATTTCGGCAAGCGACATTTGCGTTAATCTTACATCCGACAACAATTTATACCCTGAAGCCAATTTGTCTTTATCTGCCTTCAAATAAGTATCCCGATGCAGAACAGTACCTGTTCCTACTGGCGTACTCTCAAAAGTCAACCAAGTAATACCGTCAAACTGCTTCTTTCGTACAGCTTTCAGAATCTCGTTCAGATAAAACATCGGAAGTGCTCTCCAACGCATATTGAAACTACCAGCAATCTCTCCGTAATTATGCAGAAAAGCTACAATAACAGCTAAAGAAGGATCCATTTTACCGGAAGAATAGATTTCCTCTCTATACAATTCACATTTGGACTGTAGTAAACGAACAGATGCCAACAACAATAAATAAAAACGTCGGGAAAAATCATCCGACTTGTTTTCTTCCCTGTTTCTTTTTCCGGCAACCAACCATATCTGCCGGGGAGGTTCACCTGGATAATTGCCATACTGCTTATAAAAAGTACTGAACATCGGACTGATATTAGTAGCTATCTGACCGGACAAATCTTTCAAAAGAGTGAGTTGCTTCCCAGACAGGCAAGCATATTCCAGTCTTCTACACCAATCATCCATTTGCGAAGTCAGTTCATAAACTGCCGGAACAAACTTCTCCGCTGTAGAATATTCCATAAAAGTTTTCTCAGCCGCATCCGTATCAAATAGTTCTATTTCAAGCAAAACGACAAGCGGCTGAAATTTAAAAATAGAAGAAAAATCCGACTGGCTGAGTGCACGTGCAAGCAATATCGGAAAACGCTCTTCCAATACCGCCAGGGTGACAGGCGCCAAAGCCCTCTCTAGCCGCCTCTCCCTGCTCAATCCATCCGATTCAGAAATGTTCCTCATAATAGAATGGATATACCATGTTAGCACGTGCATTTGTCTGACGTATGGTATATTCCAATAAAATATATACTATTCCGTTTCCATTTTCACTCATATCAAACGTTACATTGGTCAACATAATACGCGGTTCCCAATATAGAATCGCCTTCTCAATAGCGGCACGAAGTTGCGTACGTGCTGTCAAGTCCATATTATGATATACCATGTTGTGCAAGTCAGTGCCAAATTCAGGACGCATAATCCTTTCCCCTATACGGGTAGAGAGGATTATTTGCAGACTCTGCTTAATATCTTCTTCCTTAGTCACCATTAGAGTCGGATTTACTCCTCCACCAAAATCGACCGGAAATGCCCAGCCACAACCTAAGAAAGAATCATCTTTTTCTTCACTCATTCCATTATCCTCCAATTTGAACAGTTGGACAACCGGCTACAATAGAACCACCATGCGCTGTTATATCTCCCATCCTAGCAGCCGGTTTACCACAGATCATCACGGTTGCAGACCCTTTAATAATAGTGTCGGGAGGACCCACGCAAACACAACTATCACCCATCACTGCGGCTGGCATCTTACCGATTAGTACTGTTGGTGCACCCGGTCCTATAACAGGACCTCCTACATGAGGTATCGGAGATGGCCAAGCAGGTGTCTGCATGGGACAACTGTGCATATCTGTTAATCTTGCTGCTGGAGGCATATATATTATTTTTATTAGTTATTATTCTGTTATTCATTCTCAATTTATCATGACCATCGCCCCCTTCACCGTAGTTTGTCCGGAAGCTGAAAGTTCTGCGGAAGCACTGCCTGTCAGTTTCAAGGAGGTTTGTGCTTTTGCTGTTACATTCATTCCTTCAACTGTAGTATCCTGGGTAGCTTTTATTCCCACTTTACCTTTGGCATCCAAGGATATATTACCTTTGGCTTTTAGTGTTATATCTTTATCAGAAGTTATCTGAATACCATTTTCACCCATCACAATCTGATTCTTGTTCTGGTCTTTTAACACAATAGTCTTACCATCATCATCTATCACAATCGAATTCTTGGCAGGAGTAATAATTGTGATAACTTTCTTTTCATCGTCCAACTCTATTTTCAACTTTTCCGGAGAAATGAAAGCACGCTTATAATTATCATCTGTTATCTCGTAAGGAGGAACACGCTTCGCACTATACAGACACCCCAGGATAATGGCATTATTAGGATCATTATTCAAGAAACCAAGAATCACTTCATCTCCTACCGAAGGAATAAAAAAACTTCCAACCCCATTCGAAGCAGCAAACTGTGAAAGTCGTGCCCAAACCGTATCCGGCTTTGTATTCAACAATGGAATCTGTACCTTGATACGGCTACCTGAATCCGGATCTCCTGCCAAAGCCTCTACAATACCTATATGAAGTCCCTCTATTCCCGGGTATAATCCGGAAGCCGGAGGAGCTACCACATCAGGCTGCTGAGTAATATTCATCGGAGAAATCCCCATCTCCACTTCTGTAATCCATGCTCCATCCGCTACGCGGTGGGTTACCGCACCTGCAAATGCATTTCCATTAAAACGAGATCCCAAACCTTGCAGTTCTATAGTACATCCTGGTACAGCTGCTGCATTTCCACAAAAAGAGAATGAACCTCTGAAACGTGACAATCCCGTCTTCAATAAAGTAGAATCCGCCCATTCTTTCAAAATTTTTGCATCCGATAAAGAATCAGTTTGCAAGGTTACAGTATCAGTACCTGCAGCCGACGAAAGATTTCCGGGAGTCAAATTTCCCTGAGAATTAAGAGATGCCGGAGAAGAACTTGCAGAAACAGCCTTCTGATCTACAGGGTTCCAGCCTACGCTTTCGACTGTATTGAACTGATCTTCTGCATATACTTCACCGTCAAACGATAGTAAATCTGTTCCATATTTCACGGTCAGAACAGGACCTGCTGATGCTTTAGGTCTCTGAATCGTTACTTTGGCTCCGTCCGTCGTCACCAGCATCCCATACACATCAGCGCGCGATAAAGCGAAATCCCAATCCGTACAATAATATTGTACTAATTTAGTATGGACTATATTTGTACCATCCATGCTGACAGACAATCCGCATTCACCCAAAGCAGCAGATACAGCCTGGTTATCTGTTTTATCTTCAAACACTTTATTCTTTCTGGCAACAGTAGCCTTTATAGCTTCATCCCTGCACTCTACAACCAAGACAGGTGAAATATTATCATTAGCAGGAATTGAAATCTTTTGTGATACAACGATACCATCAAAAACTTGTTGGTTAGTCGCTTCATACCCCAGCTCTATCTTAATCTGCTGACCGGGTTTAAAATCATCCGACTCGCTTTCCGGTACATTAGCATGTGGCATATCGCCTGCTATCACTTTCAAGAGAGCACTCCCTATACGATTTATTTCCCGATGTACCTCTATCGAGCGAAACTGATAGGTATCACTTACTTTTTTCCCATTACTGTAAATAGTGAAAGTCACCAATCGACCCATATTTGAATTTGGAGAATCTGCCATCTTATTCCTAGTATTATTTAATTATTAGACAATGGTGGAAATAGTAATTGTGTACCCGGAGTCAGATGACGAAAACCAGTCAATCCGTTTACACGCGCTACTTCTGCACAGTAAGCTGCACTTTTGTATATCCGCTGACAAAGGGCTGGCAAAGTATCACCATCCTTCACAGTCACCAGATGGGAAAGGTCAGGAGAACTTTTATTTTTTAACCTGTTCTGCGTAGCCTCATCAATATATTTCAGCATACTCAGAGTGATCTTTGCCCGCAGAGGTTCACCCTCGGTATCAAAAAGCTGATAATTGATATTCATGCTTTTTAATCGTCCTTTGTAATTCAGCGTTCCCCACGCCACACTTAGATAAGGAGGTTCGTGTGCATCTCCTACATAAGTATAAACTGTAGTTTCAAGTTTTTTAATCGTTTCCGATAATGGTTTTAGTTCATTAGCGTTCGGAACATTCATCCAGTCAATAAGTACTCCGGTAGTATCCAGTGTAAATTCAAACTTAAGATCTTCATCCTTATATCCTTTGTAAGCAGGCATATTGCCACCATCCATAGCCTTTTTCTCATCGTACTCAATTTGCTTATTTTCATCATAGTTACCTGGATTTACCATCACAGTAAAAGTATTTCCTGTCTTTGACGAGAAACCCTTGTCTTCATAGGCTATTATTTCCAGTTTTTTCAGTCCTGCCATAAGCTATAGTACATTTTATCTGTCTTTTTTGTTTTTTCTTGTATGCTGTACCCAGTTATTTTCACCCAGTTCAGCAAGTATTTCCTCTTTCAAGACCTTCAGAATTTCCTCAGAAGATTGTAACCACTGTAGAGTTTTACGCTCCACAGTGGTCTTTACCATTACTTCTTTTATGACAATTGGCATATCCTACATCACTCGTCTATTAGTATCATACGCAAATTCAATAGTTTCCAAAGCCACGTCATTCTTCTTAGAGTCAAATCCTGCAATATCCCATTTCACCGGATAAGCACTTTTAATAAACCATGCACATTCAGGATTTCCATCAGGATTAAGCAACTTAACCATCAAATCACATGGAATAATTTCAGAATCTACCCCTCCTCTCATGGTCATATTAACCCACGAAGATAATTCGCTCATAAAAACCCCATGCAAAGGACGCTTACAAACCAAATTTCCATGCTTCTGGCGCACAGGAACAACTCTTTTATTACCTCCTCCCATATCTATTTCTTGTGTTTCAAGTTCCATTGTCAAACCGGAAACTTCCAAAAAAGCCATATCATTGATTTTCAAAGGGCCTACAAATTCTAATTGGAAATAAAATGATACAGGTGGGGGTGTAAAATGATCAAACTCCATAATATAAATATACTAATTGTTACAAATAAATTAAGCATTCTCAATTACTAATCCCTCATGAGCCATATCCAACTGCTCAACGGCAACTTCGTTTCCATCCGATTTCAAACTAACACCAGTCACCTTTGTCGGCCATGCATTAGCCAGTTTCCATACCATAGTTGGATTTCCTTCTTCATCGAGCAAACTGATAGTAACCGCTTCACGCTGGATAGTATTCAATTTAATTGTATTAAACCAATCAAATAATTTATTATCCTTTGCAAATACCCCTTTCTTCAACTGTATATTGCTATATTTCTTGATGCCCGGCATCTTAATCGTTGAAAATTGCGGGCTGTTTCCATGACGATATTCTATAATCTGTGCTTCAGCATCCAAACCTGAAACTTCCTTGAAAGCTATTTCACCTAAACTGCCAATCTCTACTTTAAAATAAAACGCCGGCAATGGCCATACGTTATCTTGTTTTTCTCCTGCCATAATTTTCAATTATTAATTATTAATCATCTTAGCTCTTTTGCATCTGCTGCTGGAAAGTAATCTCAATAAACTCTGCCGGACGTACTATAGCAACCAACACTGTTACCCGCAATATTCCTTCCAAAATATCTTCGGGAGTCATCGTATCGCCCAGTCCTACATGTACACTAAAAGCATCATCAGGAGTAGCACCGGCAAGTCCACCACGTTTCCAAATTCCATTCAAGAAGTTCTGAATCATGCTCTTGATATTAATCCAGGTACCTGCAACGTTTGGATCAAACACGTATGCACGAGCAGCATTCTTTACTGACTCTTCAAGCATAATCATAGTACGACGTACATTGATATACCTCCAATCAAGAGAGTTTCCGTCCAAAGTACGAGCTCCCCAAACCTTAATACCTTCACCCACAAAAGTACGGATAGCATTAATAGCCTTACCGCTCAAAGGTACATTCAAATCTTCCTGTTCATCATGAGTAATGTTTACTGCCGGAGAAATAACCGAACTTACAGAGACATTAGCAGGAGCTTTCCATACACCACGGGTATTATCCACCATTGTATAAATACCTGCCATAGCAGCAGAGGGAGGTAAAAGATTCAGCATACGTTTCATCTCTTTCAGTGCAGCATTGTAAACCGGAGAAATCTGAAGAAGAGTCTTATTCAACGTATCCTGACCAACGACATCCAACTCTGTACCTATCAGGTCAATCTGTTCCTGTATAAGCGGTTGTTTTTCTTCAGGCTGTTTTTTCAACTCTTCATTCAACAAAGCCTTCAGCAATTCAGCATCGAAATTGAGGAAAGAAAGATCACGGTCTTGCACAATGGAAGTATTGACCCAAGGATAGTAAGCAGCACCAAAATCAAGGAACGAACTGCCAATCTTTTCACGGAATTCATTTACTACATCACCAGACGGATCACGTCTGTCCTTGTAGCCATCAAACACATCAAGAATACTCACACGATTGCGCATCTTGTAACCACAGTGGCTCAGCATAGCAGTCTGAACGCTGTAACACAATTCTTTATCCTGAATACCAACAGCCTCGGGACACAGTACCATCGTAGGTTCTTGTTCTTTCAGAAGCGTTTCAATACCTGCCTTAAAAGCATTCGCATTAAGTTCTTCCGCCCTATAATCGCCTACAGAAACGATATAGCACGGACCGCCGCCATTCGCAAAGAACATCAGCATCTGATAGTAAAGCGTGAAAGGTACACTGGTCTGCTTAACCATTACCTTTTTTTCACCGCAGATCAAAGTAGGCTCTTCGCCTTCCACGGCATCCGGCAAAGCAAACATAGGAGTTGGAGCTCCTCCAAAATAAGCATGATATTCCGCCATAGAAGTAATGCGGAAAGGCTTGTTAAGCAAAGAAACATTACCATTCACAGCTCTCTCCGTATAGCCAATAAATGCGGGTACTGCGGTAGCAACTTCTACTGCCGAATTAGGGAATGCGTTTTTCTCTACGATATAAACGCCGGGTGTTTTCATTGTTCCCATAAGCAAATAAGATTTAATTATTAATTAGGAAAATCATATTTATCACTTTAAAAGTATGCTATAGACAGTGTCGAATCTTTATCCTCCTTATTAAAAGGAAAGCGACCAGGAATCGGCAAAGGCAAAGAACGCAAAAGTGGTCTTCTTATTCCGGAAGGTAATAGTTCATACAACGAAACTCTTTCTAAACCATATTCTTGCGACTTAAGTGGGACAGATGTCCGGAATTTTACTAACGATATATTCATGGGGTTACTGGAATCGTCACACCGACGACACTCTATTTCTTTATCATTATCTTTTATTTCAAGCTCTAAACTCCGGCTTATATTTCCGTCACGTGGAATCAACCAATATTCCCAATAATAACTTTTAGCTGTAAAATCCAACTCGGTAATAGAAGTTCTTTGGCTATTTATCCCATGCAACGAAACTACCATTTGGAAAAAAACATTTCGTTTAGAATCGACTTTCTTGCCTGGTAGTGTTCTCATATCAATATGTACATCATCATTTACACCAACCTGTATCTGCCGACATGTACCATTTGCCTGCCAATCCCATTCTGTATTATAAATCAGATTATTATCTTCACACATAAAATCCAGTTCCAACTGATCCGAATCTTCAAATATATCATCACCAAAAGCGATAAGTAACCATTCCGAACCCCCGGTTTGTATCAATCTACTTCCACGTCTTCGTAACAACAAATCTGACTTCTGAGACAAACTATACTTTAACCCACGGCAATTACCATCCCTGTAGAAATCATGTTTGATTTTCAAACGCCAAATTTCTCTAAACTGTGTCATATACGTCCTATATTATTTTGACTTCCAGAAACTTCAATAGCTGCACGTTTCACTTCATCCGAGTCAAACGTCAATCTTCTGATTTTACAGACCACTGACGGATAATACTTTCCTCCTAACTGTGTCCAAATGTTACTTTGATCCTGCAAGGTAGGTGAAAGAAGTTCAATCGTATATTTGTTGCCATTCACCATAAATGAGGAAGTCGTTTGCATAAATGTGATGGCTTGTGAAAGGAAGGAAAGTCCTTCCTTATATCTTTTATCACTGAATACCGCCGCAATAACTATATTCAGATTTGCATATACAGGAGGAGACGAAATTGTAGCAAAATGTCCGGAGGCACTAGCTACAGAATTCGATATTCCCTGAGTAGATTCACGCTCTATACTCAACAGTGATACCAAAATCTTACAAGGCTCTTCTTCTCCCTGCGTAGCAATAGCACCCACTTCTACCAACCCTTCCGGCTGGTGAAAGAAAGAAGCCATATATTGCTCCATGAGTTTGGCGTAAGTCGATAGTATCAGAGAAATCATATTTTCATCTGTATTATATTTATTTGCTTTTCATAGCCTGTTTTCACAAGCATTATTCACTGTTAGCTCTGTTCAAATATAGAAAGAATGTAGCATATAAAAAATATTATTTTCCGAACGACATGAAATCAACAATGAACGACATATTTCGACCCATGAACGGAAAAAAGGGGGATGAAGATTTTACTCCTCATCCCCCTTTTTTGAACAGCACTAGTTCATCCTATCCCAGTGGGTTATCATTCTCATCCCCACCGGAACCACCACTGTTACCACCATTATCATCTTTGCCATCCGAAACCGTTCCCGTCCACTTCTGAAACTCTACACCTTGTAACAAAGAACGGGTAGTACCAATAGCAGCAGGACGAGTATATTCAGGGGTAAACTGGCAACGTAAAGCGGTTACCTGATTGGGATTTACATCTTCCTCTTTTGCAACTCCTTTACCACGAGTACGGGCTTTCATTGTAAATGTACCCAACCCATCCAATCGCACTGTACGACTATTCAATAAATGCAGTCGCATGGTAGTCATCAAGTTACGAATAACGTTGTGCACATCACCCGGGGTTAATGAAGACTTCTCAGCAATACTTTCAGCCAGCATCTGTAAATCAACAGCTCTTCCTACTTTTTTCAAACTTAAGTGCCACAGTTTAGCACCTTCTTTAGTCGCAATAGACGACTGTCTCGGATAATAAAATAAAGGCATAATTTTTCTCCTTTTGCTTTTTAATTCAACATTGTTTTAATTCTCATTTCGTTGATCAACGATGCAAAGGTGAGGATATATACGGGTATAAACAAAGAAAACAGCCCGATGAAAGCTGTTTTCTGAGATTCGTTTATATAGCATTGATTTAATGCACATTACAACTCCCATCCACTATTAACCAAAAAGAGGACGCCTTTCACAAGGAATCCTCTTACAACACATTTTTACTAATACAATCAGATTAAGATTACTTAAAATCTCAAACACTGAATGTGGGGAAAACAACCTGATATGGTTGCATATTTCTATTAGATCGTCTGTCTTATTATCTCTACTACTCTCTTTATATCATCATCCGTCAATGTTGGACCGGAAGGCAGACACAAACCTATGTCAAACAACTGCTCACTTGTTCCGTTTCCGTAGAAAGGGGCATCTTTGAAAACAGGTTGCAGGTGCATGGGTTTCCACAAAGGACGAGTCTCTATATTTTCAGCATCCAGTTTCAGACGAATATCCTCACGTGTCTTACCGGCTTTGTCGGGATCAACTGAGATACATGTCAGCCAAAAATTAGAGGCGGTTTGTTCATCAGGATTCTGCATAACCGTGATCCCCGGAACATCTTTCAGCCATTCTGTATACAATTCATGGATAGCACGTCTTCTCGCAACATGTTCTTCCAATACGAACATCTGCCCGCGACCGATACCGGCACAAATATTACTCATACGGTAGTTATAACCGATATGACTATGCTGATAGTGAGGAGCAGCATCACGTGCCTGAGTAGCATAGAATTTAGTCTGTTTAGCTTCCTCCTCAGTACGGCAGATTAAAGCGCCACCGCCCGAAGTAGTAATCATCTTATTACCATTGAAAGACAAAGCAGCCAATTCGCCAAAAGTACCACACTTCTGTCCACCAAGTTCGGAACCAAGAGCCTCGGCAGCATCTTCTAATACAGGGATATCATAACGTCCAGCTACCTCCATTATCTCTTTCATCTTGGCAGGCATCCCATAAAGATGAACAGGGATAATAGCTTTAGGTACACATCCCGTCTTTCTCAAACGGTCTTTTATAGCCTCTTCCAGTAAGACCGGATCCATGTTCCAAGTATCCGCTTCACTATCCACAAACACCGGTTTAGCTTCCAAGTAGGAAATAGGATTGGCTGAAGCCGCAAAAGTAAAACTTTGACAAATGACCTCGTCACCTGATTTCACACCAAGCAGAATCAAACCAAGATGAAGAGCGGCTGTGCCAGCACTTAAAGCGACTACATGTCGGTCTTTATTCAGATAGTCTGCCAAAGATTTCTCAAAAGCATCAACATTCGGACCCAAAGGTACTACCCAGTTCGTATCAAATGCCTCTTTTATAAAGTCTTGCTCACGACCGGACATGTGGGCAAGCGAAAGCCAAATTCTATTATTCATAATTATTTATATGATTGTTATCTTTTTGAAATATAACGTGGTATAAACAGCCACTTAAGTACTCCCCATACCTTCAGGAAAAACGAGAGTACAATCATTTTTCCACTCTCACCAACAAAGTATTTCAAATCTTCTTGGAAAGAATTTATATTCGGATATTGAAATACCACCCAATTCATGTCAAATAACTCTTTCTAATATATCTAATCAACACCCTCCTTACTCACATAGGCGAGACTGATGTAATTTGTTTTTCTTTCAGACATGATTGTTTTGAAAATTAGATCAAAGGAAAGTTATCCGATATCAGTTCACTCTTGCGAGTTATTACCACATCATCATACATCATCATGATAACGCCTTCATCGTACTGACCAATAACAGGCTCATTTTCTAACCCATGAATATTGTTCAGAATCAATTTGATAAAATCCACACCTGCGCCATAAGCATGAAGGTAAGCACCGCCGAAACGAGGATTAATTTCTGACAAATAGTATTCACCATCCTTTATAAAGAAATCCATGTCACAAGGACCGTTCAACTCAAACACAACACAAACCTCCTTGATGAAATTGAAGAGTTTCTCATCTTTAAAAGAAATGGTCTTACTCGCACCGCCTATACGACTTTCTATCTTTTTCTTGCTGAAAGCAGCCACGGGCTTATGGCTAATACAATCCACATAGACATCAGCATCACAATCACCACCGGACATCAGTTCCTGAATAATATAAACAAACTTGCCATCATTGAACTTAGCTTCTGCCTCTTCCCAATTATTAACCTTGCCAATACCCACACTACCACTTCCGGAGACAGGTTTCATAAATACAGGGAAAGAAATTTCACCCTTTTCCAAACCTTCTTTCAAACCTTCGAGCGAATCGTAGGTAAGCACTGTACGCACACCTTTTTTATGAAGATACTTAAACATTTCATATTTATCGAAGCATAGACGAGCAGTCCAGTCAGCAGGGCACAAAGGCAAAATACCTCTTGCAAGCAAGTCTTCCCTATGCTTTGCTAAAAGTTCAATTTCAGGATCAATCAAAGTGGTGATAGCTTTCACATCACTCTTTTCACAGATATCAAGTACTTTCTCATAGTAGTCCGGGGCATCAATGCCAGGAACCAAGTAAGCTTCATCCGCATAAAAGAGAGCAGGAGCTACAGGACTAAGGTCAACGGCCACAATCTTGCCACAACCATTCATCGATAAACGAAAATCCTTTAGTAGAGTGGCTCTGCGCCCCACACTACAAAATAAAATATTATCCATCTTGTTCAAATTTTAGATTTCTGAATATATTCTTCGGCAGTCCACTTTTCCCTAATCAGTGAATAACCATCAATTTCCCTGACGTAAATATTAGGTATATATCTGATGAACATCGGAGTGAGACACATGGTATAAGCACCTACATTTTTATAATGAATTCTATCACCCACACTCAATAAAGGTCTATCTGTGAGTGTGTACAGACGGTCATACTCCAGACAAGTACACCCTGATACAATCTGCTTTTTTACCACTGGCGTTTCCACCTGATATAATTCTTCATTCAAATAAGACGACTTCTTGAAAAATGGGTCAATATCGTTACGTGAACCATCTGTTGTAATGAACCAGCATTCACTCTCGACACGTTTCGCATCAATTACCTCACTAAGAAAATCATAGCATGAAGCCACTAATGCATTCCCTGGTTCCACAATAACACAAAGTCGCTCCAATCCATGTTGTCTCAGTACTTCATAAAAGGTATCACTATATTGCTGAAAAGTGGGTTTGTCGGAAAAGATGCCGAAATAACCGCCTCCCACATCTATGTAGTTCAATTGTAAACCGTACTTCTTGATTACTTCACAGGCATAGTTGATGGATTTTTTGTAAAAACGAAGGCTACGGCTATGAGCTGTCCTATGGATATGCAATCCGTCAAGAACCACATTGGATAAAGATACTATCAAACCGATAGCATCCGCAAATTCCATAGTATCATCCGAGAAACCAAAGCGACTATTATCGTTATCCCCGTCAGCATCCTCTGGAGAAATATGACTAATATTAATATTTAAACGAATACCCACTTTAAATATCTTATTTTGTGGAAGTTCATAGAGCCAAGCTAACTCTCTTTTGGTTTCAATGTTTACAATTGCCCCACTCATCACTGCATCGAGAAATGTTTCCTTTGACTTCATCGGGCCGTTATAAATAATATGTTCTTGCTCAAATCCGCACAGTTTGGCCAATTCGTACTCATCGTAAGAAACGACTTCAGCATAAGCTTCCTCTTTACCAGCCAACTTCAAACAATAGGGTGTAGAATTAGTCTTCACAGAATAACCTATAACTGATTTCTCGAAAAGATTATTCAAAGCGTTCTGATAACCATGGATACTCCTAACTAATTCCTCCGTATTAAGTATAAAACAAGGAGTTATCAAATCTTCATACCGGCTAATTCGTTCCATCAAACAAAGGTGTTGTATATTGTTTTTCACTTACAGTATCATTATCAATATCGGCACGTTTTAGTACCTTCATAACAGTTCTCCAAATAATTTCACAGTCCAACTTAAATGAAACATGGTCTACATACCAAACATCCAACTCAAATTTCTTTATCCAACTGATATTATTACGACCATTACACTGCGCCCAGCCCGTAATTCCCGGACGAGCATCATGTCTGCGAGCCTGTTCCTTACTATAAAGTGCCAAATATTGTACAAGTAATGGACGAGGACCTATGATTGCCATATCACCTTTCAGGACATTAAACAACTGTGGTAATTCGTCAAGACTCAACTTTCTGACAATCCCACCAAATTTTGTGATTCGCTGAACATCAGGAAGCAACTTTCCATCTACCCCTCTGCGTTCATTCATTGTTTTAAACTTAATAATTTTAAATATTTTACCCTTATATCCAGGACGATCTTGAGTAAAAAAGGCACCTGCTCCTTCATTGAAAATAAGCAGCAAGACAAATATTACAAGCAAAAAAGGCCAGATAACTAATAAAACACAAAGCACTATTACAAAATCAATGCTTCGCTTGATATATCGTTCATACACTCTCATTCTGTATAATCATCTTTTGTACCCCAAAGTTGAGCCATCGGTTCCTCTTTCATTTCTTTTTTGAAATCTCTCAACTGATCCAGATAGCTGTATTCCGGGCGATAGGTCGGAAAATCTTCAAAAGTCCTAGTCATATCAAAAGCATTCTGCAAGGGGTCCGGCTTCTTAGGGCAATAAATAATCTCAGATGGTCTATCTTTAGGCGAGAACACTTCAATGATACCTTTAATCTGATCCTCCAGCGAAACTTGCCAACCGTTACCACAATTATAAACGCCACCTTCCTTGTCTGACTCAATGCAAGCTTGGACCAATCTTACGAAATCCTTAACATATACCATCTCTTTCTTTTTCTTACAATTCCCCCAAATTTCAATAGGCAGACTTTTACTTGCTCTATACATTAACATTCTGTAAGGCATCATTCTCCTTTTATAGTCAGCATAGTGATAGGCATTCGGATGATACTGGTAAATTGTAAAAAAGCGAAGTGCAAAAAAATGAATTCCATATTCAGCCCGATAATGTTCCATTAAATCAACAGCTGCATTTTTAGCAATCGTGTAAATGGCATGATCGCCTGTAAGTGGAAAATGTCTTGGAACGTCACCAGGAATTAATCCCTCCTGATTATGATATTTTGCCATATCGGAAGGAGTCTGAGGAAATACGATTTTTTTACAATTCAGCTTTTGCATCCAGTTCAATACATTCAATGTGCCAATGGTTATGGATTCAAATAGTTCAATTGGATCAAATGCATAACGTGAAGGTAATGAACTCGCAAAATGAGCTACTGCATATACATCCTCAAGCGGCAGAATATCAAAAGAATTAGGGTCTTTGATATCAACAGAATAATAAGGTATTCCACGATCAGCAAAAAAATTATTATCATTTTTCCTGTGACCAACAGCAATTACATCATATCCCTGCTCCTTCATATGAACAGCTATATATGCACCTAAATTTCCGGTAGCACCGAAAACTACAATTTTCTTATTCATAGAGTTTATATTTATAGTAAACTGTCAACTTATTATTTCATCATAAAACTCATACAAACACTGCCGCACAAATCCTTGCTCAAAACGACTTTCAATCATTGGTCGTGCATTGGCAATAAACTGCTGAGTCTGCTCCTTATTTAGAAGCATCCGTTCCATTGCATTGTAAAGAGCATCCCCATTCTTAAAAGGGATAATCATCCCATTCTTTTCATTGACAATAATCTCACGAGAACCATTTATATCCGTCACGATACATGGAAGCCCCATGGCACCAGCCTCCAAAACGGTATTCGGAAAACCTTCACGATAACTAGGAAATACAAAGCAATCACTGGCGGCATAGTAAGCCAACAAATCATCCGCAAATTTCGAACCTACTGCCTCAATCGCTTGATTTGTATTGATAGTATTCAATGTATCAAGCCTCACAGGATCTAAATCCGATTCATAGCTTCCCACAAGATACAAACGAGTATAAGGGTATTTCTGATTCAACTTACAGAAAGCCATAACTAACTCATTTATACCTTTGTCCCCCACAATACGCCCTACGAATATAAACGTAAAAACATCCTCTTTTTTTAGTACATTAGCTTGCTCTATAACCTCCGGCCTACGGCTAAATTTAACCATGTCCACACCACAAACATTACCATATCCCAATACTCGCATTGGTTTATTAGTGATGTGTCGTTGCAAATCATTAAGCACTCCTTGTCCTTCGGGAATCACATGTGTCGCACAGGCGCAAGTCAGCCAATCAGTTACCATCAATATCTTACGATACAAACCTGAAGTAGTCGGCCAAACAAGTCCTGTAAATGTATGCACTCTTCGAGGAACTCGAGTGAACCAAGCTGCTAACATACAAAGCAATCCCGCTTTTGGAGTCATTGAATGTACAATATATGGTCTCTCTGAATGAAATACCCTTATAAGTTGGAATAATGATTTGATATCTTTGAATAAAGATATCCTGCGAAACATACATACCCGATGCCCCATTATTCCATATTCCCGACAAATACGATCTATCTTCTTTCCAGGAGAACATAGCAATTGCACCTCATATTTTTCTTTCAAAAATGGGATCATCGGCTCAATAAAGCCTAATGACTCATCCACTGTTACAGATCGGATGATTTTATATTTTTTGATTGTCATATCTTTTGCAAACAACCGCTATAGTCCCAATATAAACTATTTTTTCAATTTACTAATATAAAACTTCAGTAACCATTCAGTAAATCGAATCCCTAAAAATCTATTGACCCAGGCAACTTTTCTTACTTTGGGATTACTAGTAAAACGAAGCAACCATCTATATTCCAATAACAGTTTGCGTTTATTGTTACGAATATCCGACCTAAGTGAGCCAATTAAAGAAAGTAAGATACAAAATTCATAAGCAAAGAAAGACCGTAAATCATTTTTTGCAGAATCCGAAAATGTCCTAATATTTACTCTTTCTATTTCCAGCTTCAAAAGATTAAAAAGATCATTGAAACTTTGTTCACTGTCTGTATTAGTAATACTGCCTAACACATTTTGTCTATACGCATAAATATAATGGTTGACAAACATACATTTCTCACAACCATCCAACAAATCGATGAACCAGACAATATCTTCACCACGAATACCCTTAACGAAAGTCAACCCCATATTTAAAAGGGATCTCAAAGAAATAACTTTCAAGCATGCACTCATAGGCATTGTACCCGATGTAACCAATAAATGCATAGCAGAATTTTTATCTGTAGGATAAGCTAATCTTTCATCAAAAGCTACCCATTTACGATAAAGATCGGTATCTGTATAATAATAGGAACAGTTGAAATTAATAAAATCACAATCTCGATTGTTTTTCACCACCTCCATCAACTTTCGTAAACAGTCTTTATTTATCCAAAAATCATCACTATCTACAAATATCACATATTCTCCCGTCGCCATTCGAACACCAGCATTACGGGCATCAGAGAGACCTCCATTAATTTTATGCAACACTTTGACTCTACTATCTTTAACAGCCCAAGTATCGCACATTGCAGGACAATTGTCGGGAGAACCATCATCCACTAAAATAATCTCAAAGTTTTTGTATGTTTGTGTCAAAATACTCTCTACACATTCATCCAAATATTTTTCTACTTTATAAACAGGAATGATAAAACTTATTTTCATAAAGGAATTCTATTTAAATGTATTAATCATCTGCTTCAAAAGACGTAAATAATCACGAATAGAAGATTTAATACCATATTTAGCAGATAGTGTATCTATCGACAGTTTTTGAGAATCTGCAAAATAAGTATTTCTGCCCTTCGGCCTTTTTGAAACATGTGAAAGGTTATAGTTACCCTCTATGGCCTCTACCAAAGGCCTTTTTTCCATAAATAAATCAGAACAGTCATTCAACAACGTTAAAGCTTTCTCACTATTTACCAACATCAAAGACACACCTTTAGATGTAGGATGATTGAATGGTATCTTCACACCTATTCCCCAATAGTCAGCTAAAGTAATATCACTCACTCTTTCTGGTCGAGCATATTCACACGCATAGCAAGCTTCACTAAACATCAATCCTTTTGTAAATGCCCTCAAATAATAGGCATTCTTAGGGAATATCACTCTTTTATCGCTATATTCATTTTTAGTCGGGAATACTAAATATTTGGACATTTGAAATCCCCAGCCATCTGTAAATCTAAAACTCACATTTTTACACTTATCCTTCAGACCAATCTTGTCAACATAAATATCAAATGCCTTCTGCGAAGGCACCCCATGGCAAACTATATCACAGGTATATAAATTGTCATACCTTCGATGTAAATATGTAAGCAAACCTGCTACCTGACAAGGAGTCCCAGTAAAAAGTACTTTTCTACCTTTGCAAAGTTGTGTCCTAATTTCCTTATATATACTCCCTACATAGGATTGCAAGTACTTTGAACCTTGCAACCGAATCAAATCGTCAACACTCTCTATGCCAATGTGGCGCACCTTCAAATCTTCACACATTGATGCACCATAGACTAGACCTTGCAAACTGAGTATCTTTCGTGCTATAACCGAGAATGCACCCCCTGAAGAGCTTTTTTTACGATCAGCTAACAATTTTGTCCAACAAGCATAAGAATGTATCGGAGTTTGACACTGTATACTTGGAGTCAATATATGACAAGCTTTCACACATATTCCACACGCTATACAAGCTTCATAATCTATCTTAGGAATCAAGAAACCATCTATTGTTTCTTGCATTGAAATACATCCTTTAGGACAAATAGTTTGACAAGCATAACACTGCGTACAACTTTTATAATCACAGAGTTTTATCTTATTCATCTCGGAGTGCATTAATCAAAAACTGTTTAGATTCTTTTCGCAATATTTCTAACCGAATTTGTTCTTCGTCCACATTATAGAAAAGTAGGCTCTTATCAGGGAAAGCATCCTTGACAGATAATATTTGAGTGTCAAGATTAAGCTTATGCATTAAACTTACCTGCCTACTATCACTTGCATTTTTATCTTGTACGACTGTCAACAAAGGCTTCCCATAGTTGAGAGCAAAGGCAGTTCCATGAAATGAGGTAGTAAGTATCATTTCTGCATCTCTTACTAAAGCAAGAAATTCTTCTGGAGATGCACCCACACGATACTTTGTGTGACAATAAACTAATTTATGTGGAGGTCTTGCTACATGAACTATTTCATAACCAGTTTGCTTCTGCATATGGTCAGTCAAGTTATCCACATAAGGAAAAGCATCGAATGTATAATTGAGGTAGTAACAAAGTATATATTTTTTCTTTATTAGACGTTTAGGTGTAGCTATTTTATTCCACTCATCTTTATTAAGAAGTAGTGTAGGATCAAGCACAGCATTTACTTCCATTCCCGTAATGTCATGTATTACATTTATACCAGAACTTTCTCTCACCGAGATGTGCTTATAACGGTCTAATAGTTCTTTATAAAGTGTATGCAATTCCAAAGGTATACTGCCCACCCCAACACTTGCTGCATAAGAAATCTTCATTGCGTCCTCTGGGGCAAAATGAAGTAAAAAAGCCGGATCACCATTACAATGACGCGGATTCCAGAGTTGATCACTCCCCGTAATATACACATCATACTGAGGAGGATTTTTTTTCAGTTCTTCTGGAGAATTATAAGTCATAGGTGATAAATGTTGATACCGATATACAAAATTATTAATCCCTCGGTGTTGCCGCAATAAAGCTTTTACAAATAGATATTTAATCCATATTGGCTCATTAGATTGAAAATCTCCTATTGTCGCAAACTTATTATTCTGATGCTGTACGTTAGGATAGCGATAATCAATTATTTCTGTTCTGTAACCTAAATCCTCACACACTTTTTGAAGAGCATAAGCCTGAAATACAGATCCATAGTTAAATATTCGATGAATAGTGATAATTCCTATATTTTCCATTACTGTCGCTTAAGCAGTTTAAAAATTAGCGATTTCATAAAATTGGGTAAATAATAAAAGAGTCTCTTAGATAGAGGTAAAGTTTTAACATCAATCAAGGATGACAATTCATCTATTATTTTGTAAGATACTTTATCTCGAATGAGTGAAGGAAGACAAGAAAGAATATATTCAGAAAAAAATGTTCTTACACTTAATGATTTTTCCATGTCACATTTATAGCGAGATATATTTCCTATTAATCGATAACGAATATCACATAGAGATTTCATTGCACTTCCTTCAACATCAAGATTGTAATAAGTCAATGGTTTGTTAAGGAATATCATATCATCTACTAATGCTATCTGAAAATAGAAATCCAAATCTTCTCCTCTTTTAAGATTAGTATCGAACAGTATATGGTGTGAGCCCAACCGTTGCTTATTGATTGTTATCGCAGAGGCATGAAAAAGAATAGATATCCGCGCATATTCAAAATACTCTGTTTTGTGGAAAAAACAAATAGGAATATCTCCAATAGTTGCAGACAAGAACTTTTCTCCCTTCTGTGACAATTGGAATTGCCTAACTCCATAGAGGCAACAATTAGGATTCTTATGTATCAAATTAACTACTTCTTCCAAATAGTTAGGTGCCCAAGAATCATCTGCATCCAAAAATGCAATAAACTCAAAAGAAGCGACTTCTATACCAAAATTTCTTGCACTAGATACACCGCCATTAGCTTTATGAATAATACGAATCCTCTCATCTGCAATCTTAGATACTTCATTTACACTGTTATCTGTAGAACCATCGTCAATAACAAGAAGCTCAAACTGTGTGAAAGATTGATTTAAAACAGAGTGAATGCAATTAAGAACTGTGTGCTCTTTATTATACAAAGGAATAACAACACTAATCATTTCAATACTATATTACTCTAATCCAATATAAAAATCATCAATATTTATTTTCCTTTCATAAGCATCTTTATGCTCAAAAAGTACAGAATCATATTCATAAATAGGAGTATTGATTTTACCATTCACTTTTAATATGGAGATTAAACAAACTATACCTATGTAAATAATCTGATTAGACCGAACACGAAATAGATAAACAAACTGAGGAATAATGACTGCATATGAGAAGAAAAACAAATTAGTCATTCTTATGGCCAAAATTCTAATTTCACTGAAATAACAGAATAAAAGTAAATAAATAAAAATACAATTGATAAATATAATATTATAAGAATGCAAAGCCTTAATTCTTTCATAATAGTAGCTTATCATTACCGCAACAGCTATTCTTAGAAAGAAGCCCATAGTAAATCCATAATCGCTTACAATCCCTGTGTCTAAATAATTATTTGAAAGTAATTCAAATCGACCTCCCAAAAGGCCCAAAAAAGGAGTTACCGCTATTGATAAAATATGTATTTTTCCTAAGTATATAATATTTCCCAATATAAATAGTACCCAAAACGTTTTCAATCCTATAGGTCTATTTATCAACCAATACATAGGTAAATAAATGATAGCAGAACTATGCATAGACAAACCTATAAGATTAAATGTAAGAAATGGAAGCAACCTGCGCTGTTCTATGTATTTTATTGAAAGAATAAATAGCAGAACAGATTTCATATTTCTCAAAACATCTGTTTCAAATATAAGACCACCAATCTCTAAAAATACAATTAATGACAATGCGACATTAGAAGAATAACGCCTCAGAAAAACTAAAATACAGATTATATTTACAAAAGTATTTATAAATACAAAGAAAGAATAATCATTGAATATACTCTTAACAAGAGTCATATACAACAAAAAGCCCTTTTCTATCGTGACATCGCTCAATAGTTGGAAAGACCATTTACCATCAAAAACAGGCAAATATTGAAACACTTCATAATACATAAAAAAGTCAGACCCAACATATCCCCTAAAGCCTAAAAAGAATAAATACAATAAGAAAATAATATAATAATTACTTTTCTCCACACTCCGATATTGAAATGACAAATATGCCAACAAAGAAAATATTATGACAAATATTATATAAGGTAAAGAATACATAAAATATAGTGTTCAAATGATACCTAATGGTATTATATTAATGTATCTTTTTTTGTCGCTGATATTAGGAAATCTAAAGATTTCATTCTCATATCATGCAAATGTTTGTTAGCATCGGTATAATCTATTTCTGAAAAAATTGGGGAACTCTCCTTGTCTATCATGCGATGAGACAAACTTATATTTTTAAGAAAAGAAATAGAGCGCAAATCTGTTTCACTACCTAATTTTATTGTATAAAAGGGTCTATTATAAATTACAGAAAAAGCAGTTCCATGAAAAGAGGTACTTACGACACACGAAGCATTGGCAAAATAGCCAACAAATTCCTCTGGAGAAGTTGTTTGATCACAATTATCTTTAACATTAATTTTTAAAGAAGCTCCACAATAAAAAACTTCGGCTCCAATTTGTCGAGCTATCTCATTTGCAATCCTATATGTTTCGGGAATTACTACAACTTGGTAAACCAGCACATAAGGGTTCTTTATTAAGGGAGTTACCTTTATTCTATCAAAAACAGCCTTTCCAGCCAACAACGTCGGATCAAGAGTCAAACTAATTTCAGAATTTAAACAAAGTTGCTGTAAAGGCCTTATCATTGATATCTCTCGAACACCTATCATATAAATTCTCTGGAGCATCTTTTTTACTCTTTCTTTTGACTTTTCAGGTATCTCACCAATACCCATACTCGCTGCATAAGAAACTATTCGCCCTTTAAAATTTCCTCCAAAATAAACCGAATCAAAAGTTCCACCAGTTAAATTGGGATTCCAAATCTGATCACTCCCTAAAACGATCATGTCATAATCGGTATGCTCAAGACCACTATATTCTGAAAGGAGCAACTTCTTTTTTATAAAATTATCGAAATTGTGAAATTTAATTTTTCTTTTTGAATAAAGAAAAGGCTCTAAGATCAACGAACAAATCCCCTTAATAATATTGCGTCTTATATATCTCCTTATATAAAAAGATTGATAAGGTTTTATTAAATAATTTGGACGATAATCAATTATAGCTACTTCATGATTTAATTCTTTTAAGCATTCCTGAAGAGCATAAGCTTGAAGTACCGCACCATAATTATGAGCGCAATGAAAAGTCAAAATACCTATTTTCATCATCTTCTTGTAATTCGTTTCAAAATTATTTTGATAAGCAGTAAACTTCTCCTCACTTTATACCTCCAGCCACAATTACCATATTTTTTCATTACATATATAAACCCTTTTTGCGTATAGTCCCTTTCAAAATTATCACGATGTTTATGAATTTCTGTCGGGTGAATTAAATTAGGTTGCATGACACTCTCTATTTTCACTTCCTTCCTTCTAATTTCTTCTACCACCGAATCAAACCATTCCTTGCCTTTTGGAGTATTGACCAAGACCAAAGAAACACCCTTGTTGTCGGTATTAAATTCTGGAGCAATTTTCTGCCATCCCCAAAAATCTGCAATAGTAACATCAGACGGACGATTCAAATTCGCAAATTTACATTTTCCACAACTCTTGCGGAACATTATGTGTTCATAGAATGCGTATGTATAAGTATAGTTATATGTAATTCCACGCCTAAAAGTAAATGACTCCTTGTGTGCCGACCATCCAAAACGACCTTTGTCTCTAAAATTCACCGCTATAGCTTCTTCACCCACTTTTTTTTCTATAAAGTTTAGATAATCGTGCCAAATATATGGAGCTGGAACACCGTGACATACTATATCTACCACAAAAAGATTCATTCTAAGTTTCTTTTCTACATAAGACAAAAGCCCTGATGTTTGACAAGGTGTTCCACTAAACACAACTTGCAAACCATCTCTCAAATCAGTTCTTACCTGTGAAAAAATATTATTCATATCACTTTGAACATACTTAGAACCTTTAAACTCATTACGTTCTTCTTTACTGGTAGCCCGTTTATGGACAACTCTAAAGTGTCCTTCATATCCCGCTCCATATACCACGCCACCATTATTTATTATTATATCTGATAGAGCTATAAAAGCAGCACCACTTCTACTTGTTTCTATTTCCTGCATATCTTTGTGACGTACAGCATAAGCCAATGGTGTTTCATAATTAGTAGAATGGTCATAATCACTCTTGAAAGAACAAACTTTTTCGCACAAACCGCAATCAACGCAGAGGTCATCATTAATTTTAGGATAAAGAAATCCCAGTCCATCAGGCTCCATCTTAATAGCCTTATGAAAACATATACTTGCACACGCAGAACAACCGCAACAATCCTCTTTTGCTTTATTTATTCTATTCATTTTGTAAGTTTAGACTTTAATTGAGACAATTTATTTCCTATCATTGCACGTTCCGAACTTGTGCAACCTACAAAATATTCCACCAAAAGGGTATTACACAGACACATGAAGGTCAATAAAAAAAAACGAGACAAACTTTCTTCAAAACGAACATATATTATCATAGGAAAAAAGCAAGAGAGTAAACTAACTATAAAGGCATTAAGGAGAACAATTTTCATGTACTTTTTCACAGATAGTTTTATCATCCCGTGAAGCATATATAGCCTGGAAGACAAACAACACAAAGATAACCCAATAGCTATAATCAATGTACTTTGAGGTGCAAAACCTAATTTTAAAACTAAATAAGACAGAGGCAAATTAAGAAGTTGAATCCCCCCAACTAAAAGTTGATAGTTCTTAATATTACCCGTAGCAAGCATAGCCGTTATCAAAGTAGCAGAAAAAGATTCGATTAATGCAAAAACAAGAACCAAGCGAGTAAAAGCAACAGTATATTCAGGTACAATATTAAGCCATAATGACAAGATAATTTTGGTTTCAAACAACACAGGAAGTGAGAGTAATAATAATAGGTAAAAAGAGAAACGAGAACCCTGTTGCACAAGAGACATCATATATTTATAATTTCCTGTAGCATATGATTTTGTTATCTGAGGATTTATTGCTGTAGTAAAGTTATATATAAAACTACAAATAGCTGAATTAATTTGAAAAGCTATTCCTCGGGCGGAATTAACTACTGGTCCGCAAAACAAATTTATCACAATATTGACACCTTGGTCACGTAGAACGGAAGAGGAAACACCTATAAAGTTCCAACCAGCAAAACCTGTCATTTCTTTTACTAATGGTCTGTCCATAACAAAATGATATGTACATTCTTCAAAATGTCGTTTACAATATAAACCATAAACAAAGCGGACAATCAAAGCTGTAATAAAAAGTAGAACAGCATAACTCATCAATTTATCGAAAACAGAATAGACTAAAAGATATACAACACCTAATTTAATAGTTACCTCAATAATACTAATATAAGCAAAAGCAGTCATACGTTCGTGAGCTATAATAGCAGCATAGTATGGAACACTTATTAGATTTATCATAAATGTAAAGATTGAAAATTGCAAAACGCAATGCGCAGCCATCATTCTATCTTGTGGTATATTCATTTTCTCCTTTAAAAACCAAACTCCACCTATTTCAGCCAAAATAAAAATTACAATGCTAAGTCCTAACTGAATATTAACAGCAGTAGAGAACACTTTCTTTAACTTCTCTTTATCTCCTTTGCCAAGTTCAAAAGTTATAAATCTACTAATCGCAGCTGAAAGAGAGCCTGACAATACGGAAAACATAGCCACAACACCGCCTACTACATTATAAATACCAAAGTCTGTTACGCCTAACACTTGAAGCACTATACGACTTGTATAAAGTGTTATTATCATTATTAGCAGCATACGGATATAAAGCATTATAGTGTTCTTGGCGATGCGCTTATTATTTTGAGAAATAGTTGTCATACTGAAATCAACCATTAACCACCGAAGAAACCTTCTTAAATGACATAATCATGGTTATACAAACTGTTTATATTTTACTGATTTTATAAATTCACCTATATTGATCGAAATAGAACTGAGAAATAAAATGTTTCATAAAATTTGAGTCAGTCTATAATAATACTTATAATAGACTACGATACAAACTATATACAGAATTGAATATTGCAAATTTGTTCTATTATTTTTTAAGAGCCGCAAGAAAATCTTTTCCAAACAATATCCAACTGGTACAAGCAACTCCCGTCAAGAAGACAATACCTATCAGAATCATTGCTTTACTTGGTTTGGATGCACGGATAGGTATTGTTGCAGGCTCAACCACTGTATAGACTGGGGTTATTTCCTGAACCTTCGCCTCAGCCATCTGTAACTGCTGTGCAACACTTGTATAGACTTGATAAGCAAGATTCATCTCATTTTCCAGACGTACTTGCTCAGCACGGTAACTCTGAAGAATAATATTCTTGTTAGCATCAGCAAATTGGGCATAATTTTCCTGAGCTACCTCATATTCTTTCTTTTTACGCTCAAAAAGCCCCTTCTGGAACTCAAAATCCTGACGTGCTTTGTTCGTACGGTAATCTGTGACATAATTTTGCAAACGGTACATTACACTATCCGTGAGGCAAGCAGCAATACGAGCCTCCTGCATTGTAACCGATAAGGTGGTAAGCCCAGTCTTTTTGTCAACTGAGACATTAATACAGTTACTCAATAACTTTACTATTTTCGTCTCATCCTTAGTCAAATGAAAAGGATCAAACTGTTTCACACCATTTTTTTCCTCTTCATCTTTGAACAGAGAAACAATCCAACCAAAAAATTTAAAAGGAGCAGAAGTTATCACACTCCACCACGGAGTACGCTGATGTTTATCCAGATAACAATAAAGGGTAGTATCAATTTCTCCATTCAAGTCTTTTACCGGTACATTGAAAAGACCGATGATAAAGGGAGTAGAACTCACTATGTCAGGATATAAGTCTGGATAAATAGCATCAGCACCAGAAGAGGTATTCATGTTAATGCCTGCCATTGCAGCAAGGGAAGACAGTCCTCCCCCACTCTTACCATCAGACAATTCCGGAGCAATAGTTGCTGTAGCTGTGTATTCCTTTGGAATACTAAAAGCAATAACTAATCCAATAAGTACTGCCCATCCACAACATTTCAATACCCATTTACGCTCTGTCCAAACCTTCAGTGCAAGTTCCAACAAATCAATTTCTTGTCCTTCTTGTGATTGCTGTGGAGTATTATTCTGTATTTCTTCACTCATATCACTTCTTTATTTAAAAGTATTAGTCAAAGTAGCCACCATCGCCGCAATTGTTGCAGTCATAGAACTCATACCCATAATCTCCGCTAATTGCATACGCTTCTTCTCTTTCTTACTCGGAACAATTATCTCACAACCGGGCTGTATCAAATGACTATCACTCTTCTTGGCACGGGCTACGGTTCCATTCAGATAAACAATATATGCCTTGCTTTTCTTTGCCATATCACCATAACCACCGGCCATATTAACATAATGCTTCAATTTCTTTCCTCCCTCCCAAGTGACTGTATTCGGGTACATTACCGAACCGCTGATCTTCACTGTATTGATGTATTCCGGAATATATATCATATCCCCTTCACGCAGAACAATGTCATAGTCACTACTTGGATTAGCCAAAGCTTTACCCATATCCACACCGACTGTATAAGTCTCCGATATTGCCAATTTTGCAGTAGAGATACTATCTTTACCTTCACCGCTATAAGCCATACGAATCACATCTCTCTCACGACGCTTCTCTTCATCATTCATTTTACGGATCAAACGGCCCCCCATAATATAAGCTTCTGGTGTAATACCACCTGCACGGTTTATCAAATCACTCAAACGTTCGTTCTTCTTCAAAAGTGAATAACTACCACTAAACAGTACCTCACCAGCAACAGTAACTGTACGCTGTACTTGATAAGCAGGACTACGGCGGACTTGAACCATATCAAAAGGTTGCAATTGGAAATTGCCGTCACCCATTATCAAACCATCCTTGATATCGAAAGTAAATGTTTCAGCCAGTTTGCTACTGTATGTAGTGCTTTTGGGATTCTTTATACGACGCGTAACGCTCACTCTTGTCGTAGCAGCGGCTTCACTCAATCCACCCGCTTGGATTATCAGATCTTCAATAGACATATTATCTGAATGAAGGAATGTACCCGGATTAAGTACCTCACCGTAGATAGAAACTGTTTCTGTCTCTTTCAAGTCATTGATACTGGGGATATAAAGATGGTCCTCCTTTTGTAAGGGGATGTCCGCAACAGTTCCATTCATCAGACCGTTCAAATCAATAGATATCATTTCATGAGAAAGATCCTCACGCTCACGATCCAGTAATACATGACCTAGAAATGCATCTCCACGGAGACCTTCAGCTTTCTTGATCAATTGTTTTACCGTATTAACAGTACCGTCCAATTGGTAGAGACCCGCACGATAAACAGCACCACTAATCTCTACTTTGTTTTCAAAACGATCCAGTACTGCATCAGTGGTAATCATATCACCATCATCCAGACGGAATACGGAATAATCCATTTCGTCCACATTGAATACCTGATGTTCTCGACCACTCTTACGAATAATGCGAACAGCCTTTTTATAGGCATCACCTGTAAAACCGCCTGCATATTTCAAAAGGGAAGCAACCGTTTCAGAAGGTTTCATCTCATAATACATTGGACGTTTCACTTTACCTACGATTTCTACCAAGGATTCATAAGGATTCACAATGATTACATCGCCTTCCTGAACGCGGATATCATCATTCATCTTACCTTTCATGATAAAATCATAAACATCAAGAGTTTCTATCGTCTTACCATTACGCACCAGTTTGATTCCTCGTAGACTACCGATTTTATTCACGCCCCCTGCACGATACAAGGCATGGAAAACCGTGGAAAAAGCTGAAAGAGTATAAGTACCCGGAACGGAGACTTCTCCCATTATATTTATTTGAATAGTACGAATATCGCCAAGCGTCAAACGTATCTGGGAATTAGGATCATTGCCACCTATGCCGGAATAGATTTTTGAAAATTCACGTTGCAAATAAGCATTCGCTTCTTTTACAGTCATACCATTCAAGTGAACCGGACCGAGGTCTTTCACCTGAATGCTACCCTCAGGACTGATTACCTGACGGATGGTATTCTCTGAAGCTCCCCAAATATCAATGATAACTTCATCACCAGGACCCAAACGATAATTGATCGGAGTAGCAAGGTTGCTACTCGGCTCAAAAGACAAGTTTCTATTTTGAAATAAATTATGACCGAAGATCTGTTTTCCAAGAACTTCGGGCTGAGCCTGCGTATTTTGTTTCTCATCGATAACCGCTTTCTGATCTTCAAGTTCAGCAGCTTCATAAGACTCACCCAAGCCTACAGAACGCTTACGCATTTGAGTCGGTATATTGTCAGCATTCACAGGTTCACCCTTGACTGCCTCATAGTTGGATTTGATTCGTAATACTTGTTCCTGAGTCACACCACGGCGCAACAACTCGGTAGTCATCTGCTTTTGCGACTTACCAGCAGCTTGACCCGCTTTTACGTACTGAATAACCTGTTCATCAGACATACGCTGTGCATAAAGGCTAGTAAAAAGAAAAAGAGAGAAAATCAATAAAAATATTCGACGCATGAAAATTTATGATTTATTGTTTATGATTTATTGTTGTATTATTAGTCAGATCCTTTTGAAAACCGGGAACGTGGAACCCGGGTGATTTATATTTATTACTTCGCGTAGTAATGAAAGGGTGGGTTCCACGGTTCCCGGAGTTTTTATTTGAAAAGGATTAGTTTAGTTTCATATCAAGTACTTCAAAACAAGAGTTCTTACTGACAAATTCAGGAACGAGCTCCTTCATCGCAGAGACTATTTTCATCTGGTCATAAGTATAGCTTATCCTGATCAGGTTTTCAATACATACCTTCACCTCGTCATAATCATATTCACGCACCGTAGCGATCATGATCTTCTCATGATAGGTAGGTTTGGTAAGTTCCTTCACATTCAGGAGTTCCTCATATAACTTTTCACCATGACGCAAACCGGTGAATTCAATCTTCACATCCGTACGACCGGAAAGGGTGATCATACGGCGGGCAAGATCTACGATCTTAACGGGTTTACCCATATCGAAGATGTAGATTTCTCCGCCATTACCCATACTGCCAGCCTCCAGAACAAGGCGGCAAGCTTCCGGGATGGTCATAAAATAACGAATGATCTCAGGATGGGTGACTGTGACAGGACCACCACGTTGAATCTGATTGCGGAAACGGGGAATAACGGAACCGTTGGAGCCTAACACATTACCGAAACGGGTGGTGATAAATTGGGTGGCGTGTGCACCTTCCTTTTGCAATTTCTTGGCTAATGACTGCACATATATCTCACAGATACGTTTAGAACAGCCCATTACATTAGTAGGATTGACCGCCTTATCGGTAGAAATCATCACGAACTTCTCTACACCATATTTTACAGCCAGATCAGCGAGGGTTCGCGTACCGTATACATTCACTTGAATCGATTCGGAAACGTTATCCTCCATCATAGGGACATGCTTGTAAGCAGCGGCGTGGAAAATGTACTGGGGGTTGAATTCCCTGAAGATTTCTTCCATACGGGTGGCATTGGAGATATCTGCAATGATCGTTTCAGCGTCAATATCACGCCAACGGTCCTGCAATTCCAGGCGAATATCATGCAAAGGCGTTTCGGCCTGGTCTACCAGAATCAGTTTATAGGGATTGAAAGAAGCTACCTGGCGCATGATCTCACTGCCGATAGAGCCGGCAGCACCGGTTATCAACACACGCTTGCCTTCCAGATGAGAGGCAACTTTGTGTATATCAATTTCTATAGGAGCACGCTGAAGTAAGTCTTCAATCTGAATCTCTTTAAGCTGAGTACTCTTCAACGCCTTACCGTTCCATTCACTCAAGGCGGGAGCAGTCATCAGTTTAATGTCATGTGAGAGCAGACGGTCCGCCATGTCGGAATTCTTCAGGTCATCCATCTTGGCGGGAGAAACGATAACAGTCTGCACACCGCAATTACTAAGGTTATCCAGCAGGGTGTCATCATTAGGGAATACACGGACACCCATGATTACTTTATTTACCAGTTCAGGTTCATCGGCGATGAAACCACGAAGACGATAATGGCAACGTAAGTTAGCACGTAGGGTCTTGGCTATATTCACACCGGCTTCTTTGACTCCATAAATGAATACGTCCGCACTATGTAAACGGTCAAAATTCAATGCATCATAGACTGTTTTGACAAGGATGCGCAAACAGGACATCATAGCGAAACTGATGATATAGGACATGAACAGGAGACCGGCTGAAGCCAGTTTCTTATCAAGAATACTTTCCGACAAAAGGCTGATGACCATCAGCAATGCGTATGCCGCAGTCAATGAAACAAATATGCGCATAATGTCCACAAAGGAGGAGAAGCGCAACACATTTGAGGAGGTACGGAAAATATGAAAAAAAGCAAGATTGACAATCACCGCCCATAAAATGGCCGAATCGACCGTGGAGCTTTCTTCAAAAAGATTGGAGAGGCCATAGCGGAAACTATAAGCCAAAAGCATGGACAGGACAACGATCAGTACATCCACCAGGAGTATGGTCCAAATGGGCAATACTTTGGATGAAATACGTTGACGGAAAATCCTAATTTGAGCGGATGACATGATGAGCGTTTGTTTTGTATTTATTCCGTTTCACCGGAGATTTCTTCCCAAGGATAAGGATTGTCCAACACATTCAGGAATTCGTCGACGGCTTCCTGTTGTTCGGGCGTGAGTGACACTGAGTCCCAGGAAGCGATAATGGTACGGGCTTCCTCAGCCAAAGGTTCGTCGAACACCTCACCATAGCAGGCGGTAAGAAGGCGGAGCTTCAGCAAAGAGGCGGGAAGAGTTTCGAGAAGATCCCAACAACGGTCCAGAACCTCTTGTATATGTGCCTGTTTTTCACCGTGGTCAATGAATGAGGCGTTATAACCCATCAGGAGGGCAAGACATACATCAGCCTGTTCTTCGGGAGTAACACCACGGGCACCGGAATTATACAAAGACGTCGTAAGGCGGTAAACTTCACCGTTCCGACGAGACAGGTCATCACTATAGACATGGCTACCGTCCATACCCAGATACATCAGTTCGTGCGCAGCACGCTGAAGAGAAATCGTTTCTTCGGAAAGAGTCATTAGGAAATATAAATTATGAATTGTAAGCCATCAATTATCTGATTACTTCTATAAGATCGGGATGAATGGTAGCCATAGCTACGGCAATCACACCCCGGATTTCAACTACCACACGACGGTCACGGGCACCTTTCACCTTCAGAAAAACACCTTCCTGCCCTTCGAAATCACCACCTATAATACGAACCTTGGTACCTTTTGAAAGGTTCAGTTCATCGGGGTGGAAATACATGAGATGGTCATTATAGCTACCGGCAACAGCAATGAAACGTTGCATTTCATGGTCGGGGATAATGATCTTCTGACCGCTACGGGTATCGGTGATATATTGAAGGTAAGTGACCTGAGACTTGACACGCTTCACTTCGGAAGGGCAGGCGTGGACAAAGATCAAATTATGGATAACAGGAACAAGGGCACGAACTTTTTTACCCTTCTTTATGTTTATCTTATATTGCATGGGGACGAAACAACCTAATTTCTCCTTTTCAAGAAGACGCATGGCATCAGGCTCCCTACGGTAGGTGGCACGCATAGCGTACCATAGTTCGGTCTCTTTATCAACTTCCATTCTATGATTTTGTTCAGAAAAGGGCATTCTCCCGGGGCTTTAAACTTCTTACATACGCTTGAAATTCAATCACTTGCGAGCACTTTATGTATAATACGGCAAGCTTTGTACCCCTCTTGCCAACAGATTCTCTATAATTGCGCATTACCTGATAGGTAATAATCTATAAACGAATGTGTTATAAGCATAAAAGCGTTTTTTAGACGTTCGTTTAATGGACGCAAAGATAATGTGTATTTTTGAAACCAACAAAATGTTTAATAAAAATATTTTTGAAACGACTAATGAATTACTGTAATATGCAGATTTACAATTAGTTATTTAGAGTATTTAATATTTTTATTTTCTGTTTCTTTTTAGCTTTTCGACCTCTACTTCTTTTCTAAAATATTGACGTCCATTAAACGAACGTTAAAAAAACACCTACAGAATACCATCTCATCAATTTAAATATCAACATAATACCTAGTAAACTATCATCATCAAAAATTTATCATCATATAATTAAATTCCCCAATTTACGAGTTTGTACTACCTTTGCACCTTTTTTACATTTTACATATATTAAATTATTCATTAAAAAAAGAGTATTATGAAACAAGATGTAAAGCTGAAAAGCTTACAAAAAAAAAGTTAGGTAAATCATGTAAGGAAGAGACAACCAGCAATGAATCAAGCATTAAAAAGCAAGTAGGACGCCCTCATTGCGGAATCATATTTGGGGTACTTCCCCAATATAGATTAGAAATAGAAAAGATGTTTATTGAATGGTATGAGCAGGGATATTTTGACGAAGAAAGTCCAACAGGAATGAAAGCTTTAGCAGACATCCTGTTTAAATCCAAACTACTACTCTCTAATGATGAAAAGCCGCTATCAAACAGAACTATAGAGCAAGAACTTGGGGAAGTTTACAGAGATTTGCATGCAAAAGAGATAAAGGAAAAGAAGAAAGAAAAAAGCTGCAAAAACAAGATGAAAACACGCAATAATTAAATATATACACCCTATCGGAATACCATTTATCTTTGTCGCCACTTTGATAAATGACCAAGCCGCTCCGCATAATCAAGGATGTCGCTTCTTCTTGAAGACGACATCCTTTCTTTTACTACGCCCTGACAGATCACATACCAAACGGAAAAAACTCTATTAATAATTTAAAATTGTAATGCTATGAAAAAGCAAAAGAAGTCCGCTTCACTTCACGAAGCACTCCGGAATCTATGGAAAATACGTATCATGCTCCAAAAAGGGTACACTGAAACATGCGCCGCATGGATGGCAAAAAGAATTGAAGAACTGATTGACCACATGCAGTATGGATATGCACTTATCGCTTATTACAAACAAGACGGAACATTCAAACTAGTGAAAGCAACCCTAATACCATACGAAACAGGATTCAGAAGAAAATATGAGATTACCAAAGTAACCGGTACACTGATATATTGGGATGTAGAACAACAGGCATGGAGAAGCTTTCAATTGGAGAACTTCTTGGAATGGAGACCGATTAATTGAGAGTTGAGAGTTGAAAGTTGAAATCAAAATCAAGAACACATGGCTATGATGTATGGGGGAATGCTATATTTCCCATTCAAAGTAAACCTATTCGAAGAAATAGCAATAGAATTGATTGAAGCCAAATTTGGGTTGAAAGGCACAGCAGCAGTTATAAAGCTGCTGTGCAAAATACACAAAGAAAACGGGTATTATCTGAAATGGGACTGTGAGCAATGTACACTCTTCACGAATAAGGTAGGAAAAGATATCAATGAGGAAGAGATGCAAGGCATTGTGGATATTCTAGTGGAAAAAGGATTCTTTGATCCTCAAATCTATAAAGAACAGCAAGTGCTGACTTCCATAGAATTACAGAAGGTATGGTTGGAAGCAACCAAAAGAAGAAAGAGGGATTTGAACTCCCTACCCTATTTCAAGGAAGAACTGAAAGTGAAAAACGAACAGCCTGAAGCGGGAACCGATACACCTCCTTCAAATGCAGAAAATCAAAAGAATTGTCCGCAGCATGTAGACATTTTCTCTGAAAATGCATACAATTCGGAACAAAGCAAAGAAAG
>NZ_JASLER010000111.1 GCF_030151085.1 Bacteroides sp. | reverse complement strand
GTCCTGACAGCCACAAGCGATGCGGCGGCTGCATCTCTGTCCATTGTTCCCCAGGCTGTCAGCAAGTATGCGCTGGATATGATTTCCCTCTTCCCGCAAAAGACCTTCAAAGGTCGTAAGAACGGACTTCGTGCTGATCTGGCACAAACGCTTGCCGACCTGCATCCCCGTTTCGTACGTTTCCCCGGTGGTTGTGTGGCTCATGGCGATGGAATAGATAATATTTATGATTGGAAAGGCTCTATCGGTCCGTTGGAAGCCCGCAAGCCGCTCCGTAACCTTTGGGGATACCATCAGACACGCGGTCTGGGATACCACGAATACTTCTTGTTCTGTGAAGATATGGGTGCGGAACCCGTACCTGTGCTTGCAGCCGGTGTACCTTGTCAGAACTCTGGTACTTGTGCTCACCATTCCAATGGTGAACTGACTTGCATGGGACAGCAGGGTGGTATTCCGATGGAAGAAATGGATCAATACATCCAAGATGTTCTCGACCTGATAGAATATGCCAACGGAGATGCCCGCAAAACCGTGTGGGGCAAGAAGCGCGCGGAAGCCGGACATCCGAAACCGTTCAATCTGAAGTTCATCGGTATCGGTAATGAGGACATGATTACACCTGTTTTTGTGGAACGCTTTAAGATGATATTCGATGCCGTAAAAGCAAAACATCCTGAGGTTACCGTGATTGGTACTACCGGCCCCTTCTACGAAGGTACGGATTATGAAGTAGGTTGGGACCTTGCTACCGAACTGGGTGTACCGATGGTAGACGAGCACTATTACGTAGAACCGGGTTGGATGATCCACAACCAGGAATATTACGATCATTACGACCGTAGCAAAGCGAAAGTTTACTTGGGCGAATACGCCGCCCACTTGCCGGGGCGCCCCAATAATGTAGAAACTGCGCTTGCCGAAGCTCTCTATCTGACTGCCGTAGAACGTAACGGTGACGTGGTAGAAATGACTTCCTATGCTCCGTTGTTGGCTAAAGATGGTCATACACAATGGAATCCGGACTTGATCTATTTCAATAATACGGAAGTGAGACCCACAGTAGGCTACTATACTCAACAGATGTATGGTCAGAACGCTGGTACCGAATACCTGTCTTCTACGGTAAAACTGAATAATGGCTGGGATGCCGTGAAGAAACGTGTCGGGGTATCAGTTGTGAAAGACGCTAATACCGGAGATTATATCGTGAAGTTAGTGAATATGCTTCCGGTGGAAGTTTCTTCCTGGGTGAAGTTGGACGGAGCTACTTTGGTAAATCCTTCGGCTACAAAGACGATATTGACAGGTGATCCGAAAGACAGAGGAGCTAAACCCGCTTCTTCTGATTTCAAGGTAGAAGGTAATGACTTTTCTTACTCAATGCCGGCTTATTCGTTTACAGTGATACGTATCCATCAGAATATTGAAAAGAAAAAATAAGATATAATAATGAGAAAGTTAACTGCCCTTTTTGCTTTGTCTCTTGCTTTGAGCATGCAGGCACAACAACATGTAATGACCGTCGACGTTTCTAAACCGACGGCAAAGATACAACCTGAAATGTATGGCATCTTTTTCGAAGATATCAACTTCGGTGCTGATGGCGGTCTGTATGCCGAACTGGTAAAAAACCGCTCGTTTGAATTTCCACAACCTTTCGTGGGTTGGGTACCTTTCGGTAATGTAACCGTTCAGGATGCAAATCCTTGTTTTGACCGCAATCCTCACTATGTACGCGTAGTGAACGATGGTCGCCTGCTGCGTACCGGACTGGATAATGAAGGTTATCGCGGTATCGGTGTGAAGCAAGGTGAAGAATACCGTTTCTCTGTTTATGCCCGCACGCCGGATGCGAAGCCGATGAAGCTCTCCATCGAACTCGTCAACTCCAATGCACAGAATCTGTTGAAGAAAGAAATCGAAGTCAGCGGCAATAGCTGGCAAAAGCTGACGGCGGTGCTGAAATCTCCGTTCACAGACGCTCATGCCCGCCTGCGTATCGTCCTCGAAACGCAGGGTACGGTGGATATGGATCATATCTCCCTGTTCCCTGTGAATACTTGGAAAGGACGTGAGAATGGTCTACGTGCCGACCTTGCACAAGCCCTTTATGACCTTAACCCCGGCGTATTCCGTTTCCCCGGTGGTTGTATCATCGAGGGTAACAGTCTTGAAACCCGTTACCAGTGGAAGAATTCCGTAGGTCCTGTTGAAAACCGCCCTTTGAATGAAAACCGCTGGAACTACACCTTCAAGCATAAAGCCTTCCCTGACTATTTCCAGACTTTGGGACTTGGCTACTTCGAATACTTTCTGTTGAGCGAAGACCTCGGTGCAGAACCTCTTCCAGTAATCAGCTGCGGGCTCTCCTGCCAGTACGAAAGCAACGAAGTGGTCCCGATGGATGAACTAGACCCGTATATACAGGATGCACTCGACCTGATTGAATTTGCCAACGGCCCTGTTACTTCCAAGTGGGGAAAGGTGCGTGCCGATATGGGACATCCCGAACCCTTCAATCTGAAGATGATCGGTATCGGTAATGAACAGTGGGACAAGGTTTATGTAGAACGCCTCGAAGCTTTCACAAAAGCCATCCGTGCGAAATACCCTAATGTGAAGGTTGTAGGTAGCTCCGGCCCGAGTGCTAGCGGTGATAAATTCGATTATCTCTGGCCCGAAATGAAGCGTATCGGTGTAGACCTGGTGGACGAACACTACTACATGAATCCTGATTGGTTCTTTGGTAATGCGTCACGCTATGACAATTACGACCGCAAAGGTCCGAAGGTTTTCGCCGGAGAATATGCTTCACACGATCATTCCACGAAGAAGGATAACAACTTCCTCGCCGCCCTTTCCGAAGCTGCCTTTATGACGGGATTGGAACGGAATGCGGATGTTGTCCATCTGGCTACTTATGCG
>NZ_JASLER010000075.1 GCF_030151085.1 Bacteroides sp. | reverse complement strand
GAGGTAGCCTCACATAACGACAGAGGCAGCCTCTCATAACGACAGAGAGTACCAAAGATAACGACTGAGGTTACCTCTGTTTTATGTAAAGATAAATGAAGCAAAAAGCATTCCCGTTTAGCCCAAAACGGGAAAGATATGAATAAGAATTCTGGTGCAGTTGCCCTGAAGAGATTGTTTCTCGTCTTTTTTATCCGATTATTCTTATCCTTGGGGATTTATAACTATATTTGTAGACAAATCATACTGGATTTTATATATGAAATACACATCTTATTCTTATCCTTTCAGTAAGGCAGAAATATCTGCATTTTCCGTGGAGGGCAGCGTGGCGGAATATCATTTAATGGTCCATGCTATTGACCCAAAACAAACTTATCACGAACAGATGAAAGCGGTGATGGATACTTATGCCATCCTGCAAGAAAAAGAATTAGCAGGTGCTGTAGCTATATTCAAACGATACTTCTTGAGTGATGCTGCCAATCAAACCGATATATTGCTTGCCACTATTGCCGAGAATTCGGATTGTGCTTTGTCTGTGGTAGAGCAGCCCCCGTTGAATGGTACTAAAATAGCTTTGTGGGTGTACTTGCAAGTAGGTGTGCAAACAAAAGTTTTATCCAATGGTCTTTACGAAGTGACTCATGGCTCATACCGCCAATTATGGATGGGAGGTAGCTTTAACCGTGCTGCTAACTCAGAATATCAGATGCGTTTGCTACTGAACGACTATGTAATGCGGTTGATGGAACAAAAATGTAGTTTAGCGAAGAATTGTCTGCGTACATGGATTTTTGTGCAGAATGTTGATACGAATTATGCCGGTGTAGTGAAAGCGCGTAATGAAGTTTTTGTTACTCAAAACTTAACGGAGAAGACACATTATATTGCCAGTACAGGCATTGGCGGAAGTTTTGCCGATCCGAAGGTATTAGTATTGCTTGATGCTTATGCAGTAGATGGTTTACAACCGGAACAAATCAAGTATCTCTACGCTCGTACCCATCTCAATCCGACTTATGAATATGGTGTGAGTTTTGAGCGGGGAACAGCTGTAGATTATGGAGATCGTCGCCAAGTATTTATATCGGGTACAGCAAGTATAAATAACCGTGGAGAGGTTGTTTATCCCGGGGATATTCGCCGCCAGACAGAACGGATGTGGGAGAATGTAGAAGCTTTATTGAAAGAAGCTGATTGTAGTTTTGAAGATATGGCTCATGTTATAATTTATTTGCGTGATATGGCTGATTATACAGTAGTCAAGGACATGTTTCTCCAACGTTTTCCTGATATACCAAAGGTATTCACATTGGCACCTGTTTGCCGTACCGGCTGGTTGGTCGAAATGGAATGCATGGCTGTAAAGAAGGTTATTAATGCCGCTTGGCCAGATTTTTAATATATATGATAATTTGAAATGATGAAAACACGATTCTTGTTTTTATGTATAATTAGCCTTCTTTTGGCAGGATGTAGGAACTCGGAACAAAGTTATATAATTCAGGGAACATTACCTTCTGAGAAATACGATGGTGAATGGATATATCTTGTTCCTATGCAGAATGTACCGGGACGGGTAGACTCTGTAAAAATAGCGAATGCCACTTTCTCTTTCAAAGGAACTGGTGAAGAAATGAGAGTTTTACGCTTGCGCCATATCTTGCGTCTACGAATACAAGAGTTACTGGTAGTAACAGAACCGGGAACTATTCATGTAAAGGCTGATTCCATTGGTTCGGTGACTGGTACACCACAAAATGAAGCTCTACAAAGTTGGAAGGAAGACCGGGAAAAAAAGCGAACAGCTTATCTGTTTATCCGTAAAGGACTGAAAACTGCGGTTGGCGCGGATTCTTTACGCTTAGTACAACTAGGTGATACTTTGAGATTACAAGAACAGGAGAGAGACTTCCTCTTTCTGCAAAAACAAGGAAGTAATACATTAGGTAAGTTTATGCAGAAGATGTTACATAACTCGTTGACCGAAGAACAACAAAGAAAGTTGGATGAAAGCTTGCAATAGCAGATATATTGGATGGGGAGTAGTAGGAATTGGTGCCTTGGTACTATTCTTGTTTTTCTTTAAGATATTGCCCTATCATCTGTTTCACCGGGAACAGATACAGCTATTCTTGTTTTCTTCTGAAACGTTGATCCAATATTTCGAACACCCTGCGGCATTGGCATGTTTGATGGGTGATTTCTTGACTCAATTCTTTTACTACGAGGGTGCTGGTCCTGCGATAATGTCACTGGTATTATTGCTTTGGGGATTCATTATTTTCCGATTGTTCATTCCTTGTATCGGCCGTTGGGCATGGCTTCCGGCTATACTGGCTGTGGCATGGGAAGTAGGGCGGCAATGTGGAATCACTTATCCTTTATCTGCTACATTCGCTTTGATAGGAGGTGGAGTGATAGCTCTGTGCTGTTGCAAATACATGCATAAATCTTGGAAGATAGCGCTTCCGGTAGGACTAATTTCCGTAGCAGCCAGCTACTATTTATTTGGTTGTGGAATTTGGCTGACAACTGTCTTCTTATTGAATCGTAGAAATATTTGGATTTGGTTCATTTTACTCGCTGAAACTTGTGCGTTGCCTGCTATCGTACGACGCTCTTGCTTATTTACATGGTCACAAGCGTATACTTATCCTGCGACCTTATGGTATAATACCCCTAATCTTGAAAGGGAGTATCAGCTACGCATTGACTGTGAAATGTATTTCGGACGTTTAGATAGAGTGCAGGCTACTTTGTCTGAGAAAGATCCGCATTCTTCATTCACTACGTACTATTATAATCTTTTGAATGCCCGACGAGGACAGTTACCTTTTAAGCTTATGGAATATTATCAGCCGGCTTCATTAGGTCTCTTTCTTCCGGTAGCACCGACTTCTAATTATATCACTATTTATGCTGCCAATGAACTATGGTTTACGTTGGGAGATATGACGATGGCAGAACATGCTACCATATTGGGGATGATATTTTCTCCTAATCATACAGGTGCACGAGCCATAAAGCGTTTAGCCGAAATCAATTTGATTAATGGGGATGAGGCAGCTGCGATGAAATATTTACGTCTTTTGAAAAAGACACTCTGCTATCGGGAGTGGACCGAACGACGTATTCCCGGACAACAAACGCCTGAGGTTTGCCAATGGTTGGAACGTAAGCAGCAGCTACTTCCTGCAACAGATACTTTGCGAATTTCAGGTAATATATCGCTCTCCTTACGTCACCTGCTACGTACTCATTCGGAGAATGAAATTGCGTTGGATTATCTTCTTTGCTATGATTTGTTGAATAAGGATATTGGTGCTTTTGCCAAAGATTATCAGGAGTTTTCTGCTGATAAGGTGCCATGCAGACTTTATGCCGAAGGATTGCTAATCTATCTCGCCGGAAATAAAGCACCGATTGACGAGGTAAAAAAATGGCGGATTGCTCCCCAGATACTGGATGAATTTAACGAATATTCTAAACTATATGAAGCTGGTGATGGAGATGGTACAGCCTTGCAGGCAAAGTATGGAAAAACTTACTGGTTCTATTTCCATTATGCAACGATGAAGCAATGAGAACATTCTATGCGATAATTATTACCGGATTAGTGTGCTGCTTGCAAGCATGTATACCTCATCCTGAATCCGTAAAGTCGGCAGAACATCCGCTTGAACTTTATCCGGAGTATCAAGATGTAACGATTCCTTGCAATATAGCTCCTTTGAACTTCTTGCTTCGTAATGAAGGGGTAGATGCGGTGTCTGTTATTGTGAAAGGCCCATCGGACAGTTTGCAAATAAATGCACGTGGTAATAAAATAATTTTCCCTTTAACACCTTGGCACACACTGCTGGAAGCAACGAAAGGGCACGAACTGCAAATAACGGTTACTGCGCATATAGGTGGACAATGGTTGCGTTACCCTTCCTTTACTTGGCATGTGGTTCCGGATCGTCTTGATGCATACGTCAGTTATCGTTTGATAGAACCCGGATATGAAGTCTGGAATGCTTTGCAGATACGTGAACGTTGTATAGAAAACTTTGACGAGCGTGTGTTGGCAGATAATAGTCTGGCGGATGGTAAGTGCATGAACTGCCATGTGCATGGTAGTAACAGTGGTAATCTCTCTATGTTCCATCTTCGTGGTGACGGTGGAGGTACTATATTGAATCGCAATGGAGAATTACGCAAGTTAACTTTGAAAAACGAACAGATGATATCTGCGGCTGTATATGGTGATTTTCATCCAAGCGGACGCTTTGGCGTCTTTTCTTCCAATATTATTATTCCTGCTTTTCATGCAGAAGGTAACCGCCGTTTAGAAGTTTATGATACTGCTTCTGATTTAGCAATAGCCGATTTTGATGAAAATCGCATGATTATTTCTCCTTTAACGTCAGACTCTACCATGCTGGAGACTTTTCCAACTTTTTCTGCCGATGGTAAATGGGTTTATTTTTGCTCTGCTCCATTAGTTACTTTGCCTGATAGCGTGAAGCAACTGCGCTATTCACTTTGCCGCATTGCTTTTGATGCAGATCACGGTACATGGGGAGATCGTATAGATACCCTTTGGAATGCGCAATCGATGAAAGGGTCCGTTTGTCATCCTAAGGTTTCGCCGGATGGTCGCTATTTGCTATATACCGTAGCCGACTACGGAACATTTCCTATCTGGCATCGGGAGACGGAACTTCAATTGCTGGATTTGCAGACAGGAGCTATTAATCATTTGGAAGCGGTGAACTCCAATCGTTCGGACACTTATCATAGTTGGTCCTCAGGCAGTCGTTGGTTCTCTTTTGCCAGTAAGCGGGGAGACGGACAATATGGTCGGATTTATTTTGCTTATTTGGATGCCGGGGGCAATGCCCACAAACCTTTTGTGCTACCTCAATCGGATCCGGAAATAGATGATTTAACGTTGAAATCTTATAATATACCCGATCTGTCGGCAACTTCCGTTCCATTTGATGCAAGCACCATTGAACGAATAAACCGGCAGTTGAAGGCAGAAAGTTTTAAATAGTATTTGATAAAGTTACAAGTTATGAGTAATAAGTTTTTTACTGTTTTGCAAGATAAATGGAAGCTAGGCTTGACGCTCGCTTTTTATTTGACTGTACTTCTCTTTTGGGGAAATACTTACTCGGCTCATCTTTCCTATCAGGAACAGTTCCAACTATTCTTGTTTGATGCAGATTATTGGTGGGAGCGCGTGGCTATTCCCGGTGGAGTGGCGGAATATATTGCAGAATATTTAACGCAGTTCTACCACTCAGCATCCACTGGAGCTTTTATATTGGCTATATTGATTGTAGCATTACAGCTTTTGATCTGGAAATTAATGAAAGCACAGAAGACAGCTGATATTTATTATCCTTTGAGTTTCTTGCCTTCAGTCTTTTTGTGGCATTTTATGTGTGATGAGAATGCTATGTTGGCATTTGTTGTTTCTTTATTGTTGGTGTTATTAGCTGCTTGTGCCTATACCAATCTGAAAGATAAGTGGGAACGGGCAGTTTTTATCATAATTGTCCTTCCGCTCTTGTATTGGATAGCCGGGGCTGTACATTTCATTTTCATGGGCTGGGTGATAGTTCGTGAACTCTTGAATTGCATCAAGCAACGCAATTTTTTTGGTGCTGCATCCATGTTCTTTGGAGTAGCTATATTAGGGATAGCTTGTCCTTTATTGTCAAGCTTGTGGGCGCAATATCCACTTTATCGCTTGATGGGTGGAATTGGTTATTATCGTTTTCCGGCAGCAATTCCTTGGATGGAGGTAATCATAGCCTTATTGTTGGTTATTTTACCTTTTATAGCAGCAGCCTTCCCGAAGCCAAAGAAGAAAGTTTTCTTATGCGGAGTTTTGCAAGTGGTCGTTATAGCTTGTGGTGGATATTACTTCATAACTGCAAGTTGTGATATGAACAAAGAGGAGGCGATGGATTATGATCGCTTGGTGCGCAACAAACAATGGGTGGAGATCATAAAGAAAGCAGAGCGGAAATCACCAGCTTCACCGTTTAGCGTTACTTGTCAGAATTTGGCTTTGGGCATGACGGGGCAGCTGGGCGACCGGATGTTTGAGTTTTATCAAAATGGAACAGAAGGCTTATTACCGGAATTTCAGCGCGATTTTACTTCTCCTTTGCCGGCGAGTGAAGCATATTATTATTTGGGCATGATAAATACGGCAGAACGTTTTACCTTCGAGGCAATGGAGTCGCTACCCAATTTCCGTAAAAGTGCTCGTTGCTACCAGCGCCTTGCAGAAACAAATCTGATAAACGGGCAATACGAGGTTGCTGCCAAATACTTGCGTGCATTGAGAAAAACAATGTTTTATAAAGATTGGGCGGAAGATGCCATGACTTATTTATATAACGAAGATAAAATTAATGCCCATAAGGAATGGGGGCGGTTGAGGCAGTTATGCTATAAAGAAGATTTCTTATTCAGTAACCGCGAAATAGATATGATGTTGGGATTGCTATATATGAGCAACCATCAGAACCGGATGGCATTTGAATATTTGTTAGGTTATGTAATGCAGCAACGTGATTTGGAACGCTTTATGAAATACTATCCATTAGGTAAAGATGCGGGTTATGATCACATCCCCCGTAGTTATCAGGAAGCATTGGTATACATGTGGACGCAGAAACATAAATCGTTTGAAGGTATACCTTGGAGTATTTCGCCGGAGATAATGAGAGAGGTTACGGACTTTGCACGGATTTATACATCTCAGCAGAATGCACAGCAATTCTTACAACAACGTTATGGTGGTACATATTGGTATTATTTGTTATTTAAACAATAAGCAGGAAGATGAGAAAGGTTATATTTTATATATTGATAAGCTGGTGGTTGGTAGCTTGTAACAGTTCGGTAATTTCGCCGGAGATGGTAGACGAATGTCCTCCTATTTATCCCGATTATGTTGGAGTGACGATACCTGCTACTATTGCTCCGATGAACTTTAGTTGCCTGGATGGAGAGTACGAACGTGTAGATGTAACGGTGACCGGAGGAAAATCCGGTGAAGTGCATGTTAATGATAAAATAGTATTATTTCCGCAAGACGAGTGGCAAAGCCTTTTGAAAGAGAATCAAGGCGATAGTCTTATGTTTACCGTGTGCATTAAGAAAGAGGGAAAGTGGAAACAATATCGCCCTTTCCCGATGTATGTCAGTTCCTATCCTATAGACTATGGGGTAGTATATCGGAAGATAGCTCCCGGTTTTGAAGTATATAGTAAAATGGGTATTTATGAACGAGATCTTTCGACTTTTGAAGAACGACCATTACTGGAGAATACAATGGTGCCGGGTATGTGCCTGAACTGCCATGCTTTCAATAAAACCAACCCGGATCACATGAGTATACACATCCGTGGACAACATGGCGCAACCTTGATGCAGATAGAAGGTGAGTGTGAATTGCTGGATACGAAAGCTGACTCTATTCTTTCTGCTTGTGTGTATCCTTACTGGCATCCTAGCGGGAAATACATTGCTTATTCTGTGAACAATACACGGCAATCCTTCCATGCGGTAAAGGATGAACGAGTTGAAGTGCTGGATCTTGCGTCGGATGTGGTAGTCTACCATCCGGAAACTCATGAACTGTTGCTTTCCCCACTATTACAAAAGAAAGAAGTATTCGAAACTTTTCCTGTATTTTCATCGGACGGACGTAAACTGTACTTCTGTTCAGCAGAAGCCAAACCAATTCCGGAGGCTTATAAAGAAATTCGCTACAATCTGTGTAGCATTGATTTCAACCCGGAACATGGAACCTTTGGTGATCGGGTGGATACATTGATACATGCAGCGGCGATGAAGAAAAGTATTTCTTTTCCACGACCTTCGTATGACGGAAAATATATCATGTACACTTTATCAGATTATGGTAACTTTTCCATTTGGCACAAAGAAGCTGACCTTTGGTTGCTAAATTTGCAGGATGGCACGAAGCGTCCTATAGAAGAAGTGAATAGTGAAGATACGGAGAGTTTTCATAATTGGAGCAGTAATTCACGTTGGTTTGTATTTAGTAGCCGTCGTGGAGATGGGCTCTATACACGTCTGTATCTGGCATGTATAGATGAAGATGGTCGGGTAAGTAAGCCCTTCCTGTTACCTCAGGAAAACCCATGGGAATATTATGATCGTTCAATTTATTCTTATAATGTACCTGAGTTTACGAATATGCCAGTAGAGCTGGAACGTCGTAAAGTGGAGCGTGGAATTGTATCAGACAAGCGCATTCAAGTGAAAGTACGGCAATAAGTTTTTTATATTCTGCTTATTAATACTGTAAAGGGATAAAATTGTATCATTATCGCTTAGAGCAATCCGCTATCTTTGCGTTAAGATTTTATGTAACCAATACCATTAATGAAAAGCATGAATATGAAAAAAGTAGGATTATTAACAGCACTCTTGGCGGTAGGTATGATGTCTGCCTGTAGTTCAGCAAAAAAACAGCAGACAATTGAAGAGCCCAATTATGTGCGTACACAGGAAACAGAGAAACTACTAACCAATTTAAAGAAAAGTTCCTCAAAAGGAATCATGTTCGGACATCATGACGATACCGTATATGGCATTGGTTGGGATGGCGACGAAGGACGTTCGGATGTTAAAAGCGTATGTGGCGATTATCCGGCAGTAATCAGTTTTGATTTAGGCGAAATAGAACTGAAGGGCGATGATAGTCTGGATAAAGTGCCTTTTGATAAAATAAGAAAAGAAATAATTAATCAGTATCAGCGCGGCGGCATGGTTTCATTGAGTTGGCATGTACGCAACCCAAAGACAGGAGGCGATTCATGGGATGTGACAGATACTACGGTAGTTAAGTCCATCTTGCCCGGTGGAGAGAATCATGAGAAATTCTCCGGTTGGTTGGGTAAAGTTGCCGATTTCCTGAACTCTTTGAAAGTGGCAGACGGAGTGAAAGTTCCTATACTTTTCCGCCCGTGGCATGAGCATACAGGAAGCTGGTTCTGGTGGGGTGAGAAACTTTGTACTCCCGATGAATATAAGACACTTTGGCGAATGACGGTAGATAGTCTTCGTACACACGGAGTGGACAATGCCCTTTATGCTTACTCACCCGGGTCAGAGCCGAAAGATACCGCACAATACCTCAAAAGATATCCCGGTGATGATATAATTGACCTTATTGGTTTTGATACTTACCAGAACGACCGCGATTCTTACATTGCCGGACTAGATAAATCATTGGCTATAGTAGATAGTATTGGCAAATCACATGATAAGGTGATCGCTATTACCGAAACAGGCTACGAAGGTATACCCGACGCAAAATGGTGGACAGGTACTTTGCTTCCTGCCATAGAGAAATATCCGGTAGCATATGTGCTGGTATGGCGCAATGCTCGTGAGCGGGTAACTCATTTCTATGCCCCTTACCCGGGACAAACTTCGGCAGCAGATTTTGTTGAATTCTATAACAACCCTAAAACCTTGTTCGCAGCAGATGCGAACTTATATCAATAACAAACATAACCAATTAAAACATGAAAACTTTTAGAGAAAAAATGGAAGAACTCTTTCGTAAGCATGAAGAGTTAATTACGAGAAAGAATGTGGCTATGGAAGAGGGAAATGGTATATTTACCCGCTATAAATATCCGGTAGTGACAGCAGCCCATGCACCTGTATTCTGGCGGTATGATTTGGATGAAAACTCCAATCCTTACCTGATGGAACGTATAGGTGTGAATGCAACGATGAATTCCGGCGCTATCAAATGGAATGGCAAATACTTGTTGATGGTACGTGTAGAAGGTGCTGACCGTAAGTCGTTTTTTGCTGTTGCCGAGAGTCCCAATGGCATTGATAACTTCCGCTTCTGGGATTATCCGGTTACGATGCCCGAAGATGTAATACCTGCAACGAATATATACGATATGCGTCTTACGGCTCATGAAGACGGCTGGATTTATGGCATCTTCTGTGCCGAGCGCCATGATGATAATGCAGCTGCCGGAGATTTGTCATCGGCTACGGCAACGGCTGCCATTGCCCGCACGAAGGACTTAAAGAACTGGGAGCGGTTACCGGACTTGAAAACCAAGAGTCAGCAACGCAACGTAGTGCTTCATCCTGAATTTGTGGATGGTAAGTATGCCCTCTATACACGTCCGCAAGATGGTTTTATTGATGCCGGAAGTGGTGGTGGTATCGGCTGGGCATTGGTAGATGACATGACGAATGCTGAAGTGAAAGAAGAAACTATTATAGACCAACGCTATTACCACACCATTAAAGAGGTGAAGAACGGTGAAGGTCCACATCCTATAAAGACGTCGAAAGGCTGGTTGCATCTGGCACATGGCGTTCGTGGTTGTGCGGCGGGATTGCGTTATGTACTCTATATGTACATGACTTCTTTGGAAGATCCGACGAAACTGATTGCCACTCCTGCCGGAGCTTTCATGGTTCCCGAAGGTGAAGAACGTATCGGTGATGTAAGTAACGTGCTCTTTACTAACGGCTGGATTGTCGATGAAGATGGAAAAGTATTTATCTATTACGCTTCTTCCGATACACGGATGCATGTAGCTACTTCGACAGTAGATAAGTTGGTAGATTATTGCTTGAATACCCCTGCTGATGGCTTGCGTTCGTCTGCTTCGGTAGAGACATTGAAGAAGTTGATTGATAAAAACCTGAAAATAATGATTAATCACTAATCACAAACCACTATTTTATCATGGCAACATTAAAAGAAAAAGTAGGTTATGGTTTCGGAGATATGTCTTCCTCCATGTTTTGGAAAATATTCTCTTACTATTTACCTTTCTTTTATTCGAATATATTTGGACTGAGTTTGGCTGATGCAGGGGTGCTGATGCTGGTAACACGTATATGGGATGCATTATCCGACCCTATGATGGGTGTAATTGCCGACCGTACACGTACGCGTTGGGGTAAGTATCGCCCTTACTTGCTGTGGGTGGCGGCTCCTTTTGCCATTGCGGGAATCTTGCTCTTTACTACTCCCGACATGGGGGCAACGGGTAAACTCATTTGGGCATACGTCACTTACATCTTGATGATGACTGTATATACAGCAATCAATGTTCCATACGGAGCGATGTTGGGGGTAATGACAGACGACTCTAACACAAAGACGGTTTTCTCTTCTTACCGTATGTTTTTTGCGTATGGAGGTAGCTTCATTGCATTGGGTGCATGGGAACCGTTGTGCAATTGGTTCCGGTCGATGGAATGCAGTATTACTGCCAGTTGGCAATATGCTATGATCGTAATTGCTATCTTTTGCTTTCTGGGTTTCCTGCTTTGTTTCAGCATGACACGTGAGCATGTCAAGAGTGTGGCAGCGGAGTCTATAGGCAAAGATTTGAAGTCACTTGTACGCAATTCGCCCTGGTGGATATTGAATGGTGCAGCTCTGCTCTCCAATTTCTTTAATACGGTACGTGGTGCCACTGCCGCCTACTTCTTCAAAGACTATATTAGTGCTAATGCATTTCTTGACTTGGGCATCTTCAACCTAGTACTTTATGCCGGACTATTTCTTATGGTGGGTGAAGTTTGTAATATGATTGGTGTAGCATTGGCAGTACCTCTTTCACTGAAACTCGGAAAGAAATCTACTTACGTGATATCATTGGTTTGTTTGGTTGTATTCAGTATCTTGTTCTTCTTTATACCTAACAATGGATTAGGCTGGTGGTTGATGATGATATTCCAGGTGTTGATTTCTATATGTACAGGTATTGTATCTCCACTTATATGGAGTATGTATGCTGACGTAGCAGATTATGCCGAACAGAAAGACGGTACCGCATCTACAGGATTAATCTTCTCTTCCGGTTCTATGGCACAAAAGTTTGGTGGTGCATTTGCCGGATGGGCTGTAATGGCACTGTTGGCTGCTTTCGGTTATAACACTGCCGAGAATGCCTTGCAAACACCCGAAGCTTTGGAGGGGTTGAAGTATTTGATGAGTTTTGTTCCGGCTGCCATTGCTGCGGTGTCTATACTGGTTCTGTTTATTTATCCGCTTAATAAAGCTCGGATGGATGCCATTGCTGCTGAATTGAAGGAGAAAAGAAGTATAAGTTGACGGGAAAGTGAAAAGTAGGATCACATTTGCCTTTAAAATAAAAGAGATAAATGGATATTAAGAATATGCGTAAAGAAATGGAAGAAGAGTTGGTAGCCAACATTCTTCCATTCTGGATAAATAAAATGACAGACGAGACGAACGGTGGATTTTATGGTCGAATCACCGGCGGCGAAGTACTGATGCCCGAAGCGGAGAAAGGAGCCATCCTGAATGCCCGTATTCTGTGGACATTCTCATCGGCTTATCGTTTGTTGAAAAAAGAAGAGTACTTGACTGCGGCTACCCGTGCCAAACGTTATCTGATCGATCATTTTTACGATGAAGTGCAGGGAGGCATCTTTTGGTCTCTCGATTGTAAAGGACAGCCCCTCGATACGAAGAAGCAAATCTATGCTTTAGGCTTTGCCATCTATGGATTGAGCGAATATCACCGTGCCACCGGCGATGAAGAAGCGCTGGCATACGCCATCCGAATCTTTGAAAGTATCGAAGCACATAGTTTCGATCCGGTAAAGAATGGTTATTGCGAAGCATTGACCCGCGAATGGGGTGAGATTGCCGATATGCGCTTGAGTGATAAGGACGAGAACGAGCGCAAGACAATGAATACACACCTGCATATACTGGAACCTTATACAAACCTGTTCCGGGTGTGGAAGGATAAACGTCTTGAAGCGCAGCTCCGTAACTTGATTATCTTATTTACAGAAAAGATACTCAACATCAAAACCGGTCATCTTGATTTGTTTTTTAATGATGACTGGGTGAGCAAGTATCGTATCGTTTCATACGGACACGATATAGAAGCTTCCTGGCTGATTCATGAGGCGGCTTTAGTCTTAGGAGATAAAGAACTGCTGGAAAAGGTGGAACCATTGGTAGAATACATTGCTGCCGCCGCCGACGAAGGTCTGGCTTCTGACGGTAGCATGATTTATGAAACCTTCTTGGATAAAGACCGGACCGATGCCGACCGTCATTGGTGGGTACAAGCAGAGAATGTTGTAGGACATGCTAATCTTTACCAGCATTTCGATGACGGGGTTGCCATGCAGAAAGCTTTTCGCTGTTGGGAATACATCAAGGAGAACCTGATAGACACTAAAAACGGCGAATGGCATTGGAGTATACGTGCCGATGGTACTATAAATACAGACGACGATAAAGCCGGTTTTTGGAAATGCCCGTACCATAATGGACGCATGTGTATGGAGATCATAGAACGATTCTCATAGGTATACAGTTTTATAGTATTGCAGATGGCTGATAATTAAGAATGTTTTCTTATTTTTGTTGCATCCAATCAATCGTGATGCCATGAAGAAACTTCAATTATCAGCCATCAGGCAACAAGTGATTTCTTGCCTGAAAAATAATCTTGTAGAGTCCATATTAGGATTATGTTTTTTTGTTTTCTTTATTATCGGAGATTCATTGCCATACGAAGAAAGCAAAGGATGGAGGGAAATGCCTTTAATGTTTCCTACCTTATTTGTGCTGACCTATAGCTGCCATTACCTTTTCACCGGTAAAAAAGCTGTGATTTACTATTTGTCTTTACTCTCGCTAGTGCCCTTAATCCTTCTCTCAGATCAATTGAGAGATTTCACCAACTCGTCGGCTTATGGGTTTACATTGATATTGACCCTTTTCCTTTTGCTTGGATTTAAGAAGACCGATGACAATACCTCTTTTGCACGTCATAGTGTGAAATTGCTTGTTAATGGTGCTTTCTCTATTGCTATCGGCTTGCTGTTGATGGGGGCGGTTGCCGCAATCTACTTCTCGGTAGTCTATATTTTCGATTGGAATTCTACGGAGAAGTTCATTGAATATGTGGCTCATTTTACATTCTACATTTTTGTACCTTTGTTCTTCTGTCAGTTGCAGCAAGAGGAAGATACTGATTGGGAAAACTTACCCCATGTCATACAGTTCGTCTTGAACTTCATCCTTTCTCCGGGTATCATTATATATACGGTTATTCTTTATATTTATTTCCTGACCATTGCGGTACATTGGGAGTTACCCAAAGGTGGAGTAGCTTATATGGTAATGGCATTTATTATCGTATCAATGGCGGGACGTATGGCGCAACTCATTGTCAGCCAAAGGCTGTATGACTGGTTTTACCGTCCATTTGGTTTTATTGCCATACCTCCGTTGGCATTGTTCTGGATTGGCACCCTGCACAGAATATGTACCTATAGTCTTACCGAATCGCGTGTATATTTGCTGGCAGCCGGAATATTGATGACGCTATACGTATTCTTCCTGTATAGCAAACGCTTGGGCAGTTACCGCTTGATGTTGTTGGTGAGTTCATCCGTTATAATCTTGCTGACGTATATCCCCGGAATATCAGCACGTAATATTGGTATCCAGTCTCAGATTCATCGCTTGCAGCGTATGGCAAGCGAACTTTCATTGTGGGACACAAAAACGGGAAAGTTGGTGGATACGGAGGCATTTCAAGCAAAAGATAGTTTGCAAAAATACACCATCCGCCAGTTGGACGACTGCTATGTCTACCTGGAGAATACACTTGGTCGGGAAACTGCAATTGACCGTTTCGGAGTGAATAATCTGGTTCTGGAACCTGATAATGATGATGAATCGGTGTATTTCTCCTGCCCGAATAGCGATATAAATATTGAGGGGTATAAGCAATACCTACCCAATTGCCGGATAATTGTTTCCGACGGAAAACAGATGGAAGTGTGGTTTAAAGATCGGTTACTATTGGAGGCTGACGCTCAGACACACTTTGAGAAATATAAGGATGAGATGTCCTCATGGGGAAGGAATGCTGAGAATATAGAACCTTTCTGTTTCAGGAATGACTCTTGTTTAGTGGTAATAGATGGCATTTTGCGATTGGAAAATAAAGAATTTAGATTCAGAGATTATAGCGATGTATTGGTGTTTGAGAAATGATTCCTTTTAAAGCTAGCATCGCTCTTTTCTTGTCCGATGCCTTGATGACCATAGAAATATCCGTATAGTTACTTCCATAGGCTATCATGCGCAATGGTACATCTTTCAGTGCCTCCATTACGCGTGCTTCTGCTCCCGGTTGCTGCCATTTCAGGTTCCCGATGATGGAGACAATGGACATACGGTCTTCCACCCATATCTTGGCATAGCGGTTCAATTCCCGCAAGATGGCAGATAGATAACCCTTATTATCTGTTGCAATAGAGATGTTGTTACTGGATGAAGTCAACAGGCAGGGAGAGGTTTGGTACTTGGCAAATGTATCAAAAATCTTGCTGATGAATAGATAAGGGCGCAGCGTATTGTTCGATTCAAATTTGATGTATAGTATGGAATCTTTGGAAGCGACAGCTTTGACGGTCGTTTCATCCTGATATTCGGAAATGAGAATACCTTTATCGGATTGCTCCAATGGATTGTACAAGCGGATGGGAATATTCTCCTCCTGTGCGGTGCAAAGGCAAAGCGGATTTACAATTTCCACATTGAAGTGCGAGAGACGTTCTGCCTCACTATAAATCAGATTCTTGGTGAAGCTGGCATCTTTTGCTTCTTCCGCTTCTTTGGCATCAGAAAATAATTCCTTCCAAATGACAATCTCTTCCGCATGCAGGGCTTTAGCTATCAAAGCGGAGGTATATTCGCTTCCGCCGGTTTTCATATAAGCCGTTTCATCATAGCAGTTTTTACATATCTGTCCTTGTGAAATGAAGAGGTCGGCATCGGAATTGATATTCAGGGTTTCATTGATTCGTTTCTCCAAATATTCGTAATCCGGTTTATCATCCAGATTGATACGCATAAAGTCAAAGGCGGAGATGAATACGCTTTTCACTCCTTGTTCGCGCAGGTAGGAGTTAAGCAAAGCGGAAGTTATGAGTTCCCCTTGTGCCATAATATCTTTTTCATCGGCAGCAGTGAAAGAGTTCTTGGTAAACTTCCATATATACTGAAAGCGTTCAATGATATAATTTACAGCATTCTGTTTGAGGATTTCATCTTCCAGCAGGCAATTGGCAAAATCGATGAATTGGAATTCCAGTTTGGTAATTTGTTCGTGTGCCCGCTCTATTTCCCTATTAAACAGGTTGGCGGCAATCTCGTCCAGATGATTGGATACAGTGCTTGCGGCGGACAATACGATGAACTGTGAAGTGCCGTTTTTCAATAGCTGGGCTATATTTTTCATCTTTTCGACGGTATCAATTGAGTTACCACATAAATTAAGTACTTTCATTGCTTCTTTTTTTTATTGTTATCGTTTGGGAGGAGACTGAAAGCTTTCCATTTTGAAAGGGCTTTTCCGAAATGAAAGGAAGGCTTATCGCTTTCTTTGTACTTTCGATGTTCCTCGATCTGTGTTTCTGAGATACTGTAGAATGGTTTATTCTAATTCTTTCTACACACTCACTAATGAAAGTTCAAAAGATGTGCCACGTATTTACAATAAAAGCCATATATTTGTGCGCCCTGTTTTTGCCTTTCAAACTTAAACAACTTATCAAAATGAGTAAAATACTTGTTATAGACGACGAAGTACAAATACGTACGTTGCTCTCCCGCATGCTGGGACTTGAAGGATATGAAGTGTGTCAGGCAGGCGATTGTGCAGCTGCCTTGAAGCAGTTGGAACTGCATGTTCCCGATGTAGTATTGTGCGATGTATTCCTGCCCGACGGAAACGGGGTGGACTTGGTACTTGCTATGAAAAAGAAATCTCCCAATGTGGAGATAATCCTTCTTACCGCCCACGGTAATATCCCTGATGGTGTACAAGCCATTAAGAATGGTGCTTTCGATTACATAACAAAGGGTGATGATAATAATAAGATTATCCCCTTGGTAAGCCGTGCTGTAGAGAAGGCACAGATGAATGTCCGTTTGGAGAAGTTGGAAAATAAGATTGCAAAAACTTATTGCATTGATTCTATTTTGGGTGAATCTAAAGTGTTGAAAGATGCCCTTGCCCTTGCACAGAAAGTTTCGGTGACCGATGTGCCCGTATTATTGACGGGAGAGACGGGAACCGGTAAGGAGGTCTTTGCCCAAGCCATTCATTATAATAGTAAGCGTGCCAAACAGAGTTTTGTAGCTGTGAACTGTTCTTCTTTCAGCAAAGAGTTGTTGGAAAGCGAGATGTTCGGTCATAAGGCAGGCTCCTTTACAGGTGCACTGAAAGATAAGAAAGGACTGTTTGAAGAAGCAAACAACGGTACTATCTTTTTGGATGAAATAGGAGAGATGGCATTTGAACTGCAAGCCAAACTATTACGCATTCTCGAAACCGGCGATTATATAAAGATAGGTGATACAAAACCTACCCACGTCAACGTACGTATCATTGCCGCCACCAACCGTAACCTGCCCGAAGAGATTGCTGCCAATCATTTCCGTGAAGACTTGTTCTATCGTCTCAGTGTCTTCCAGGTACATCTACCGCCGTTGCGTGATCGTACAGGTGACGTGCGCCTGCTGGCAAAGGCATTTGTGAAAAGCCTTTCCGAACGAATGGGAAGGACGATCACCGAGATAACCCCTGCTTTTCTCGAAACATTGGAGCAACAACCCTGGAAAGGTAATATCCGTGAACTACGTAATGTAATAGAACGTTGCCTCATTGTTTGCGAAGGTGAACAGCTGGATATTGCCGATTTACCCTTAGAAATTCAGAATACCCATTACGAACAATCCTCTGGAACAAGTCCCGATAGCTTCGAACTTTCGGCTATGGAGCGCAGGCACATTGCCCGTGTACTCGATTATACCAAAGGTAACAAAACGGAAACCGCCCGCTTGCTGAAGATAGGGTTGACAACGTTGTACCGTAAGATTGAGGAGTATAAGATCTAATACAGAAAGACAATCTTAGTTTTATTTCTCCTTCTATTACTTTTGCGTTATTCGTTTAGCTCATTTTCATTTAGACATGAGCTAAACAACATATAGTAATAGCCTCCATTTGTCAGGAAATATTTTTTGCCGAAATTGAGAATTGTCATTTGTAACATGTTGTATATCAGTGGTTTTCATTGAGGTAGTCTCACATAACGACTGAGGTAGCCTCACATAACGACAGAGGCAGCCTCTCATAACGACAGAGAGTACCAAAGATAACGACTGAGGTTACCTCTGTTTTATGTAAAGATAAATGAATCAAAAAACATCCCTGTTTAGCTCAAAACAGTTAGATAATAACTTAATCTCATTAGCAGGTTCAACCTTTTTCAAAATAGGTTGAACCTTTTCATTTTGGTAGGGTATTCCCAAATCTTTCTATAGGTGAAATTTGTTTTATATATTTGGAAATGAGACTTGTAACTCTGATTTCTTTTCTTTGGCACGCATTTGGCACATAGATGGCAGAAAGGCATAAAAATAATAATTTAAAAAGGTAAAAACATGGGATTAACATTATCATTCATTATTTGCTTTGGTGGCACATTGGCTGCCTTCTGGCTATTTTGGAAGTGTGTAGATTGGTTTGAAAACATTTAAAGAAAAAGGAGAAAAGAAAAAATGTACACAGCACTATTTATAATAGGAATCGCAATCTTCGGATATTTGATGTATGTACTCGTCAAACCCGAAAAGTTCTAACTACTAACGTTTAAAGAAAAGCAATGAATACAGAAATTTTAGGAGTGATCGTTCAGATTGTACTTTTGGTAATACTGGCTTATCCACTCGGACGTTATATCGCAAAAGTATATAGAGGAGAAAAGACTTGGTCGGACTTTATGGCTCCTGTAGAGAATATCATATATAAAGTAAGTGGAATCAACCCCAAAGAAGAAATGAACTGGAAACAGTTTCTGAAAGCCTTACTCATGTTGAACGCTTTCTGGTTTTTGTGGGGCATGGGACTCTTACTGCTTCAAGGCCATTTGCCGTTGAATCCCGATGGAAATGCGGCACAAACACTAGACCAGGCATTCAATACTTGCATCAGCTTCCTTGTTAATTGTAACTTGCAACACTATAGTGGTGAATCCGGTTTAAGTTATTTCACTCAGTTGTTCGTTATCATGTTGTTCCAGTTTATTACGGCTGCTACTGGTATGGCTGCTATGGCCGGTATTATGAAATCCATGTTGTGGGGAACAATGAAGACCATAGGCAACTTCTGGTACTTTCTGGTTCGTAGCGTAACACGTGTTCTGTTACCACTCTCTTTATTAGTTGGTTTTGTTCTTATTCTCCAGGGAACTCCGATGGGATTCGATGGAAAAATGCAGCTTACTACTCTTGAGGGACAAGAACAATTCGTTTCGCAAGGTCCCGCAGCAGCTATCATACCTATCAAGCAATTAGGTACGAATGGTGGTGGTTACTTTGGAGTAAACTCCTCACACCCGTTGGAAAATCCTACTTATCTTACCAATATGGTAGAATGTATGTCTATCTTGATTATTCCGATGGCTATGATCTTCGCACTTGGTTTCTATACACAGCGCAAGAAGTTGAGCTATTGTATCTTTGGCGTGATGCTGGTGGGTTATCTGGTCACTACGGGTATAAACGTTTATCAGGAAATGGGTGGCAATCCACGCATTTCGGAGATGGGAATAGCCCAGGATGGTGGTGCGATGGAAGGAAAGGAAGTAAGACTTGGCGCAGGTGCCAGTGCCCTGTGGAGCACAACGACTACGGTAACTTCCAACGGTTCTGTTAACTGTATGCACGACTCACTGATGCCTCTTTCCGGCATGAACGCTATGCTGAATATGCAGACGAATACTTGGTTCGGCGGTGTTGGAGTAGGTTGGATGAACTATTATACCTTCCTTATTATAGCAGTCTTTATCAGTGGATTGATGGTAGGACGTACTCCTGAGTTTTTAGGAAAGAAGGTTGGAGCCCGTGAAATGAAAATCGCTACTATAGTAGCTCTGCTCCATCCGTTTGTGATCCTTGTATTTACGGCTCTATCCAGTTATCTCTTTGTGCATCATCCCGAGTTTGTAGCCCAGGAAGGTGGTTGGCTGAACAACTTGGGCTTTCACGGATTAAGCGAACAGTTCTATGAATATACATCCTGTGCGGCAAATAATGGTTCGGGCTTTGAAGGATTAGGCGATAATACTCCGTTCTGGAACTGGACTTGTGGTATCGTGTTGCTTGTCAGTCGTTTCTTGCCTATTGTAGGGCAGGTTGCCATAGCCGGATTGCTGGGAGCTAAGAAACATGCACCGGAGACTGCCGGAACATTGAAAACGGATACAGTAACCTTCAGTATCATGACATTTGTGGTGATTGTTATTATTGCAGCATTGTCATTCTTCCCGGCACATGCATTGAGCACGCTTGCAGAACAATTTAGTCTTTAAGTTATATAGTAGATAAGATATGAAAGATAATAATACAGCTTCTCTTTTCCAGAAGAAGCAAGTCAAAGAAAGTTTCCTTCAATCATTCGTGAAGCTGAATCCACGGGTGATGATTAAGAACCCCATCATGTTTACGGTGGAGATTGTTACAGCCATCATGCTTGTTGTAACTGCTATGTCCTTGTTCACTCCCGAGTATGGAAGCTTCGGTTACAATTTTGCAGTATTCTTCATCCTGTTCATTACACTGTTGTTTGCCAATTTCGCCGAGGCTATTGCTGAAGCGCGTGGTAAGGCACAAGCAGACAGTTTGCGCAAGACTCGTGAAGAAACTCCTGCAAAGTTAGTGGTGGATGATAAAATAAAGAAAGTCAGTAGTTCACAGTTAAAGAAAGGTGATATCTTTGTTTGCGAAGCAGGCGATACGATTCCTGCCGATGGTGAAATTGTAGAAGGTCTTGCTTCTATCGACGAAAGTGCCATTACCGGTGAATCTGCTCCGGTGATCCGTGAGGCGGGTGGTGATAAAAGCTCTGTAACGGGTGGTACCAAAGTACTGTCTGATATGATTAAAGTATTGGTTACCCAGCAACAAGGTGAAAGCTTTCTTGATAAGATGATTGCTTTGGTAGAAGGTGCTTCACGCAAGAAGACTCCGAATGAAATAGCATTGACTATTCTATTGGCAGGTTTTACACTGGTATTCGTTATTGTATGTATCACTCTGATTCCAATGGCCGATTATATTTCGTTGGAACATCCGGGAACTACGATTTCTATTGCTGCTGTTCTTTCTTTGTTTGTCTGCTTGATTCCCACTACAATCGGCGGTTTGCTTTCTGCTATCGGTATTGCAGGTATGGATCGTGCTTTGCGTGCTAACGTAATAACCAAATCGGGTAAAGCGGTAGAGACAGCAGGCGATATAGACACCCTGCTTCTCGACAAAACCGGTACAATCACCCTGGGTAACCGTAAAGCAACCCACTTCCACGTAGCCAACGGAGTAGACGAACATGTCTTTATTGAAACTTGCTTGCTCTCTTCACTGGCAGATGAAACACCCGAAGGTAAATCAATTATCGAACTGGGACGTGAAGCCGGATTCCGCATGCGTAACCTGAACACCACCGGTGCCCGTATGATTAAGTTTACCGCCGAAACCAAATGCTCCGGCGTCGACCTGGCAGATGGTACACAAATACGTAAAGGTGCCTTCGATGCCATCCGTAAAATAGCACAAGCTGCCGGAAATGAATTTCCCAAACAGATAGAAGAAATTGTGACTGCAATATCCAGTAACGGTGGTACACCGTTGGTAGTGTGTGTCAACCGTAAGGTGACCGGCGTTATTGAGTTGCAAGACATCATTAAGCCGGGTATTCAAGAACGCTTCGAACGTCTGCGCAAGATGGGTGTGAAAACAGTAATGGTAACCGGTGATAACCCTTTGACCGCTAAATACATTGCCGAAAAAGCCGGTGTAGACGATTTCATCGCTGAGGCAAAGCCCGAAGACAAGATGGAATATATCAAGAATGAGCAAGAACACGGTAAACTGGTAGCCATGATGGGCGACGGTACCAACGATGCCCCCGCTTTGGCACAAGCCAATGTTGGTGTAGCCATGAACAGTGGTACCCAAGCCGCCAAAGAAGCCGGTAATATGGTTGACTTGGATAATGACCCGACTAAACTGATTGAAATCGTAGAAATCGGTAAACAGTTGTTGATGACCCGCGGTACGCTGACTACCTTCTCTATCGCCAATGACGTGGCTAAATACTTTGCCATCGTTCCGGCATTATTCATGGTAGCCATTCCCGAATTGGGAGCATTGAACATTATGAATTTGCATAGCCCTGAAACAGCTATCCTTTCAGCAGTCATCTTTAACGCACTGATTATCCCGATTCTGATTCCGCTAGCTTTGCGTGGTGTACAATACAAGCCGATTGGTGCAAGTGCATTACTTCGCCGCAACCTGTTGATTTATGGTTTGGGTGGTGTCATCGTTCCCTTTATCGGCATTAAAATCATTGATTTAATAGTCAGTCTATTCTTCTAAGCGGCAAGGTGCCGCAGCCAGGTTTCCCTTCGGATGAGAGCCTGTTTATAGTTATAATTAAAATATAGAAACAATGAAAACTCTTTGGAAATCAATAAAAATAACGCTTGCTTTCTGTGTCGTGTTATCCGTATGTTATATACTTGTCCTGTGGCTATTTGCCCGTTTTGCAGGACCTAATGAAGGCAATGCTCCGGTGGCTACTTTAAACGGAAAAGTGGTAGGTGCTGCCAATGTGGGACAGATGTTTACGCAAGACATCTACTTCTGGGGACGCCCTTCCTGTGCCGGTGACGGTTACGATGCAAGCAGTTCGTCCGGTAGTAACAAAGGTCCTACGAATCCCGAATATCTGGCCGAAGTGGAAGCCCGTATCGACACCTTCCTTGTGCACCATCCTTACTTGCAACGTAAAGAGGTACCTGCTGAAATGGTAACTGCCAGTGCTTCCGGACTCGACCCGGATATTACTCCTGCCAGTGCATACGTACAAGTAGAACGCATTGCACAGGCACGTGGAATAGATGCAGAGCAAGTAAAGAAGATTGTAGACAACTTGGTACAAGAGCCCTTATTAGGTCTTTTCGGAACAGCCAAAGTGAATGTACTGCAACTGAACATCGCATTAGACGAAATGAATAAATAACCACGCCGCAATAATACAAATACTACTAAACAAAAGATTATAGAATTAAAATGGAAACAATTAAATTAAGAAAGACACTTCGTGTCGCACTTTTATTAGCTATAGCAACTATCTTAGGCACAAATACAGCTAAAGCTCAGGAATTTAATATACAAGGTGATTTGGTGAGTTCATATATATGGCGTGGTATGTACCAGACGGGTGTAAGTATTCAGCCTACCTTAGGTTTCAGCGTGAAAGGTTTCTCATTGACGGCATGGGGATCTACCGATTTTGATGGTACTTCTTCTTCCGAAGGGAATGCTGCCAAAGAAATCGACTTGACTGCTACTTATACTTTTGGCGATTCCGGTTTGACTCTCTCTGTAGCCGACCTTTGGTGGGCAGGTCAGGGTGCAAGGAAGTACTTTCAATTCGATAGTCACGAAACGGCTCACCATTTTGAAGCAGGACTGGCTTATACACTGCCGATAGAAAAGTTCCCTTTATCCATGGCTTGGTACACGATGTTTGCCGGTATGGATAAGAATACCGAAGGTAAGCAAAATTACTCTTCGTATGTAGAGTTCAACTATCCTTTCAGTGTGAAGCAAGTCGATTTGAATCTTACTTGTGGCGTGGTTCCTTACGAAGCTGCAAACCAATATGGAAACAATGGTTTTGCCGTTACAAACATTGCATTGAAAGGAAGTACAGTCATTAAGGTTACAGATTCATTTTCTTTGCCGATATTTGCGCAAACAATTTGGAATCCATGTTTGGAAGATGCACACGTTGTGTTCGGAGTAACATGGAAGCCATAACCCCATAAAGATGGATAGAGAAGAAAATGTACAGCATTTCCTTGACTTGATAAAGAAATCACGTCGAGGCAAGTTCAAAGTCTACATCGGCATGATTGCCGGTGTAGGAAAATCATTCCGTATGCTCCAGGAGGCCCACGACCTTCTGGACAACGGCGTTGATGTGCAGATTGGTTACATCGAAACCCATGGGCGTGTAGGAACAGAAGCACTCTTGCCGGGGCTTCCTGTGATTCCCCGCCGGAAGATATTCTACAAAGGGAAAGAACTCGAAGAGATGGACTTGGAAGGGATCATTCGCATTCACCCCGATATTGTTATTGTGGATGAACTTGCGCATACCAATGTAGAAGGAAGTTTGAACGAGAAACGCTGGCAAGATGTGATGACTTTGCTGGAAGAAGGAATCAATGTGATCTCTGCCGTCAATATCCAGCATATTGAAAGTGTGAACGAAGAAGTACAGAGTATTTCGGGCATCGAAGTTAAGGAACGTATTCCTGACAGTGTTTTGCAGGAAGCAGATGAAGTGGTTAACATTGACCTTACTGCCGAAGAACTGATAACCCGTTTGAAAGCCGGAAAGATTTATAAACCTGAAAAGGTTCCTATTGCGTTAAATAACTTCTTTAAAACAGAGAATATACTTCAACTTCGTGAATTGGCTTTGAAAGAAGTAGCCCTCCGGGTAGAGAAGAAAGTAGAGAATGAAGTTGTTATGGGTGCCGGTATCCGGCACGAACGTTTCTTGGCTTGTATCAGTAGTCGGGAAAAGACACCGAGGCGGATTATTCGTAAAGCAGCCCGTTTGGCTACGAGGTATAATACTTCTTTTGTGGCTCTTTATGTACAAACTCCTCATGAAAGCATGGACCGGATTGATTTGGCCAGTCAACGCCATTTACTGAACCACTTTAAACTGGTAGCGGAATTGGGAGGTGAAGTTGTTCAGGTACAGTCTAAGGACGTTTTGGAAAGCATTGTCAAGGTTTGCAAAGAAAAGCAGATAACCACTGTATGTATGGGCAGTCCCGGGTTTCAGTTGCCGGGAGTGCTTTGCCGTATAAAGGGTTATCGGAAGTTTGTGAGGGCCTTGGCTCAAGCTAGTATAGATTTGATTATTCTGGCTTAATAATAATTAGTATATTTGTCAATCTCACTTTATCACAATACCACTTTATCACTCTTTTAATATGAATATACGTACGAAATTAATACTCGGTGTTGGCTTATTGGCCGGAATGATTATTCTGTTGGTGGCTCTTTCAGTAGTCAACCTTCAAGTACTGACTGCTACCGAGCCGGACAGTCCTGCTGCTTTACCTGCATTGCAGAATGCTTTGGTGTGGGTATCTATTACGGGAGGTATCTCCATTCTTTGCAGTTTGATCTTGTTAATCTGGCTTCCCCGTTCCATAGAGAAACCCGTAAACGAATTGAAACGCGGTATCCTCGAAATAGCCAATCATAATTATGAGAAGCGTCTTAATATGAAGAATAATGAGGAGTTCCGTGAAGTAGCCGATAGCTTTAACCGCATGGCGGAGCGATTGACGGAATATCGTGCCAGCACACTGAGCGACATCCTTGCTGCCAAGAAATTCCTGGAAGCTACCGTCAATAGTATTCACGAACCTATTATTGGTTTGAACCCTGAGCGTGAAATACTATTTATCAACAGTGAAGCTCTTACTGTACTTAACTTGAAGCGGGAAGATGTAATCCGCCGTTCTGCTGAAGAGCTTTCATTGAAGAATGATCTGCTTCGCCGCTTGATTCGTGAATTAGTGAATCCCGGTGAGAAGCAGGAGTCTTTGAAAATTTATGCCGATAACAAGGAAAGTTATTTTCAGGCATCCTATATTCCTATTGTCAATACTGACGCAGCTGAGGATGAGCCTCGTGATTTGGGGGATGTGATTCTACTAAAGAATATCACGGAGTTTAAAGAGTTGGATAGTGCTAAAACTACCTTTATCTCTACCATCTCCCATGAACTGAAAACTCCTATCTCTGCCATTCTTATGAGTCTTCAATTACTGGAGGATAAGCGCGTCGGTGAATTGAATGCCGAGCAGGAACAACTGTCCAAGAGTATTAAAGAGAACAGTGACCGCTTATTAGGCATCACCGGCGAACTGCTGAACATGACTCAGGTAGAGGCTGGCAAGCTTCAGATGATGCCTAAGATAACCAAGCCTATCGAACTCATTGAATACGCTATCAAAGCCAATCAGGTACAAGCCGACAAGTTCAATATTCAGATTGAAGTGGAATATCCGGAAGAAAAAGTACCAAAACTCTTTGTGGATAGTGAAAAGATTGCATGGGTGCTTACTAACTTGCTGAGCAATGCCATCCGCTATTCCAAAGAAAACGGACGTGTAGTTATTGGTGCTCGCCAAGAAGACAATATGATTGAACTCTTTGTACAAGACTTTGGTAAAGGTATCGATCCACGTTACCATCAAAGTATCTTTGATCGTTACTTCCGTGTGCCGGGCACTAAAGTACAGGGTAGTGGCTTGGGACTTTCTATTTCCAAAGATTTTGTTGAAGCCCATGGCGGTACGCTGACGGTGGAGAGTGAGTTGGGAAAGGGAAGTAGGTTTATACTGAAACTGAAAGCATAATTATAAAAATAAAGAATGAAGATTTCTTCATTCTTTATTTTTTATTCCTCATTTGGCAAGTGCTTCCCACTTAGGAGGATTTTTATCCATTAGATGACGCACAAAGAAATCATATCGCTTATGTTCTCCGAAGTCTTCTCCCATTGTATGGTGTGCACCGGGTATTACTACGAGTTCAAAATCCTTGTTTGCTTTAATTAATGCGTTTACTACTTGCATGGTTGAGGCCGGATCTACATTATCATCCATTTCTCCTACTACAAGCATCAACGGGCGGGTTAACAAATGGGCATTCTCTACATTCGAACATGCTTTGTATGATTCGTCTACGGGGTAACCCATCCAAAGTTCATTCCACCAGATTTTGTCCATACGGTTATCGTGACAGCCACAAGCTGAGTAAGCGGCTTTGTAGAAATCAGGATGCAGTAATACGGCATTCGTAGATTCTTGTCCACCGGCTGAACATCCGTAGATGCCTACACGGTCTATATCCATGTAAGTGTACTTCCGGGCAGCAGCTTTAATCCATGCGATATGGTCAGGTAGACCTGCATCTTTCAGGTTCTTGTAACATACATTCTCAAAGGCACGTGAGCGGAAGGAGGTACCCATTCCATCTACCATGACAACGATGAAGCCAAGTTCGGCTAGAGAGGTCATGTACCAATTGTAGGACATGAAAGTTTTGGGTACATACTGGTCGCCGGGACCTTGATAGATATACTCGATCACAGGATATTTCTTGTTCGGGTCGAAGTTGGTGGGACGTACAATCAATCCCCACATATCTGTTTTCCCATCACGGCCCTTGGCGGTGAATACCTCCGGTGCTTTCCAACCTTCGGCTTCCAGGCGACTGATGTCGGCTGTTTCGAGCGGCATCACTACTTTGCCGTCTTTAGCACTGCGCAATACTGCTACGGGAGCCTTATTCACCATCGAATAAACATCTACCAGATAATTCATGTCTTCCGAGAACCAGGCTTTGTGCATACCTTCTTCGGGAGTGAGGCAGGTAAGGTTCTTACCGTCGAAACCGATGCGATAGTAACGAATCAGATAAGGGTCTTCGTCGGGCTGCATGCCGTTTGCCGAGAAATAGATGATACGGTTGTCTTCATCTACGTGGAGTATCTGACGTACATACCATTCGCCTTTCGTAATCTGTTGCACGGGTTGGGCAGTGGTGCGGTCGTACATATACAGATGATTCCAGTTGTCACGCTCACTCATCCAGATGATATGTTTGCCGTCTTTCAGGTCGTGGCGGAAGTGGCGGGTATAGTTGACGTACTTATCGCTGGTTTCTTCTATCAACGGGCGCACTTTGCCTGTCTCAGCCGAAAGCTCCAGTACACGGAATACCTGATGTCCGCGTTGGTTGTACTCGAAGGTTACCGTACGGCTATCACTGCTCCACTCCGGATCATAAATCTCATATTGCCGGGCAAACAAGTCGGTTGAAGGGATGATGCCGCGGCCGGTTTCTACCTCGTAGATGCAAGGCACTTTAAACGGAAGCTCGTCTCCCGGCTTGGCGTACTCCTGCTTATGCAGTTTAGGCTGAAGCTGATCAATAGGAGAAGACTCTACATAATACACAAAACGCTTCTCTACCGGACGAATCTTGCAGCATGCCACCTTCTTGCTATCGGGCGACCAGCGGATGTACGAAGAGTAGTAGTTGCTCAATGTACCATCCAGGCTGAGTTGCTTCTCTTTACCGGTGGCAACTTCCTTCACATAGACATTATCATTCTTGATGAATGCCGTGTGCTTTCCGTCGGGCGATGTCACCGGTCCGGCAGATTTCTCGGCATTCCACTCCATCCAGTGACGTGGTTTCGATGGGGCGGGCAGAGTGCCTTCATTGACCAGTTGATTCTTGCGCACGGCGTACATCCATTTCTGGTTGTTGAAGTTGAAGCGAAGCGTATCAAGAGACTTGTTTACATACAGTCGCTCCAAGTTGATAGCTTCGGGCTTTACTTCCTTTCCGGATGCTTTGGCAAGGGTATTTGCCAGTTGCTTGTGGTCGAACAATTCTTTTCTTCCCTTCTTGTCGGCATTCACAGACACATAGATGCGTCCTTCGGGTGCATTACGAATGTACCAGAACTGATGCGTCCCTTCTATCCATTCAGGGTTGACATTAGAGTAGAATACTTTGTTACTACTGAACTTATCACGCAACGAGTAGGCACGGTTGTAATCTTCCACCGTACCTTGAGCAATAGCCATGCCCCCGTTGAGGAGCATGGCTATTAAAAACAAACCTAATTTATTAACTCTCATATTACTGTTTTCTTATTGTACTTCCCATTCGAACAAACCTGATGAGAACTTATCCGGTTGTACTATCTCCAGTTTGACACTCTTGGTCTTCACCGGATCGAAGTTAACCATATTACCTATACCCTTTTCGGTGCCGTATTTATCGGCTCCGGTCACGGGTTGCCACTGGCCTTGTGCATCTTTATAATAAATCTTCCAGCTTTTTGGTACACGACAACCACCCCAAGGAGCATCGTCGAACCAATATACAGTAGAGCTTGAAACCATTGCTTCGGTAGGGAACTCGTAGGTAATCCATTCGGTAGTTCCTTGTTTGGGCCACCAATGATAGTAAGGCATGGAGCGGTCGTTCTCATCTTTCGGCACCAGGCGGTCATTGATGGCTGAGATAGATCTTGCTTTATGTGATGCGTCTATTTTACTTCCGGAGGCTAGTGTAGCGGGCATCGTCGGGCGGGATGCGCTCAACTCTTGCGGTAACCATACAAGCATGGCACCGGAACCACGGTGTGCCCAAGCATAGTAGGGGATCAGCGTCAGTTTTACATTTGTAGTGGTCAAATTACCTTGGTCGTCATAACCCAGAGTCTGTGCATTGGTTTTCAGTTGATTGATACCGTATAGTAAGTCGGGGGTTTCTACCACTTCAAACTTGGGAGTGCGGTTCATGAATACGCTGAATACGTCGAAGTTGTTGTCAGGCCATTCTGCACAGTACACAATCGGTCCACGTTCTACGGCAATGCGTCCGCGATCGGCTTCTACTTTATTGTTGGCACGTACGGTGCGAGGTTCCATGTCGAAGTGTACTTCTACTTTGTCGTTCTTCTGCCAACGGCGATCGATGCAGAAATAACCGTCTTTTAACTCGCTTTGTACGGTTTCTCCGTTTACTTTTACGGTGTAATTCAAACGTTTACCATCACTGTACGCATAAAGATCACTCGGTACTACCTGATTGCGTGCCCATCCCGGAATACGTACTTTCAGTGTAAATTGTCCGGCAGCATTCTTCTTGATACCTATAGCGATGTCTCCATTCCATGGATATTTTGTAGTCTGCTCGATAGAAACAGCTTTGCCATTCACTTTCAAGTCCGAAGTATTGGACATGAATAGGTTGACGTATACATCCTTATCCTTCACTGCATAGATATAACCCGGCAATGACGGAATGAAACGGCAGATATTGGACGGGCAGCAAGCGCAACCAAACCACGGTTGACGTTGGTGTTGTCCCATGCTCTCCAACGGATTGGGATAGAAGAAGCCGCCACCATCCAGCGATACACCGGATATCAAACCATTATATAAAGTACGTTCCAGCACATCGTAATACTTCGATTCACCGTGAAGCAGGAACAGACGGTAGTTAACATATACATTTCCGATAGCAGCGCAGGTTTCGCAATAAGCCGACATATTGGGCAGTTCATAGTTCTTGCCGAAGGCTTCGCCGGCAGCGGTTGCTCCGATACCGCCGGTGATGTAGTACTTCTTGCCGACAATATTATCCCAAATGCGGTCGATGGCATGAATATACGCTGTATCGCCGGTGAGGGCGGCTACATCGGCCATACCGGCATACATGTAAGCGGCACGAACGGCGTGTCCCACAGCTTCGTCCTGTTGTACTACCGGCTTATGTGCCTGGCTGTACTCATCTGTACGGCTGGTATATCCGCGTTGATCGAGGAAGAACTTGGCTTGGTCAAGATACTTCTGCTCTCCGGTTACGAGGTAAAGCTTGGCAAGAGCCATCTCGGCAATCTGATGTCCCGGTACGCGTATTTGCTGTCCTTCGCCTGTACCGATTTCACGGCAAACACAATCGGCATAACGGATAGCAATATTGAGGAAGTTTTTCTTCCCGGTTGCCTGATAGTGGGCGATAGCGCCTTCCACCATGTGACCGAGGTTATAGAATTCATGACTGAGGTCTTCTACTTTTTCCCAACGTTTGCTACCTGCCCATTCGTGCGGATGTTTGGGGTTCATGGTGCGGCTAGTATAGAGATAACCGTCCGGTTCCTGGGCAGCGGCTACAATGACGAGCACGCTGTCGATGTACTTTGCCAGTTTCTTGTCGGGGTAGGTTTGTAGCAAATAGCTGGCACCTTCGATGGTTTTGTAAACATCGGTATCGTCAAAGGCTAGTCCGCCTACATGAATGGTGTCACTGGGGTGGGCGGCATTGACGAAGTTCTGGTATCTGCCTGTTTCTTCGCATTTGCTGAAGGCAAGGGGGATGGTTACTTGACGACTCGCATTGAGGCGTTGTCCCCAGAAGGAATCGGTAACTTTTACCGAAGTGAAGGGCACGGGATTAATGGGGTAACCGTGCGAGGATTGTTTAACTTGCGCCTGGCTGCATAATGCTGTGGCAAGGAGCAGGGAGGTAACTAAAAGTTTCTTCATGGTTCTCTTGTTATTTTAGGGTTTTACTTTTTCAGTGGAATATATTCGTCCCATAGTTTCAGTGAGTGCAAGTAGCCGGTGAAGGGCCAGTTGCGTTCCGCATTTTGTCCGATGGTTACATACTGTGATGGTTTTACCAGCAGTTGGATATCCTTCTCGCTGATCAGTTGATCGTTGATATATACCTGTTCCATTCGACCGTCGAAACAGATGTAGATATGCTGCCATTTGCCTTCGAGGGACTTCATCTCTTTATAACCGGCATCTTCGTACCAACCGTAGTGATTGATAACTCCGCAACGAGGTTCGGTGCCGTTGACTAGCATGATCTTTTCCAATTCATCGTGCGAAGTGGTGAAGTCGGCTACGCATTCGTTCAGGGCTATGGAGTCATTCAGTACCCAGGCTTCTAAGGTATAAGGAGCATTATCTCGCAGAGTAGCAGGCAACGGGAAACTGGAACTGAACACTTGATTGCCATCGAAAGAGAAGCTTTTCTTTCCTTGTATCTCTTGGATGATAGACGGCGCTTTCTGTGCCTCAAAATATCCTTTCATTCCGTGATTGGTGAAGTACTGTACGGTATCTCCGGCTGCAAAGTCATCGGCAGTGATACTTACTACCAAGCCCTGTTTCTGCTTTTCGGCAGCGGGCAGGCGGACAATGTCCGTTGTGGTGTCGTATGCTTTTTCGGCAGGTGCCTGTTGCCAGTTATAATAGCGCAGATTGGTGATAATCAAAGGCTCGGCACCGCTTTGAAGAGAAATCATACCCGTTGAAAGAGCCTGTTCCGCTTCAAAGCTTTGCCATTTGCCTGACCTATAAACTAACCCACTTATAGTATGTTCTTTGGAAGGAGAGAGCAACGGATGGCGATACTCAAGTGTTGTTCCCGGTTCAAGAACCAGTGCATCACGTCCATCTATGCGCTGTGTGCGGGCTGTACCTTCTTTCAAGATGAAAGAGCCGCCCAGCATTCCTTCATTGTTTTGCCATTCACGACCGTTCCAGTCGGCAGCCGTCAGTCCCATCCATTGCTGGGGAGACGATTCTTCGATGCCTGAGAAGACTTTGATGTTCCAGATAGCACCGCCGAAACCATTCTTTTGTCCACCCGTAAAGGTGAGGCGTACGAAGCGGGCTTTGGTCTTTCCGAAGTCTACCATCGGACTGCCTGCCAGATGGTTGTTGCGTTTGTCGGAGAATATATTCCAATGCTTGCCATCGATGGATGTTTCAATGAGGTATTGATAAAACTGAGTGCCGTATTGGAACTGTGTCCAGATGGTTTGAATCTGTTCGTTGCGTCCCAGGTCTATTTCAATCCATTCCTGACCCATGCTGCGGGGGCGCCACAAGGTACCGTTGTTATCATCTACCGCATAGTTGGGAAGGAAGTTGTCATCGTAATAGGAAGAGGCACGAACACTCTTACCTAGTGCAAGGTTGGGAGATTTCACTACGGAAGGGGCTAATGCACCTACACCGTCGTGAGTAGGAGTTATCTTCTGAATACTTCCGTCGGCGTTGAATGTCATGCGGTCGATGCAGAGTTGGCGATGAAAGCCACGATTGGAGTGTGGGTTGTCGTGGCGATGATATACCATATAGTAATCGTTGCCCTCTTGCAAGATGCTGTGATGTCCGGGACCATGGACGGTTCCGTCGGTGTTTGTTTCCAATATACAACCTCCGTATTTGTACGGGCCGAGTGGCTTATCCGAAGTGGCGTATTGCACCCGGTAGGTATGGTCGTGACAAGAGCCGGAGGAGTACATGAAGTAATATATTCCGTTGCGCTTCAGCACGAAGGGAGCTTCGAAGAAGTCGGTAGCTTCGGTATTGGGGATGAGGCGGGTTTCGCTGAAACCTTTCATATCGGGAGTCATCTTTCCGGCGCCGCAACCGAAGCCTTTGTAGATGCCCCAAGTCCCCCAGTAGAGGTAGACGGAACCGTCATCGTCCACAAAGGTTTGTCCATCGAGAGTGATGGCATTAGTGACGAAGCGGTCGGGGACGAGAACGGCTTCGCTCTCGCCAAGAATGTTCTTCCAGGGACCACGCGGGGTTTCACTCACACCGCAATGGATAATGCAGGGCTGACAATAGAAGTAGTAATACTTGCCATCGGTGTGCTGCACTACGTCGGGCGCCCATATCCAATGGCTATCCGGCCAGTTCATCGGCATCAAAGTCCAGTTAACGAAGTCCTTGCTGGTCCATACTTGGGCAGGACCGAAACCGGCGCCACTTCCGTCGGTGGTAGCATACATATAATAGGTATCACCGAATTTCTTGATAGTGGGGTCGGCAAAGTAGCCGGGAATGATGGGGTTGCCTGCACCCGTAGTATTGAAGAGTGTCTGGGCAGAAGCTGATAATATTCCCATCAAGAGGGAAACGACTAGAAGAATAATCTTGTTCATAGTATCACTGGTGTATCTCATTATTAATTGGTATCTCAATCTCATAGAAATATTCCTGCAACAAACGGTACATATCCGGGTCGTATGTCTTCAGTTTGGTGCGTCGGTTCATGGAGTTATGAACTCCGTTGCTGGGTTCGGCATAGCGGTTGCAATTAAAGAAGGACTGTACACATTCGGCGAAATACTCTTCCTTGTTGCTGATGGCATACGTGTTTGCCCACAAACCATTGTCACGGGCGCTTTTCCATAGTGCTTCAAGGCGGTCATTGAAGTCAGATTCTACCCCGACGATCCCTACCATGTGTATCAAGTGGGCGAACTCATGGATCAGTATATTCTCACCCGTGTATTTATCTTGCGGGAGGGCAAGCAGGTTCTCTTCTCCGCAACTGGCGGAAAATTCATCCTCCGGTGCACCGCCGAACCCACGTGCACGCCAGTTCCAGTAAGCAATGCTGTCCGGAGAGTTGCAGATATGGGCAAACTCAGGTAAATCGCAAGTTGCTTCGTCCTTGCCGATTATCATGACGTGGCAACCTTTCTTTACCATGTGCGCCTTCACGTCGGCACGTTTTGCCAGCATCAGGCTGATGATGTCGCAAGCCTTCAACAAGGCTTCATCGCTCACCTTTTCGGAAGAGGTGACGTAAAGCCCCTCTGTCTCGATGTATTTCTTATAGAAAGAAGGAATATTCTTGCCTGAAGGAATACCGGTCACCGTTCCGCGCACAGGACATGCTTCCAGTTTCATGGCAAACCCGCCACCCGAAGCTAAATGTAGCTTCATGCGGCTATTCTTGTCTATCGTTAATTTCTCTACCCGATAGTCTTCTGCTTGTTTGTTGGCATTGATGCCATCGGCAAAAAGGGTGGCTGTGTAACGTGCACCGGCAGGCAGGAAGGAGAAGTCGAGTTCTACATCCCGTTCGTTCCAGTTCGTCAGTCCGCCGACGTACCAGTTGATATCTTTCTTGCGTACACTGACGATGTATTCTCCCAGTTTACCCGAAGCAATAAAGGTAGAATCCGTTTCAACGGGGATGGAAGTGATAAAATCCACACACTGCTGTTCATTCAGGTAATTGGTAGGAGCATCGCAAAGCATGGTGAAGGGCGAGTCGTGTACAATGTATGTCGCCAATTGATGGCAGCGTGTTCCCATGCTCATAGGTGAGTAATAGACGGCGCGCCAATCTTGTTTGGTAGCATTGCGCATCGCTCCCGGCGTATAATCTAC
>NZ_JASLER010000060.1 GCF_030151085.1 Bacteroides sp. | reverse complement strand
AAAACTTTAATACAGTACCTGGTGAATGCTGCCGGAAAAGATGCCAATCTACTGATGAATATCGGTCCTCAGCCCGATGGTGAACTGCCGGCAGTTGCTGTGGCGCGCCTTGCGGAAGTGGGAGATTGGATGAAAATCTATGGTGAAACTATTTACGGAACCCGTGGTGGTTGTATTGCTCCGCATCCGTGGGGAGTCACTACGCAGAAGGGAAATAAATTGTATGTTCATATTCTGGATTTGCAAGATAAAGCACTTTTTTTGCCTCTCAAAGAGAAGAAAGTGAAGAAAGTTGTTAGCTATGCAGACCGCCTGCCTTTGAGAACTCAAAAATGTGAAGGAGGCATCATGCTGTATCTTTCAGAAATTCCGACAGATATAGACAAAGTTGTTGAACTGGAAATTTATTGATTTTAGCTAATTCTTCCTAAAAGATAAGGGAAACGAGGGCAATGTTCCTTGTTTCCTTTTATTTTTGGCAAACAATTTGTTCTACAACTAGAAACGACTAATTATTTACTAAAAAGAAAAAAGAAAATGGGAACAGGAATGATAGGAATACAATGGATTCTCTTTATTGGCATCGCTTTGGTGAGTTGGCTGGTCCAGATGAACCTCCAACGCAAGTTTAAGAAATATTCTAAGATCCCTACTGGCAACGGTATGACGGGACGTGATGTTGCGTTGAAAATGTTACATGATAACGGTATCTATGATGTTACCGTGACGCATACACCGGGACATCTGACAGACCACTATAACCCTGCCAATAAGACAGTGAATTTGAGTGAAGGCGTATACGAAGGCAATAGCATTATGGCTGCCGCAGTGGCCGCTCATGAATGTGGACACGCTGTACAGCATGCTCGTGCATACGCTCCGTTGACAATGCGTAGCAAATTGGTGCCGGTAGTATCTTTTGCTTCACAATGGATGACTTGGTTATTGCTGGGTGGCATCTTGTTGCTGAATTCTTTTCCGCAATTGCTATTGGCTGGTATTATCTTGTTTGCATTGACCACGCTATTCAGTTTTGTTACTTTGCCGGTAGAAATTGATGCCAGTAAACGTGCGCTCTCATGGTTGAGTAGTTCTGGTATCACTAATTCATACAATCATAAGTCGGCTGAGGATGCTCTTCGTTCTGCTGCTTACACGTATGTAGTAGCTGCTCTAGGTTCGTTAGCAACACTGATCTATTATATAATGATATTCATGGGACGTAGAGATTAGTTTATGCTGCATCTCTAAAGATAAAAAACAGACCATCTGTTCGTATGAAACAGATGGTCTGTTTGGTTTAAATAGATAGTCTGTTTACTTCAAACGCATCATCTGTTTTATGTAAATAGATCATCTGTTTTTATTTTTGATAAGGTGATTGCCAATACCATTCATCATCATTAATGATATAAGAACCTTTCTCCAAATCATTATAATAACCGTTGGGCATGAGTGCGGCATAGTCGGCAGGGTTGAATTTCTTGTCTTCTGCGCCGAATTCGCTACGTAGCGTACAACTCATATAATATAAGTTTTTGCTCATATAGTTATCAAGATAATTCTCTTTCAAGGTTTTCTCCTTATTATTCCAGTTAGCTTCTTCGTTCAGTACTAATGGGCGACCGTCGCATAAGCGTTCACGCACTTCCTTTATACTGAGCAGAGTGCCGTTTTCATCCATTACCCAAGCATTGTTGGTGGGGTCTACCCATATCCACTTATTTAAAGTGTTGGAGTAAACAGTATTGATGACATGGCAATCGCTGATGTATTTTTTAGGCATACAAGTTACAAAGCGTGCTTTGAAGCCCATGGCAAGATAACATTCATTTAATACGGTAGCAAGTCCCCGGCAGTTCAATCCTCGTGAACCATCTTTGCAGGCTTCTGCTAAAGCAATAGAGTTAAGATGTTTAGGGTTGGAATGTTGTCCGTCATGCTTGATTTTGTCATGTATAAAAGTGAGCAGTTTCTTTATTCTAGAAATTTCGTCTCCTGTACCTGCCACGCTATCTAGTTTGAAGTATTGGCGTACTTGTATCAAATTACTGTCATTTGGATTCATGTAGGTGAAATGGGGTAATGTGTCTTTCTTTTCACTTCTGACGTATTGCGGAGCCTTTTGCAAAATATAGAGATAATCACCTTCTTCTCTGATTTTAGCTAATGTTTCTTGAAATCTTTTTTCTTCGCGTAGATTGTCCAGATCGGTGTCTTTCAATATATGGTTATAGTTACTATATCCGTTTTGTTGAGCCAATTCAAAATGCTTTAAGGCTTCTTCCTTTTTTCCTTGTAAGGCTTGGTAGCAAGTCACGTCGTAGTAATAATATCCGTAATTCAATCCTATCATTTTTTGTACAGCTTCCGGTAGTTGCTCATAATGGTGGATAATATCCCAAATGCATTTCTCTACCTGTGTATAATTCTTTTCATTTAGCGCTTGTTTTTTCTCTTTACTAAGATTGTTGAATGTCTTGTAGAACTCATCTTTTAGTTTCTGTTCATCTTGAGTCTGTGCCAAGCTGAAAGTTGTATAACAAAAAAGTAGTGAGAGTAATAGATAGATTTGTTTCTTCATAATATGCTTTCTTTATTAGTTAGTATGATAAGTGAAACAAAAAATATGCCTAGAATATAAATGATTGATAAATAGAATATTGGGATAGTATCCACTTGTTCATTAATGAACACTTCGTTCGAAAACGATCACAGTTGTTTGCGATTGTGTGTACACGGTGCAGCCTGTCCTTTCTATTCAATAGTCATTAGTCTGATATTCTTTCTTTTTCTCTTTTCATCCTCGATAAAATACCGTAACTTTGCCGTCCGAATTTTAAAGTAATTGATACGAATATGGCAGCAAAACCAAGTATTCCGAAAGGAACCCGCGACTTTTCGCCCGTAGAAATGGCGAAGCGTAACTATATATTTAATACGATTCGCGATGTATACCATCTTTATGGTTTCCAGCAAATAGAAACTCCCTCTATGGAGATGCTATCTACTTTGATGGGTAAGTATGGAGAAGAAGGTGATAAGCTTCTATTTAAAATACAGAATTCAGGTGATTATTTCTCAGGACTTACGGATGAAGAACTGTTGAGCCGTAATGCCGTAAAACTTGCCAGCAAGTTCTGCGAGAAAGGACTTCGTTATGATCTTACCGTACCGTTTGCCCGTTACGTGGTCATGCACCGTGAAGAGATTACATTTCCTTTCAAACGTTATCAGATACAACCTGTTTGGCGTGCCGACCGTCCGCAGAAGGGACGTTATCGTGAATTCTATCAGTGTGATGCTGACGTAGTAGGTAGTGATTCTCTTTTGAATGAAGTGGAATTGATGCAGATCGTCGATACAGTATTTACACACTTCGGCATTCGTGTTTGTATTAAAATTAATAATCGTAAGATTCTGAGTGGTATTGCTGAAATAATTGGTGAGTCTGATAAGATAGTAGACATAACAGTGGCTATTGACAAACTGGATAAGATTGGTTTGGAAAATGTCAATACGGAACTGAGAGAAAAAGGAATTAGCGATGAGGCAATTGCCAAACTGCAACCTATTATTCTACTCAGTGGTAGCAATGAAGAAAAACTCGCCACCTTGAAAGAGGTACTTGCTGCAAGTGAAATCGGACTAAAGGGTGTTGAAGAGAGCGAATTCATCTTGAAAACTCTTTCTGTCCTTGGCTTGAAGAACGAGATTGAACTCGATTTGACCCTTGCCCGCGGTTTGAATTACTATACCGGAGCTATCTTTGAAGTAAAAGCTCTTGATGTCCAGATCGGAAGTATTACCGGTGGTGGTCGTTATGACAACTTGACCGGCGTGTTTGGTATGTCCGGCGTTTCGGGTGTAGGTATTTCTTTCGGGGCCGACCGCATTTTCGACGTATTGAATCAACTGGAACTTTATCCGAAAGAAGCTGTGAACGGTACTCAATTATTGTTTATCAACTTTGGTGAAAAGGAAGCTGCTTTCTCTATAAATATACTTGCACAAGTTCGTGCTGCAGGCATTCGTGCTGAAATCTTCCCAGATGCCGGTAAAATGAAAAAACAAATGAGTTATGCAAACTCCAAAGCGATTCCGTTTGTTGCATTAGTGGGAGAGAACGAAATGAATGAAGGCAAGGTTACTTTAAAAAATATGGAAACCGGCGAACAGAAATTATTGACTCCTCAGGAGCTGATTAGCGAATTGAATTAATAAAATCTGAAATACATTTAAAAGGGAGCACAAAATGCCCCCTTTTTTTGTATATTTGTTTGGACGATTATGAACTATATCATTAGTTGAATCAAATAAATTTGTTTTTGCTTTGGTTTTGCACTATATTTGTCATAATCGTGTAAGATAGATGTAATACATTGCACTTACTTTTGCAGTGACAATAAATAAAGGAGGTTTTTATGGTTTCAGTTGAATTAAAACAAGAAAAGCACAATGCCCTCGTCAGTTTTTTGATGATTGTCATAGCAGCATTGTTTTTGATCTATATGGGTAGTTCATTAGTACATTCTACCAAGGTGTTTTGGGAGAATTATTCTATTGAAGAGTTATTGGAGTAGGGCAGATTATATAAGTCCCCATTCTCTTAACATACTTTCTTTCCGCTTTTTAGTATTTCGGGTGTCAATAGTTCTTCTCCCGATCCTCTTATTTATTTAGTTTACTTAGTCATTAATTTCATTTTTAGTGTTACTTTTGTGGTTTAAACAACTAAATAAGGTGGAGATAGCAGATGAAGAAATATATTCTTCTTACTTTTCTAATCAGTATATCTATATTCGGATACGCCTACGAAGCTGATAGCATCGATTGGAGTACGGTACAACGTGCTATGCAACAAGAACAGTATCAAGAAGCATGTAGTCTTTACCATGATATATATATTAGTGCCATCAAGGATTATCGTAAAATAAACTCTGTTTATGTGGATGATTTACGAAAAAACTATTCTATTGATGAACTTGAACTCAATAACAATATCCAAAGAAACCGTCTGCTGAATTTTATTTGGGTTACCAGTATTTCAATCATCTTAATCATAACCGTATCTATCTTTTATCTTCGACGTCAAAACAAACGGATTGCCCTTTCAAAGAAAGAGTTAGAAGAAGCCAAAAGATTTGCCGAAGAGTCTATTCAAAATAAAAGCTTGTTATTGTCCAACATGAGCCATGAAATTAGGACTCCACTGAATGCTCTTGCCGGTTTTGCTGAAGTGCTGTCAATGGAAGATTTGGATGAAGACACCCGCAACCAGTCTAGCGAAATAATCAGGATGAATTCTGAGTTGTTGCAAAAGCTTATTAATGATATTGTAAATATATCATGTGTGGATGTGACAAATATGGCATTCAATATTCAATCTTGTGACGTCATTATGATAGGGAAAGGGATTGTAAAAACGATTGCTGCTATTAAACGCACCGAGGCGGCAATCTTGTTCGAATCGGAACTCAAGGAATTGACTCTACAAACCGATTCTGCCCGTTTGCAGCAGCTACTTATCAATCTACTGGTGAATGCTACCAAGTTTACCAAGACTGGAAGTATTACTTTGAAAATAGAAAAGACGGTCGGAGATATGATTCAATTCTCCGTTACTGATACAGGATGTGGTATTCCTTTGGAGTCCCAGTCACATATCTTCGATCGGTTTGAAAAATTAAATGAACATGTTCAGGGAACAGGTATAGGATTGTCTATTTGTCAACTTATTGTCAGTAGGTTGGGTGGCAAAATATGGGTTGATTCCACTTACACGAAAGGAGCCCGTTTCGTATTTACGCATCCATTAAAAGAGAGAGGGGGAAGTGTATGAAACGAGTTACTTTTCTTATATTTCTGTCTCTCATGTTTGTAACTGCAACGTGGGCTGTCGATATGAAGCCGGTGGATAAGCGTGCATGTGATAGCGTAATACAAATAGTGAATCGCATGCCTATGGATTCTACAAGAATCATCTATATGCAGCATGTTTTTCGGCATCACCGACAATTGGATTGGACTATCGAACTGTTGAATTTGTCATTAGGGCTTTCTCGTAGATTGGAGAAAGCCAGTCTGGAAATCAGCGTGCTTTATGATCTCTGTCGATATTACGAGTACCGAGAAAATCGAAACTGTCTGAAAAGTTGTTTGCAGGATTTAAGAACAGCTTGCTTGAAGTACAAGCAGTATGGACCGTACTTTAGTGCATGGAGTAATTTATTAACAGGTGAAAGTGGAAAGGGCAATACTGAACTGGTAACTATTGGTGTCGAACAGATGAAGCGAGAAGCCGATTCTTTAAAATATCCTCAGGGGCAGCTTATTGCTGATATTGTTTTAAGTGAAAATGTGCGACAAGCTCATCAACATGATGAAGCTTTGAAACAGAGCCTGAAGTTTTTGGAATTGCCGGAACTTACCAGTCAACAAAGAAGGGCGGTCTACCATAGAATTTCTATGATTTATTGTCAGCAGAATTTATATGATAAAGCAGTGGAAGCTTTGGATAAGAGTATGGAAGAGTTGAAAAAAGGAGAAATAACCGACTCTGTTAGTTATAGAGATGCTCTTATTGCAATTCTGTTGGATTATAGCAAGATTGGTCTGGCAATTCCTGATGTTGGGATGATGAAAAAATCATTGGAAGAAGTGAGACAATATTATGGAGATGACTGGCTTGTGATAAAGCAAGTTAGCTATCATACGTATTGGGGAGGATATTATTATCTGATTAATGATATGCCTAATTGCTACAAAGAGTTTGATCTTGCTGCTGAAATAGGCAAGGACTTACGGATAACCTATATGATAAGTGTCCATCAGATGAAGGGTGACTGTGCCGCATTCAGAAAGGATTATAAAGTGGCAGCGCTTAGCTACAAGAATGCTGTACATCTATGTTATTCTATTAATAGAGATATTGCACGTAATAATAAAGAGGCAGCGCTATCGAACTTTAAAATCAGGAAAGCTTTGCTTGAACATGAGATGGGGCAGGAGAGATTCAATATTGTGAAAGTCAGTGTAGCGGTATTGTTGTTAATAATATTGCTGGTTGTATTGAGATATATCTTTCGTGCAAATAAAGTGTTGCGTCATTCAGAGGAAGAAACCCGTAAAGCGTGGAAGCGGGCTGATGATGCCAATAGGATGAAAGAAATCTTCCTGCGCACTATCAACGAGGAAATAAAAGAACCGATTGAGACGGTTGTAGATTGTGCCGATATTCTATCCTTGTCGGACAATTTGTCTCAGAAAGATAGGTTGGAGTTCTCGGAGAAGATAAAGAAACATGCCGGACGGTTAATTCTCCTTGTTAATAATGTACTCGATTTGTCACGTTTGGAAGCTGGCATGATGAAGTTCAGTATAAATGAGCACGATTTGGTGCAATTATGCCAAGAGGCAAAGTCAATATTGGGTATGCAGGTTGCGAACACTTGGGTACAGCAATTCTCTACAGAACTTGATACTTTGGTGGCAAGGGTGGATAGTGCATGGTTCAGCCGTGTATTGGTTTTTGCCTTATCTGCTCCCGAAGATTGTGAGGAGAAGTTCGAGGTGAATTATACATTGAACACTACAGGACGTTTTGCACGAATAGTCATTCATATTCCTCTTGTGAAATTACATGCTTCCACTTCTAATGAACGTATTGGCCAAGATATAGCTCGCTTGTATTTGAAAGCGGCTGGAGGCTCTTACGAGATAGTCGAAGGAGAAATAGTAATAACTTATCCCCTCTGATTATCTTCGTTTTGCTATCCCTACATACACTAATAGAATCACATTCATCATCAATGCATAAATGATGGCGGGTATTGCTATAATATCGTTGTTGAATACAAACGGACTACTGGCAATGGCAATTGCTTGAGCTGCATTCTGCATACCTATTTCTATAATGAGTGTGCGTTGCTCTTTCCGGTTGAGGTGCATCCACTTCGATAGTAGTAGACCTCCACCCATAGCTAATAATATAAGAACAGAGATGCACAAGCCTAGTTTGCCGAATTGTGCTGTGATAGTAGCATGATGTTGAATGAAAAAGAGGGTTGCTAGCAAAATTAATGCAGGAAAAGCTACTTTAGATAAGATTTTATGAATTCTTTCCGCCACAAGCGGGCGATAACGTTTCACCAAAATGCCGGTTACAATCGGGAGAAGCATTAGTAAAAGGTTCTGTATCATAAGGCTACCTATAGGAAGGTGGACATCAATATTCAGGTTACTGCCTATAAGCCGGGTGGCAAACTCCATAATCACTGGGATAGTAAACAGAGTTATGATACTGCTACATGCTGTAAGCGATACGGATAGTGCCACATCCCCTTTGGCAATCATTGAGAAGATATTTGATGAACTGCCACCGGGTGAACAGGCTATCAACATGATTCCGATAAAAAAGAGAGGGTCGAGCTTGAATAGCCAGCCTAAGATAAACGCCAATATCGGCAAGAATATGATTTGTCCTATTATTCCAGCTATAATCGGGCGTGGACGTTTCTTGAATAGTTTGAAATCTTCTATTTGTAGCGTAAGCCCCAACTCAAACATTAACAGCGTGAGAATAGGAAGGACAATCCAGATTGCGTTCATTATTTATTATACTTTTAATTCGGGTTGCAAAGATGCTCTTTTTTGTAATAAATACCAATCCTTTTTGCCATTTTGTCAGCCTTTGCCTGCCAAAGGAACAGCTTTTCCGTTTGGCACACTTTTCGTAAGTTCTTTATCGCTTGCGTAATGGCAAGAAACTATTATAATTAATGTATAACATAAATAAAAACAAAAGAACTATGAACATTAAACCATTGGCAGACAGAGTGCTGATACTCCCTGCACCTGCAGAAGAAAAAACTATTGGTGGTATCATTATTCCTGATACAGCAAAAGAGAAACCTTTGAAAGGTGAAGTTATCGCAGTAGGCAACGGAACAAAAGACGAAGAAATGGTGCTGAAAGTAGGCGATACTGTATTGTATGGCAAATATGCCGGTACTGAACTGGAAGTTGAAGGCACTAAGTACCTCATCATGCGTCAAAGCGATGTACTCGCTGTTTTGGGATAATTTGTAATTAGTAATATATAATCTGTAAATAAGATAATCATTATGGCAAAAGAAATTTTATTCAATATCGATGCCCGTGACCAATTGAAGAAAGGTATCGACACACTGGCTAATGCAGTAAAAGTTACTCTCGGTCCTAAAGGTCGTAACGTAATCATCGAAAAGAAATTCGGTGCTCCCCACATCACTAAAGATGGTGTAACTGTTGCAAAAGAAATCGAATTGTCCGATGCATATCAGAACACCGGCGCTCAATTGGTGAAGGAAGTAGCTTCAAAAACTGGTGACGACGCAGGTGATGGTACTACAACCGCTACTGTTTTGGCTCAAGCCATCGTAGCTGAAGGTTTGAAGAACGTTACTGCCGGTGCAAGCCCTATGGATATCAAACGCGGTATTGATAAAGCTGTTGCTAAAGTCGTTGAATCTATCAAGACTCAATCTCAGACAGTAGGTGACAACTACGATCAGATCGAACAAGTTGCTTCTGTTTCTGCTAACAATGACCCGGTTATCGGTAAATTGATTGCTGACGCTATGCGTAAAGTATCAAAAGACGGTGTTATCACTATTGAAGAAGCCAAAGGTACTGACACCACTATCGGTGTAGTAGAAGGTATGCAGTTCGATCGTGGTTATCTTTCTGCTTATTTCGTTACCAATACAGAGAAGATGGAATGTGAGATGGAGAATCCATACGTTCTGATCTATGACAAGAAGATTTCTAACTTGAAAGATTTCTTGCCTATTCTCGAACCGGCTGTACAAAGTGGCCGTCCTCTATTGGTAATTGCCGAAGATGTAGATAGCGAAGCTCTTACTACCTTGGTTGTAAACCGTCTGCGTTCTCAGTTAAAGATTTGTGCTGTGAAGGCTCCGGGCTTCGGTGACCGTCGTAAGGAAATGTTGGAAGACATCGCAATATTGACTGGTGGTGTTGTTATCAGTGAAGAAAAAGGTTTGAAACTGGAACAAGCTACTATCGAAATGTTGGGTACTGCTGACAAAATCACTGTATCTAAAGATAATACTACCATCGTTAACGGTGCCGGTGACAAAAAGGCCATCAAAGAACGTTGTGAACAAATCAAAGCTCAGATTGTTGCTACCAAGTCCGATTATGACAAGGAAAAACTGCAGGAACGTTTGGCTAAGCTCTCAGGTGGTGTAGCTGTACTGTACGTAGGTGCTGCTTCTGAAGTAGAAATGAAGGAAAAGAAAGACCGTGTAGATGATGCACTTCGTGCCACTCGTGCAGCGATCGAAGAAGGTATCGTAGCAGGTGGTGGTGTAGCATACATTCGTGCTATCGACGCTTTGGAAGGTATGAAAGGTGAAAATGCCGATGAAACTACAGGTATTGACATCATCAAGCGTGCCATCGAAGAACCTTTGCGTCAAATTGTAGCTAACGCAGGCAAAGAAGGTGCAGTTGTTGTTCAGAAAGTACGTGAAGGTAAAGGTGACTTCGGTTACAATGCCCGTACCGATGTTTATGAAAACTTGAACGCTGCCGGTGTGGTAGATCCTGCTAAGGTTACTCGCGTAGCTCTTGAAAACGCTGCTTCTATTGCTGGTATGTGTCTCACTACTGAATGTGTGATCGTAGAAAAGAAAGAAGATAAGCCCGAAATGCCTATGGGTGCTCCCGGAATGGGAGGTATGGGCGGAATGATGTAATATCATTCTCTTCAATAGAACTATTTATATATAAGTTAAAGCCGTATCAGAGAGTATCTTTGGTACGGCTTTTTTAATACAAGAAAAAGTGAAGCCGTTAATAACTTATTCGTATAGTAAAATAAAATAAGAAACATTCATTGTATTTGCAGCAATCAAAACATTAGGGTATTGAGGTATAAAAGAAAGTAAATCCTTAAGAAGTGCTATGCCAGGCATAGCCTCTTGCAGCAAAATATTAAATGAATATAAATCATAAACAAATGGAATAGCATTTCCATTCTTATACTTATTAGAAGACATTGAGCTTTAGCTCTTATTCTCTGTTCTGAAAACCGCCAATTTAAAGTCCGTTGAGAATAATTAAGTGAAAGTTCACGCTGATTGGCGTGGACTATTCGTACTTATTCACGGACAAGGTACTTGGCGGTACCTCAGAACAGGATAGGTTATGAATGGTTCCGCCTTTTTTTATATACGATACTATGATACATATTGGGCAACTCATTGAAGAAGAACTTCAAAATGGATGATTCAGGGTTTTCTATTACTGTTTCTGCTATTGCAAATTGGAAGAATGGTGAATTATTAGATAGCCTTAATCTTAGTATATGTGATTATTGTAATGAAAGTGGAGAAAAAGTAAGAATAAGTCGAACCTCTATTGTATATGATAATAATTATTGGATTGCTTATAGAAATTGCAGAAATGCGGATCATTTGCAAATAATCAAAGAGGTTATAGCTGCTAATAAAAACACTTTTCCGCAGCAAATGGATGAATTTACGAGTATAGATCGTATAAGATACTCTCCTAATACAGGTAACTATGTTTTGCGTTTTACAGTGTCTGGGGGATTTGATAATGATGCATTGGATTATAATAAGATTGGCTCTGCAATAAGGAAAAATGCCATGCGACAACAGAGGTTATTGATAAAAAAATCAAAAGAGATTTGTGATTTCTACAAACTGCTGGAGAAGCAAAAAGTATTGATTAAGTATGAATATTACTCGGCTTCTACTAATAAACTTCTTTTCAGCTTTTCTTTGACACCTAATCAACTATTAAAACACTGACGGGAATTTATTCAAAACCTTCTTTGAAAGCACAACAAACTGCGATGACTTTTCATAAGACATCGCAGTTTGTTGTATTTTCTTCTTGATATGTGTCAATTGAAACCGTATAAAATTACGAAACTGTTACAAAAGTGATTAAATTTTATATCTTTTGTTCGTTTTCTGTGTTGTTAAAATTAAAAATGATATCTTTACGCTTCGTAGAGATAACCTAATCAAGAAACTATTAACCTTTTTAAATTGCAAAGAAAATGAACAAGAACGAAATTGGACTCAATGCCGGCAAAGTCTGGCAGCTCCTTAGCGATAATGAAAAGTGGAGCTATGGAGCATTGAAAAGAAAGTCCGGATTGAAGGACAAAGAATTGGGAGCCGCAATAGGCTGGCTTGCTCGTGAGGATAAGATTGAGATGTATCAGGAAGAAGAAGAACTCTACATCTCGTTGGGGGTAAACGTTTATATCGGATAGAACTAACAGACCGATTGAAAGTATCGTAAAAGAGACACAGATTTTGCATGCGGAAGGATTTCTGCTAAGTTGCGAAATCTGTGCCTTTTTGTTTTCTCATGTTGTGGAATATTCTTTCCTTTGCATATCTTTTAGAACAACAACATAAAAAGCAACAATGAGAAGTTTTGCATCAGACAATAATTCGGGTGTGCATCCATTGGTGATGGAAGCACTGAACCGTGCAAATCAAGACCATGCCGTAGGTTATGGTGATGACCCTTGGACAGAAGAAGCTGCCCGTAAAATCAAAGAAGTGTTTACCTCCGATTGCGAACTTTTGTTCGTATTCAACGGAACGGGAAGTAATGCGGTGGCGTTACAACTATGTACCCGTCCCTATAATTCTATAATTTGTGCGGAGACTGCACATATTTATGTAGATGAATGCGGTTCACCTGCTCGTATGACAGGGTGTCAGATTCGTCCGGTAGCAACTTTGGACGGTAAGTTGACGCCCGAGTTGATACTTCCTTATTTATGTCATTTCGGTGAACAGCATCATTCACAACCGGGAGCTATTTATATTTCTCAATGTACAGAGCTGGGCACAATCTATAAACCCGATGAGTTGCGAGCTTTAACAGAACTAGCCCATCAATATGGCATGTATGTGCACATGGATGGTGCTCGTTTGGCAAATGCTTGTGCTGCATTGAATCTTAGCTTTAAAGAGTTGACGGTAGATTGTGGCATCGATATTCTTAGTTTTGGTGGAACGAAGAATGGTTTGATGTTGGGAGAAAGTGTGATTATCTTTAATCCCGAGTTAAAAAAAGAAGCTTATTTTGTAAGAAAGCAATCGGCACAACTTGCTTCTAAATTGCGCTATCTATCTTGTCAATTCACTGCTTACTTGACCGATGATCTTTGGTTGAAAAATGCAATGCATGCCAATGAAATGGCGCGAAAATTATATGAGGGGTTGAAAGGTTTTCAAGGTGTAGAGTTTACTCAAGCAATGGAGAGTAATCAGTTATTTCTCACTATGCCTCGTCCGGTAATCGATAGCATTCTTAAAGATTACTTCTTTTATTTCTGGAATGAGGCAATCAATGAAGTACGCTTTGTGACGTCTTTTGATACTACTGAGGAGGATATTGAAGAATTGCTTCAAGCCTTGCGTGAAGCCTTTCAATAAAACTACTTCGGAGATGCTTCGATAAGCTCAGCATAATAGACAGTAGTAACTATATATGCTTAACTATCAATACGTTCTGTTTACATGTCTTTACATGCAAGTGTAAAAGACGTTACAGCTGTATGTAACGACCTTTACCCCTTAATGTAACGGTCGTTACTCCGTAATGTAAACACCTTTACTCCGTAGTGTAAAGAGCATGATGCTGTGAGGTAACTAAGAAAAAGCTCCTAACCTTCACAGGCTGGGAGCTTACTTCGTAATCTTCCCCTCTTGGGGGTGAGGGAAAGGTTTACTGAAAACAAACCGATTGAATATTTACCTTAATACCTTTGCATGATAACCTTTAACTAACCTTTTTATAATAATTGCTTTGCGAAAGAATGAACAATTTATATACCAACAGCTTCACGGAGTGGTACGAATGTATATCCCTTCCGTTTTAGCGTTTTAATCATTTTATCCAAATAGCCATTGTAAAACTTATCAGTTCGTCTGTCGTCTGTACCGAAGTGTATCAACATCAGATGACCATTCAGTCCTTTATTCTTTTCAACTTCCATGATTTTATCATAGATAAATTGGCTGCTGCGATACTTGGCCCCCATGTCCGGAGTCGTATAATCTGCATTACTCATGGTGCCAGGAGTGTAGTTTATCACCTGTATACCCATACTCTTTGCCCAAGCTGATATTTCTTTGTTATAATATTCGTATGGAGGTATATAGACGGGAGCATCTTTATACTCAATACCTGCCTTGCGTAAAGTTTCATAGCTTTTCAGCATATCCTGCTCGAACTCTTCCCGCGTAACTAATAAGGAATCACGGTTTTCCCAAGGCATGTATAGCAAATGTCCGAAACTGTGGCTTCCTACACAGTGCCCTTCGTTGAGTAAGCGTTTTACGACTTCGGGATAGAGTTCATAGAATTCACCTGTAAAAAAGAATCCGCCTTTAATACCGTGTTTCTTTAGAGTACTGATAATAGCATCGGCACCGTCTGCTTTGTCGGCGGCGGTAAATACAAGGGTTATTTGTTTTTTGGATGGATCGGTACGTATGATTCCGCCATCGACATATACGTTTTTATCATCTTTGATGTTACCTTGTTTCATACCTTCTTTCTGCATGGCAGAAAGGTAATAAGTGAGGCAGGCTGTTCCATCCATGGTCGGTTCGTTGGTAGAATAGTCGTGGATAGCATCATGATAGACCATTAGATCAGGCTGGAAACGTTCATAGTCTTGACCGGGTGTGCCGGGGATACCTGTCATATTGACACCGCGCAAACTTTCAAAAATAGTGCGGTAAACAGGACCGTCCACCAAACCTCCGGTAGTATTGCCTGCACCTGCATTCAGCAGAGAGGAGTGGGGTTGCGACGGATAATCACCGTAGAGTGGTAATTCTACAATCATACTGGTTCCCCAAGGATTACAACCGAACATCCAGTCCCGAAGGGCAGCTTCCATTTCTGCATAAGTATTGTCACCAGTTGTTTTACGATATAGACGACATTGGGTCAGCATGGCAGTTGTCAGATTATTGGAACACCAAGTATAGGGTATGCCATGTAGGAATGGGCTTTCAATGGCTTTCTCGTAAGTGCGGTCGATACCTGTGCGCATATTGCGAATAAATTCTTTGCTGATTCGTTTATTCTCCACTTTAGCAAGATGATAATGCCCCATGTTCATGAAAGGGTACCATTGGTAGTGGCGTGCGCTATCGGCACCCATCCATGGGGTGATAGGCTCACGACGACCGTATTCAAGAGCTTGGTCTAGATATTTTCTTTCGCCGGTGGCATTGAATAATTCCATAGCACCGAGCTCCATATCATCCACCCAGTTATCTTCTTCATAAATGTATGGAGATAAAACAGAAGCGGTTTGACATGCTCCCGGTTTCTTTACACCTTCTTGATAGGCAGTATCGGCTTTTGCTCCAATTTCAGTAGCGAACTCGGGATAGAAGTCTTTCAATATCTTGGCACCTAAGGCAAAACAAGATGCAAATTTACCTGCGGTACTGGCTACACCTGTAGTTGCGTTCATGAAATCTCCACGTACCTGTGGTTCGCCACTACAGAAGTAAACGGGGCGTCCTTTACCAGGTCCGTAGCCGTAATCTACCAAGTCTTTATTAGGCAAGCGCATACCGGCGTGGTCACGGTCATCGGCTATCTGGTTATAGAGTTCGCCGGGATTAGGGTTCATCCGATTCAGCCAATCCAATCCCCATTTTATTTCATCTATGATGTCGGGAATACCATTTGCTCCGGGGAGTCCGGCAGCATCGTATGCATCGCCAAATGATTCGGGATTCTCCTGATAAGCAAACATCATCTGATAAATGGCATTAGCAGAGGTGGTTGTATATTGCAGATAATCTGTTGCGTCATGCCAACCTCCTCGTACTTCAATATGCTGACCGGTTTTAGTTGGGTGATATACAATATAGCCATCGTGTACATGGCAACTGTCCTTTAGGAAAGGATTATAGCCACAACGTTGCTGGCGCATATAGTTTAATAGAAAATCTGCTGTACCGTTGTATACATGCGTATTAATCGGAAAGCGGGGAGAAATAGCTTTTCCTGCTTTTAAATAGTAAGTGCCCGGTTCTGTAAAGTCGCTGAAGTCGAGACGATAGGTACTTTTCATTCCTCCCATTTTGCCGGTAGCCTTGGACGTATTGAAATTACGTACTGTTTTGCCTGTGAAGGCATCGACCAGTGTATAATTATCTACACTAGTTCCTTCTTCACTCATGAATACAGCCACTTTTATAGATTGTGGTAAATAACCGAGTTGATTAATTCTAATCCATTCATCTGCTTTGCCCGGTAAGGCGATGAGAGCGAATACTACGAATAGGAGCCAATAATTACTTTTCATAAGCGGTATTGCTAATTTAAGGTTAGTGTCTGTTATAAAATGATTTAATTCATTACAAATAAAGCAGTTTCTATCATTCTTAGGAAGAATTAAGATGAATAATTAAATGACATTATATGTTGTTTACGTTATTTTAGAATAATAGTGACATGAAATGAAAGAAATGGAAAAGGTAAATTACTGGTATTTACATAATTAACTTTAATGATGATGCTTTTTAGATTTTGTTCACGCATTTTAATTCTTACTAAACCAAATTGGTGTGTTATTTGTTTTACTGTTTTTAGAATACAAAACTTATAACTATGGCTTATATTGATTATTATCAAGTCCTTGGAGTAGATAAAAAGGCATCTCAGGATGACATAAAGAAAGCGTACCGTAAACTGGCACGTAAGCATCATCCTGATTTGAATCCGAACGATCCTACAGCTAAGGATAAATTTCAGGCTATTAATGAGGCAAATGAGGTGCTGAGTGATCCTGAGAAGAGGAAGAAATATGACGAATATGGAGAACATTGGAAACATGCCGATGAGTTTGAAGCACAGAAGCGTGCTCAGCAACAAGCCGGTGCGGGAGGCTTCGGCGGATATGGCGGAGCTGGTTTCGGTGGCTCGGGAGGAGGTTTTGGCTCGGACGGAGATGGATCATATTGGTATTCTTCGGACGGACAAGAGTTCTCGGGTAATAGTTCCGGAGGATTCTCTGATTTCTTTGAGCAGATGTTCGGGCATCGTACACGTGGTGGAGGCGGTGCTAATGCTGGTTTCCGGGGACAAGATTTTCATGCAGACTTGAACTTGTCTCTTCGTGATGCTGCGCAAACCCATAAGCAGATTTTGACAGTAAACGGTAAGAATGTACGTATTACGATTCCTGCCGGTGTAGCGAATGGTCAGGTTATCAAGCTGAAAGGTTATGGAGGTGAAGGTGTCAATGGAGGTCCGGCAGGTGATTTGTATATTACGTTCGTCATTTCGGATGATCCTATATTTAAACGTATGGGCGATGATTTGTATGTGGATGTTTCTCTCGATCTTTATACTGCACTTTTAGGAGGTGAACAGTTGGTAGATACTCTGGATGGCAAAGTAAAATTGAAAGTGAAACCTGAAACTCAAAATGGTACAAAGGCTAGATTGAAGGGGAAGGGTTTTCCTATATATAAGAAAGAAGGACAGTTTGGAGATCTCATCGTGACTTATTCGGTGAAGCTACCTACGAACTTGACTGAGGAGCAGAAAGAAATGTTCCGTAAAATTCAAAGTATGAACTAAAATGTGTAGCATTATGCAGAACGAATTAATCATAGTAAGTGAATATTGCAGCAAATGTCACATAGAACCATCGTTTATAGATATGTTGCAGGAAGGTGGTCTGATAGATATTCAGATGGAAAATGGAGAGCGCTATTTGCTGTTCTCTGAATTGGCGAATGTGGAGCGTTACAGTCGCATGTATTATGATTTATCTATTAATATGGAAGGTATCGATGCTATTCACCATTTATTGGAACGGATGGAAACGATGCAGAAGGAGATACATTCATTACATAGCAAACTGAGATTCTTCGGAGTATTTGATTAGGGTAAATGTACAAAAAAACGTTTCATCAAGTAAGATGAAACGTTTTTTTATAATAGAAGTATCTTAATTACTTGCTGTAGCTTTCCAACTCTTCCGTCTTAAATTTGCGGATGAAATTGAAGTGCTTTTCTATCTCAGCTTCAGCATAATTCAAATAAACAACTGCTGATTTGGCAAACATATCGGGTGCTTTAGTTGCATCTTGAATCAGAAGGTGAGACATGATTATAGTTGCAGCCATTTCGTAGAGACGACGGGCAACAAAGTCCAGAAGTGTTTGGTCAGCAGTTTCTTTTACTGCGTTGGTACAAACGTCGAATTTGGATGCCATTTCTTTTAAACGATCCATTAAAGGTTGCATTTCTTCGCTACAAGGAATTGCTTCGTACTCGTGTATGGTTGCGATGTATGAACCGTTTGTTACATAACGGATAGCGGCAACAGTCTGCAACTGGGTAGTTCCTTCATAAATGGAGGTAATACGTGCGTCGCGGTAGATGCGTTGACAAGCATATTCCAACATGAAACCGGAACCACCATGGATTTGAATACCATCGTATGCATTCTGGTTACAGTATTCGGAGTTCATACCTTTGGCAAGCGGAGTAAAAGAGTCAGCCAGCTTAGCATATTTCTTCTGTTCCTGACGTTCTTCCGGAGTGAGTTTGCGTTCACGTGCAATATCGTCCAATGCTTTGTAGATATCTACATAGCGTGAAGTTTGATATAATAAAGCACGACCAGCGTCAAGTTTAGCTTTCATGCTAGCCAGCATTTCATATACTGCGGGGAATTCGATGATTGCTTTGCCAAATTGTTTGCGGTCTTTAGCATAAGCTAATGCTTCATTGTAAGCGGCTTGACTCAAACCTACCGACTGAGCGGCGATACCCAAACGAGCACCATTCATCAAAGCCATTACATATTTAATCAAACCAAGTTTGCGGTCACCACAAAGTTCAGCTTTTGCGTTTTTGTAAACGAGCTCGCAAGTAGGAGAACCGTGAATACCCAGCTTGTTTTCAATACGACGTACATTTACGCCACCTTCGCGCTTGTCATAGATAAACATGGATAAACCACGACCATCTTTAGTACCTTCTTCCGAACGAGCCAGTACAAGGTGAAGATCAGCGTCACCGTTCGTGATGAAACGCTTCACACCGTTCAGGCGCCAGCAATTGTTGGCTTCGTCGTAAGTTGCTTTCAGCATTACTGATTGCAAGTCAGAACCGGCATCCGGTTCAGTCAAGTCCATGGACATGGTTTCGCCTTGGCATACGCGAGGAATGAAACGGCTGTGTTGATCTTCGTTTCCGAACTCATACAGAGTTTCAATACAATCTTGCAAAGACCAGATGTTACCGAAACCTGCGTCAGCAGCAGCAACAATTTCAGCACACATCGTGTACGGAGTAATCGGGAAGTTCAAACCTCCGAAGCGGCGAGGCATGGTCATACCGTTCAAACCGGCTTTTACCATAGCGTCGAGGTTTTGTTTGGTACCGCTTGCGTATTCTACACGACCATCAGCACAATGAGGACCTTCTTCGTCCACACCTTCTGCATTAGGAGCGATGATTTCGCCGGTAATCTCACCGGTGATCTCAAGAACTTTATCGAAAGAGTCCATTGCATCCGCATAGTCCTGCGGAGCATAGTCAAATTTGTCTTTGTCTTCGTAACCACGTTCTTTCAGCTCGCAGATACGTTCCATCATCGGATTATCCAGATGAAATTTTAATTCGGGAACTTCAGTATAAAAGTTTGCCATATTCTTGTTATTTATTGGGGTATTCTGAAATATAGAGGTATTGTATATTTAACTCGCTTTGCTTCTCCATCCTGATAACCGGGTGACCATCGATAGACTTCTGCAATAGCTTTGAAAGCTCGTATTGCTTCTTTGTCAATGTCATAGCTTACTGATTGAATTACTTCGGGGAATTCCATACTGCCTTTCTCATTTACAATGAACTGTATGATAACTCTTCCTTCTGTTTTTCTTTTCATAGCTCTTTCCGGATATTGAATGATACCAGCTAACAACTTCATTAAATTTTCTATTCCACCAGGGAATGATGGATATATTATATAAGGTTGATGTGCTATCTCATTTCCATCTTTGTCGAAAAGCTTTCCATCGGTACATTGGTTTTCTGAATAATATTCCTCTCTGCGGAGCTTTCCATCAGGGTAATATTGCAGAAACTTTCCGTTTAAACGTCCGTCTTTGTAACTTTGCGCAAGTTGAATTGAGCCGTCAGGATAATAAACCATGACTTGTCCTTCAATACGATTGTCATTATATACTTCTGTTAGACTGTCCTTACCATTTGCATAAACTACTGTATGCAAACCTTCTCGTATCCTCTTACTTGGAGTATTTCCATATTTCGAGAAATGCCAGATTTCTTTCTTCTGCCCATCTATAGTAAATTCTTCTACTTTGATATGTTTCTTATCTTCTTCGGAGATAAGGGCATATTTGATAGCTTGAGTAGAATCGTTAGTCCATTTATAGCTTTTGTCTAACCAAATCTTCTCTTGAGCAAATGCAGAAGCAATAGTAGAAAGAAGAAAGAGTGTAAGAATCAATCCTTTCATGATTACCCCGATTATTACTTACTGTTTTGTTTATAGTATTTAATCATCTTCGGGATGACTTCTTCTATCGTACCATTGATAACATAGTCGGCAATGGTATTAATAGGTGCATTCTCGTCATTGTTTACGGAGATGATAATACCGCTTTCCTGCATACCGGCGATGTGCTGGATTTGTCCGCTGATACCACAAGCGATATACAGTTTAGGACGAACTGTAACACCCGTCTGACCGATTTGACGGTCGTGATCGGCATAACCGGCATCCACGGCAGCACGACTGGCACCCACTTCGGCGTGAAGTTCTTTAGCCAGGTCGAACAACATATTGAAGTTCTCGCGGCTTCCCATACCGTAACCACCGGCAATAACTATGGGAGAACCTTTCAGGTTGTGTTTTGCCTTTTCTATATGGCGGTCGATAACTTTAACTACATAGTCTGTTTCAGGAACATACTTTGCAACGTCATGGTTGATGACTTCACCTTTATAATTAGCATCGAGAATTTCTTTCTTCATTACGCCCTCACGTACAGTCGCCATTTGTGGACGATGTTCAGGGTTTACAATGGTTGCAACGATGTTACCACCGAATGCGGGACGAATCTGATACAACAGATTTTCATACGTCTTTCCTTCCTTCTTATCTTCGTGTTCGCCGATTTCAAGAGAAGTACAATCGGCAGTAAGTCCACTGGTCAGGGCAGAAGAAACGCGCGGACCCAGGTCACGACCGATAACGGTAGCACCCATCAGACAGATTTGAGGTTGTTCTTCTTTGAAAAGGTTGATGAGGACGGAAGAGTGGGGAAGAGAAGTGTAAGGGAATAAACCCGGAGCATCGAAAATATGGAATTTGTCTACTCCGAAGGGTAATACTTGCTTTTCGATACCTGCCAGATTACTTCCGGCAGCAACTGCTTCCAGTTGGCAACCCAATTGATTAGCCAATTTACGACCTTTGGTCAAGAGTTCAAGACTGACGTCGGCAACTGTAGTGCCTTCAATCTCTAAATATACAAATACATTATTCATAATCTTATCCTATCGTGTGGTTAGCTAACAGTTCAACAATCAAATCTTCTACATCCTGGTCGCTGCCTGTCAGTGTTTTGTTCTCTTTGGCTTGGAACGAAATGTTCTGAATGGCTTTTACCTTTGTGGGTGAGCCGCTCAGACCACATTGTGCGAGATCGCCACATACATCGGCTACACTCCACTCAGTGATGTTCAGATAGGGATATTTCTCATAAAGTGCAGCGTATGCAAGTTCTTCACCTTCTTTGGTGATAGCTGCTTTTTCCTGGGCGCCGAGTGCGCGTTTGTACTTTTGTACTAATTTGGCGTTACGCGGGCGGCAGGGAGCTGCACTTCCGTTTACGGTAATAACGATAGGCAGGGGAGCTTCTACAGTTTCTACACCACCGTCGATGTGACGCTTCACGATAATTTTCTTGGCAGCTTTGTCTACGCTTAGAATTTCTTCGGCGTAAGTAACTTGTGTTAATCCTAGTTTTTCTGCAACCTGAGGACCTACTTGTGCCGTATCACCGTCGATCGCTTGACGACCACCTACGATAATGTCGCAATCGCCTATTTTCTTGATAGCGGTAGCGATGGCATACGAAGTAGCCAGGGTATCTGCGCCGGCAAAAGCACGGTCAGTCAGCAGATAGCCGTTGTCGGCACCACGGAACATACCTTCACGGATAACTTCGGCTGCACGTCCCGGTCCCATAGTCAGAATGGTTACGGTAGAGCCCGGATGTTCATCTTTCAACCGGAGAGCCTGCTCAAGAGCGTTCAGGTCTTCGGGGTTAAAGATGGCAGGGAGTGCCGCACGGTTGATGGTTCCGTCGGCTTTCATGGCATCTTTCCCAACGTTACGTGTGTCAGGAACTTGTTTTGCCAATACAACAATTTTTAAACTCATGCTATTAATTATTAGTATTAGTATTTCTACATGTCAGTACCGGGAATCAGAGTAGTAGTATCCTGCTACTGAATTATCCGGTTAACTTGATTATCAGCGTGCAAATTTACGCAAAGTGTTGGTTCTGACAAGAGTTTGGAGCGAAAAATGCACAACTAGGCGACTTTTGAGCAAAAGAAGGGGATTTGATGGTGCTTAAAGTGTCGCTACATTCGGAAGTAATATTGTTTACAAAAAGCGGGCTGTAATATTCGGTCGTATACTTAAAGCAATTCAGTCGTATACTGAAATGGATTAAGTATACGACTGAATTGCTTTAAGTATACGACTGAAATAGGTATTATCCATGTATACTCATAATCAAATAGTTACATCTTTTTATTTGAATAGTTAGAAATTTAAACAATTTCTGATTTGTATGATTAGTGATTGACTTGTAAGTGTCAGCCAATCACTAATTACTATTCTCTTATTTTATTCCGATCTTCTTAGCAATTTCAGCAGGGATTGCATCCTTATGTACCAGAATATTGATGGTCTTGTAAGCAACAAATGCATTGGAAGCATACCAAGTACCTTTATATTTGCTATTAGTTCCCCAAGAATTCTTCACCATAAAGTAAGGTTTTCCGTTTTGATCTTTGGCAATACCATAGATAAGCATTCCGTGGTCATCACCAGTTTGCCAATTATCAAAACCTTCCTGACGCAATTCTTGTGTAACGTTGATTTCAGGGAGAGGCTTAGAGGTTAATTCTTTGCGCTTGTCTTCTTCTTTCATTCCTGTCCAGCGAGCCATGTCCGAACCGGTAAGTTCAGCACCACGGGCTGCGTCGGGCATCACTGCGATACCGTCACGAGTAAATCCTTGTTCGCTTACGTCACTTCCCCAAGCTACAGTATAACCGTTGTTTACAGCGTTTTCAATAACAGCCATAAATTCATCTAACGGCAAGTTCCATGAAGTTTCGTTGCGCCAGTTGTCGGGTACTTCAATATTTGCTTCGGTGTAGAAGGGATGATGAGTGAAAGAAGTCAGCGATATGTAATCATCCGGATTCAATCCGAGAGATGCTGCGAATGTTAGCGGAGTATATTCCTTACCTTTATAAGAGAATTTTTCCGGGCACTGACCAAGGTATGTATCATAGATAGCTGAAAGACCTTTTTTCCATACTGGGGTCAGTTTGGTTAGTCTGCCTTTGGCAATGGCATCGGTGTAAGCTCCGGCAACGGCATCCAATTCGTTGTGTACGGGCAATGTGTCACCATACATGATGCCCGGCATTATTTCCTGAGGTACCATTCCATAATTTTTGAGGCAATAGACTACGTCGTAAGCACTTCCGCCGGGAGCAAAAGAACTGTCTCCGTGGTAACGCACGTAGTTTTGGGCACGGTCTATCATGGTGTGGTGTACAACGAACATTTCAGAAAGATCATAATCCCCCTTGCCCATACGCAATAGTTCGCTTTCCAGGAAACCGATGGTTGAGAAGCTCCAGCACGTACTTGAACGATTTTGGTTCTTTACGGAGGTAATAGGATTAGCTTTTACGGTTGTAAAAACGAAGCCTTGTTCTTGTTTTGTTTTATCCTTAGCTTTGTCTTTTGCTCCGGCATTGAGGCTCAACATACCAAGAGCAGCAATAAGAATTAAATTTTTCATCATGATAAAAGTGTTATTAATTTATAGTTGTAACCGCAAATATAAATAGAATTTCGTAAACAAAAGCTATCTTTGGAGCGTTAATTGTGACACTTATGAAGAAATTAATACGTTTGAATGATTATACAGGTCTGGTACTTGAAGGTGGTGGTATGCGTGGCGTCTTCACTTGTGGCGTGCTCGATAGTTTTATGGATAGGGGAATACGTTTCCCTTATGCAATAGGTGTAAGTGCCGGAGCATGTAATGGACTCTCATATATGTCCGGCCAGCGTGGTCGTGCCAAATATAGTAATATAGACTTGTTGGAGAAGTACAATTATATCGGATTGAAGTACTTGCTGAAGAAGCGCAATATTATAGATTTCGATCTCTTGTTTCAGGAATTTCCCGAGCATATATTGCCTTATGATTACGAAGCCTATTTTAATTGTCCCGAACGTTATGTCATGGTAACTACTAATTGTTTGACTGGTGAAGCTAACTATTTTGAGGAAAAACAAGATAAAGATCGTGTTATTGATATAGCTCGTGCATCGAGTAGTTTACCATTTGTGTGCCCTATAGCCTATGTTGATGAAGTACCTATGCTCGACGGTGGTATTGTGGATAGTATTCCGCTAATGCATGCTTGTGAAGATGGGTATATTAATAATGTGGTAGTGTTGACTCGCAATCGTGGCTATAGAAAAGAAGCAAAAGATATTAAGATACCTTCTTTTTTATATAGAAAATACCCTAAAGTACGCGAGGCACTTGGTCACCGTTGTCGTGCTTACAATGAGCAACTTGAATTAGTAGAACGTATGGAGGATGCGGGAGAAATAACTGTGATTCGTCCTTTGAAACCAATAGTAGTAGACCGCATAGAGCGAGACATCAAGAAACTGACAGAGTTGTATGAAGAGGGATATCAGTGTGCGGCTCAGTTTGAGTTTAAGTAGTGATTATCTATATTTACCTATAATTGATCTCACTATAATTAACTATTTAGAATTATTCTCATCACCCACTAAGATAGATTCAATGTTTTTTCTTCTTTTGGGTAGTACGGGTTCTGTGTAAACTGTATCCGTTCTGCTTACCGTCTGTTTTTATTTGATTAATCGAAGTCATTTTTTTAAGAATTTCCTCCTAAATATCGTCTTTAGAAGGTGCTATAAACGATGATGTATCAAAAATAACACCTTTTGAAACATTTTTTATATAGGCTAATACTCCTTTCATCTACTTTTGCAAAGACAAAACTCAATAGGAGTTGAGAAAATAGATTTATTATAAACTTTAAACTAATAAGCAAGTATGTTGAAAAACATTAGTCTCAGACTATGCACATTAATTGTGCTTCTCTTTGCGGGTATTACTTCATTTGCCCAGCAAATTCAAGTGAAAGGTACTGTTGTTGAGAAATCGACTGGAGATGCTATCATTGGTGCCTCTGTATTGGAAGTAGGCTCGAGCAGTAATGGAGCCATAACGGACATTGATGGCAACTTTACTCTTTCAGTGGCTTCCGGTGCTACATTAACTGTGTCCTATATAGGATATAAAACTGTAACAGTAAAGGCACAACCAACTTTGCGTATAGATTTGGTAGAAGATTCCAAAATGATTGATGAAGTCGTTGTTACAGGTTATATGTCTGAAAAGAAAGCCAGTCTGACGGGTTCTGTTGCTGTTGTGAAGATGAAAGATGTAGCTGATATTCCTACAGGTAACGTCTTGTCGAGTTTACAGGGACGTGTATCAGGAATGAACATTACTACAGATGGGGCTCCCGGAGGTGGTAATACTTCAACTTTAATTCGTGGAAAATCTTCTTTCCGTAATGATGCCAATTCTCCACTTTATGTTATTGACGGAGTAATGACTCGTGAAAACATCGCATCTATTCTTTCTTCTAATGATGTAGAATCTATTCAAGTATTGAAAGATGCAGCTTCTGCTTCAATCTACGGTGCACAGGCTGCCAATGGCGTTATCATCATCACTACTAAACGTGCTAAAAAAGGAGAAACCCGGGTCGATTTTGACATGTCGCTTACCTTGCAAACCTACCAATGTGGCTTTGATATGTTGAATGCAGATGAATGGGGACAAACTTATTGGTCTGCTTATAAATATGCTAACAATGGTGCAACTCCCAGTAGTGAGATTTATGGAAATGGTACTACTCCCAAGCTCCAAGATTATATAGGGTTGAATAATACAAAAGTACATGCTGTTGATACCAACTGGCGTGATGTCATTTATCAGACTGCTTTGATGCAGAACTATAGTGCTACTCTTTCAAAAGGCTCTGATAATGGTTCTTTTTCATTGGCATTGAACTATCTTGATCATGACGGTATGGTTAAGAATACTAATTTTCAGCGCATTAATACTCGCATTAGTTCCAATTATCAATTTTTGAATAATCGTTTACGTATCGGTGAGAATGTTGCTATAAATCGTTGGACACAAACTCTTAGTCCGGCTGGCGTGGATGAAAATGCCATTAAACAACATCCTGCAAAATCCGTGTACGATGAAGAAGGCGGATATAATGATGCAATTAACGATGTTTTGGGAGATGCTCCTAATATGGCTCGCTTGCTTGAGAATGAAAAAAGAAACAACCATGAGTACTGGCGCATTTTTGGTAATGCATTCCTTGAAATCGAACCATTGAAAGATCTAGTTCTACGTACAAATTTTGGTATGAACTACTACGACGAATCGAATAAGGTTTTCGAAGCTGCTTGGGCACGTGATGAAGTTAACAAATTGACGCAATCATCCAAAAAAAGACTTGACTGGGTATGGACTAATACCGTTACTTACAATAAAACATTTGGGAAGAATAATCTGACTGCACTTCTTGCAACTGAAGCCAAGAAGAACCATGGTGAATCAATGTTCGGATATGGTACAGGATTAGCCGTTGAAGATGAAGATTATATTTATCTAAATGGAGTTACTGCCGGAAAAAATGTGGGTGCTGATGCTTCCAACTATGCCATGGTATCTTATTTCGGAAAAGTGAACTATGATTATGAAGGACGTTATTTGGCCTCTGTTACCTTACGTCGTGATGCTTCTTCACGTTTGGCAAAAGGTAATAATACCGGTTATTTCCCATCAGTTTCTGCTGGTTGGCGTATCTCAAGTGAGAAGTTTATGGAATCAACGAAGAACTGGTTGTCAGATTTGAAATTACGTGCATCTTGGGGTATAAATGGTAATGACATTATTGATGATGAGGCTCCTTACACTAAGTATCTTATCAGTTTAAAAGATGCAAGTTATAATATGAATGGTGATGGCACAACACTTTCTCCCGGCGGTTATAAAGTGAGATCAACCAATCCTGCTTTAAAATGGGAGAGTACAAGACAGTTTAATGTTGGTATAGACGCAGCTTTCCTGAATGGACGTTTAGGAGCTTCTATCGATTATTTTGATAAGGAGACACGCGATATGCTTGTTGAGAAACCCTATATCGCAGTAATTGGTGAAGGCGGATATTGTTGGTATAATGGTGGTACAATGAGCAATAAGGGCTTTGAAATGTCTTTAACCTGGAGAGATGAGATCAAAGATTTTAAGTATGATATAGCATTCAACCTTTCTTACTATAAAAATGAAGTGACGGATTTGACACAGGAAATCTATTATACTTATGGTGGAGGTAATGGTGTAAACAAAACCTTGGTAGGTCAGCCATTCGGTTCATGGATGGGCTTTAAGACAGATGGTGTATTCCGTACTCAGCAGGAAGTAGACGAATATAAGGCAAAATATGATGTACAGTTTGGTGCTCCCGGTGTAGGACGTATTAAATATGTAGATGCTGATGGTAATGGTGTTATCAATACGAATGACCGTGTATGGCTTGGTTCTGATAATCCGAAGGTAATTGGTGGATTAAATCTTGGTGCATCTTGGAAAGGTTTTGACCTTAGTATGTTCTTTAATGGAATGATTCGTGATGCTTATAATAATTCTAAGTATTATACTGATTTATTCCAATGTTGGAGCGGTAATCACTCTACACGCTTACTCGATGCTATGCATGCTTATGAGAATTTTGAGAAAACAGGTGTATATAATAGTAATGTACCTGCACTGACTACCCTCAATAGTAATAATGAACATGAAGTTTCTCAATTTTATATTGAAGATGGTTCTTATATTAAACTGAAGAGCCTGACTTTAGGCTATACACTTCCCAAAAGTATTCTTGATAAAATGAAAATGCAACATGCCCGTATTTATTTCCAAGCTCAGAACTTGTTTACAATTACTGGTTATACAGGTGCCGATCCTGAAGGATTAGGATATCCTTATCCGTTGCCTCGTACATTTTCTTTTGGATTATCATTTGGCTTCTAAACTTTTAAATAGATTATGATTATGAAACTGAAACACATATATATGATTGGCGCTTTTGCGCTGGTAGTTACTAGCTGTAACGAAGATAGCTTTTTGAGCTTGAAACCTCAAGGTAGCTTGAATGAAGATATTATGACTTCCACGAAGGGGGCTGACTTACTTGTGAATGCTGCTTATGCGGCTTTAGGTGGTCCCGAAGGACAGAGTTGGAGTGTATGGTGCCATCCTACTACTAACTGGACTTATGGTGAGGTTCGTTCGGATAATGCTTATAAAGGTGGAGGTGGCGTTGGTGACCTTAATGAAGTTCATCGTATGGAAACCTTTGATATGGATGCAACCAATGGTTTTCTTGATAGTAAATGGTATCATTTGTATTGTAGCGTACAACGTTGCAACTCAGCACTGCGTGTTTTGAATGCTGCTACGGATGAACAAGTGAAAGGACGCACCTCACGCATAGCCGAGATGAAAGTGCTTCGGGCCCATTATTATTTTGAGCTAAGCCGCCTTTTCAATAAAATACCTTATTTTGATGAAAATGTGGAAATATCTCAATATCCGGATATTGCAAATAACGAGTTTACTCGTGATGAAATATTAGGTAAGTTGGCTAAGGAGATGTTAGACGCTGCTGAGCAACTTCCTTCTACCCAGTCAGAAGTAGGGCGTATACATAAATATGTTGCATTGGCTTATGCTGCCAAGATCAAATTATATCAAGCTTATCAACAAGATGAGTCTACTCATGCAGTGACGGCTATAAATAAAGATTTGCTTAAAGAAGTAGTGTCGCTGTGCGATCAGGTAACTGCAAGTAATCGTTATGATTTGCTGAACGATTTCCAAGGATTAGATCTTGTAGCTAATGAGAATGGTAAAGAGTCCGTATTTGCTGTTCAATATTCTATGAATGATGGCACTGAAAGTGCCGGTCGCATCAATTGGAGTAACTTATTGAATTCTCCGGGTGGTGGTAGCCCTTATGGTGGTGATGGCTTTTTCCTCCCCAGTCAAGACTTGATTAATGCTTATCAAACAGACGCGAATGGTTTGCCGGATTTCAATTATCAATCAAAAGTAGATTATAGCCGGACGGTATTATCAAATGGCGTTTATACCTTGGAAAATACAACACCCAGTGTAGATCCTCGTCTTGATTTTGTTGTAGGACGTCCGAATATAACTTGGAAAACCTATTCTGAAAAACCCTGTGATGGTTGGGTACGTGATAAAGAAACGTATGGTTATAATTGTGCAAAGCGTTTTTGGGTTTCTCCTGAAAGTAGTGATATGTTTAAGGGATGGCCATGGGGGGCTTCTCAACTTAATTGGCAAATTATTCGCTATGTAGATATTCTGCTATGGAAGGCTGAAGCATTGATTGAAATAAATGAGGGTAATGGACTTGATACAGCTCGTGATTTAATTAACCAAATTCGTAATCGTGCTAAGAATAGTGCTTATGTCAAAGACTTCAAAAATGGTTCCAAGTATGCTGCTAATTATCTGATTAATCCTTATACTGCTACCGGATGGAATCAGGAGTATGCCCGTAAAGCTCTTCGTTCGGAAACCCGTCTGGAGAAGGCTTTAGAAGGTGAACGCTTCTTCGATTTGGTACGTTGGGGCATTGCTGAAACAACAATGAACAACTATATTGGAGCGGAAAAAGACAACCGTATTTATTATGCTAAAGCACATTTCACGAGTGGAAAGGATGAATTTTATCCTATTCCGAACAACCAGTACGGATTTTCCGGTGGTAAATATGTGCAAAACCCTGGATATGCTGACTTTAAATAATAATGCATAAATCATAAATGGAAGGGGAATATATACATTCCCTTTCCATCACAAAAAATCTGTTACTATGAAATACTACCTTTATTCCTTATTAGGAAGCTTTTTACTTTCCATAAACATTATTTGTGCTCAGAGAGTCTGGACGTTTGATGAACAAAATCCCTTACTTTCTACTGATTCTGAGTTACAACTGAATTTATCTACTATTAAACAAATACCGGAGTTTGTTGCCGGAATTAAAGGGAAAGCACTTCGTACAGATGGGTATTCAACTTGGCTAAATACTTCTGTAAAAGAAGATTTTTCGTCATTATCAGGTTGGTTTGCATTAGAATCTTATCCAACGGATACTGCCGCTTTTATGGGAGTGAAAGATTTATCGGGAAATTCTATTGCAATATGCACAGATCGTTATGGTGAACTATTGCTTGGAGTTGGAAAAGACAATTCATATTCTTATTACTCTTTAGATACAAAAATAGAACGTTTTAAATGGCTGCATTTATTGATTGATTTAGAGGGCAAATCTATTTATATGAATGGCTATAAAGTAGGTTCGAACCCATCGGAAAAACTAATTTCATCTAACAATATGTATATTCAGATTGGTAAGGATTTTCGGGATAAGAAAGTTTGGATGTACGATGTTACGGCAATAAATGGCCTGATTGATGAAATTAAAATAAGTTCAACTCCTGTTGAGTGTTCGGAACTAATAGCTGAAATTGCTTCTGATTTGAAAAAAACTCCTGTATTAGCTATTCCCGAAACACGATTTGCTGCTGATTTTAATCGCCCTCGATATCATTTGTTGCCGGCTGCCAATTGGACGAATGAGACACACGGGTTGATTCATTTTAATGGTAAATATCATATCTTCAATCAAAAGAATGCTTCTGGCATCTTCTTGGGGCAGATTAATTGGGGGCATTTCAGTAGTTCGGATTTAGTTCACTGGACAGAAGAAAAGCCAGCATTAACTCCTGACAGCTCTTATGATAAAAATGGAATATGGTCGGGTTGTGCTGTGATCAATGATAATGGAGTACCACAACTTATCTATACGGCAGGTGGCGATAAATTGGGAGTTGGCATTGCTTTCCCAAAAGATAGCGCATTGATTGAATGGGAGAAATATGAACACAATCCCGTTATTGCCGAGCATCCGGCAGGATATACCCGTACAGATATGCGTGATCAATATGTATGGAAAGAGGGAAATACTTGGTATATGATTATCGGTTACGGCATAGAGGATACTGAAACGCCACATGGAGCATTGTTGTTATATAAATCCATTGATCAGAAGAAATGGGATTTTATACATTTATTATTTGAAGGTAATCCTCAGTTTGATAATTCCGGTATATTTTGGGAGATGCCCGTCTTCAAGAAAATGGGGAACAAGTATGTGCTTTTAGTCAATAGAGTACCGTATAAAGGAGTACCGGCACGTTGTCAATATTGGATAGGAGACTTTAAGAATGAGAAGTTTATACCGGATGATCTTATGCCACAGAATTTAGAGATTATAAACCGTTTGTTGTCTCCTTCTGTAGTAGAGACACCAATGGGGGATATCGTTTCTATCTCAATAATACCGGATGAAATAGGAGGTGAGGCAACTTATAAACAAGGCTGGGCACATCTATATAGTATTCCAAGAAAATGGCAACTCAAAAATGGAAAGATTTGTCAGACTCCACATCCTGTTTTACAGCAATTACGTGAAAAGCATAGCGTTTTACCAAAGAAAAAAATAGGGGCGTCGCAACCTTATATTATCAGTAAACAAGGACATCAACTGGAGATTAAAGCAACTTTTTATCCAGGGGATTCAAAGCGCTTTGGATTTGTGTTGTGTAAGAATTCGGATAATAGTGAATCTAGTATGATATATTATGATGTTGAGAAGAAGGAACTCGTAGTAGATCAAACTCATTCTTCGGTACGTCAACATATTCCGCTGGAAATTCGTAAAGATTACTATCAGTTGGACGTTTCTAAGCCTATAGAATTTCATTTATTTATAGATGGTTCTGTGGTGGAAGGTTTTATTAATAATCAGGATGCCTTCACAACAAGGATATTCCCACTAAAAGAAAATAGCACACAGTTGGAACTCTTTTCTGATGGAAAGACTACAGAGGCAGCAGCTGAGATTTGGACATTGAAAGATGCTAAAGTAAGGATGAACTTTTAATAGAATAAATATGAAATTTACATTTGCGTTATATATATTTCTGTTGGCGGGAATAGTTTCTGTTAATGCCCAAGTAAGCTCAGATAGCTTGTATAGCGAAGCTTATAGACCTCAATATCATTTTAGTCCACAAAAAGGTTGGATTGGTGATCCTAGTGGATTTATATATTACCAAGGAAAGTACCACATGTATTGGTGGGGAAAGGTAGAATCTACAGATTTGGTGCATTATAACGAAATAACTCCTTTTGCAATGACTGGTGCCAACTCTAACATTGCATATTTTACAGGCTCAGTACTTATTGATAAGGATAATTCTGCCGGTTTTGGCAAAGATGCTTATATAGCAGCTTATACGGCCTTTGAGAAGGATTCAAAAAAGCAGGCACAAGGGATTTCTTTTAGTCATGATGGAAAGGCATTCCATTATTATGAAGGTAATCCTGTTCTTGATATATGGAGTACAGAGTTTAGAGATCCAACAGTGTTTTGGCATGAGCCGACTCAAAAGTGGGTAATGGTTGTGGCGAAAGCATTGGAGAAAAAGATAAAGTTCTATACATCTACTGACTTGAAGAATTGGACGTGGACCAGTGATTTCGGACCTGCGGGTGATCATGAAAAGTCTTGGGAGTGTCCTGATTTGTTTCAACTGCCTGTTGATGGTGATTTTAATAATAAGAAATGGGTAATGGTAGTATCGATCAATTGGGCACAAGAGCAATATTTTATTGGAGATTTTGATGGGACTTCTTTTACGTTAATGGATAATCATCCCGATACTCCCCTGTATCTTGATAAAGGATTGGACTTCTATGCATCACGCACTTTTCGCGATTATGATAATACTCTGAAGAATACAGTTTCAATGGGCTGGGTGGCTACATGGGATTATGCACAATTAGTCCCTTCTGGGTATGGAAAAGGTTTTTGGTCCATTCCTCGTAATTTGAATTTGAAAACATATAAAGAAGGAATTCGATTAATTCAGAATCCTATTGAACAACTACAAACACTTCGTTATAAACCCTTTTCAATAAAACGTTCTTTGCAAGTAGGCATACAAAATATACCTGGATTTGTGCCTGAGGAGAATGTGTATGAACTTGATGCAACTTTCTCTACTGACACTTCCAATACCTTTGGATTTAACCTATGTACAGGTGATGGTCGTAAAGTGGTGATTAGTTATGATACTGATTCCCACAACTTAGTGATTGATCGTACTCACAGTGCAGATGTTGCTATTCCTAAATTTAGTCGCATGACACATGCTTTGGTTGAACCAATAGACAATAAGATAAGATTTCATATCTTTGTAGATAAGTCTAGTATTGAACTATTTACTAATGATGGGAAAGATGTATTTACTTTACTGACTTATCCTAATGCTTCTCAAACAGGAATTGAACTGTTTGCACAAAAGAAAGGGACAAATATGGAATTGAATGCTTGGATGCTTAAATCTATATGGAAATGAAGAATATAATATCTGTTTTATGCTTGTTATTGCTGGTCTCTTGTACAAGAAGAACATCTCAAGTTACATTGGATTCACTTTTGGATGAGATGGTATCAGTTGAGGAGTCGGCACGCGGACTATTGCAGCCACATACCAGCTATACTCCGGATGGGAAAGGAGGAAGTACCTTATTCCTGCCCATACCTTTTGCAAAAGGTTGCAAAATAACCTTTGAAGATGAAGTTGGAATCACTGCTACCCCCAAATACTATCATATCAATTATCGTAAATATCCTAAAGGTACATTGGTAGAAACTTTTTCGGATAAGGTAGTTGCGGACGTCAGGCAGAAGATTGTAGTGGTTGATAATTTGCTATTACATCCGGAGGTTAAAACGGAGTTACAGGGAAGTGAAAAAAGACAATGGTTGCAACCGGGCGATTCTATATGTATAGATTTACCACAAGGAGAGAATGCTGTTTATGAAGTTAATTTTGAAATAGGTAAAGTCGATTCTACAAGGTATGCCCAGTTAATGCGCAATTTGATATTTATGGCATCTTTTGATAGTATTCTTACAGTTTGGGTGCCTTTGTCTGATTATTCAGGCGGAGGTATGGGGGCACCGGCTGTTCAAAGTTGGTTTTTATCAGCCGACGGACATGGAAAGGTTATTAGTCGTTGGCTGATGCCTTATCAGAAAGGGGCTCGTTTATCGATACGTAATATTTCTACTCAAAGTGTGGATGTAAATATGAAAGTAATGACTGCTCCTTTACAATGGGGAGAACGCTCATTGTATTTTCATGCTTCCTGGCGTCAGCAGAATCAGCTACCTGTATATGATCATCCGGACGAAGATCGAAATTGTAAAGAGTGGAATTTTGCTACATTAACCGGGAGAGGAGTTTATAAAGGAGATGTTCTAACTCTCTTTAATCATTCAAGGGCCTGGTATGGTGAAGGAGATGAAAAAATATGGGTAGATGCGGATACTTTCCCTTCTCATTTCGGAACAGGAACAGAAGATTATTATAATAGTTCGTGGGCTCCTGTTGTTATATTCCATACCCCGTTTGGCGGTGCTCCTCGTGCCGATCAGCAGAGTTCTCATGGATATAATACCTTTTTCCGTACTCGTAATTTGGATGGTATACCCTTCTCTTCTAAGCTTCAATTTGATATTGAGTTATTAAGTTGGATAAAAGGAACGGTGGATTACGCTACTACTGTTTACTGGTATGGAGATGCAGAAGCTAAAGCTGTTGGAACATCAGGAGAGGATGAAGCAGCCAAAGAATTATTGCCTATACCTGTTGATATATCAAAATATCACCGTGAAAATAGTATTGAATTTGAGGACTTAGGGTAGTACTTTCTGAACCTATTAATTTGGGGACTTTTGCTCCTGATAATGGAAAACTTACTTTGGAAGTTACCGTAATAGGAACGAATCCTAAGACTGTAGGAGAGAAATACATGTTTGGCTTAGATTGCATACAAATACTTTAAGAATATAGTTACATGAAAATAGATTGGTTTTTATGAGATAATTAATAACGAGTCTTATATGTAACATTTGTACTATACTTTGTAACAAAATAGATAGCCTCAGAATAGTTTAGCGCTTATCTTTGTGCCATAATTAAATATAAATTTATTATAATCTTAATACCAAAAAACATGATTCAGTTTAGAAAGATCTGGCGTTCTACTTATCGATTATTGTCTGTATTAATCATAGGTGCAGCAGCTACAGTTATAACATGTCAGGCTGTAAATCCTCCTTTCGTGATTAAACATTTAGGTGACGGACAGAGTATTGTTCAAATAGATGAGCAAAGAAAGTATCTGTTGCTACCGGTAGAAGAAGCTTCACCGGAAGCTAAATTGTATATGATAGCTAATAATGACGTTGTGCGTAGCATGAATGTGCGTCTTGCTATTAATAAGATAGATTATTTTGTTCCGGTGGATATGACCGGATTCGAAAACAAGCAACTTTCATTTAACTTCCAACTGATTGCTGATTCGGCATTGTGTTGGGATGAAATAAAGCTTGCTGACGAATTCGACTTTTCAAACCGAGAAGTGTTTCGTCCGGTCTATCACTTTACGCCGGCTTACGGTTGGATGAACGATCCTAACGGAATGGTATATAAAGATGGTGTTTATCACCTTTTCTATCAACACAATCCATACGGCTCAATGTGGGGAAATATGCATTGGGGACACGCTACTACAAAGGATTTGATAAACTGGGAACATCAACCGGAAGCTATATTGCCCGATGCATTGGGAACTATCTTCAGTGGTTCGTGTGTAGTAGATAAAGACAATACCGCCGGATTTGGTGCCGGAGCTATCGTTGCATTCTATACCTCAGCAAGCGAACGCCAGGTACAAAGTATGGCATACAGCCTCGATAATGGCAAAACCTTCAAAAAGTATGCGCGGAATCCTATATTGACTTCCACTCAACGTGACTTCCGTGATCCTAAAGTGATTTGGCATAAAGACACACAAAAGTGGATTATGATTCTTGCCGTAGGGCAGGAGATGCAAATCTATTCTTCGCCTAACCTGAAGGATTGGGCTTATGAGAGCAGTTTTGGTGAAGGACAAGGCGCTCATGGTGGCGTTTGGGAATGTCCCGATTTGATAGAAGTCCCTATTGAGAATACCGAGTTGAAGAAATGGGTGTTGATTTGTAACCTCAATCCGGGAGGACCTTTCGGCGGTAGTGCTACCCAATATTTTGTGGGCAACTTTGATGGCAAGACCTTCGTGAACGACTCTCCGAAGACGACCAAATGGATGGACTGGGGAAAAGATCATTATGCTACTGTTACTTGGAGCAATGCTCCCGAAGGTCGTCACATCGCCTTGGCATGGATGAGCAATTGGCAGTATGCCAATGATGTACCTACCAAGCAATATCGTAGTGCAAACTCTGTACCTCGCGACCTTTCGCTTTATACCTCCGATGGAGAAACTTACGTAAAAGTGACTCCTGTTCCTGAACTTCTGAAAATGCGTGATAAAGGTACTAAGAAACGTACATTCAAGGTAGATCGTACCTATAACTTAGATAAGCTCTTGAACGACAATACCGGTACTTATGAAATAGAAATGACTATTCAAAATAAGAATGCAGATGTTATCGGTATGCAGCTCTTCAATTCGAAGGGTGAAGAAGTAGACCTGTACTACAATGTGGTTGAAAAACAATTCTCAATGGATCGCACAAAGAGTGGGGATGTAGCTTTCAGCAAAGAATTCCCGGCAGTAACGGTAGCTCCTGTAGATGGAACTGACGAGATGACGCTTCGCTTGTTTGTTGATAAGTCGAGTATCGAGGCTTTTGGTAATGACGGACGTATTGCTATGACAAACCTCGTATTCCCCTCGGAACCTTATAATCGCATCAGCTTTTATGCAAAGGGAGGAAGCTATGCTGTAACTTCATTCACTGTTTATAAACTCAGTTTAAAATAAAAATCCAACATTATGGAAAATACTAAAAACGCCTCATTGATGAAGCTCATACCTGTGATGCTTTGCTTTTTTGCCATGGGTTTTGTTGACCTTGTGGGCATTGCATCCAACTATGTGAAGGCAGACCTTGGCTTATCAGATGCCCAGGCAAATATCTTCCCTTCGCTCGTTTTCTTTTGGTTTCTTATCTTCTCTGTGCCCACCGGCATGTTGATGAATCGTATCGGAAGGAAGAAAACAGTACTTCTCAGTCTGATAGTGACCTTTGCTTCTTTACTACTGCCTATATTTGGCGACAGCTATACATTGATGTTGCTCTCTTTTTCCTTATTGGGAATCGGTAATGCTTTGATGCAAACATCGTTGAATCCATTACTTTCTAATATCGTAAGTGGCGAGAAGCTGGCAAGTAGCCTCACCTTCGGACAGTTTGTAAAGGCTATTGCTTCTTTTCTGGCTCCATACATTGCCATGTGGGGTGCTACGCAAGTCATCCCTTCGTTCGACATGGGTTGGCGGGTACTATTCCCTATTTATATGGTGATCTCTGTGGTTGCTATTCTACTACTTAACGCTACTTCGATCAGCGAAGAGAAGGAAGAAGGCAAACCGTCTACCTTTACCCAATGCCTTGCACTTTTGGGTAAGCCGTTCATCCTGCTTTCTTTTATCGGAATTATGTGTCATGTGGGCATTGACGTGGGTACTAATACTACAGCCCCGAAGATATTAATGGAACGTTTGGGCATGACGCTGGATGATGCGGCTTTTGCTACCAGCCTTTATTTTATCTTTCGTACGGCGGGTTGTTTGCTCGGTTCGTTTATTCTCCAAAAGATTGCTTCACGAACCTTCTTAGGTATCAGCGTGTTATGTATGTTGGCAGCAATGGCAGGACTATTCTTCTTTCAGGATAAGACGATGATTTATGTTTGCATTGCCCTGATTGGTTTTGGTAATTCTAATATCTTCCCTGTTATCTTCTCGCAGGCATTGCTGACGATGCCGCAGAAGAAGAATGAAGTTTCCGGTCTGATGATAATGGGGCTTTTCGGTGGTACGGTCTTCCCTATTGCTATGGGACTGGCTAGTGACGCCATGGGGCAAAGCGGGGCTGTAGCTGTGATGACGGTCGGCGTATTGTACTTATTTTTCTATATGATAAAAATGAAGCGCTGATGTCATTGTTTATGAAAAATCAAGTAAAAAGCGGCTTCACAGTACTCTCTGGATGGGGTAGCCTCACATAACGACAGAGGCAACCTCACATAACGACTGAGGCTATCTCACATAACGACAGAGGGTGCCTCACATAACGACAGAGGCTATCACCATCAAGGAGAGACGTGAAATGAATGAATTTATTAAATTATAATTACCATGAATAATATTGTTGTAGGAATGGGTGAGGCACTTTGGGATGTGCTGCCCGAAGGGAAAAAAATAGGTGGTGCTCCGGCAAACTTTGCTTATCATGTATCACAGTTTGGTTTTGATAGCCGCGTGGTCAGTGCAGTAGGTAATGATGCCGACGGAGACGAAATTTTGAAGGTATTCGGACAAAAAGGTTTGCGTACCCAAATAGAACGTGTACCTTATCCTACCGGAACCGTGCAGGTTACTCTCGATGCGGTTGGTGTGCCCTGCTATGAAATAAAAGAAGGTGTTGCATGGGATAATATTCCTTATACCGACGAACTGAAACGCCTGGCATTGAATACCCGTGCTGTTTGCTTTGGTTCTTTGGCGCAGCGCAATGAGGTGAGTCGCAACACTATCAATCGTTTTCTCGATACCATGCCCGATGTTGAGGGGCAAATAAAGATATTCGATATTAATCTTCGCCAAGGATTTTATACTAAAGAGATACTTTGCGAATCCATGCGCCGCTGCAATGTCCTTAAGATAAATGATGAAGAGTTGGTGACCATCAGCCGTATCTTCGGCTATCCGGGCATCGATCTTCAAGACAAATGCTGGATACTGCTTGCCAAATACAATTTGAAGATGCTTATCCTGACTTGCGGCACAAACGGAAGTTATGTATTTACTCCGGGAGTGGTATCTTTTCAGGAGACTCCAAGAGTTCCGGTAGCCGATACGGTAGGGGCGGGTGATTCGTTCACAGCAGCTTTTACTTCTGCCATATTGAGTGGAAAACCTGTGCCTGAAGCACACAAACTGGCAGTAGAAGTATCTGCCTACGTCTGCACACAGAGTGGTGCAATGCCGGAATTGCCGGAAGTGTTGAAAAACAAGTTGAAATAAAAATAAGCTCATCCGATAAATTCGTCATTTATCGGATGAGGCTTTTTAGGACTATCCCTTCACGGGAAGTTGTATTTCTGTTAACCACTCCTCTTCCGATTCTTTGTTCCAGATACCGTCTATCTGACAGAAGCGGGGACGTTCGCTCGCTTCGTAACCATTTGCTTCGGCATAGGTATACAGTTCGGCAAACGTGTGAGGCATATTCTCGTATGGACCGTAATGGTTAATGCAGAGTGCACGGGGTACTTCGGGAAGTACCTTGAATTTAATGAGTTCGGAGTCTGTACCTTTCTCGGCTACAGCTTCAAAAAATTCTATATCTATGTCTACACCATATTCATCGTTGTACTCTACTGTGAAGCAGTATTGTGGTTCGGGACATTGGCATCCCAAACGATGCATCTCAGGTCCGATGATGTTAGGACATAAGTTAAATAATTCCTGATACGAATCAATTGTACGCCGGTGTGTGGCAAATACTCTGCTGGGTAATGACTTCTCAAATACTTTTTCCATTTTGTTTTCTGGTTGTTGGAGCATGTTTCCAAGTCGGACAAGTTCCGATTGCCGTTTCGTCAATCGCTTAATCTCGATTTGGCAGATGTCGGCTTTCTTCTTTATGGTCTCGGCATCCGGATATTCTTTGCCTGCCTCAAATAGTTCGGCAATCTCATCAAGGCTGAATCCCAGTTGCTTGAGATAAGCAATCTTGTTCATCAGTCTCAACTGGCTGATGTCGTAATAACGGTATCCAGTCCATTCATCTACTTCGAAAGGTTGTAGTAATCCTCTTTCTTCATAGTGCCTGAGCGTCTTCACCGTCACTTGGCAGAGCTTGGAAAATTCTCCGATTTTAAACTTCATTTTACTTTTCATAAACTTTTGCGCAATGGTTTATGTTGCAAAGATAAATGCTGCCCTAAGGTACGAGTCAAGAGAATTGCAGAAAATATTTTCATAATCTATGTAATTTTTATATCTGGGGGCATAAAGATAGAGTTTTCATTGGTTTAATAATAGAATTCCCTTTTTCTTTCCCGTTGATACGGTCAGAAAAAGGGAATTATCACTGGTTAACGAGAATTGAATGATTCTTTTTTAATACTGACTGGCAGCTTTTATAACGATCTTCTCCAAAAGTTCCTGCATCTTGCCAATTACCGGATTGCTTTCCATGTCATATTCGGCAGCCATCAGATTCATTTGTGGGAAGGAGGCCCATACACTGCCGTTCTTATCTTCCCATACTGAAATTTTCAGGGGTAATTCGATGGAAATGCTTGGGTTCTCTTGCATCAAGGCTGTACCTACTTTGGGAGAACCGAAAACTATTACTTGATTGGGACGTAGCTTCAAACCTACTTCTTCGGCATTCTTACCGTGGTCGAACTTTGCGAATACAGGTATCCCCATAGTTTTGAGAACCTTTTCTATTTTGGACATGGTTTCGTCTACGCTGAATAGGCTTTCGTAAGTATAGAGCAAGTCGTCGTTAGCGCCTGTGCCCATTTTGCTACTATCAAAAGCTGCGGCTATTTTACGTCCTAAATTGGTGAGGTCGACTCCTTCTTTATTGGCGAGTAGAGTAACGCATACCAGTTCGGAAGCATCGGTAAAGCGGCTTAAGAATGCTGAATGACCGGAGACGTTGCCTTTGATGTCCATTAAGCCTTTATGATTGTAGAATTGCCATCCTGCCATTGCCGGAACGGTCTTGCCATTTGCTAGTTTGGTAGGCTTGTATATGATATCCCGGTTTTCAGGTTTCTCAATCAATACACTACCTGCTAGTCCTATGTCCCAATGACTTACATTTTCGGCTGAGGCCCAAATGTCTGCGAAACCTTTCAGGCTGGTCGGGCTGATTGTAGGGGCAACTACCAGTTTTCCTTCTTTTTCTACATATCCGGTTGTTGTTTCAGAAGGGTTGATGTAGTCTTTATCTTTCTTGAAAGTTTGGTGTACATTGGCGGTAGTGGTTACATCTTCTTGTTTCACATTAGGAATATCTTCGCCGAAATAAGTCTGTTTCAGTCCCAGATAGTCTATTTGGTGCTTTTTCACGAAGTCGTGATAAGGCATCTTAGCTACTTTTTCAATGATGGAGGTCAATAGTAAGAAGTTGGTTGCACTCTGTTTCACGTCAGTGCCGGCATCGAATGCGAGAGGCAGTGTGGCTACCATTTGTACTAACTGCTCGGGTTGGTAATTGGCGGATACATCGAATGCTTTCTGTTCCCGATAGTCCGCAATGCCCGAACTATGCTGCATCAATTGCAGAATACTGATAGATTTCCAGGGTTCCGGAATCTCTTTCAGATATTTACCGATAGGATCGTTTAAATCCAGTTTACCTTTTTCATAAAGTTGCATGATGGCAACGGCAGTGAACCCTTGGGAGATGGGGCCGATAGGCCAAAGTGTTTTGGCTGCGGCAAGGTTTCCTTTTTCAATGTCGGTAACTCCATAACCCACAATGCGCGGAATATAGGGAGCCTGCACGATGGCGAGTGTCATGCCCGGTATTCCTTGTTCTTCCATAAACTCATAAATCATTTGGTCGATGGCTTTACCTTGGTAAGCCACACGCACATTTCCTCTGCCTTCTTGGGGCAATTGGCTTTCAAACTTCTTCATATCATTTCCTCCGTTTTGCGCTGACATCATTCCTGAAATCAGCAATACTACTAAGATTAAAAAACTCTTCTTCATAATGTTTTTATTCATTTTTCCACAACGTAATTACTCTTGTTTTGTTTGATCTCTTTTGATGTTGCAAAGATAGGGTGCTTATATGTAGCGGGAAATGGCGATATCACATGTTGAGTTAGCTATTTTTCCCGAAGTACTAAAAAGTACCGGATATAGGGTTATTGTATGAACGGTAATTATTTACGCTTTCTTATCTTAGAATTAAAGGCCGATATATCCTTCTAATTCAAATATTAGACTATTTTTGTAACTCAATTTGTAATATACCATGAAAAAACTACTTGTACACTACTTTGGTATGCTATCCTTTCTGATTGTGCTATGGGGAATTCTTCTTTCTTGTTCCCATCATGAGCCCCATTTCCGTATTGGAGTTTCTCAGTGCAGTGAAGACGAATGGCGTCATCAGATGAATAGTGAGATACTGCGTGAAGCTAATTTCTATGATGATGTGGAAGTTGATATACGTACTGCCGGCGATGATAATGCCCGTCAGGCGGAAGACATCCGCTACTTCATAAATAAAGGAGTCGATTTATTGATTGTGGCTCCCAATGAAGCAGCACCGATTACTCCGGTAGTAGAAGAGGCGTATAATCAGGGTATTCCTGTGATTGTAGTAGATCGGAAAATCCTCTCGGATAAATATACGGCTTATGTCGGTGCCGATAATTATGAAATAGGAGTAGCTGTAGGAAACTACATTGCCAATACGTTGCACGGTAAGGGAACCATCGTCGAAATATCAGGCTTAGTCGGCTCAACTCCTGCCATTGACCGTCATCAGGGATTTATGAAGGCTATATCAGGCTATCCTGATATTCGCTTATTGGATACAGAAGATGGTGCTTGGCTTCGCGTTCGTGCGGAAGAAAAGATGAACAATTTATTAAATCTTTATCCGCAGATAGATGTGGTCTATGCTCAAAACGACCGTATGGCTGCCGGAGCTTATTCGGCAGCTGTTCGTCAGCATCGTGAAAAGGATATTCGCTTTGTGGGTATTGATGCCCTCCCGGGTGAAGGTTACGGAGTGGAGCAAGTACTTGCCGGTGAACTGGATGCGACTTTTATTTATCCTACCGGTGGCGACCGTGTCATGCAGATTGCCATGGATATACTGAATAAACGTGATTTTCCTCGCGAAACCCTTCTCAATACTTCAGTCGTGGACCGTGATAATGCACTTATCATGAAGATGCAGACCGGTCATATCAGTACTCTTGATGGAAAGATTGAAATGCTGAACGGTAAGATCAATCAAACCTTGACACGTTATGCTACCCAGCAAGGTATGCTCTTGGTCAGTTTGGTTGCTCTCTTGTTGGTGGTTGGCTTGTTGGTAGCAGTGTATCTTTCTTTGCGAGCCAAGAGCCGTTTGAACCGTGAGTTATCTTTGCAGAAAAAGAAACTGGAAGAGCAGAAGACGCAGTTGATAGAACAAACGGAACTATTGGAAGAGCAGAAAGAACAGTTGCAACAACTTTCTCATGAACTGGAAGCGGCAACGCATGCCAAACTCGTATTCTTTACCAATATTTCCCATGATTTCCGTACTCCGCTGACTTTGATTGCCGATCCTATCGAACAACTTCTTTCCGATAAGACAATTAATGAGCAACCCCGTCAGTTATTGGAACTGATGAAAAAGAATGTATATATCCTTTTGCGCCTGGTCAATCAGATTCTTGATTTCCGTAAAGTAGAAAACGGGCGTATGGAATTACATTTGGAGCCTTTCGATCTATTGAATAGTTTCCAAGGTTGGAATGACTCTTTCCGTATGGCTCTTTTGAAGAAGCATATATCATTTAACTTTGAAACAGGCGATGCCGACTACCGGATGATGGCGGATGCGGAGAAAATGGAACGTATTTATTTCAACCTCTTCTCCAATGCCGTAAAATATACACCGGAGAATGGAAAGATAAATATACGCTTGGAAGCGGAAGAACAAAACTATCGTTTGTCTATCTTTAATTCAGGCAGTTATATTTCATCGACCGATGTGGAAGCCATATTCGAACGTTTCTATCAGGTAGACGGTCATCAGGCTGGTACAGGTATCGGTTTGGCATTGGTGCGTGCTTTTGTCGAGATGCATGGTGGCAATATCGCTGCCCATAGTAATGAGAAAGGGACTACTTTTATGGTAACTTTCCCCAAACAAGATGTTGCACAATACCATCCTACAATCGTAACATTACCTGCCGAAGAAAAAGAAGTCTCGTCTATTTTGGTAGATACGGAAATACTGGTAGGGGAAGAAGCGGTAGAAGCTGATTGCCCGATTGTACTTATTATTGATGATAATGCTGATATCCGTACATATGTGAAATCATTGCTTTCTAAAGAATTCCGTGTATTGGATGCTGCTGATGGTGCTGTCGGAATCCGTCTTGCCATGAAATATGTACCTGATATCATTATCTCCGATGTGATGATGCCCGGTATGGATGGCGTGGAATGTTGCCGCCGTTTGAAGAGTGAGTTACAGACTTGCCATATTCCGGTTATTCTGCTTACTGCCTGTTCTTTGGATGAACAACGTATCTTGGGATATGATGGTGGGGCAGATTCTTATATATCCAAGCCTTTCAATTCGCAATTACTGTTATCCCGTATTCGTAACCTTATTACCAATCGTCGGCAGTTGAAGCAGTTCTTAGGCGATAATCAAACGATAGAGAAAGAGTCTGTCAGCGATCTTGATAAAGACTTTGTATCTCGCTTCAAAGCGCTTATCGAGGATAAAATGAAGGAACCGGACTTGAATGTAGAGGACTTAGGGCGTGACATGGGAATGAGTCGCGTACAGTTGTACCGTAAGTTGAAATCACTCACTAATTATTCTCCTAATGAGTTATTACGTCAGATCAGATTAAAGAAAGCGGCCTCATTGTTAGCCTCTTCTGAAATGACGGTATCGGAGATTGCATACGAAGTAGGTTTCTCATCTCCTTCGTATTTTACGAAATGTTATAAAGAGCAATTTGGTGAAAGCCCCACTGATTTCTTAAAGCGAAAAGGATAGTAACTCAAATAAATAGAAAGCATACGAGGTTGTTTTTGAAAGAAAACAACCTCGTGTGTTAAAGAGTAAATGCATGGAATCTTATTTCAGCATTTGCTGTAAATTATCTCTTCCCCAGAAGTAATATACTGCCAAGCCAATCCAACTGGTGAGAATTACAAGTATGATTGCTACCAACTTCTTTTCAGTAGCAACATTTCTCCATCGCCACATTTCCATGGCTGCTTTGATAGTCAGTATTACACCAACAATCCAGATAACAAATCCAATCATAATGTTCGTTCTTTTTCTTTGTAAAACAAATAGAGACTGAATCCGGTTCAGAAACAGTCTCTATTTTTTGATTTAGCTTATTCAGTTATTTCGTCGGGAGTAATTATTCTACTCCCAAGTCCTTCATTGTTCTTGGTGCGGGAACTCCCGGTAGTGGCTTGCGGTCTTTCAATTGCTCCAATGCTACTTCAATAGCTTTGTTCAATTGTTCGTCCACACCCATCTGTTCTTTGATCGGGTCGTTATCAATGAGAATGTCAGGATCTACTCCATGATTCTCTACAATCCATTGACCGGTCTTAGCATCGAAGTTGGTAAAGAAAGGAACGCGTATATCAGTACCATCCATATAAGGTAATGAACCACTGATACCTACAATGCCACCCCATGTGCGTGTACCGATTACTGTACCGATTTTTGTAGCCTTGAAGCTCCATGGGAATAAGTCACCATCCGAAGCTGAGTATTTGTTGATAAGCAATACCTTTGGCCCTACTTGAGTACCTTCGGGGATAGTACCCACTTTTGTGGAACCACGACGCATCGTCAAACGATACGGATCACGAAGCAGACGCTCGATAACCATGGGCGAAATATTGCCGCCACCATTGGCACGGTCGTCAATAATCAATGCTTCTTTGTCCAGTTGCGGATAGTAGTAACGGGTAAATTCATTCAAACCTTCCGGTCCCATATCAGGGATATAGATATAACCTACACGTCCGTTAGTCGCTTTTTCTACTTTCTTTATGTTGTTTTGCACCCAATCGTAGTGATACAAAGGAGCTTCATCGTCTATCGGATTCACCACAACTTTACGTGCACCCGCTTCGGAAGGACTGCTATTGACAGTTAGTTCAGTCAAAACCCCGGCTTTGCCAGCCAAGAGGCTGTATACATTCTGAGTGGTAGTAGTTGGAACGTCATCAATGGCTATGATGTAATCTCCCTCTTTCACATTCATACCCGGTTCGGTGAATGGAGAGCGAAGTTCGGGGCGGTAGTTGGCACCCGATAGAATCTTTTCGATACGATAGTATCCACTCTTATCTTTACTAAGTTCTGCACCCAATAATCCCATCTTGATGCGTTTGGGAGACGGGTATTCGCCCGGACTGACGTAAGCGTGTCCGCAAGCTAGTTCGCCAATCAACTCTCCGATGATGTAGTTCAGGTCGAGACGGGTTTTAACGTAAGGCAGCAACACGGCATATTTTTCTTTTAACGCTTTCCAGTCTACGCCGTGCATGTTTTCCAGATAGAATCCATCACGGTAAGCTCTCCATGCTTCATCATAAATCTGTGCCCATTCTTGCGGATAGTCTATGGGGGCAATCATATCATTCAGATTTACAGCCTCGTCCAAGGTGGCTTTTCCTGTGGGAGGGTCGATAACGTAGAGGCTATTGTCCTTGAAGAAGAGTGCTTTCTGATATCCGGCTTCCATGGACATAGCTGCACCCTCGGCTACGGTCTCTTCTTTTTGTTTGGCAAGATCGAATGATTTGGTATCTCCATTGGTGGAGTACCATACTTTCTTTCCATCAGAGTAAAAGTTCCTATAATAACCTGCTGTTAAAGGCAGTTTTAGAATGCGTTCCGAAATACCTTCAGGATCGAATTTTACGGTGGTAGCATCATTTATTTGTTTTTCTGCTGATACCGACTTTTTCTTATCGTTTGTTGCTTTAGGCTGCTGAGTATCAGCTTTTATTTCCACTTCTGCATCTTTGGGCAGGAAGGGGGAAGGGGTATCGCTTGCTAATAGAGCAAGGTAAACACCTCTCATACGATTATAAGCAAAGTTCCACTCTACCTCACTATAAATAGGGTTGAAGTCACGTTCGGAAGAGAAGATTAGGTATTTCCCGTTGGTGCTGAACACAGGGGAAGAAGAAGAATACCACTTTTCTGTGATGGGGTATTCTTTGCCTGATGTCAAGTTATAGACATAGACTACGCTCATATCATTTTCACCCGATTTTGTGTAAGTTATCCATTGGCTATCGGGAGCGAAACTTACTCCGTAATATTCACCCATCGGGTTCTGCATGAGAGTCTTCTTGGTTTTGGAAGCTACGTCTATTAATACAATCCGGTTCTTGCGGTCAGTATAGAGTACTTTTTTGCTGTCCGGGCTCCATGTCATAGTACGGATATAAGTATCATTGTTTTGGGTCAGTTGGGTAGGGTTGCCACCTGCGGCTGATTGCAACCAAATTTCTGTTTCACCGGTACGGTCGGAGATATAGGCAATGTATTTTCCGTCAGGACTCCAATTAGCCTCACGGTCGTTGGCTCCGGGTGTACGGGTGATGTTGCGGGTTACACCTTTTTCAGCGGGAACATCGAATACTTCGCCTCTTGCTGTTAAAGCCAGTCTGCTTCCATCGGGTGAGAGACTTGCCGTGTTGATGTCATCAGACACCTTTTTCATCTCTTTGCGTGCATAGATGTTTTCGGCATTCAATGTGATATTGATTTTTTCGGCCTTACGACTGCTGGGATCGAATTTATAGAGATATCCGGCATTCTCGAAAACGATGATTCTCCCGTTTGTACTAGGGAACTTCACATCATAGTCAGTGAAGTTTGTTACCTTTTCGGTCTGTTTGGTTTGGGTATTATAGACGAAGAGGTTCATGATGCGATCACGGTCGGAGATGAAGAAGATTTCATCACCAATCCACATAGGCATTATATCTTGGGCGATGTTATTGGTAACATTCTCTACTTTTTGAGTAGCGGGATCATAAATCCAGATATCGTCCGCCATACCGCCTTTATAATATTTCCAGGTGCGGAATTCGCGGAACACACGGTTGTAGGCCAGTTTCTTGCCATCGGGAGAGTAACTACAGAAGCCACCTTCAGGCAATGGAATAGCTTCGGACATGCCGCCATCTTTGGAGATAGTCCAGAGTTTACCCATGAATCCGTCGCTGATACGATTGCGGTAAACTATTTGTTTTCCATCGGGACTCCAGGTCATTACTACATTGTTGGGACCCATGCGGTCGCCTAAGTCATCGCGGTTATTGGTAGAGGTATAGGTGAGTCGTTGAGGTTCTCCACCGTTAGCAGAAAGAAGGTATACTTCTCGATTTCCGTCATATTCACCTGTAAAAGCAATAGATTTTCCGTCGGGTGAGAAACGGGCAAACATTTCATATCCGATGTACGAAGTGAGTCTTTGAGCTTCACCACCGGTTAGAGGGGCTTTGTATAAATCTCCTGCATAGGAGAAAACTACTTCCGAACCGTTGGTAGTGGGGAAGCGCAACAATCTAGCTTCATCGGCATATCCGGTGAAAGCTGTCCCGGCAAGCAGCAGGGCGAGTAGGAGCTTCTTTTTCATGAAGATGTATTTAGTGTTAAGAAATTGGTTTCCGATTATTTTATTTTCGGATAACAAGCAAAGATATATCTTTTATTTGTGAATGCAGATATGCAAGACCAGTTTTATTGGCGTATGTAGTGTGGCATCTCGCCCGGCAATTCCATTGAGATCTCAACAAGTCCTTTGACTATATCGTCTTCTTTCCATGCCGTCTGATAAATCATTTTCTTTATTCCATTTTTTTCAATGGTGTAGCAGTTACTTCCTCCATTAGCCAGCATATCCTTTATCTTTTCAATAGATTTCGGACTGTGACAATCAAAGAGATTCTTTCCAATTAAGTCACCATACTTCGCAAACGTATTGCATGCTTTATTATTCATATAAAGTATGTTCCCTTCTGTGTCGCATACGGTTACGGCACAATTCATTTCTTTAGCCCATTCGTACATAGTATTTATTTTTTTCGTAAAGATAAAAAGAAAAAGGGGAAAGAACCTTATCAATCCTTTCCCCTTTTGGAGATTTATCGAAATCTTAATCAGATATCAATTATTCAGCAACACCCCAAGCTTGGTTAGCCAGACGCTTGTAGTTGTTGAAACGCCATTTAGCATTGTCTTCAGCTGCTTGGAACAGTTCACCGGCTTCAGCAGGATATTGCTTCATCAATGAAGAATAACGAACCTCATTCTTCAAGAATGGTTGGAAGTCGGCCCAGTTCGGCTCTTTGCTATCCAGCGTGAACGGATTCTTGCCTTCAGCTTCCAAAGCCGGGTTGTAGCGCCACAAGTGCCAGTAGCCACATGCAACAGCCTTTTCTTCTTCTTCCTGGCTCTTACCCATACCAGCCTTCAAACCGTGGTTGATACACGGAGCGTAAGCGATAATGAGTGATGGTCCGGGATATGCTTCTGCTTCGCGGATAGCCTTCAAAGTCTGAGCTTGGTCAGCACCCATAGCGATTTGAGCAACATATACATAACCGTAAGTAGTAGCCATCAGACCGAGGTCTTTCTTACGTACACGTTTACCTGATGCAGCAAATTTAGCGATTGCACCTACCGGAGTAGCCTTAGAAGACTGACCACCTGTGTTAGAGTAAACCTCTGTATCAAGTACCATGATGTTAACGTCTTTGCCGGAAGCGATTACATGGTCGAGACCGCCGTAACCGATGTCGTAAGAAGCACCGTCACCACCAATGATCCACTGGCTGCGTTTTACCAAGTATTGAGTCAATCCCTTCAGTTCCTTGCTGATCGGACAACCGGCAGCAACGCCTTGTTCGATGATAGCCTCGATTTGAGGAGCAAGTTCTTTAGTCTTGTCTGCATCGTACATGTTTTCAATCCATGCTTTCAGCACTTCTTTAGCTTCAGCAGGAGCGTTGTCCTTAGACAGGATTTCGTTGAACAGTTTCACGATACGGGCACGCATCTTTTCGTTTGCAAGCTCCATACCCAAACCGAATTCGCAGAAGTCTTCGAACAAAGAGTTAGCCCAAGCAGGACCGTGACCCTTTTCATTCTTAGTATAAGGAGTAGAAGGAACTGAACCGGAGTAGATAGAAGAACATCCGGTAGCGTTAGCAACCATTTCACGGTCACCGAACAACTGAGTAATCAGCTTCACATACGGAGTTTCACCACAACCTGAACAAGCGCCGGAGAATTCGAACAACGGAGTAGCGAACTGTGAGTTCTTCACGTTAGCCTTGATGTCAACCAAGTGTTGTTTGCTCTTCACGTTTTCAGCACAGTAAGTCCAGTTTTCAGCTTGTGCCAATTGGCTTTCAAGATGCTTCATAGACAGAGCTTTGCCACCCTTCTTCGGGTTACCCGGACAAATGTCGGCACAGTTACCGCAACCCAGACAGTCGAGTACGTCTACCTGAATACGGAAAGTCATACCATCAAATGCTTTACCTACAGCCTTCAACATCGGGAAGTTAGCACCCTTCTGTTCTTCTGCATCGAGAACGAATGGACGGATTGAAGCGTGAGGACAAACGTATGCACATTTGTTACACTGAATACAGTTTTCAGGTTCCCATTCAGGAACGAAAGCAGCAACACCACGTTTCTCGTATTGAGAAGTACCTTGTATCCAAGTACCGTCTTCGATACCCTTGAAAGCAGATACCGGCAACAAGTCACCGTCTTGTGCATTGATAGGACGAACTACTTCGTTGATAAATGCAGGATCGTTGTTGGTTGCCTTAGCATCATCTGCCAAGTTAGCCCAAGCCGGATCGATAGTCAGTTGTTTGTATTCACCACCACGGTCAACGGCAGCGTAGTTCTTGTTAACTACATCTTCACCCTTCTTACCGTAAGACTTAACGATGAACTTCTTCATCTGCTCAACAGCTTGTTCTACAGGAATTACACCTGTGATACGGAAGAATGCAGACTGAAGGATCGTATTGGTACGGTTACCCAAACCAATTTCCTGTGCAATCTGAGTTGCGTTGATATAATAAACAGAGATATTATTTTGAGCGAAGTATTTCTTCACTTTGTTAGGCAAGTTCTTAGCCAAGTCTTCACCTTCCCAGATAGTGTTCAGCAAGAAAGAGCCGTTCTTACGCAAACCACGAGTTACATCGTACATGTGCAGATAAGCCTGAACGTGACAAGCAACGAAGTTCGGAGTATTTACCAAGTAAGTAGAACGGATAGGAGTATCACCGAAACGCAAGTGCGAACATGTGAAACCACCTGACTTCTTAGAGTCGTATGAGAAGTAAGCCTGACAGTGTTTATTGGTGTTGTCACCGATAATCTTAACAGAGTTCTTGTTAGCACCTACTGTACCGTCAGCACCCAAACCGTAGAATTTAGCTTCGAATACGCTGGCACCACCCAATGCGATTTCTTCTTCTTGAGGAAGAGAGGTGAAAGTAACGTCGTCTACAATACCTACAGTAAAGTGGTTCTTCGGCATCGGTAAAGCCAAGTTCTTGAATACAGCGATGATCTGAGCAGGAGTAGTGTCCTTAGAACCCAAACCATAACGACCGCCAACGATAACCGGAGCATTTTCTGCACCATAATAGCAGTCTTTTACGTCGAGATACAACGGCTCACCGTTAGCACCCGGTTCCTTGGTACGGTCAAGTACTGCAATAGTCTTAGCAGTCTTAGGCACAGCAGCCAGGAAGTGTTTTGCAGAGAATGGACGATACAAGTGAACAGCAACCAAACCTACCTTTTCGCCATTGGCAACGAGGTGGTCGATAGCTTCACGGGCAGCTTCTGTTACAGAACCCATAGCGATGATAACGCGTTCTGCATCTTCTGCACCATAGTAATCGAACAGTCCATATTTACGACCGGTGATCTTAGAAATTTCATTCATGTAATCTTCTACAATTTCAGGAACTGTAGTGTAGAAGCTATTGCATGATTCGCGGTGTTGGAAGAAGTGATCAGGGTTTTCAGCCATACCACGAGCAACCGGATTCATTGGGTTCAATGCACGAGCACGGAATTCGGCCAATGCTTCTTGGTCAAGCAGCGGAGCAAGGTCATCGTTTTCCAACATCTCGATCTTTTGAATTTCGTGAGAAGTACGGAAACCGTCGAAGAAGTTAACGAACGGTACACGAGATTTGATAGTTGCCAAGTGAGCAACACCAGACAAGTCCATCACTTCCTGTACAGAACCTTCGGCCAACATAGCGAAACCAGTCATACGAGTTGACATAACATCCTGGTGGTCACCGAAGATACACAGAGCGTGGCTAGCCAATGTACGTGCTGATACGTGGAACACACAAGGCAGGAATTCACCGGCTATCTTGTACATATTCGGGATCATCAGCAACAGACCCTGAGAAGCTGTGTACGTTGAAGTCAGCGCACCTGCTTGCAAAGATCCGTGTACAGCACCGGCAGCTCCAGCTTCCGATTGCATTTCCTGTACCAATACTGTTTCGCCGAAGATGTTCTTGCGGCCTGCGGCAGCCCATTCGTCTACGTATTCAGCCATCGTAGAAGAGGGAGTGATGGGGTAGATAGCAGCTACTTCAGAGAACATATACGAGATATGCGCAGCAGCTTGGTTACCATCACAAGTAATGAATTTCTTCTGTTTAGTCATAACTAAATTGAATTTATTAAGTAAAAAATATCTCTCAATTAATATAGGAAACCAAACATCCACAAAGGAATCTGATTACCTCGTCCGATTTCGGCCTTATGCATTGCATAGGTTACTCCCGGGTTGTTTTTTATTTTTGTTCCTTCCATACAAATCCGGAACGGCATTATTTCGTCTACCATGAACGAGATGTTCTTATCGCCTTTGGTCACTTTATGGTCTTTCCATAAGGTGTTTGCAAAGAATGTTTCGAGTACATCTTGTTCTTCCACCTTTACGGGATAGATAGAAAACATCAGGTTAGAGTTATGCATCATAATCTTCGATGGTTTCTTGGGGAACTCTTCTCCCTTGGGATATACCATGTTGATGAGGCGTGCGTCTGCCAGATATTTGATGTAGTTCATCACGGTAGCACGTGAGGTCTGTATGTCATTTGCCAGTTGGCTTACGTTTGGAGCTTTCGGCCCGTCTACGGCCAGCAAATATAGTAATTTCTTAATTTTCGAAAGGTATTTCAGCTCAATTTGTTTAATGAGCAGGATATCTACTTCTACCATCATATTCATGGTTTTAAGCAGATTCTCTGAAAAGTTACGCTTTTCAAGGAAGAAAGGATAGAATCCGTGGTGCATATAATCTTGAAAGAAATCCAGCGGACGCACTTTGGAAAGTATGCCTTTGGCAATGAGTTCGTGATTGCTCAATATCTCTTCGAGCGTATAAGCACGAAACTTCATGCCTGTTTGTAAGTTCAGATATTCACGGAATGAGAAACCACGTAGATTATAGCTCTTGACGATGTCACGCAATTCCAGGTTTTCTTCTTTCAAACGCATCACGGATGAACCGGTGAATACGATTTTCAAGTTTGGAAAGCGATCGTAACACATGCGCAATTCTTTGCTCCAGTCGGGATATTTAAAAACTTGGTCTATCAATAATACTTTTCCACCCCGACGCTGAAATTCAGTAGCAAACTCTATAATGCTATGTCCGGAGAAGTAGAAGTTATTCATATTGATAAAAAGACAGGAACGGTCTGTACCAAATTTTTCTTTGGCATATTGCAAGAGAAATGTAGTTTTACCTACGCCACGGGTACCTTTGATACCGATAAGGCGGTCGTTCCAGTTTATCTCATCCATGAGATCGCGGCGGACAGGGGCGTTAGTATGCTCTACGAGAAAGGCGTGTGTACGGTAGAATGACTCCATGCTTTATATTCGGTTTATCGGGCGACAAATATACAACTTTATTATGTATTTGCAAAGTAGAGATGGCAAATTATCTTTTTCTTAGTGAAGTTTTATATATTTGGCTGCTATGCTTTTTCTCTGTAATTTTGTAGTACGAAAAAATAATGAACTATAATATAATGAACCTTTACGTTTTCAATCCGGACTCGGATATGGCACTTGCCCATAATGACGAAAATTATATGGCTCCTGCTTCTATCCGGCAAATGGAGCAAGATTTGGCTTTATTGCCAATGTGGTATGCACAGCCCGGAAGTGCAGTCTTGGCACCCTCAGCCTATAATGCAGCTTATTTGAAAACGATGCAGCAACTTTTCTCTTTGCCGGTACAACTAATTACAAAACCTGAATTACCGGAATATGCCGAAGCACAAATAATGCCTTGGGGATGGAATCCGGCTTTTCGCAAATGTATGTTGAAAGGTGGCATTGCGGAGCATAAACTTCCTACACCTGAAGAATTGAAAAAACTCCGTAACTTGTCTTCCCGTGAGTTAGCGATGGTGGTGCTTGAAGGATTCAATGGCATTGAGAATTGTTGCGGTACTTCTTACTATCTGAATGATATTTCCGATTGTAAGGAATTCGTAGAGAAATATGAACGTACAGTACTGAAAGCGCCTTGGTCAGGTAGCGGTAAAGGACTGAATTGGTGCAACGGGAAATTTACTGATTCCATTACAGGTTGGTGTCGTCATGTCTTGAATGAACAGCAAGGTATTATCGGGCAACCTGTATGTAATAAGGTCGAAGATTTTGCTCTTGAATTTTATTCCGACGGGCATGGTAAGATACTTTTTACCGGTTATTCTCTCTTCTCGACTAATGGAACAGGAGCCTACCTTGGCAATCTGTTGGTATCTCCAGAACAGGTGGAGAGCTGGATAACTGCTTATTTTCCATTGGATACTTTGGTGCGGGTACGTGAAAGGGTACAGAAGTTGTTATCCACGGTGTTTGGAGAAGCTTATACAGGATATCTGGGTGTAGATATGATGGTTTGTCGTGATGAAGAAGGAAGCTATCTCATTCATCCTTGTGTAGAGATCAATCTGCGTATGAATATGGGGGTAGTGGCACATCTGTTTCGTGAAAATTATGTAGCGCCGGGCACAACCGGTAACTTTAAAATTGATTATTATCCTACGAACGAAGCTTTGCAGGACGTACATAAAAAAGCGATGGCAAGGTATCCTATTGTGATTGAGAACGGACGTCTGGTTTCCGGTTATCTTCCGTTAGTACCGGTTACGCCGAAAAGCCGGTATTGTGCTTATGTATTATGTTATGTAAGTACGACGGGAAATGTAAAATGAGTTTTCTGATTTACTTGTTCTATCCTTTAAGGTATCTATACCGTGTGGAAAACACATCTATACCTAAGGTATTAAAGTCTTATACCGAGAGATGAAAAGATCCGGATGTATTACACAAAAAGATCCCCATCTTTTACCCTAAAAGACCCGGAACTTTTTTATAAATAGACCCGGATCTTTTCATCTCTCGATATACGACTCTGAGGCGTTAAGTACTAATGAGAGATATACTACGTCCATGCATGTCAGAGACTGCAAAGGTATTCAAGAAATGAATAAGACTATAAATCAATTTTTTGCGTGAAGTATTTGGCTACTTTTACTTTCGTTTCCGCAGCGATCTATAGCCGTAACGGCAAAATATTTCTTAGTTGTCCACGGGCGTATCGGAGCATATAGGAACTCTGTACCCTGTACACGTTGTGCCAGAATGTTTTCAGGGTTGGAGGTATCTACCGGAAAAGTATCCGAACCGTAGATGACATAAGTCGGTGCGTTTCGCTTATCATTATCGGTAGCAGGTTGCCAGCGCAGTAAAGTGTAGCCATCTCCTTGATGCTCAATACTAAGATTGGTAGGAGCAGTGGGAGGGACATTATCAATCCACGGCATAGCGGGTTGCAAGGCTTGAGCGGTATAATAATTTTCTTCCAAAATATCATAAAGATTCTGGGTATTATCCATCAAATACTTGACGCGATAATGCGCTTCGCCATCCAGCTTTTGCGCACGGATAAAATTAATCTGGCGCTCTATTTCATCTATGGTCCAGTTTCCTTCATCAGGATGGAGGAAATAAATGCCGAGTCCGGGGATAATCTGTCGTCCGTTACTTTGCTCTTTCCAGTCGAGAGCGAAAGGATAAAAACCGTTGCCACGGAAATACATCATAGGATAAACCTGGTCTTGAATGCCTTCTCCCAACCATCCTTCTACATCTTGGTTAACCGTATGGAAAGCATTCCATCCGCGTGAAGAGTATCGGGAAGTATCACGATATTTTCCTACAGGGCAAGTACTTACTTTTACCCACGGTTTCAGGGCTTTTACACCTTTATATATATAGCGTACAATTTCTGTGATATTATCCCGTCTCCATTGGGCGAGGCTGCGTCCGTTGCTGTACTTCTTATAATCGTAACTATCAGGAAAGCGGGGTGCATTCTCCGGATAACGCAGGTAATCGAAGTGTACTCCGTCTACATCGTAACGCTCTACTACCTCACGTACCAGGCTCATCAAGTATTCTTTGGTTTGCGGATGACCGGGATTGAGGAAATATTCACGTTTATAGGGTACGCAAATATCCGATTTCCTTTTGGTTACCGATTCATTGCCTAAAGCGGCGACATGCTTGCGGTTTCCTAAAGGGATAGTCACCATCCAAGCATGGCATTCCATTCCCCGTTTATGGCATTCTTGAACGGCAAATTCAAGTGGATCATAACCGGGATTACCTCCGGTTTTGCCCGTCAATATGGAGTTATAAGGTTCGATGGAAGACTTGTAGAGCACGTCTCCACGAGTCCGGGTCTGAAATAGTATCGTATTGAAATTGGCAGCTTTAAGCTTGTCCAGTATCTCGATAAGCTCGTCCTGTTGCTTGCGTATGCCTTCGGGAGAAGTGGCACGAGTGCGGGGCCAATCCAGTCCATAAACGGCGGTGATCCATGCTGCGCGTACCTCATATTTGGGAGGTTGTGCGGCAAGAGGTAGGATGAATGCAATATATAATAAGATAAAGATTATTCGTTTCATATAAAATTTTCCGTTTTCAACTTTTAGCGAAGCTGAACTTAACTAAATTGGGGCGAAGATAAGCAAAACACCTGATAAATTTGTGGAGTTTAGATAGAAACTATTACATTTGCATACTTAAAAAGATTAACACGTCATGATTACATTTACACTTTGTTTGTTGACATTGATTGTGGGTTATTTTGTTTATGGACGTTTTATTGAGCGCATATTCGGTCCGGATGACCGAAAGACTCCCGCTTTGACAAAAACTGATGGGGTTGACTATATTCCTTTGCCTACGTGGAAAATTTTTATGATTCAATTCCTCAATATTGCTGGCTTGGGACCAATCTTTGGGGCTATTATGGGAGCCAAATTCGGTACTGCCTCTTATCTATGGATTGTATTTGGAAGTATTTTTGCCGGTGCGGTACATGATTATTTTGCCGGTATGCTTTCTTTGCGTTATGGTGGTGAAAGCCTCCCGGAAATCATCGGGCGTTATCTGGGATTGACCACCAAACAAGTAATGCGTGGCTTTACAGTAATCCTGATGATATTGGTAGGAGCTGTGTTTGTAGCTGGCCCCGCAGGGCTATTGGCAAAACTGACGCCTGAACATCTGGATACTACTTTCTGGATTATTGTTGTTTTTGCTTATTATATATTGGCTACTTTACTACCTGTTGATAAGATTATAGGTAAGATATATCCACTTTTTGCTGTAGCTTTACTATTTATGGCTGTGGGAATTTTGGTAATGCTTTATGTACACCATCCTGTTTTGCCCGAAATTTGGGAGGGTATACAGAATACACACCCTAATGCTGCTTTACTGCCTATCTTCCCAATTATGTTTGTCAGTATTGCCTGCGGAGCAATTAGTGGTTTTCATGCTACACAAAGTCCGCTTATGGCACGTTGTATGACAAGCGAGCGTCATGGCCGTCCGGTATTTTATGGGGCGATGATCACCGAAGGTATTGTTGCTTTGATATGGGCTGCTGCCGCTACATACTTCTTTCATGAAAACGGAATGGGCGAGACGAATGCCGCCGTTGTAGTAGATGCTATCACTAAAAATTGGCTGGGAACTGTAGGAGGTGTACTGGCTATTCTTGGGGTGATTGCGGCCCCAATCACCAGTGGCGATACGGCTTTCCGTTCAGCTCGTCTTATAGTAGCAGATTTCTTGGGATTGGAACAAAAGTCTATGTGCCGTCGTTTATATATATGTATTCCTATGTTTGTTGTAGCGATTGCACTTTTGCTTTACAGCATGCGTGATAAGGATGGTTTCGATATGATCTGGCGTTACTTTGCATGGACCAACCAGACATTGGCTGTTTTTACTTTATGGGCAATTACTGTTTATTTGGTGCGTGAGAAAAAGGGACATATTTTTTATGTTACTTATCTTCCCGCACTATTTATGACGGCAGTATGTACTACGTATATCTGCGTGGCACCTGAAGGATTTGGGGTTAAGCCGCAGGCATCCGGAATTATTGGTATTCTGGCTGTGGTAATAGCAGCCATCTGGTTTAATATCTGGTATTTTAAGACGACTAAAAAACTTTGGTAATGAAAAAATTTAAAAAATCTACCGGCTTAACTTTGGCCTTACTTATTTATGTTACTGCAACTGCGGCATATTTCTTGCCCCGTAATACAGAAATCAGTAATACAGAAAAGTATGTTACCGTTGCTGTTTCCTATATTATTGTTTTAGTGTTGTGGCTGGTTCTTCGTAAGAAGGAAGAGCTACAGAGGAAACGGCGTGAAGAAGATAATAAACTACATTAATTTACTCAAAAACCAAACAAGATGAAAAAACTTGCATTATTCGTTTGCTTGATCGTTGTCACAGTAGCAGCTCAGGCACAGTTTGAAAAAGGAAAATGGATTGTAAATCCGTCAATCACAGGTTTAGAACTATCACATGACACAGGAACTGACAAGACGAGTTTTGGCCTTGAGGCTAAAGGTGGTGCATTCTTGCTGGACAACGTTGCACTGTTGGTAAATGCCGGTGCTTCTTGGAATGCCGGTGGTTCTGATATTGATGTCTATACTCTCGGTGTCGGTGGACGTTATTATTTCAACAAGATAGGTGTATATCTTGGTGCTGATGTGAATTTAGATCGTTGGGACTGGAGTGGCAGTGATGATACGAAGGTATCATTTGGCTTGGAGGCAGGTTATGCTTTTTTCATTACCCGTACAGTAACTATTGAACCTGCTGCTTACTGGAATGTAAATGACGACCGTTCCAAGTTTGGCCTAAAGGTCGGATTCGGCTTGTATTTCTAATAAATTTAGCTACTATATCGTCCCCTAAGATGATTTTATTCATCATAGGGGACGTTTTATTTTGTCTTATGAGACGAATTATTATGTCATGATAATTAGTTTACTTGCAGTTTATCTTTCAGAAATTGCCCGGTATAACTGGCAGCGCAATCAGCCACTTCTTCCGGTGTACCCGATATTACAAGATTTCCACCTTTGTCTCCACCTTCAGGTCCCAAATCAATCACATAATCCGCACACTTTACCACATCAAGATTGTGTTCTATGATAACGATGGTGTGACCGCGACGTATCAAGGCGTCGAATGCTTCGAGCAATTTTTTGATGTCGTGGAAGTGCAGACCTGTAGTAGGCTCATCGAAGATGAATAGAGTAGGATCTGCTTTTTCCTGGCTGAGGTAGTATGCTAGTTTTACACGTTGGTTTTCACCGCCCGAAAGGGTAGAGGAAGATTGTCCTAGTTTGATGTAACCTAAACCGACATCTTGTAGTGGCTGCAATTTCTTGACAATTTTCTTCAGTCCATGTTTGGTGAAGAATTCCACGGCTTGATTTACTGTCATTTCCAGTACGTCAAAAATATTGGTATCATGGAACTTTACTTCCAGTGTATCGGCTTTAAAGCGCTTGCCGTGGCAAGATTCACATTCTAATACCAAGTCAGCCATGAATTGCATCTCTACAGTAATGGTTCCTTCACCTTTACATTCTTCACATCGTCCGCCTTCACTGTTGAAACTGAAGTAACCGGGACTATAACCCATTTGTTTGGCAAGTGCTTGGTCTGCCCATAGCTTGCGGATTTCATCGTAAGCTTTTATATAGGTAACGGGGTTACTACGTGACGATTTACCAATCGGGTTTTGGTCGACAAATTCTACATTGCGCAGATTCTGCAGGTCTCCGCTAATAGATACAAACTCACCCGGGCGCTCGCTGCATTCATCCAGTTCGCGTTTCAGAGCCCGGAAAAAGATGTCGCGCACCAATGTACTCTTACCCGAACCACTGACACCGGTTACTACGGTCATCACATTCAGTGGGAAACGTACATTTACACCTTTCAGATTATTCTCGCGAGCACCTTTTATTTCTATATAATTGTTCCATGGACGGCGATGTTCCGGTATCGGGATGATTTCTTCACCTAACAGATAGCGTACAGTGTAGCTGTTACTGTCTTTTTGCAGGTCGTTCATATCGCCCTCATAGACCACTTCTCCACCAAGGCGTCCTGCTTTGGGACCTATATCGATGATATAGTCTGCTGCACGGATTATCTCCTCATCATGTTCTACAACTACCACTGTATTTCCCAATTGTTGTAACTGTCGGAGTACGTGAATCAGTTTATCTGTATCGCGACTATGCAACCCGATACTTGGCTCATCGAGTATATAAAGACTTCCCACCAAGCTACTACCCAATGAAGTAGCAAGATTGATACGCTGGCTTTCACCACCGGAGAGCGAATTACTTAAGCGGTTCAAGGTGAGGTAGCCTAAACCTACATCTAGCAGGAATTGGATGCGACTGTTTATTTCTAATAAAATGCGACGTGCTACATCGGCATCATGCTGTTCCAGTTTCAGATTGTCGAAGAATAGTTTTAACTCAGTGATCGGCAAATCAACCAATTGAGAGATATTATGACCGCCTACACGTACATAGCCGGCTTCCGGTTTCAAACGGGTTCCATGACACTTCGGACAGAGCGTTTTGCCACGATAGCGGGCAAGCATGACGCGATATTGTATCTTGTATTGGTTCTCTTGTACCATTTTGAAGAAAGCATTGATTCCTTCAAAATAGGGAGTTCCCTCCCACAGCATGCGGCGTTGCTCGTCAGTCAGTTCATAGTAGGGAGTAAAAATCGGGAGACCGGCTTTTTCTGCACCATGTATTACCATATCACGCCATTCACCCATCTTGTCACCCCGCCAACAAACTACGGCTCCATCGTATACTGATAAGGAACGGTTAGGTATTACCAAATGCTCGTCAATACCAATAACACGACCAAAACCTTCGCATTCAGGACAAGCACCGATAGGGGAGTTGAAAGAGAACATCTGGTCATTGGGCTCTTCGAAAGTAATGCCGTCTGCTTCGAATTTAGTGCTGAAACGATAAAGACAAGTACTGCCATCCGACTGATAGAAGCGCAGGAGACAGGAACCATCGCCTTCATACATCGCAGTCTCTGCCGAATCGGTTAGGCGGCTAATGGAATCTTTTTCCGAAGAAGCCACCATACGGTCGATTAGTAAAAAAACAGTATCACCAGCTTTAGGCTTATATTCATCAATACGCACCATCTCACCATTCACTTCCAGACGATTGAAGCCCTGCTTCATATCTATCTCCAGCTGTTGCTGCATGGTACGATCTTCACGCAATAGGACCGGAGCGAGTACAGTATACCTTGTACCTTCGGGATATTCCAACATACACTTTACGATGTCTTCCGCCGAGTGCTTCTTAACTTCTTGTCCACTGACAGGACTGAAAGTTTTTCCAACGCGGGCATAAAGTAACCGTAGGTATTCGTATATTTCAGTTGAAGTTCCTACTGTAGAGCGTGGATTACGACTGCTGACTTTTTGTTCGATAGCAATAGCTGGTGGAATTCCTTTGATAAAGTCGCACTCCGGTTTACTCATACGACCTAAAAACTGGCGGGCGTAACTGCTGAGGCTTTCCACATATCTGCGTTGCCCTTCAGCATATAAAGTGTCGAACGCAAGTGAAGATTTACCGGAACCGGACAAGCCAGTGATGACTACTAACTTATTACGGGGAATCTCTACGTCGATATTCTTCAAGTTGTTGACGCGAGCTCCTTTTATGATAATTGATGTATTTTCTGCCATATCAGGGTCACTTAAGTGATTTAGGATGCAAAGATAATGCAAACCGAGAGCAGAATAAAATGAACTCGTTCATTTTTTATGCCGAGGTGCAGCTTATCTTCGCTTTTGAGGCAAAGATAACCACAACCGCGAAAAAATCCATAACATTGGCAAGGTTAAGATTTGTTATACTTTCAATTGACTGCTAAATTACTTTAAATAAAAGCATTAAATTCGCCTCAACTCTTATTTAATTATCCGGACATGATAAAGCATAATGCGAAATTGTTTTTTGCAATACTGATCCTGGGAATTTATCCTTTAGTATTGCAAGCTACTGATATTCATGGAGAAATGAAAATTCTGGCAGATAGCGCAATAAATATGTTGGGGCAAAAACAATTGCCTGCTGTGAATGCTCGATGGATGAAGCTGGCAAAGCAACAAAATGATACGACGCAGATTGTTTATGCCTATAACAACCTGACTTCGCATTACTATCAATTAGGGGATATCGATAGCCTACAGAAGTACACTTATGAATATATGGATTGGTGTGAGAAATACAACTACTCCCAAGAACGTTATACATCTTGGCGTCAGTATATTCAGCGTATGACGGAGAAAGGTATGCAGGAAGAGGCCATGGCTGAAACTGCTAAACTGCATGATGATGCTAAAAATGCAAAAGATAAATACGGATTGGCTTGCGGCGAAATGTGTATCGGTTATAACCATCGTGTTTTTGGAAACAATGTGCAGCTTTGTATTGAATCCTATAATAATGCTTTGAAACTCTTCGAGGAAGGTGATTATTATCGTGATGCCAATGTGGTTCTACTCAATATTATTCAGACTCATCTTTCTCGCAGTGAATATGTTGATGCCGAAAATTATCTTAATAAATTGACTCAACTGGAAGATAAGATGAATCGGAAAAAGATAGCAATAGATCCTTCTCTTCATTTGCGTTTCTGTGAGTTTCGTGTAATCAGCTTGCTTGCAAATAAAGGTAAAGAAGCAGCGGAACCTTTTATCAAGGAAACCGATAAATACTATCGGCAAAATCCCGGAAGTTCTACTCTGGAAGCATGGTATGGTTATAAAATTATGTGCTGCCGTATATTGGGAGATTTAAAGGAGAATATCGCCTATGTAGATTCTCTTATGAACTATCAGAAATCTTTAGGACTTTGTTATCCCTACAATTATTATATGAAAGCCCAATTGCAAGAGCAATTAGGTGATTATCATGCAGCGTGCCGGAACTATTCATTGTATGCTACTGTAAACGATTCTGTTCGAACTGCTGAGTTGGATGATAAATTAAGCAAATATACTGCCCAGTTTGAGGTGGATCGTTTGAAGATGGAAAAGCTTGAATTAAGTGCCAAACTGAGCCGTGAAAGATTAGTGGTAGCGTTAGTGGCAGGCGGTTTAATCTTTTTGCTATTGTTGATTATCACCTATCTATATGTTCGCACACTTTCAATGAATCGTAAATTGAAAGTCGCACGTTTGGCAGTACATAAAATGAGCCATGTGAAAAGTTCTTTTATTCAGCATATCACACATGAAATCCGTACTCCGCTGAATTCAATCGTGGGTTTCTCCACGTTATTGTCTGAAGGAGGGCTTGATGAGCCCGAAAGAATAGATTATGCTGCTCAGGTAGAGAGTAACAATATTTATCTGTTAGGATTGATGGAGAATATACTTATCATTGCAGATATGGATTCTTTGGCTGTAGATAAACCTAGGGAAGTAGTAAATATTGATGCATGCATCCGGGAGTGTGCCGGTGAATTGCGTTCTGTCCTTAAACCTGAGGTTAAATTAGAGTGCATGCCAATGGTGGATACTTCAACCATTTTTACGGTACATTCATGGTTGAAGATCGTATTGATGTCTTTACTGGATAATGCTGTGAAGTTTACCGAGAAAGGTTATATCCGTATATCATGTAGCGAAGATAAATCACATCGGATATTGCGTATCATGATAGAAGATACGGGAATTGGACTTAGACCGGAAGAGGCTGAACATATTTTTGAACGTTTCTTCAAAGTAGACCTTTTCACAAAAGGTTCCGGTTTAGGACTTGCTATCGCTCATGAAATAACAGAAATGGTGGGAGGACGTGTTTATTGGGATTCCACTTATCAGGATGGATGCCGTTTCGTGATAGAATGGCCTATGTCGGATAAACCTTGAAGATGAATAATTTGTATATTGTAAAACTATAACTAGAAAATGAGAGTAAAATCCCTTTTATGTGCATTCCTCCTGTCATTAGTGGCTGGAGGAATGTTTGCGCAAATGCAGAAGGCGTCTGCATATCCTAAACGTGAATTTCGTGCTGCTTGGATTCAGTCGGTAAACGGACAGTTTCGTGGTGTACCTACTGAGCAATTAAAGAAGACGTTGATTGGTCAGTTGAATTCTTTGCAAGGTGCAGGTATCAATGCTATAATATTTCAGGTGCGTCCCGAAGCGGATGCTTTGTATGCTTCTCAATTTGAACCATGGAGCCGTTTTCTTACAGGAGTACAAGGCAAAGTACCGGAACCTTATTGGGACCCTATGCAGTTTATGATTGAAGAATGTCATAAACGTGGAATGGAGTTTCATGCATGGATTAATCCCTATCGTGTAAAGACTACCTCAAAGAGTGAGTTAGCTCCTACTCATATATACAATATCCATCCCGAATGGTTTGTTACTTATGGCGACCAATTGTTTTTTGACCCTGCATTACCTGAAAGCCGACGTCATATTTGTATGGTTGTGAGCGATATCGTATCTCGTTATGATGTGGATGCCATTCACATGGACGACTACTTCTATCCTTATCCTGCCAAAGGAAAAGATTTCCCGGATGATGCCAGCTTTGCTCGTTATGGCGGGGGATTTACCAATAAAGCAGATTGGCGTCGTAGTAATGTAAACGTTTTGATTAAGAAGATACACGAGACTGTACGTGAGATTAAACCATGGGTGAAGTTTGGGGTTTCTCCATTCGGCATTTATCGTAATGAGAGCAGTGACCCGCTGGGTAGTAAAACTAAAGGTTTGCAGAATTATGATGATTTATATGCAGACGTTTTGCTGTGGGCGCGTGAAGGCTGGATCGATTATAATATTCCTCAAATTTATTGGCAAATAGGACATCCGGTTGCCGATTACGAAACATTGGTGAAGTGGTGGGCTAAGAATTCAGAAAACCGTCCCTTGTTTATTGGTCAATCAGTAATGAATACGGTGCAGAATGTCGATCCGATTAATCCTAAAATGAATCAACTTCCTCGTAAGATGGCTTTGCAACGTGCATATCAAACAATAGGCGGTAGTTGCCAGTGGCCTGCAAGTGCAGTTGTTGAAAATGCTGGTAAATATAGGGATGCTCTGATAGCCGAATATCATAAATATCCTGCTATTCCCCCTGTCTTCGACTTTATGGATAATAAAGCACCAGAAAAAGTACGTAAAGTAAAACCGGTTTGGACGGCAGATGGCTATATTCTATTCTGGACGGCCCCAAAGTATAAAGAAGAAATGGATCGTGCGGTGCAATACGTTATTTACCGTTTCGATGCCAATGAAAAGGTGAATTTGGATGATCCTTCTCATATCGTAGCTATTACTCGTGATAGTTTTTATAAGTTGCCATATGACAATGGAAAAACGAAATATCGATATGTAGTAACGGCGCTCGACCGCTTGCATAATGAATCGAAGTCAGTGGGAAAAAAGATCAAATTATAGGCCTACACCCTTTCTGTACTAAGGCTACACCCTTTGCCCCAAATGGCTACACCTTTTGGGGTAAAGGGTGTAGCCATTTTTAATATAGTATAAGTCCTGCTATGCCACATGCTATAATCATCAGTATAGGGTTGGCTTTATATTTTCTGGTGCCGACAAAAGCTACAATAAAAATGAGGCAACTAATAATGAACGAATACATATCATTCTGTGGAGTGCTAAAGTTCTCTGAATTCATAAGTACTAAAGCTGCAGAAGCCAACAGACCCACTACTGCGGGACGAAGTCCACTAAATATAGCTTCTACAATCGGGTGCTTCTGATATTTTAGAAAGAACTTACTGATAGTTAGCATTAGAATAAAAGATGGAAGCACTACAGCAAAGGTAGCAACTATGGAACCCCATACGCTGCCGGATGCGGTAAATCCTACGTAGGTAGCAGAGTTTATACCTATCGGTCCGGGAGTCATTTGGCTGATAGCCACAATATCTGTAAACTCTTGTGCAGTGAGCCAACCATAACGAGTTACCACTTCACCTTGTATCATTGAAAGCATAGCATATCCACCGCCGAAGCCAAATAGGCCGATCTTAAAGAAAGTATAGAAGAGTTGTAAGAAGATCATGATTTTAGTAATTAGTAATTAATGATTAGTGATTAATGCGCAACCTTAATTTTTAGTTTTTCGGGCAGCGTAGGCGTCCGTAAAAATATCCTCCTACACCTGCTGCAATGATAATCCAAATAGGAGAGAAGCCCAGTAACCAAATGAGTAGGGCGGAAACAATCGGAATCCAGATGGTATAACGATTGATTTTGGCTGATTTAGCCATGCTAAAAGTAGGTGCGGCAATCAATGCAACTACAGCAGGACGAATTCCTTTGAAAATACGCTCTACAATCGTATTATCTTTGAAATTATGGAAGAACAATGCGATTGTGAGGATGATGAGGAATGAAGGCAATATGGTGCCCAAAGCTGTAATAATACTCCCTCGTAATCCGCGCAACCGATAGCCTATAAAGATTGATATATTCACAGCAAGAATACCCGGAGCTGACTGTGAGATGGCAAGCAGATCAATAAAATCTTCCTTGGCTATCCAATTTCGTTTAGTTACAATTTCGTTTTCAATAAGCGGTACCATGGCATAGCCGCCTCCTATAGTAAAAGCTCCAATTTTGAAGAATATGGTGAATGCTTCTAAATAAATATTCATTTTCATCACTTTATCGCTACTATCACTCTATCGTTTTATCACTTTTGCTTCCGTTTTCTTTTGCATATTGGCTGGGACTTACCTCAAAATGCTTCTTAAAGACTTCACGGAAGTATTTGGCATCACTGAAACCAGTCATTTCTGCAACTTCGGTGACAGAATACTTTTGCTCTTTCAATAGTTGGGCAGCACGTTTAAGGCGAATTACCCTGATATAATCTGCTGGTGATTCGTCCGTTAAGGCCTTTATCTTGTTATAGAAACTTGTACGGCTCATGTTCAACAAGTTACAAAGTACATCTACATTGAAACTTGGATTGTCTAAGTTGTCTTCTACATGTTTCTTGACAGTTGCTATGAACTTCCAGTCTAAGTCAGAAGAGCAATTGATACATTCTATGTCATGTTCATCGTCATTTAGATCCAGATCAGCGTATTTCCGACGTAGCAAGGCGCGGTTAGTCAAGAGGTTAGTAATAGTAGCACGTAATATTCCGATATTGAACGGCTTCACTATATATTCATCTGCTCCTACCTGCAAACCTTCAATCACATTCTTGTCATTATTCAATGCTGTGAGCAGGATAATAGGGATGTGGGAGGTGTCAATATCATTTTTCAGTACTTTACATAACTCATCACCTCGCATTTCGGGCATCATAATATCCGAAATGATTAGGTCGGGTTGGAACTCTTTGACAATAATAAGTGCCATTTTGCCATTCGAACATATCTGAATGATATATTGGTCAGATAATGTATTACGCAGATATTCTCTTAATTCATCATTATCCTCTACAATAAGCAACTTTGAGCGTTTATCGTTGGCCTGTGTCTGTGACAAGGTATCATCATAACCATTTGTAGCGGATGGTGTGGGTAATGGAACGTTAACAGGTACTCCCGAAGATGTGTAAACCACTCTTTCTGCATTTGGTTTAGGACGTCGGATAGCTTTTCGATAATGTCTTTCTCCTTTAGGGAAAGTTACTTTTACTGTAGAACCTTTTCCTTCTGTACTGTTGAAATTGAGCTTGCCTTTGTGTAAATGAACAAGTTTATAAACCAGAAGCAATCCAATACCACTACCTGTTACTTTAGAGTTAATAGCATTACTACCTCTAAAGTGAATCTTGAATAATTTCTTCTGCTCTGAAGCCGGAACACCGATACCGGTATCTTTTACTTCAATACTCCATGAGTCTTCCGTATCCGCGGCATATATGCTTACACTTCCTCCGTCAGGAGTATATTTTAATGCATTGGAAATTATATTCTTCAAGATTGAATCCATCTTATCTTTATCCAACCAGATATTAAGATAGCGGAAATTACTTTCGAAAGTAAAGTTGATATGCTTGACATCTGCGTACGGACGGAACGCATTCACGGTCTCTTCCATATAAGTGCTTAGTTCATATTCGGAAACATATAGAGTTCCTGAATAAGTATCTGCACGTTCAAAATTGATTAAGTTAGTAGTAAGGCGCAATAAAGCATTCACATTACGCAAGGCAGTATTCATGTTATTACGTCCACTATCGGTCAGATCTTCGTGATCAATAAGTTCTTCTAATGGTGCTTTGATAAGGGTAAGCGGAGTACGTATATCATGTGCCGTATTGACAAAGAAACGTATTTTTTCATCAGAAACTTTTCGTTGCTTTCGTAATATAATGACACGAAGTGCAATACTTGCAATAGACACGATGACAATGGCATACAACAGAAGTGCCCATATACTGAACCAAATGGGCTGTTCAATAATGATATCCATTGTACGTTCTTCCAAGACAACGCGGCGGTCTTCATTAGAAATTGCACGAACACGCAATTTATATTTACCGGGACTTAAGTTTGTAAAGCGGATAACATTCTCTTGTCCGGGCCGACTCCAACCATCATAAAAGCCTTCTAGCTTCCAAGAATACAAAATAAGTGACGGGTAATCGTAATTAATAGATGATACCTGCAATGAAAAGATATTCTGATTATATTTCAATTGTAAGATCTTAGTCTTATCAATATCCAGTTCCAGTGGTGAATCTTCATCTTTCGGATAAACAGTTTGATAAAATAACCGTAGATCACTGAACACCATTTTGAAATCATAATCGCGAGGCAGTGTCATGTTTTTGCTGAATTCAACAGCACCGTCCGTGCTACCAAATACGAAATCACCGTTTTTCCTTAAAATACCAGAAGTGGCGTTGAAGTGGTCAGTTTTCAACCCTTGTTCTTTTGTCCAGTTATGGAATGTCTTTTCTATCGGATTAAAACAAGTTATCCCATTTTCCGTACTAAGAAATAGATCTCTCTTTTTATCGTATATAATAGTGTAAATGTTATTTGAGATTAAAGCGCAGTTATCTCTATGGAAATGTTCGAATGTATTCTTTGTAGGATTATATATGAGCAAACCAGCATTATTGGTGCCAATATACAATAAATTGTCGGGAGTTTGAGCTAAAGAATATATGTAGAAAGACTCGACGGGCATCTTGACCTCCTGAAATTTGCCGGTCTTTTTTTCTAATAAGTATAATCCTGTAGCGGTACCAATCCACATGTGTTCAGGATCTTTTTCTATGATTGAAGTAATGCCATTAAGTCCAGGAATATATCGTACTTTCTTGTTTGAGAAATCGATTTCTTTTAAATTGTAGTATCCACCGGACCAAATCATTCCATCGGATGTTTTCATTATTGCCCGTATATATTTGTCAGGACGGCCATGTGGTCCTCCAAATGGGATGGGTTTGAAAATATCGAATGACAAATTCTTCTTATTTATCTGATAAATACCAGAACTGTAACCACCTGCCCAAATGATGCCGGGAGACACTTCACAAAGTGATACAAATGTATTATTTTTAATAGGATTGTCAACGTTAAACACACTGAAGAAGTTGTGCCAATTGTTCGTTTTACTCATATATAAACTAATACCATTGTTGGTAGCAAACCATAAATCACCCTCTTCATCTTCAACAATAGCATTAACTTGGTCGTTGATGAGCGATTGTGGATTACCTACGGAATGTTTGATCCAATTATAATCGGAATAACGATTATTGCGTACCGTAATTCCGATCGGATAATTTGCCATCCAGATGCGTTGATCATCATCGATATATAAGTCATTGATTGTGTTACCGTTCATTGCGTTATAACGATTATAATCGGCAATGATATATGGAGCGCATTCGTAAGTCTTAGTGTTCATCTTATAAACTCCTGCACCATCAGTGGCAATGAGTATTTCATCAGGATTAAAAGAACGTATACAATTGATGCTGACATCCATAAGACCAGCATCTAAATGCATGATATCATGCTCATTCAGATCATATACATACATTCCCCGTTGAAATGTTCCTATAAACACTTTGTTAGAGAGCTCGTGGTAAAAAACTTCATTGATTTGTATCTTTAATGTGTCTAATTTGGGACATGGGCTCAACATTAAGGTATTGCTATTCAATGTTGCATAATGAATACCGACATCGGTACCAATGAAATAGTGTGTGGCATCTATTTGAGCTATATCTGTGATGCTTTCGCCTATTTCATTTTTAATGAGTATTACTTTTTGAGTATTTGTATTGTATAAATACAATGCATCTTCATTGCAAAGCCATACAACATTGTTGGTGTCAATGAAACCATAAGAAACAGGTATAGGGCGTCCTTTAACTTCACTTTCTGGTAATTTATATACCAATTGGAAGCGGTCATGTTTGCTGTCATAGCAAAACACACGTCCTTTTTTACCAATTTCCCATAGAGTTCCTTTGACGTCAATATAAAGCCAATTCAAGTTCATCATTGAATTTACTTCCTCATCGCCATCCATTAACTTATATTGTTTGAACTCTTTTCCGTTATAACGGTCGATACCATCATGGGTAAGAAACCACATGTAACCTATGTGATCTTTTTGTATGGCATATACCCGTCTATTGCTTAACCCATCTTCTACTCCGATGTATTTATATGTCTGTGCTACACTTATAAGTGGAAGTAGTAGCAGTATGTAGAAAAAGAATAACTTTCTCATGATTGTCGAATTGGTTTAGAGTGTTGATGTGAATAGGGGGAATTGTAAAATTAACACAAAAGTAGTGATTTTGTTTGATAAAAGCAAGAAAGAGTACGAAGATGTATAAAAACAGTGCAGGCGTGGATTTATTGATAAACCCACGCCTGCCGGAAACTTGTAAAATATAAGACTTTGTTTACTTTTTCTTGTTTTCTACCCACTTACGTGCGTTTACAAATGCTTCGATCCAAGGAGTAACTTGGTCGCTGTTTACGCGGTCGGCAGGATAATAAGCATTCTGCCAAGGGAAAATAGCACGTTCCAAGTGAGGCATCAAAGCAAGATGACGTCCGTCGGTACTTGCCAAGGCAGCTATGGAATAGTCTGAACCATTAGGGTTGGCAGGGTATTCGTCATAGCTATATTTTGCAACTACATTATACTTATCTTCATCGTAAGGCAAAGAGAACTTACCTTCTCCGTGTGCTACCCAGATACCCAACTTGCTACCACTTAATGAACCGAACATCACACTACGGTTAGTAGGAATAGTAAGTCCGAGGAATCTTGATTCAAACTTATGAGATTCGTTATGAAGCATCTTGCCATTTTTCTTATGTTCAGGGTTGATCAGGTTAAGTTCCATCATTAACTGGCAACCATTACAAACACCCAGTGAAAGAGTATCTTCACGCGCATAATATTTGTCGAGAGCTTCTTTAGCCTTCGGATTGAAGAGGAATGCTCCTGCCCATCCTTTGGCGGAACCGAGAACGTCGGAGTTGGAGAAACCACCACAGTAAACAATCATGTTTACATCATCCAGTGTTTCGCGTCCGCTGATAAGGTCGGTCATAGTGACGTCTTTTACGTCGAAGCCTGCCAAATAAAGCGAGTAAGCCATCTCGCGTTCACCATTGGTACCTTTTTCGCGAATAATAGCAGCACGAATACCCGAAGGAGTACGACGGTTAGGATCAATACCGTATTGTGAGAACTTGCCTTTAAAGTCGGGCATAAACGATACTTCCAGCGGTTGCATCTTATAGTTCTCGAATCGTTTCTTGGCGCAACCGTTCATAGATTGCTTGCGGTCGAGTAAATAAGAAGAAGAATACCAAACATCGCGCATATAGTCAATACCGAATTGATAGGTTGCGCCATCTTTAGATACAAGTATATGGCGTTCGTCTGTCGGCTTGCCGAGTTTCACATAACCTACGCCTGCATCTTCCAATATCTCCTTAACAGCTTCTTTGTGCTTGTCACTTACCTGAATTACGATACCGGGATTTTCGGCAAACAGAATTTTGATAAGATCTTGTTCTTTGATTTTATCCAGTTCTATTTCCATACCGCCTTCTACATTAGAGAAGCACATTTCGAGTAATGTGGTGATAAGACCACCAGCTGAAATATCGTGTCCGGCAAGGATCAAACCTTTGTTTACTAATTCCTGTACAGCCAGAAAAGCGTCACGGAAGTATTCTGCATCCTGTACACAAGGTACTTCTTCGCCCACTTTGCCCAATGACTGTGCAAAAGCAGAGCCACCTAACTTCAATTGGTCAAAACTGAAATCTATATGATAGATAGTTGTCTTTTCATTGTTAACAAGAACAGGAGATACAACTTTCTTCACGTCAGAAACTTCACCTCCGGCAGAAACGATTACAGTACCGGGAGCAATTACTTTACTTCCGTCAGGGTATTTCTGAGTCATGGAGAGTGAGTCTTTACCGGTCGGTACATTGATTTGCAATGCGCAGCAGAAGTCGCTCAACGCTTTAACGGCGGTATAGAGACGTGCATCTTCACCTTCTTGTGAGCGACAAGGCCACATCCAGTTGGCGGAAAGTGATACGCTGTCAAGACCTTCGGCAAGCGGTGCCCAAACCAAGTTGGTCAATGCTTCGCTTACAGAAAGAATAGAGCCGGCAGCCGGATCGGCAAGCGCAGCCTGCGGAGCATGTCCTAAAGAGGTAGCGATACCTTTTTCTCCACGGTAATCCATAGCTACCACACCACAGTCGCTCAAGGGCAACTGGAGTTCTCCCTGACACTGCTGACGGGCAATCTTACCGGTTACTGAACGGTCTACTTTGTTCGTTAACCAGTCCTTACATGCAACAGCTTCCAGCTGAAGTACGTTGGTCAGATATTCGTGTAACTGTGAAAGTTCATATTTAGGCATTTCATAGTGACGTTCTACGGTCTTGTCAATCATATAAGTCTTAGGAGAAGAACCGAACATTTGCTCTACGGCAAGGTCAAACGGGCGAACACCGTCAGCTTGTTGGAAAGAGAAACGATGATCGCCGGTAGTTTCACCTACTACGTACATAGGAGCACGCTCACGTTCGGCAATCTGGCGTACATGATCGATAGCTTCTTCACGGATGAGCAAGCCCATACGTTCCTGGCTTTCATTGGCGATGATTTCTTTGGCAGACAGGGTTTTGTCACCGATTGGCAACTTATCCATGTTGATCACTCCACCGCATTCTTCCACTAACTCTGACAAGCAGTTAACGTGTCCGGCAGAACCGTGGTCGTGTATGGAGACTACAGGATTAGTTTCTTCCTCGCAGAGGGCACGTACTACATTATAGGCGCGTTTCTGCATTTCGGCATTGGCACGTTGCACGGCGTTCAATTCTATACCGCTACTATAGCGTCCTGTATCTACTGATGATACAGAACCACCACCCAAACCGATACGATAATTATCACCACCAATAACAACGACTTTATTTCCTGCTTCCGGAGTACCTTTCAAGCAGTCACGTTGAGTACCGTAACCTACACCACCGGCAAGCATAATTACTTTGTCGTAACCATAAACTTCTTCATTCTCTTTGTGCTCGAAAGTCAGTACTGAACCACAAATCAGCGGCTGACCGAACTTGTTACCGAAGTCACTTGCACCATTCGAAGCTTTAATCAGAATCTGTTCAGGAGTCTGATACAGCCATTCGCGTACCGGAAGAATATCTTCCCAAGGACGTTCTTCGTCTGTACGGGGATAAGAGGTCATATAGACAGCCGTTCCGGCAATCGGCATAGAGCCTTTACCACCACCCATACGGTCGCGTATTTCACCACCGGTACCGGTAGATGCACCGTTAAAAGGCTCAACTGTTGTCGGGAAGTTATGAGTCTCAGCTTTCAGAGAGATAACACTTTTGATATCTTTTACTTGGAAGAAATCAGGCTTGGCGTGGTTTGCCGGAGCAAACTGTTCAACTACCGGACCTTCGGCAAAAGCTACATTATCTTTATAGGCTGAAATAATCTTGTTAGGGTTTTCTTGGGTAGTCTTCTTTATCATCTGGAAGAGAGAAGATTCTTGCTCTACTCCGTCAATAACGAATGTTCCACCAAAGATTTTATGACGGCAATGTTCTGAATTGATTTGGGCAAAGCCAAACACTTCAGAGTCAGTAAGACGGCGACCTAAGTCATTTTCTACCTTTTTGAGGTAGTCCATTTCTTCTTTAGACAGTGCCAGGCCTTCTTTTTCATTGTAAGCCTCGAGGTCTTCAATGTAGATAATCGGCTCGGGCTGACGGTTCGTTGTGAATACATTCTGGTCCAGACCATTGTACATACGTTGCAACATCGGGTCACGATCTGCATTTTCATCCTTTACGGGGAAGTATTCCTCGATACGGGCGATACCGCTCAGACCCATGTTCTGGGTGATTTCCACGGCATTTGTACTCCAAGGAGTAATCATTTCGCGGCGCGGACCAACAAAATGTCCTTTCAGGTTGTCTTCACTTTCGGAGGTAGCTTCTCCAAAAAGCCAGCAGAGCTCGTCGCTTTCTGCTTGTGTTAGTTCGTGGTCGCATTCTACGGCAATCACGCTCTTGGATGGGGTTCTGAAAAAAAGAATCATATTTTATATTTACGATTTATGATTTACGACTTTACAAGTGAAGTTACTAGCACTTAGTATCTTCGTTATTTCTTCTTCGGGTGCAAAGATATACAAAATCAGTGGGCAGAAAAAAAAACAGAAACTAAAAAATAGTAGAATCATTGAATCACTATCTCGTCTGTGAATAAGAATTGCTTTTTTCCTTGTATAGCATGGAAACGTACATAGCGTGCCGGAACTGGTGCGCCTATCCAGCCGAAATCTCGGAATATGACATCTTTATTAGCTTCTTCTTCGCTGCAATTATCACTTCCCAGCAGGGTGAAATCTTTTCCATCTGTCGATATCCATACTTCTACCTTGGCAGGTAGGAATACTTGCGGAGTACGGATTTGCATAAAATTGGCTACTACCCGATGAATGGGAGTGGTCTTGCCTAAGTCGATAGTAGCATCTAAATCGTTGGGGCAGAAGCCTTGCCAGCGTCCGTCCATGTAACTTTTACCACCACGAAGTCCGTCTAGCAGACCTGTATCACCACCACCTTTGTAGACTTCCTTATGTTGGTAATATCCTCCTTGGGAGGCATAAGTTATTTTCTTTCCTATACCTTTATGATAATCGGTACGTAGATGGAGGCTCTTGCCGAGTGGAGTTGTTTTGTCGAACAGACGGGCAGTCAGCAGGATGGAATCTTTTACGATAAATGGCTTCTTATATAATTTGGAAGATGAAGTTGGTTCAGAACCATCCGTTGTATAGCGGATATCGATAGGATGCTTTTCGGAGGTTAGAGAGAGTATGATTCTCTTTTTAGCATAATCTACTGTTTGATTGGTTTGAACCAGCTCTGATAGGGTGAATGGATTGTACCCTTTGGCCTTGATGTATCGGATTTCGTTGTTAATACGGCGCTTGAAACTTTCGGGGTGTTTGTTCTTTAATGGAGTCCAACCTACTTCGGACAGGGCAATGATGCGAGGGTATATCATGTATTCACCATGCTCATAAGTCGGTATGTATTCGGCCCATACATTGCCTTGTACACCTAAAATGTATTTGCTGACCTCTGTACCTAGTGTGTCGGGTGCAGGATTGTATGAATAGGTTTGCTCGATAGGTACACAAGCACCGAAAGCGAGTGGCTGGGTTTCAGGATCGTCCTGATAATGATCTAGGTAGCAATGACTCTCAGGGGTCATGATGGCATAATGTCCCATGCGGGCTGCGGCGATGCCACCTTCTGTTCCTCGCCATGACATTACGGTTGCATTAGGAGCTAGACCACCATCCAGGATTTCGTCCCAGCCAATGATGTCACGTCCTTTGGAGTTGATATACTTTTCTATTCGGGATATCATGTAGCTTTGCAGTTCACTTTCGTTCTTCAGTCCTTCGTCTTTCATACGTTGTTGGCACTTGGGACATGCTTTCCAGTGACGTCTGCTGGCTTCATCTCCACCAATATGTATATAGTGTGAAGGAAAGATGCGTATAACCTCGTCCAGTACGTCTTCGAAGAATTTGAATGTTTCTTCATTGCCGATACAAACTTCTCCCGATGTATAAGGCTCACCTGTACAGGAAAGCTGGGGATAGGCAGCCAGCACTTCGCTGGAATGTCCCGGCATTTCTATTTCGGGAATAACGGTGATATGTCGCAGGCGAGCATATTCCAAAACTTCACGTACATCGGCTTCGGTGTAATAACCACCATAAGCGCCTTCTTCATTCTTTTCGCAATAATGATGGTCATATTTTCCCCAATCTTGCAGATTGGCAGCTTTTCGCCAAGCGGCAAATTCAGTCAGACGGGGATAGCCGGGGATTTCTAGTCTCCAGCCAGCTCCGTCAGTCAGATGCCAGTGCAGACGATTCATTTTATAGGTTGCTATGAGGTCGAGTTGCTTCATAACATACTCTTTATTGAAGAAATGGCGTGAAACGTCCAGATGGAGGCCACGGTAAGGAAACCGGGGCTCGTCCTTGATAGTGGTGATGGGTAATTCTTTCCCATTTCTGGCAAGTTGTGCCAAAGTTTGCAGGGCATAGAAAGCACCGGTAGCAGATTTAGCCTCAATGCTTACACTTTTTTTATTTATTGCCAGGTTGTAGCCTTCTTCCGAAATAGAACTCTCAGGAGTAACGTTAATGCTAATAAAGGGTCTGTCAGTCGATTTATTGTCGACGAACTTCATTGGGATAGGGCAGCTTGGCAAATAAGCTAGCAAATCGTCCATGTCGGCTTTCGGTAAATTGGCCGTAAAGGTGACAATGGATGGAAGTTTGACTGTTTTTGAAGTGGTTTTTTCGAACTGTGGATAGGGAATCATACTCAGTTCTTTGGGCGTTCCACAGGCTGCTAGCATAAGTGCAGCAATAGAAACAATGATTAGGGGGCTTTTCAATAATTTCATTTCGCAGTGTTATTATGTTCGGGGTAAATATACTGAATAATCTTCAAAAGTGATAATCTTTACTTTTTAAAATCCTTTTCCACCGAAAAAACGTTAACACTATTCGTTCATCTCATAAAAAAGTCCGATATTTGCAGCCATGATTCAGATAGAAACCATATTTGACATATTGTGGAAAGGGTTCATTATCGGCGTCATTGTGTCGGCGCCATTGGGTCCTGTAGGTGTATTATGTATCCAACGTACTTTGAATAAAGGACGATGGTATGGTTTCGTAACAGGAATCGGGGCTTCGTTGAGCGATATTGCTTACGCCTTGTTGACAGGTTACGGAATGAGTTTTGTATTCGATTACGTCAATAAAAATATTTTTTATTTGCAGTTGTTTGGCAGCATTATGCTATTGGCATTTGGAATTTACACTTTCCGCAGTAATCCCGTACAATCCATTCGACCTATTTCTACTAATAAAGGATCATACTTCCATAACTTCATAACAGCTTTTGCTGTCACACTTTCCAATCCGCTTATCATTTTCTTGTTTATTGGTCTTTTTGCCCGTTTTGCTTTTGTTAGTGAAGGGGTATTGGTTTTTGAGGCTGTAACCGGATATTTGGCTATTGCGTTAGGTGCTCTGGCATGGTGGTTTGGTATTACCTTTTTTGTTAATAAAGTACGTACACAATTCAACTTGCGCGGTATTTGGATAATGAACCGTATTATCGGAGGTATTGTTATTGTGGTATCTGCGCTCGGATTAGTGTTCACATTGATGGGCGAATCACTGTATTAATTGATAACTGACAATTGATAATTGACCATTCAGAATGAAGATAGCACAACAACTGAAAGAAAAGAATATAGCCGAATACCTTATTTATATGTGGCAGGTAGAGGACTTGATTCGTGCCAATAAGTGCGACATTGATGAAATACGTCGCAATATTATTTCCCGTTATCCCGAAGAAGAACATCCGGCATTGGAGGAATGGTATGGAAACCTTGTTGAGATGATGCGCTCTGAGGGAGTTGTGGAGAAAGGACATCTGCAAATCAATCGTAATGTTATTCAGAATTTGATGGATTTGCATGTAGCTTTATTGGCTTCTACTAAATATCCGTTTTATAATGCCGCTTATTTTAAAGCATTGCCTTTTATCGTAGAATTGCGCCAAAAGAATGGTCAGCAAGAATCAGAGTTGGAGACTTGCTTTGAGGCTCTTTATGGGGTATTGCTGCTGCGTTTGCAAAAGAAGGAAATCAGTCAGGGGACTACTAAGGCAATAGAAGCTATCAGCTGTTTCATTTCACTACTTGCCAATTATTATGACAAGGAGAAACGGGGTGAATTGGAACTGGATTAAGAAAGAATTGTTCATCGTAACATCAATATATAAAGTATAACTTTTTAAATGAATATTTTAGTTACCGGTGCCAACGGTCAACTTGGCAATGAGATGCGAGTGTTGTCGCAGGAGAATCTTCAGCATGCTTATTTCTTCACTGATGTACAGGAATTGGATATTTGCGACGAGCAGGCAGTACGTGCGTTTGTGGCAGATAATCAGGTGGATGTTATTGTGAATTGTGCTGCATATACAGCGGTGGATAAAGCAGAAGATAATCAGGAATTTTGCGACAAGCTCAATCATTTGGCTCCCGGCTATCTGGCAGCTGCTGCCGAAGCTTGTGGTGCTGCATTGATACAGGTATCTACTGATTATGTATTTGATGGAACGGGACATATCCCTTATACAGAGGAGGTGACGCCTTGTCCTAATTCTGTATATGGTTCTACTAAGTTGGCAGGCGAGCAGGCAGTGATGAAGAATTGCAGTCGCGCGATGGTTATCCGTACTGCATGGTTATATTCCATTTATGGAAATAACTTTGTAAAGACAATGCTTCGCTTGGGACGTGAGCGTGAAACACTGGGGGTTGTTTTCGACCAGATAGGTACGCCTACATACGCTAATGACTTGGCACGTGTCATCTTTGCGGCAATCAATCAGGGCATTGTTCCGGGTGTTTATCATTTTAGCGATGAAGGAGTTTGCTCTTGGTACGACTTTACTTTGGCAATACATCGCATAGCAGGCATAACAACATGCAAAGTAAGTCCCTTGCATACCGATGAATTTCCTGCAAAAGCTCCACGTCCTAATTATTCCGTACTTGATAAAACAAAGATAAAAAATACATTCGGCATAGAAATCCCTCATTGGGAAACAAGCCTTGCCGTCTGCATAGAGAATTTAGAAAAGTGATTATAATGATTATTATTTAATATGGCTAATAACAGCGAAATAGAACGTAGACGAACGTTTGCGATTATCGCGCATCCGGATGCCGGTAAGACATCGTTGACCGAGAAGTTACTGCTTTTTGGTGGACAAATTCAGGTGGCGGGTGCCGTGAAGAGCAACAAAATAAAGAAAACGGCAACATCAGACTGGATGGATATCGAGAAACAGCGTGGTATCTCTGTTACCACTTCTGTGATGGAATTCGATTATCAGGACTATAAGATTAATATCCTTGATACTCCGGGTCACCAGGACTTTGCCGAAGATACCTACCGTACACTTACTGCTGTGGATAGTGTTATTATCGTGGTGGATGGTGCAAAAGGTGTGGAAACACAAACCCGTAAGTTGATGGAAGTATGCCGCATGCGCAATACGCCGGTTATTATTTTCGTCAATAAGATGGACCGTGAAGCGAAAGATCCTTTCGACTTGCTGGACGAGTTGGAGGAAGAACTCTCCATCCACGTTCGTCCGTTGACGTGGCCTATTGAAAGTGGTATCCGTTTTAAAGGCGTATATAATATCTATGAACATAACCTGAACCTCTTCCAGCCTTCCAAGCAGGTTGTGACGGAGAAGGTAGAGGTAGATATTCATACTGAAGAACTTGACAAACAGATCGGTACATCATTGGCAGAAAAGTTACGTGGTGAATTGGAACTGATTGACGGAGTTTATCCGGAGTTTCAGACAGACGAATATCTGAAAGGTGAACTTGCTCCTGTATTCTTCGGCTCGGCACTGAATAACTTTGGTGTTCAGGAAATGTTGGACTGCTTTGTGGAGATAGCTCCGAGTCCTCGTCCCGTAAATGCTGAAGAGCGTGAAGTAGAGCCCGATGAACCTAAGTTTACCGGTTTTGTTTTTAAGATTACAGCTAATATCGACCCGAACCACCGTTCATGTATTGCTTTCTGCAAGATTTGTTCCGGTAAGTTTGTGCGTAATGCTCCTTATTATCATGTACGCCATGGTAAAACAGTACGTTTTTCTTCGCCTACTCAGTTTATGGCGCAGCGCAAGACAACGGTAGATGAAGCATGGGCGGGAGATATTATAGGCTTGCCGGATAACGGTACATTCAAGATAGGCGATACATTGACTGAAGGCGAAATGCTTCATTTCCGTGGCCTGCCAAGCTTCTCACCAGAGATGTTTAAATATATAGAGAATGCAGACCCGATGAAGCAGAAGCAGCTTGCCAAAGGTGTGGACCAATTGATGGACGAAGGTGTGGCACAGTTGTTTGTCAATCAGTTTAACGGGCGTAAGATTATCGGTACGGTAGGCCAGTTGCAGTTTGAGGTTATTCAGTATCGTTTGGAGAATGAATACAGTGCTAAATGTCGTTGGGAGCCGCTGAGTTTATATAAAGCTTGCTGGATTGAGAGTGATGATCTTGAAGAGCTGGAAGCTTTCAAAAAACGTAAATACCAGTATATGGCAAAAGACCGTGAGGGTAGGGATGTATTTCTTGCCGATAGCGGATACGTATTGCAAATGGCACAGATGGACTTCAAAAATATCAAGTTCCACTTTACGAGCGAATTTTGATAAATCGCGATAGCTTATAAATAAAGAAAGGGCTTTATCAATTTAGTGAAATCTATATTGATAAAGCCCTTTCTCTTTAGTTATGCTTTGAATAATGGGCGTAATGAAGTTTACTTAGTTGATCGGTAATGTTACGATCATGCGTGTACCTTCCGTATATTCGGAATCAATTTTAATATCTCCGCCAAGTCGCTTGATGATAAGTTGGCAAAGGTACAATCCCAATCCATTACCCGGAATAAAAGTATTTAGTTTGTAGAAACGTTCGAATACGTTCTCATGTCTTTCTTTGGGGATACCGCAACCTGTATCTGTAATGCAAATTGTGATATTTTTCAGTGCTTCATTCTTTTGATAGTTTAAAGATATCTGCCCTTTTTCGGTAAACTTATTCGCATTTTCCAGTAAATGTTCAATGACTTGAGTCAGATATTGCTCATTTGTTATAATGAACATGCTATCTTCAGCGATATCCAATTTATATTCTATACCGTCTTTCCTTTTAAGCTGTTCCATTTTTTGAACACAGATACTTCTTAAATCTGTGGACTGGCAGGGTAGCTTTTCTTCGGAAACATCCAGATTGGCTACTTCCAGCATGCTGTTGACAAGGTTTGTCAGTAGGGCTGTGCTCTTTTGTATTTCTGCGGGAAACTCCCGGCGCATTTCTATGTCAATATCATCATTCATTATTAGGTCTGAAAAACCTACGATGGCATTGAGTGGGGTACGTATTTCATGGCAAATGGAGTTGATGAACTCTTGTTTCATCTTCTCGCTTTCTTGTGCCTTTCCATGAAGAACTTTCAACTCCATCTTCATTCTCTTTTCTTTTTTCCAGGAAAAGTAGAAGTAGGTACTGATGGTGACTAAGACAATCAGTAGGATAGTGAGAGAAACAAGTAAGATTTGTTTGTTTCTCATCTCCAACATTGTTTTCTCGTTATTGAGTGTATTGAGATCGTATTTTACTTGTAACTCATTCAGCTGTTTGTTGGTTGTTTCTGTGGTCAATGAGTCTTGTATCTGATACGAAATCTTCAGATACTTCAGGGCATTGGGGTAATCTTTGGACTCCTCAAAAAGTATGGAATTTACATAGTAAAGACCGGGAAGATTTTGAGGGGCGAGTTTGTGAGCAAATTTAATAAGAGAATCATTAGCTGCTATGGATTTGGGAATGTTCTTTTTAGTACGACTATTGGAATAGTAATTATTGAGACAAAGGTAATAATTGTATTTATCAGCTATATCAGTCAATGATTTACCTATTTCCTGGATTCTGTTCCAATAATATTCCTCCTGTTCTATTGTAAGGAAAGACAAATGAGTGGATATAAAGGAATAGCGTTGGAGTAAGTCTAATTCTATGTGATAAAATGGACGATGTGTTTGGTAATCGGTATTAAATTTATCATCTTCAAGTGCAATGAGTTTTTCTATTAGTTTGATAGATTCTTTGTTTGTCTGAGCTTGAGCATGGGCGAGAGCCTGTCGCCAGATGATAAATTTCAGATAGATAAATTTTATATCTTTAGGCAATGACTCGGCTAGTTTTGCAGCTTTGTCCAGATATGGTATAGACTTTTCATATTGATCGTTCATATAAAAACTATCTCCTATGATGTATGAAGAAGCAATTTCTTTATAAATGTCGTTTGCTTCATTTGTATCGTTATCTAAAAAACTTAATTCATCCTTGATAACTTCATCTCTTTTTTCGGTATAGCATAATGAATCGAAAAGGCGCATGCGATAAAAAGGCAATAAATATTTAAGTTCCTCCGGAGTGGCTATTTGTTTTAAGTAATTAGTATATTTTACGATGGAGTCTTTTTGGTCTGCTTTAATTTCTTCAATCACAATGTCGTGGAGTGCATTCATCATGCACTTCCGATCCTCAATCTTTGATGCTTCTTGATACATTTTCCATAAATACTGTTTTATTTCAGAAGGATTGAGTGTAATATCTGCTAAGTTTCTGTATATTTGGATATTATGTTTGGGGGAGTCGGATGTTTTTAGTATAGACAGCAAACTATCTGTTGCCTGAGGTGTATTATAGGCAAATATAGTTGAACTAATCAATATGAATATAGTAGTAATTATGTGCCTCATATTGCATCATGCTTTTATGATGATGCAAATCTACACTTTTTTTGATAATAATTGTTGTTTTCGAATTATTTTCACAATCTTTGTTCCTCGAAACAACCGAACGTAAACTAATGATAAAAATTGCGTGTCTTTCTATTCTTACTTTCCTTTTAGTACTGACAGCCTGTTCATCCCCTGCCGATAAGACTTTACTGAATTATGAACAATCCCTTTGCCATGCCGACTCGCTGGTGCATGCCGGTAAGGCTGATAGTGCCCGGACCGCTCATTTGATCTCTGACCTGCACCGTGAATATGACCAAGTAAAAGAACATTCCGGGGGAAAGCGTGTCCGCATGGTGCCCGCTGACAAGCGGAAACAATTCCTATGGGGCGCATTCACCGCATTGATGATAGGCTTGAACGTATGGTTGTCCATCGGGAATATAAAGTTCGTAAATGACCGTAAGCACCGTCGCTATTTGGTCGATCTAAGTGAGAATGAACAACGCTTGCGCAATAATCAGCTTGAAAAAAATGAATTGCAGGAGTGCTTGGAGGAAATGTCGCTGACGGATGATGAACGGGAAGAAGTGAGTCAGTCATTGATGAACCTTATGGAGCACGGCAACCAGTTGCAAGAAGAAAATGAAAACCTTCGTACGCGTCTCGAAAAGTATGAAAAGCGTTCTCTGCCTCGTGAAATGGAATTACTAAAAAAAGAGGGTGAACGTGCCAGTCGACTGGATGCACAAGTACAGGTGCTCACCTCTACGCTGATAGACGATGACGAGGTAATGAAACGTCTCCGTTGTGAACCCAAATACCTTTCTGATGCTGATTATAATCACTTACAACAACTGACGGATCGCGTATATGATGGCTTTACCACCCGTCTTTCCGAACGCTTTCCCCAACTTACTCCTGCCGATTTGCAACTTTGCTTGTTGATGCGCTTGCGATTTGCGAATGCACAGATAGCTACACTTACCGCTGTTTCTTCTGCCTCAGTGTCACAGCAAAAGTTCCGCTTGAAGAAACGACTGCTGCAAACGGACGAAACTTTATTCAAGGAGGGGGAGACGCTGGATGTGTTTGTGTGTGAGTGCTGATGTCATCCACTCTAATAAAACCTCTCTCCGTTTTGCACCATCGTAATGGTTTTAGCTATCCGGTTTACTTTGGTCTGTTCGGTTTGGGCGGAATTAATCCAATCGATAAATGCCTTTTTCTGACCGTCACTGTAAGCTTCAAACTTTTCCAATGCTCCGTCTTCGTACTTCATACATAGAAGTAACTCTTCCGGAATTATCAGTGTTGCACTATCTTCGTATAGAGTAATATGTACTGTGTCAGGAGCTTCCTTCCCTATTTTTTTCCTTATTGCAGCCTTTATCGGCAAACCTACATTACCGTTCCCAATAGGCATCAAGGTTGCTTTGGGTAATTCGTGTTGATCTATTTTACCGCATACTTTTAGCATCCCAAAGGGAGTTTTAGGCATCGCAATCTCCGGTATTTCGACAAATGTCCAACTTCCCGTTTTCTGTAATTGATAGTCTTTGTCTACTAATAGTTTTTCTGTTTTCATGTATATGGTTCTTTGTACAATTTCAGTCGGAAAAGACAAATCGCTATTTCTATTAATATGGCAAATATAAGTTTTCTTGTGTGTTTCTGCTCTTGTGCAACATAAATGTATAAGACTAATTTGAAAAACTGCATTTCAATCTCGCTCTATAGTAGTTCCCCGTTAAGCTAATGGAGAATAATGATAGACTGTATTTGAAAAAAGATTGCCTTTGTATTATAATCTCCGTTATTATAATGTGGATTATAAAATGTAACTATATGATATATAATATTATATGGGGTTTAGGGAAGAGAAGGATAGCTGGATATATTGCGTAGTGAACAAGATTTTGTCCTTTTATGCCACCCGTGAGCATCTTAATTGGGTGATTGATGAATTTCAGAAGTCCTTCTACGTTCGCAAGAGCATTTTTTCCGATATGCAGGAATTGTGGGACAAATATAAGGTGGAGATGCGGATTAACCTTATTACTTGCGGTTCTATTTAATCGTTTACTCTTTCTACTTTAAAGTATATTTTCTCCTAATTATTGACCTTCTTGCAAAAATGAAGATTTTACCTGAAAGCAGATGTTAGCGTATTTCACCAATTTATATATGCCTTTCTTGATGGAGGGGAGCGACCTCATTAATTTGGAGTTTCGTCGAGAAAGCGGCATATTTTACTCCATATTGAGTTTGGTGCCCGATGGTAAAAATACTTCCGGTGAGATAGATTCTGTACTTGATACTACTTCGAGTGCTTATTTGCGCAATCTGGAAATCAATTATTCGTTGTTGCGCAAGCTTCGTCCTGTTTTTGCGTCCGAACGCAGCAGGGGAGTAAAGTATCAACTGAACGATAATTTTCTGCAGTTCTGGTTCCGCTTCATTTATCCCAATCTGGACTTGGTAGAAAGTCACCGTTGGGATTTGTTGCTTGAGATTGTGGAGCAAGGATACAGTGTCTATTCAGGTTGGGTATTGGAACGCTACTTCCAGCAGCGATTTCGTGAGGAAGAACGCTTTTCGCTGATAGGCAATTGGTGGGACGGAAAAGGGGAGAACGAAATAGATATTGTTGCCGTAAATAGGATAGACCACCAGGCACGCATTGCCGAAGTCAAAGTAAACCCAAGAAAGATCTCCTTGCTGGAACTGGAGCGGAAAGCGCAAAAAGTGCTGGGAAATCTGAAGAAATACAAGGTGGAGTATCGGAGGTATTCGATGGAGGATATGTAATTCGCAAAATGATATTTTTATACAAAAATACTGGTGGAAGCATTTTTTTTTGCTATTTTCTAGAGTTATCTTATTACTGTTTATTATAGAGGGTATCTCAGTCGTTATGTCAGGCTGCCTCTGTCGTTATGTGAGGCTACCTCAGTCGTTATGTCAGACTACCACAGTCGTTATGTTAGGATACCCCGCTCAGAAGTGCTTCTGGGCGAGGGTTTTTGTGCTTAGATGAAGGAAAATGTCTTTTTGTGTCTCTTATCCCGTTTTCGAAAAAATATTTGAGGGACTTTCTTCGTTATTCTGTTTTCTTTATAATTTGCAACAGATACTTCACGTTCTCTATGTGTGTCCGAAAGATATTGGACAATAATTAGGCTCTGCCACTCTCTTTCATTAGATTCAATAGGAATTCCACTTGATAGCCAATATTTTCCGATGTGCATCTGCGGCTTTTGCTTGAAAGATACTGCTGTGCTATGTACATTCCGAATCCCTCAATCAGTTGCTTCATTCCTAAAGTGTGATAACTACCTAAAAGATTGACAAAGTAATGGAATTTTCCAAGTGTTACGAGTAGGTTTTCCAACCGTTCAATATCCGGCCTCTGCACAAAGTAAGTTCCCATATTAACAAAACGGTTCAACGTAAGATAGAAGGTCATCATTTCTTCGTCTGAAGTAAAGATTGCGTGCATAAACTGAGTTTCGTCCCCCGGGCGAACCTGCTCATTGTTCAAAATAGCTTCCATAAGCATTAATTTTTTGAATAGGTGAATAAATAAGGTTCAAAGGGAAGAACGGAAGAGTGGATTTATAGAAATAAAAGAAGCGGTTTCGCCTGTCCCATTGCTCTTCACCAACACGCTAGGCGGGGTAGTAGGTGCATTAACACTCCACATGGGGGTACGAAACCGCCATATAGAATGCACGTAAGCAGGCATAAAAATGCCTGCCACATCATAGGCAGGTTTCACCCACCTAACGTATTTTTGATAAAGAGCATTGCAAATCTACAACATATATCTGATAAAGCCAAAAAGGAGCACTGAAATATAAGTCTCTCAACCAACTTCGGAAACTCTTGAATAATCTATATAGTTACTCTTCCTTAATTTGTAGAGATATTGAAGATTGTAGAGATACCGAAGAATGCTGTCCTTCATTATCAGTGAGTTAGGCTTATCGGCTGTAGAGATGGTCATGGTGACTATAACTTTTCACGTTTTGAGGTCTTTGTTGCCTTGTAGAGATGCACATTTATTAAACAGTTGATAATTAGGAGATTGGTTGAAATGGTTGTAGAGACGGTTTTCTTGCTTTTCTTTGTTTCCCACCCTAACTTTGCAACATCGAATCTGAGAGAAACGAAAGACTGAATCGTTGAGGCCTCACGATAAAATTCTTTCTTATACTTCTTAAAAGAGATGTGGTCTCGGTCAGTCCTTAACCTGACCGGTCAAAGCAGTGATGACTGGTTCGCTTGCAACTATTTTTATTTACTTAATACATTATTAATTATGTTCTACAAGAAAAATCAACAAAAAATCAATGGTTTATGGTATCCTAAATCTATTACATGGGGTAAAGCTATTACAACCAATCAGGTAGCGGACCAATTGGCATTGCTTTCTACTACGACTCGTGGTGACGCGTATGCCATCGTCAAGAATCTGGGAAATGTACTTTCTCTTTATATGGCACAAGGACGTACGGTGAAAATAGACGGAGTTGGTACCTTTTATTATACGGCTGCTGCAAATAAGCAAGGAGTAAAAACCGCTAAAGAAGTAAGTGCTTCCCAGATAGTAGGGGTGCGTGTCCGTTTTATTCCCGAGGTTGAACGCGACGTTAATAGTAAGATTACCACCCGCAGTATGGTAGATAGCAATATCTGTTGGGAGGAGTGGGGCAAGACCTCCGGTAATGAGAGCGGAAATACCGGTGGTGCAGGTGACGAGAACGATAATCCTTTGGGATAATCCCCTCAGCCTTCCGTCTTCAGTGACGTTTCGCTTATAGTAAATAGCCCTGTGCAACCTCCTTTGGGAAGCACGGGGCTATTTCTTTTAATGTTTCCTCTCTTTTTCACCTTTTCATCACATAATAATTCATATATTTGCATATAAAGATTAACTACGGTACATATAAATATGGTTTCGAAGAACCTTGTTGACATAAGAGAGAATGATATCATCAAGTATGATAGAGAATTACTTCCTATTCTGCTGCACGATAACAGTTCGAATCAAAATATACTCTGGGCTACAGATAATTATATATTTATGGGCGAAGAATACAAGGCTTCCGCTCCTATTCAATGCAAACTTGTCACAGGTAAAAATGGTGATATCATCAAGCCAAGAGTCAGTAAAAGTAAAGAAGAACAATTAACCCGTACCAGGGGAAAAGCTGAAGTCTTTTCACCCTCATGGCTATGTAACCAACAAAACAATTTGGTAGATAATGCTTGGTTTGGCGCTGAGGGACTTTTTAATCATGAAATAGATAACCATTGGGAAACCAATTTGAATCCTATTCCCTTTCCCACAGCAGATGGAAAAACCTGGCAAGACTATGTGAAAAACATGCGCATGGAAATCACCTGTGGAGAAGCTCCTTATTTAGCAAGCCGCTATGATGCCATTACCGGAGAAACTATAGCAGTTGCAGATAGAATCGGACTTCTGGATAGAAAGCTACGTGTTGTCTCTGAAAATCTAAGCACCAAAAAGGCGTGGTGTAAATGGGCAATCATAGCCTTTCAAAGTATTTATGGCTATGAGTGGCAAGGTGACAACCTGCTTATTGCCCGCGAGAATCTGCTTTTCACTTTTATAGACCATTATCAAGCGAAATTCCGAAGTAAGCCTTCTATTAAATATTTAAAGAACATTGCTGAAATTATCTCTTGGAATATTTGGCAGATGGACGGATTGAAGTTTGTCATTCCTAATAGCTGCACCTGCAACGAAGCAACTGCTGGGGATTTATCCGAATCGGAAAACACTGCCATTCAATCATGCGAAGGGTGTAAAAACAATGATGTACATCAACACAATGGAATCTATTGCGAGATTAAAGACTGGAATGCCGGGAAGACGGTAAAATTTGTATCACTACTAAAAAAATAAATATATGATTGTTGATACAGGCATATTAGACAAACTTATTGTTGGTAGAGTTGAGCCACATATATATGCTTTCTCTACTCAAACGGTACCCAACTATCTGAAAGTTGGCGATACTTATCGTCCCCTGGAGCAACGGTTGAATGAATGGCGCAAGCACTTCCCGGATTTGGTAGAGCGGTTTTCTGTAGTAGCCAAAGTGGATGATGCTACCTTTTTCCGCGATTTCTCCATCCATAATTTCCTGGAGCGAGAGAAGAAACTAAACAGGCTTCAGCCGGATACAATAAAAGATATTCCTTATTATTCAAAGGAATTTTTCGAGAATGCCACAGTCGATGATGTAAAAGATGCGCTGGCCGACATAAAATCTGCTTTTCAAAACAATCATAATAAATATCAATTCTACTCTTTTGACGAAAGTCGGGTTCCCTTGACTTATAGATATAGAGATGAAGAAACCTTTCCTCCTCGTAAGAATCAGCAAGAAGTCATTGACAGGTATAAAGCCGCAGTTGCAGAAGGGCGGAAAAATTTGTTGATGTATGCAGTCATGCGTTTCGGAAAGTCGTTTACTTCTATGTGCTGCGCTGCCGAGACCGGCGCAAATCTTGTCGTTGTTGTTTCCGCTAAAGGGGATGTGAAGGAAGAGTGGAAATATGCTGTTGAAAGCCATGTAAGGTTTGGTGAATACGAATTTATGGATGATACTTCTCTGCTTAAAAGCAAGAAGGCACTATCCAATATGCTGAAGACCAAAAAAGTGGTGCTCTTCCTTACTTTGCAGAACTTGATGGGGAAGAAAATAAAAACGAAGCATAAGGAAGTATTCGAACGAACGATTGATTTGCTTATTGTGGACGAAAGCCATTATGGTGCAAGAGCAGAAGAATACGGAAAGGTATTGACTGTTACAAAAACACAATGGAAGCAGGAGTGTGCTGATGCAGATCTGGCAGATGAATATGAAGATAGTGAGGCCCTGAAAGCTCTGAAAGCCAACGTTCGATTACATTTGTCCGGTACACCTTACCGCATTTTGATGGGCAGTGAATTTCAGCCGGAAGACATTATAGGCTTTTGCCAGTATACGGATATTGTCAATATTCAGGAGAAGTGGGATCAAGATCATCTGTTGGAAGACAATGTGAAGGAATGGGATAATCCATACTTTGGTTTTCCTCAAATGGTTCGTTTTGCATTCAATCCCAATGAATCTTCTATTAAGAAAATGGAAGAATTGGAGAAATCCGGCGTCACGAATGCTTTCTCTGAGTTATTCCGCCCGTTATCTATCAGCAAAGATACCTCTCCTAATCATGGGCATCGGATATTTAAACATGAACAGGAAATCCTGGATTTACTGGAAGTCATTGACGGATCGAAACAAGATGAGAATGTACTTGGCTTTTTAGATTATGACAAGATTAAGGAAGGGAAAATGTGCCGGAACATCGTCTGCGTCCTGCCTTACCGAGCTTCTTGTGATGCTTTGGAAAACTTGATTACTTGCAACAAAGATAAATTCAGGAACCTCGGAGATTACCAAATCGTCAATATTTCCGGCGTTGAAAATGAGCAAACTTATGAGAATACTTCATCTGTAAAAGAGAAAATACGGAGTTGCGAAGCCGAAGGTAAGAAGACATTAACGCTTACCGTGAACCGTATGCTCACCGGCAGCACGGTGGAACAATGGGACACCATGCTCTTTCTGAAAGAATGTGCCTCCCCTCAAGAATATGACCAAGCCATATTTCGTCTGCAAAACCAGTATGTACGTAAATATATACACGCTGAAAATGAAGTTGTCAAGTACAACATGAAGCCACAAACCCTTCTGATTGATTTCGATCCAAACAGGATGTTCCGTTTGCAGGAGAGGAAATCATTTGTTTGCAATATGAATATGGATAAAAGCGGCAACTCTAAACTGGAAGAACGCATAAAAGAAGAGTTGCGCATTTCGCCTATCATTATACTCAATAAAAATAAGTTGCAAGAAGTCGTGGCGACGGATATTCTGGATGCTGTGCGTGAGTACTCTGCTAAAAGGAGCTTGAAAGATGAGGCTATGGAAATCCCTATAGACTATTCGCTATTTACTGATCCGACAATTCTGAGTGAAATAGAGGCATTGTCACCTATAGACTCATCCAAAGGTTTGGATATAAAGCCAAGTCAAGGTGAAGAAGACAATATGGATGTACCGACTGACGGAGGAGAAAGTGGAGAACCTGCCGATAATACTTTCGATGACCAACAGCCCGATACACAGGAAAATACAGAAAAAGAATTACTTGGTAAAAAGTTAGCTACCTACTATGCACAGATCTTGTTTTTTGCCTTTCTTACCAATTCTAATGTAAAGTCATTGGAAGAAGTAATTGATGCGATCAATTTGAATGCTGATAATAAACGCATTGCCCGTAACGTAGGTTTAAAGCTAAGTATTCTGAAAATCTTTCAGCGTAAATTCAATTCGACAGCCATGAATCTGTTGGATTATAAAATTCAGAATTTGAATTCAAAAGGGCAAGACGAGGATCTGAAACCACAGGAAAGGGTAGAAGCTGCAATGAGAAAGTTCGGTAAACTATCGCCTTCCGAAGTAGTTACCCCGATGCACATGGCAGAAAAGATGGTTAATATATTATCCGAATCCGACATAAGTGAGCATACCAAGATACTTGATTTAGGGTCTAAGCATGGCGAATTCGCTAGTGCGCTTTATGCAAGGTTTGGCAACAAAGTAAAAGACCATATTTATTCTATTCCGACATCAAGCCTTGCTTATGAATTTACTCGTAAGGTTTATGCTCTGCTTGGATTGCCGGTAGAGAATATTTTCTCTGATTTTATTGCTTATGATTTAATAGACGATACAAAAAATGAAATGATAATACAGGAATTGCAAGATATGAAATTTGATGTGATAATTGGTAATCCGCCCTATCAGACTGATACAAAAGATACCAGTGATAAGCCTATATACTATAAGTTTGTGGATGTAGCGTATAGCCTGTCTCCCAAAGTATGCCTTATAACGCCGGCTCGTTTTCTTTTTAATGCAGGCAAGACGCCTGAACAATGGAATAGGAAGATGTTGAATAACGAGCATATATCTGTTGAGTATTATAATCCTAAATCAGCAGATGTATTTCCGGATGTACTTTTGAAAGGCGGAGTGGCGGTTACATATAAGGATGATGATAAAAACTTTGGGGTTATTGGGTTATATACGCATTATGCAGAATTAAACTCAATTCTTAAGAAAGTCATTAATATGGATAATTTTGAATCGCTAACAAACTCAATTTATTTGCAGAATAAGTTTTGTTTGGATGTGCTTTACCAAGATTATCCCGATTATAAGAATTTCATTGGTAGCAATGGGCGTGAAAAGCGGCTTACTACAAATATTTTTTCACTTTTAGATCTATTTAAAAAGGATAGGGAATCAGATACTCAGGTTGAGATTATAGGGCTAATAAATAATGTACGTTGTACCCGATATATAGAGCCAAAGTATATTTTAGAACATCAGAATCTGTTTAAGTATAAAGTGTTATTACCGAAAACTAATAATACCGGTCAATTAGGTGAGGTACTGTCTAATCCCTTAGTGGCAGAACCTGGAATTGGTTATACACAATCTTTTATTGCTATAGGAGATTTTGAAACTGTGAATGAGGCTGCCAATGCTTTAAAATATATAAAAACCAAATTTGCACGAACGTTACTTGGAACTTTAAAAGTGACACAGGATACCAATAAAGGAACATGGCAGAATGTTCCTCTACAAGATTTCACCGAGAACTCTGATATTGATTGGAATCAATCCATTGACGAAATAGATGAGCAGCTTTATGAAAAGTATGGATTAAACGATGAGGAAATCACATTCATAAAGAGTAGAATACAAGAGATGGTATAAAAAACAAAATATGCATAAACAATTGTAATAGAGGCGTATTTCTATTCTTCTTATATTGATTTAGTGTTTTTTAGGTTTTATTTCTGCTAACTTTTTACGGATTATCGCTAATTTCGAACGATTTTTTGTAAAACCGATCAAACAACTAATAATTTATAATATGGAAAACTTGAATACGGCGATTCTGCTGATGATAGTAGGTATGACAACGGTCTTCGCTATCCTGCTGATTGTAATCTGTTTAGGAAAAGGTCTTATAGCACTTGTAAATAAATATGCACCTGAAGAGGTGGTACCGGCAAAATCTGGTGCAGGTGGTCCCGCACCTGTCCCCGGCAATATATTGGCTGCTATTAGTGCTGCCGTCACAGTGGTGACGCAAGGCAAGGGCAAAGTAGCTAAAGTAGAAAAAATCTGAAATAAAAATCTTATATAAACACACACCGTAAATTTAGTATGAAAAAAGAAATTAAGTTCAGCTTGGTATTCAGGGATATGTGGCAAAGTGCCGGAAAATATGTTCCTCGTGTTGACCAGCTGGTGAAAGTTGCTCCTGCTATTATTGAAATGGGCTGTTTTGCCCGTGTAGAAACTAATGGAGGAGGTTTTGAACAAGTGAATCTGTTGTTTGGGGAAAATCCGAATAAAGCTGTACGCGAATGGACAAAACCATTTCATGAAGCCGGTATTCAGACACACATGTTAGACCGTGCTTTGAATGGCCTTCGCATGAGTCCGGTTCCTGCCGATGTACGCAAACTCTTTTATAAAGTGAAGAAAGCGCAAGGTACGGACATTACACGTACATTCTGTGGTTTGAATGATACGCGTAATATCATTCCTTCTATAGGTTATGCTAAGGAAGCGGGGATGATTTCACAATGTTCACTCTGTATCACACATTCTCCTATCCATACGGTAGAGTATTACACCAAAATGGCATTGAAGCTTATTAAAGCAGGTGCTGATGAAATTTGTATCAAAGATATGGCAGGTATCGGACGTCCGGTGTCATTGGGCAAGATCGTTGCTAATATCAAGGCTGCTCATCCTGAAATTCCTATTCAATATCATAGCCATGCCGGTCCGGGTTTCAATATGGCAAGCATTCTTGAAGTATGCGAAGCCGGTTGCGACTACATCGACGTAGGTATGGAACCACTTTCTTGGGGTACGGGACATGCCGATTTACTTAGCGTGCAAGCTATGCTGAAAGATGCAGGCTTCCAGGTTCCTGAAATCAATATGGAGGCATACATGAAAGTGCGTTCTCTTATTCAGGAATTTATGGACGACTTCCTTGGTCTCTATATCAGCCCGAAAAATCGTTTGATGAATTCTTTACTGATAGGTCCCGGACTTCCCGGTGGTATGATGGGTAGCTTGATGGCTGACTTAGAATCAAACCTTGAATCTATCAATAAATATAAGGCAAAACATAACCTGCCATTCATGACGCAAGATCAACTGCTTATCAAGCTGTTCAACGAAGTTGCATACGTATGGCCACGTGTAGGTTATCCTCCATTGGTCACCCCATTCAGCCAGTATGTCAAGAACTTGGCGATGATGAATGTTATCGCTATGGAAAAAGGCAAAGAACGTTGGGGTATGATTGCTGACGATATTTGGGATATGCTGCTCGGTAAAGCCGGTAAGTTACCGGGTGAACTGGCTCCTGAAATTATTGAGAAGGCAGAGCGCGAAGGACGTAAGTTCTTCACTGGTAATCCGCAAGATAACTATCCCGACGCTCTTGACAAATATCGTAAGATGATGAAAGAGAATAAATGGGAACTTGGCGATGACGATGAAGAACTCTTTGAATATGCCATGCATCCGGCACAATACGAAGCCTATATGAGTGGTAAAGCAAAAGAAGACTTCCTTGCCGACGTTGAGAAAAAACGCAAAGAGCGTGACAAGACTCCCGAAGATGATAACAAACCTAAAACACTTACCGTACAGGTGGATGGTCAGGCTTACCGCGTAACGGTAGCTTACGGTGATATCGACCTTCCGGCTTCGGCAACCGAAAAAGTAACCTCTCCCGTTGGCGAAGGACAAGACGTTCCCGCTCCATTGGAAGGCAAGTTCTTTCTTACTAAGAACGCACAGGAGACTCCGCTTAAAGTAGGTGATAAGGTAGCTCAAGGTGACCTTCTCTGCTACATAGAAGCCATGAAAACGTACAATGCCATTCGTGCCGACTTTGCCGGAACGGTTGTTGCCATTTGCGTCAATTCGGGTGATTCTGTTTCTGAAGATGATGTATTAATGAAGATAGGATAATGGAAGAAATATTTGCAAAACTCTATGACATGACGGCGTTCAGCAATATCATTGCCGATCCGTCGTTCCTCGTGATGTATGCCATTGCTTTCATCCTGCTTTATTTAGGTATTAAGAAACACTACGAACCGCTGTTATTGGTGCCCATCGCTTTCGGTGTGCTTATTGCCAATTTTCCCGGTGGTGACATGGGAGTGATTCAAGCAGATGAAAACGGAATGGTCATGGTGAACGGGGCATTGAAGAACATTTGGGAGATGCCGTTGCACGAGATTGCGCACGACCTCGGACTAATGAACTTCATCTATTATATGTTGATTAAGACCGGTTTCTTGCCTCCTATCATCTTTATGGGTGTAGGTGCGTTGACAGACTTTGGTCCGATGCTCCGTAACTTACGACTCTCTATCTTTGGAGCGGCTGCACAGTTGGGTATCTTTACCGTATTGTTATGTGCAGTAATGATTGGTTTTACTCCACAGGAAGCTGCTGCATTGGGTATTATCGGTGGTGCTGATGGTCCGACGGCTATCTTTACGACGATTAAACTGGCTCCTCATTTGCTGGGTCCGATTGCTATTGCTGCTTATTCTTATATGGCACTAGTACCGGTTATCATTCCTTTGGTTGTGAAACTGCTTTGTAGCAAGAAGGAGTTGATGATTAATATGAAAGAACAGGAGAAACTCTATCCGACAAAAACAGAGATTAAGAACCTGCGTGTATTGAAGATTATTTTCCCTATAGCTGTTACGACGGTTGTAGCTCTTTTCGTGCCAACTGCAGTACCATTGGTGGGTATGTTGATGTTCGGTAATCTGCTCAAGGAAATAGGTTCCGATACCAGCCGCTTGTTTGATGCAGCTGCAAACAGCATTATGAATGCGGCTACTATATTCTTAGGCTTGAGTGTTGGTGCTACCATGACAAGTACCGCTTTCTTGAACTGGACGACTATCGGTATAGTTGTGGGTGGCTTCTTGGCATTCGCATTGTCTATTTCAGGTGGTATTTTCTTCGTGAAATTAGTGAATTGCTTCAGTAAAAAGAAGATCAATCCGCTGATCGGTGCAACCGGACTGAGTGCAGTACCTATGGCAAGCCGTGTTTGCAATGATATTGCTACTAAGTACGACCCTAAGAATCATGTATTGAATTACTGTATGTCCAGTAATATTTCCGGTGTTATCGGTTCTGCGGTAGCGGCGGGTGTACTGATTTCGTTCTTGGGATAAAGCCTTAAGATATTTATTATTTTATTTGGGTGCGAACTACACGAGTGTATGGCAAAATACCATGCAGTAGTGAAGTTCGCACTTATTTTGTTTATTAATGAATAAAACAACTCATATAGAGTGTTCTTTTGCAATGTCACCTTTTTTATTGGGGTCTTGCTATTTAATTAATAATATTAAATTATATTTGCCTGCAATTATTATGAAATAATAAATAGACCTACAAATCTAAAAAATGAATTTGCACAAGATGATGAAGGCGACAATTGTTGATGAATCGGTGATAGATGGCATAAACCGAGGGGATGAAAGATCCTTTGCTATTTTGTATAATAACTATTATACCTACTTGTGTACCTGTGCGGCAGGGTACATTTTTGATGCAGATGCATCGAAAGAAGTGGTGAATGATGTCTTTGTACATGTATGGAATAAGCGGACAGAACTGGAATTTCCTATTCATTCTTATCTGTTGCGTTGTGTGCAAAATGGTTGTTTGAATTATATACGTTCGTTACGTTCGCGCGAACGGGTACTCGATGAATTTCAAGAAGATTTGTTATTCTTTCAGGAAGAGTATTGTCAGGGTGGGGAAACTCCTTTAGAATTGCTTGAAGTGGAAGAACTGAAGAAGCAAGTACACTTAGCAGTCAGCCAGTTGCCCGAGAAGTGCCGAGCCATCTTTGAGAAATATCTCTATAAAAACCTATCTCCGCAAGAAATAGCCGATGAATGCAATTTGTCGGTAAATACAGTTCGTGTGCAGATAAAGAATGCTTTTGATAGATTGAAAAAGCATTTCGGACCTGCTGTCTTTATTTTGTGCCTATATCTTATCAAATAATAATTCTACAGTTTTTTCTCTCATTTACCTCTTATTATTAATAGGTTACAAAAGTGTAGCTATACATGATTAAAATAAATTGAAAAAAAATGCATCTCACATAAATGATTGTGGATTGAGACGTGTATTATATATGAGAACAGAAATATAAAAGAGTTAGTGTATGAAAACAGAATATGAGGATTTTGATAGGTGGATGATAGATTATATGGCTGGATGTCTGCCTGAAGAAGAATTGCAGGGTTTTCATGCACTTTTAAAATCGGACGAGTATTACCAAAAACGTTTTAAGGAATTGTCCAAAGAACATGCAAGATTGCTCATTCCTCATTTTGCCAAGACGGAAGTAGATAATTATGAGAAATTACTTCATCGGTTGAATGTGAAAAAGGGTACTCACTCTTTAACATTATCGCCCCGGTGGGTCTTGTGGAGAAATGTACGCCGTATTGCCGCAACGGTTGCTTTGTTGATAACATCTTCTGTGGCATGTTATTACATTTGGGATGACATACAGAGGTCGACGCAGGACGTGGTACTGTGCCAGATGGAAGTTCCGTTGGGATCGCATACCAAGGTTGTATTGCCTGATGGATCGGTAGTCTGCTTGAATTCCGGTTCGGTTTTGAAATACGATCCGGCTTTTACGAGAAATAAGAATAGGGAGGTTTATCTGGTTGGCGAAGGATATTTTGAAGTACATAAAAATCCGGAAAAACCCTTTATTGTGCATACAGAAGGTCTGAATGTAAAGGTATTGGGAACAGTTTTCAATGTCAGGGCTTATAAAGAAGAACCCAATATTGAAGTAGCCCTTGTGGAAGGAAAGGTAAACGTATTCTCAAAATCGGAGACAACAGGAAATGTGGTACTGAAACCCAACCAGCGTGCTGTTTATGACAAACAGTCGGGGCGGCTCCTCTCGGATGTTGTTGATGCAGAAATCATGACTCAATGGACTACAGGGCGCCTGAGCTTTGTAAATACCTCGCTGGTAGATATAATGAAAGATATAGAACGAAAATTCAATGTACGTATTGATATTCTGTCTGAATGTATGAAGTCTGAAATCTTCTCGGGAAGTATCAGCACCAAACTGTCTTTAGACGAGATTCTGGATTATTTGGACGTAGATGATAAATACGAATGGGAGAGGAAAGGAAATGTGATCACAATAACTAATAAATGAATGTCTAACTAAAAAAATATAAAATATGATGAGATGAAAAACACAACTTAAAAAAGAATCGGAGATACATATTGGTCCCATGTACTCCGACTCGTGAATCTAAAAACTATTAACATAATTTTTACACAACAAATATATGAAAAATAATCATAATCAAGGAATGATTTGTCTAATTTATCATTCTGGACGGTTTTTTATGCCTGTACGGTCGTTCATAATGTTTGCCTTATTATCTGTGTTGACAACTGTAATGGCTTATGCGTCCCCACTACAAGATGTCCGTATTACAGTACAGCAGAAAAATGTATCCCTTACTCAAGTATTCAAAGAGATTGAAAAACAATCAGGGTATTCTTTCCTAGTAAGAAATAACGATGTCAATACTAACGAGAAAGTTTCTGTCGACGCCAAAAATAAATCGGTAGAGCAAGTGCTGGAGATGTTGTTCTCCGGAAAGAACCTTAAATATGAGGTTGTAGGTAAGCGCATTACTATTTATAAACCTATCCGTAAACAAGAATCGACTTCGGACGGAGCACGCAAAATAAAAGGACGGGTGACTGATGTTAGTAATGAGTCCATTATTGGAGCTTCGATTATGGTCAATGGTACGAACAATGGTACTATCACCGATATAGACGGATATTTCTCTTTGGATGTTCCTGCAAATGCTACACACTTGAATGTAACTTATATAGGCTATGCAGCCCAAGTAGTCTCCATCGGTAGACGAACGGAGATTAATATTACAATGAAGGAAGACCTGCAAATGTTGGATGAAGTGGTTGTAGTGGGGTATGGTACTCAGAAGAAAGTGACTCTGACCGGTGCTGTAGCCTCCATAAAAGAAGCCGAATTAATGTCTACAAAGAATGAAAATACTCAGAATATGTTGACCGGTAAGATTGCAGGTGTACGTGTTATGCAGAAGTCTGCCGAACCAGGTTCTTTCAATAATAACTTTGATATTCGTGGTATGGGCGATGCTTTGATAATCATCGATGGAATACCACGTGACAATATGACGCGCCTGGCTCCTAATGATATTGAATCGATTTCTGTGTTGAAAGATGCATCGGCAGCCATTTATGGTGTACGGGCAGCCAATGGTGTTGTGCTGATTACAACAAAGAAGGGTACTAAAGACCATGTTGAGTTGGAATATTCCGGGAATATAGGCTGGCAGAATCCTTCTGGTGCCGTTAAGATGGTGAGCGCTGCTGACTGGATGACATTGAAGAATGAGAAAAGTATGCACAATGTCAATGGTGGTGTTCTAGTTTATCCATTGGATGAGATTGAGGCTTATCGTAACGGAACTAAGCAAGGCACTGACTGGTATGATGCAGTGATGCGCCCGTTGGCTCCCCAGACTCAACATACATTAAGTGCCCGTGGTGGTAATGAAAGAGTTCAGTATTATCTCAGTGCAGGATATATGTATCAGGAATCATTCCTGCGTAGTGAAAGCTTGGATTACGACCGTTTTAATCTTCGCTCCAATATTTCCGCCAAGATTACTGATCGTCTAACTGTAGATTTCAACATGAGTGGAATAATGGATCAGAAAGACCAACCATATACAAATGCTGACTGGATTATCCGTGCAATGCAGCGTGCACCAGCTACTCAGCCCATCTATGCCAATAATAATCCGGCTTATTTAATGTATGGTTGGATTGAAGGCGATAATCCGGTGGCAATGATGGATGCCGACCAGGTAGGTAATAAAACATATAATAATAAATGGTTTCAGTCTTCTTTTCAAGCAACATATGATGTTCCTTGGATTCAGGGTTTGAAACTCAAAGGTATGTTCAGTTATGATTATCAGATAGCGGACAATCGTATTTTTATGAAAACATTCAACGAATATGATTATGATGCAGCTAAGGACATTTATACTCCTCGTAAACTTCAGTCACCGGGTAACTTTACCCGTGAACACTTTACTAAACAATCTTGGTTATATCATGTTTCACTGGACTATGCACATTCTTTTGCCGGGAAGCATAATGTAAGCGGTTTATTGCTATTGGAAGGTCAACGCCGCGACGGTGACAACTTTTGGGCGAGGCGTGAAATGTCTTTGAATCTGGAACAATTATTTGCTGGAAACACAGCAAACCAACAAGGTAATATGAATACGGGTGACAATGATCTTTATCAGAGAGCCAATATGGGGTTGGTAGGTAAATTCGGTTATGATTATCGCTCTAAATATCTGGCAGAATTTAGCTTCCGTTATGATGGTTCTTCCAAGTTCGGAGGCGGTTCACAATGGGGCTTCTTCCCTTCTGGTTCTTTGGGATGGCGTATTTCAGAAGAAGAGTTTTGGAAAGAGTCTTGTTTGTCTTTCATTAACAATGCCAAATTGCGTGCCTCCTATGGTAAATTGGGAGATGATAGCGCATCAAGCTATCAGTTTGTTACAGGATACACTTATCCGGCGGGTGGTGGTGCCAGTGACCGTCCCGGAGGCTATGTATTCAATGGCTCTTATGTAAATGCTGTGGCCAATAAAGGTATTGCCAATCCATATATCACTTGGTATATAGCCAAAACTTTTGATATAGGTGTTGACTTAGATGCCTGGAACGGATTATTAGGTATTTCTGCGGATTATTTTAGCCGTTCCCGTACCGGTCTTTTGGCGACTCGTGCCACTAGTCTTCCTACAGTGGTTGGCGCAGGATTGCCGCAAGAAAATCTGAATGGAGACTTTACACATGGTATAGATCTTGAAATATCTCATTATAATCATATTGGTGACTTAAACTACAATGTAAAAGGTATATTCTCTTATACTCGTACGGAGAGCAGATACGTTGAACGCGGTGAATCGGGTAACTCTTATGAAAACTGGAGAAATAACAATACTAACCGTTATCAAAACATTGTTTGGGGACATGGAGATGGTGGCCGTTATACTTCTTACTATGATATTGCCAATAGTCCTATTTTTGTGAATTATGGAACATTACCGGGTGACTATAGGTATGAGGACTGGAATGGTGATGGTATTAATTCTGATTTGGACACACATCCCATTGGTTATGAAAATCGTCCGTTAATTAATTTTAGTTTGAATGTCGGCGCTGAGTGGAAAGGTTTTGATTTGAACCTGTTATTCCAGGGTGCAGCTATGCAATATAACCGCTACATAGAACAATTACGTGAACCTATGTGGGGACATCCTAACTCAAATGCATTGGATTATTTTATGGATAGATGGCATCCGGCTGATCCAACTGTTGATCCTTATGATCCAAATACAAAGTGGATAAGTGGCGAATATGCTTACACTGGAACTTTGCCATACGAATGGTCTGAGTATAATATACATAATTCAAGTTATGTCCGTTTGAAAAGTGCTGAATTAGGCTACACTTTCCCTCGTAAATGGCTTGGAAGAAGTGGTGTCAAGAGCTTACGTTTGTATGCTAACGGTTATAATTTGTTTACTATCAAGGCAGTACCGTTCGATCCCGAACACTCTGGTAATGATACTTGGGGAAACCTATATCCGTTGAACAGAACCTTCTCAGTTGGAGTAAACGTTAAATTTTAATCAATAAGAAGAATTATGAAAACATTAAAGAATATATTGTGCCTGTCACTTCTTGTAGGAATGTCCGCATGTATTGATTTGGATCTTCCACCGTTGAATGTTGTACAAAATGCTGATGTATTTGGTTCACAAAGTGGTATCAATAGTTATTTGGCACGTGTTTATAGTGGAATGCCGATGGAAGATTTTCGCTATTCGCCAGAGAGAGGCTTTTTCAACGGTTATGTAATGACTGGAATGAGTGTAATGGATGGAGAAGCCATCTGTGGTAATCAAGGCAAGGGAGCGCAAAGTGAGAATACGAAGTATTGGGGAGATGCTTATAAATCTTTGCGTGATATCAACTATTTTTTGCAAACTCTTCCCGAATATGCTTCAAACTTTCATGAATCGGACATGAACACCTGGAAAGGAGAAATGTTGTTCAATCGTGCTTTTATCTATTTTGCTATGGTGAAACGCTATGGTGGTGTGCCTATGGTGAATGAGGTGTTGAATTATCCGGGGCAATCTATAGAGGGACTGAAAATACCACGCTCTTCAGAAGATGCTGTATACCAGCAAATAAAGAAGGATTTGGAAGATGCTTATAATTTATTGCCTGAAACCAACGAGTTGGGACGTGCAACGAAGTATGCTGCCCTTGCATTGAAGTCAAGATCCATGTTGTATGCTGGTTCCATAGCAAAATACAATGAGATTGAGTTAGTTGATAAGAAGACCAATAATCAGTTATGCGGTATTCCTTCAGAGAAGGCAATAGGATATTTTAAGGAGGCTTATGATGCTGCAAAAATGTTGGAAGGTCATTTCTCTTTATATAAAAAAGAATGGACGGCAGACAATAAGGAAGCTCAATATCAGAATTTCGTGAATATGTATTTCGATAATAACAGTCCTGAAAATATTTTGATTCGTCAATATTTATATCCGAACTCGACACATAGTTATGACTGTTTTTCAATTCCCCGTCAGTTTATGGTCGGCGGTTATTCCTCAGCAGTAGGACCTACACTGGAATTTGTGGAGATGTTCGATGGATTTCCTAAAAACGAAGATGGTCATATCAAGACTACTGAAAATGGTAAATATGTATTGTATGACAAGTTGACGGACCTGTTTAAGAATGCAGAACCACGTCTGCGCGCCACGGTTATTTTGCCTGGTGAACAATTCAAAGGAGAAGCTGTAGAAATGTGGCGCGGTATCTATACCGGTCCGATAGATGGCGGAATTTCTCCATTGATTCCGGAAGGTACTTTGGCAAAGTATGAATCAACTGAGTGCAAAAAGAATATTGTGACCAGTGCTAATGGCGGAGAGCAAGAACCTTACAAGTTATCTAATGGAGAAATGATGAATCCGGCTGGTCGTAGCGGTTGCTTTTACAATGATGAAGCTGGTGCCATATCTGGTTTTTCTGTTCGTAAATATTTGGACTCCAAACTGGAAGCTTCACTTGTGGTACTAAACCGCTCTACCCAGTCATGGATTGAGTTCAGATACGGAGAGGTATTGCTCAATCGTGCTGAAGCAGCGATAGAGTTAGCAGAGGCCGGTCAAGGGAATGCATACAAAGAAGACGCTTACTCATGTGTCAATGCTATTCGTGAGCGTGCCGGTGCTACCATGCTGACTAATGCTTCAGCCGTGACAAAAGAGATTGTTCGTACGGAAAGACGCAAGGAATTAGGTTTTGAGAATAAAGCATGGTGGGATTTGAAACGCTGGCGCACACTGGATAAAGAACAAAATAATAAGATTTATAGAATCTTGATGCCATTTTATGCAGATAAGGCTAACAAATGGTTTTTCGATGCTCGTTATGATGAAAAGAATACCCGCTATACAGTAGATTCACGTTGGTACTATTTGGACATTCCGGTAAATATTATCAATAGTGATGGGCTAGTACAGAATCCCGGTTATTAAATTTATTAAAGTAAAGAAGATATGAAAAAGATAGTTTATTTTTTAGCAGTAAGCTTCATGGTGCTGGCTGAAACCTCTTGCCAGAAGTTCGATAATTATGATGAACCTCAGGAGACATTGAGAGGGACTATAATTGATAAGGAAACAAAAGCTCCATTCTTTACAGAAACAGGAAACAACGGGGTGCGTATCAAACTGATGGAATATAGTTGGAGTGATAATCCTACACCTTATTATTTCACTGTCAAACAAGATGGTACATTTAATAATACCAAGATATTTAAAGGGGATTATAATATTGAGCCCGAAGGAGCGTTTGTTCCTTTAGTTTTGCGAAATGCCAAGGGGGAAATTATTTCTGATGCTAGTATAACTATGGGTGTTAAAGGTACGGTGAATCTAAATTTTGAAGTAGAGCCTTTCTTGCGTGTGGAATATGTCGGTGAACCCGTAATCGATGGACGCAAGATTACTGTGAAAGCTAGAATAACCCGTGGCACAGCAAACCCGGATTATCAGCAGGAAATATCAGATGTATATCTGTTTATCAATGGTTCGAGTCCTTATGTCGGTAGTAATAACTTTGATGATCGTTATGACAAGCATTTGGGTGGGGAAGAAATAAAAAATATCATTGGAGAAACGATAACCTTGACTACTGAAGGTGAACTTCCAGCAGGTCGTACTTATTATCTTCGTGTCGGAGCTCGTATTAATAAGGATATTGCAGGAGCGAAGCGATATAATTATGCAGATGTAAAAACAGTCAGTATTCCTTAATTCTTTTTATCTGATTTGATTTTTAAAGTTACAACTTATTGGCTTAATCAGCTTGTCTTTTATGCTGTATTTATTTAATATTGCTTGACAAGTTAATTAGGCCAATAGTTAACTACACCCTATAATATACTATTAAGAAATGAAAAATAGACTTGTCTTATGTCTCGCTTTTTTTTGTTCAGTGTTTGCCTCAGCCCAACAAAAGGTTTCCGTCTTGTCGCCTGACGGTAAACTTAAATTCTCTTTGGAAGTGTCACCAGAGGTGCTTTCATATAAGGTCGATTATAGAAATAAACCTTTGGTAACCAATTCTCTATTAGGCTTTGATTTGGATAGCGGAGAGTTTTGTGGTAATCTTGAAATAGGTAAAGTATATCGTAAGACTATTGATGAAAGCTACACATTGCTTATAGGTAAGGTCAGTACTGCCCGTAATTATTGTAAGGAAATAGTCGTACCTTTACTAGACTCCACTACAAAACGTAAGATTAATCTGATTGTTAGAGCATTTAATGATGGAATAGCCTTCCGTTATGAGTTTCCTAAGCAGCAAGGATGGAATGCATATGTAATGTACGATGAGAAGACACAGTTTAATTTGACAGGCAATCCGAAGGCATTGTTGATGTATCTTCCAGGATATGCAAATACGCATGAGAATCTTTATACGCATGTAATGTATGATAGCATTGCCACACAACGCTTGATAGAGATGCCTGTAACTTTTGAATTTGCTAACAATACTTTTGCTTCTATTACAGAAGCAGCTGTGCGCGATTATGCGGGCATGTATTTAGTAAAGGAAGAGAATAAATTAGTAGGCAAACTTTCTCCGCGTCTCGGACAGGAAAAGATTAAAGTGGAAATTAACTCCTTTCCGCATTGTACTCCGTGGCGTGTGATTTCTGTTGCTGACCGCATTGGGGGGCTACTTGAAACTAATATATTGACAAGTTTGAATGAGCCGTGCAAACTGGAAGATACCTCATGGATAAAGCCGTGTCGCACTACCTTTACATGGTGGAATGGAAATGTAGTTCCTGACAGTACTTTCTCCCCGGGAAACAACTTTGATACGAATAAATATTATATTGATTTTGCTGCCCGTAACGGTCTTGATGCTCACGGTATTTATGGTTATGCAGAAACTCCATGGTATTATGATGAAAACTTTAACTTTGGGAATGCCGGTCCGAATGCTGATGTAACCAAGCCAATTCCATGTCTGGATATGCCACGTATAGCAGAGTATGCTAAAAGTAAAGGAGTTGGAATACATCTTTGGGTACATTGGCGTCCTTTATATAATAAATTGGATGAGGCTTTTGAGCTATACGAAAAGTGGGGAGTAAAAGGGTTGATGGTCGACTTCATGGAGCGTGACGATCAGGAAATGATACGTATTCAGGAGGATATATTAAAATGTGCTGCCAAGCATCGTCTTTTCATTCAGTTTCATGGTTCTAGTAAACCTTCCGGTCTAATACGTACCTATCCGAATGAGTTTACACGCGAAGGTACTCTTAACTATGAAATATGTAAATGGGATAATGTTGTCAATGCCGACCATGATATTTCCATTCCGTTCACCCGTATGCTTGCAGGTGCTACAGACTATCATTTGGGTGGTTTTCGCGCCTTGCCACGCTCTAAATTTAAAACTCGCTATGTGAATCCGTATGTTATGAGTACTCGTTGTCACATGTTAGCCATGTATGTAGTACTCGAAAATCATCTAACTTCTTTGTGTGATGCGCCTGAAGCTTATGAGGGACAACCTGGATTTGAGGTATTACGTGTAGTTCCGGGTACATGGGATGAAATACGGGTACCGCTGGCAGAAATAAATCAGTATGTAACAATTGCCCGTCGCAGTGGTACAGACTGGTGGGTAGGAACTTTAAATAATAGCACAGCACGCGATTTGCAACTGAGGCTTGATTTTTTAGATGATGGTGATTATGAAGCCACGGTTTATACAGATGCCTCAGACGTAAATGAGAATGCAAATCACTTGAATAAGGAAGTACGTAAGGTTACAAGAAAAGAGGTAATTAATATGCCATTGGCAGTAGACGGTGGTTCGGTACTGCATATAGTTAAGATTCAATAGGTTCTAAATAAATAAGATTTAACGAATAGTTTGTAATATCATGAATAGAAGAAATTTTCTAAAAAGAATGGGGCTTTTAGGTGCTGGATATGCCTTGAATGGCAACCTGATCTATGCTAATTCAAAAAAAAACGTCATTGCAAGTCCTCTTACTCCATTTCCTACTGTAAGAAAAACTGCATCGGAAAGGAAATTTAGAAGTCCGGCAATTGAAAAGGCCATCGATACTTTCAATAAGAAAGTGAAAAATAAAGAGCTGGCATGGCTTTTCGAAAACTGCTTTCCCAATACATTGGATACAACCATTCATTATTCAGAGAAAGATGGTCGTCCGGATACTTATGTAATTACTGGAGATATTGATGCTATGTGGCTAAGAGATAGTTCTGCACAGGTTTATCCGTATTTGGATTTTATGTCGGAAGATAAGCAGTTACAAAAGATGATTGCCGGCGTTATTAATAAACAGACTGCATTCATTTTGAAAGATCCGTATGCTAATGCTTTCCATAATGATGACACTCAATATACCAGATGGACAAGTGATCATACAGAAATGAAACCAGGTGTGCATGAACGCAAATATGAGCTGGATTCACTTTGTTACCCCATTCGTTTAGCGTATGGTTATTGGAAGAAAAGCCATGATAGCTCTCCCTTTGATGCACAGTGGAAGAAGTCAATAGAAACAATACTGAGAGTATGTAAAGAACAGCAACGAAAGAACGGTAACGGTCCCTACAATTTTCGTCGAACTTCAGAATGGGCTATTGATGCTGTGCCGATGGGAGGGGGTGGATATAAAGTCAATCCGGTAGGTCTTATCTGTTCTACTTTCAGACCAAGTGATGATGCTACAGTTTTCCCTTTCCTTATCCCTTCTAACTTCTTTGCTGTTGTCAGCCTTAAACAAGCATCGGAAATGGTACGTAAGATATCAAAAGACAATGAGTTGGCAGATCAACTGAAGACATTGAGTCATGAAGTTTACAAAGCTCTGCAAGATTATGCTGTGGTTAATCACCCTAAATATGGCAAAATCTATGCTTTTGAGATTGATGGTTTCGGGTCTGCATATTTGAGTGATGATGCCAATGTTCCCAATTTATTGGCACTTCCTTATTTAGGCGGAACAGACCGTAATGATCCGGTATATGAAAATACAAGAAAATTTGTATGGTCCGAAGGTAATTCATTTTTCTTTAGAGGAACTGCAGCCGAAGGAATTGGAGGTCATCATATTGGTGTTGATATGATATGGCCAATGAGCATTATCATGAGAGCATTGACTTCTAACAATGACAGGGAAATTCAGCAATGTATACAGACTTTGCAGAAAACACATGGCGGTACTGGTTTCATGCATGAATCTTTCCATAAGGACGATCCTAAAAAGTTCACCAGAAGTTGGTTTGCTTGGGCAAATACATTATTCGGTGAATTACTTTGGAAGACATTTAATGAGAAGCCTTACTTATTGGAATACTAGGAATACTGTAAAATAGAACATATTAATTAAAAACTACAAAAAAAATGAATATCTTAAGAAATACATTTTTAGTACTATCGGCTATATTACTATTATGCAATCAGCAAGTTATGTCTCAGGAAACATATCGGTGGACTGATGAACTGGTGCTGTTGAAGAGGATTGATAAACTTCCCGAATATCGTACGGAGTCTTATGTTGAGCAGTTCTCAAGTTATGATAGACGTTGGGGGAATGATGACGGATTTGCCGGAACTTATTCTTTCTTACGCAAAGAAGGCGATAAACTTGTCATTGCAGAAATGGAGGGCCCGGGAGTAATCAATCGTATTTGGACACCCACACCTACGGATAACATGCTCTATTTTTACTTTGATGGTCAAAAGGAGCCGGGGCTGAAAATCAAATTCTCCGATCTGTTTTCAGGCAATGTTTACCCTTTCACTAAACCGGTTTGTGGAAATGAAATCGGTGGTTTCTATTGCTACCTTCCCATCACTTATAAGAAATCATGTAAGATTATCTTTGATGGACCTAAATTGGAGTTTATCCAGATACAATACCGAACTTTACCCAATAAGAAGGTTGAAACCTATACAGGAGAATTTACCCAACAAGATAAAGAACTACTTGCTGAGGTAAACAATATATGGGCTGATATAACCCCTGAGGTAGCAAGTTATACCTTGGGAAAATCAGTTGACGTGCAAGTTAAAGAAACAATGCTCACGATCAAACCTGGTGAAGAATATCCTTTCTTTGAGATGAACAATGCCGGAAGAATAGTGGGTATGGAGATTGATGGTGGTACTTCTTTTGAAGGTTTGTACAAAGACGTACTACTTTCTGCACAGTGGGATAATGAGAAAGTTGAAGCAATTTATGCTCCTGTTGCTGATCTCTTTGGATATGCTTTTGGTAAAGGAGCTATGCGTAGTATCTTGATGGGTAAACAAGGTACTTCCAACTATTGCTATTTTCCGATGCCCTTTGACAAAACAGCATCGCTAAAGATGATTTATAAGAAAAGAAATGGCGTGCAACAATCTCCTGTCTCCGTCAATATAAAGGTTTATTATAATAACAATAAACGGGATATAGAAAAGGAAGGTAAGTTTTATTCTATATGGCATCGTGAGAAGACTCCGATAGGAACCTTCCATCCTTTCTTGGAACAAAAGGGTAAAGGACATTATGTAGGTACCATACATCAGGCCCAAGGATTACGTCCGGGTATGACTCTTTTCTTTGAGGGCGATGACAGCACTTATGTAGATAATAAGATGAGATTGCATGGAACTGGTTCTGAAGATTACTATAATGGTGGTTGGTATGCTTTGCTGGATCGCTGGGACCGAGGTAACAGTCTTTCTATTCACGGATGTTTGGATTATTCTCTTCCGATGAATCGTACCGGTGGTTATCGTTTCTTCTTGTCAGACAAGATGCCCTATGAAAAAGAAATATATCATGGTATGGAACATGGTGAGGTGGGAAATAACTTCCCGGTTGATTATACTACTATCTCTTTCTTTTATGCAGCGCAACCTCTGCTGAAAAAAGCTGAACCTTCCAATGAACAACGTTCTGTTTACTTGCCTGATGTACATGTCTATTTTCCACAGTTAATGCAACTGACTGTAGGTGGGGGAGTTCAAGTAGTACATGACCGAGGCATTCGCATGACTACTCAGAAGAATGGAATGGTACGTATCATGTTGGATGATGTACCGGAAGGTAAGTACAAGGTACTTGTTAATTACTTTGAGAAACCTGATGGGGCAGATTTTCAAATTTGGCAGCGTCAGAAACAACTGTCAGGTTGGATTTCAACTAAAGGAAATGAAGAACTATTTAAAACCGGTGTGCATGTCGGCGATATGGAACTTACCGAACAGACAAATTCTATTACCGTACATGTCAGAGCCAAAGGAGATGGAAACCAATTTGAACTGGCATTAATAACCCTTGAGAGAATAAAATAAATACTTGCTTTTCGTTGGATATGATAACTTTAAAAATATGAAAATTAAATATAGCAGTCTCTTTTTGTTTCTTAACTTTATGGCTTGTAGTATAATAGGAAATGCAGGCACAATGCAATCTGATGAATTAAAGGATAAGAATGGTAAGGTGCTTACAGTTACTAATGTCTGTAGAATAGCCAGGGTCACCGGAGATGCTCTTCCTGATGAAACTCTTTATAATCCTAATAATACGGGCCGTGATTATGATGTATATGGCTCAGACTTAGGAATAATGTGGCATACAAGTAAAAATCAGGTAGGTCTTTTCTTTGGTGATACCAGTGGGAAAGGTTTTGTTGTTGACAAAAATGGTGGTAATGGTTCTAACTGGCGTTCTAATGTTGTAGCTTTTTCGTCAGATATTAATTTAGAAGATGGGCTAAAAATAGATTCTATGCTGTTGGATTCAGAAGGTAAAGCACGTGAAATTTGTGCCGGTGGAAAGACTAATCCCCAAGTATACCAGACTTCTATTCCTACTGCGGCAATTCGTGCCGGTAAACTGGATTGTGTGCATTATATGAACATCCGAGATTGGGGTGGTCCACACGGTCGTTGGCTCACTAACTTTTCGTCTCTTTATGCCTCTGAAGATGGTGGAAGTACTTGGACACGTAGACAAGAAGTCACTTTTGCCCCTGATAGTCATTTTTCTCAAGTTACTTATGCAAAGAGAAAAGGTTGGATTTATATGATTGGTACCCAGTCTGGGCGTGGGGATGCTGCTTATTTGGCTCGTTTTCGTGAAAAGGATATTCTCGAAATGCAATCTTATGAATACTGGAATAGCGAGCGGAAGGAGTGGGTTCGCGGTGAAGAGACTGCTGCTACTCCTATTCTCCGGGGACCTGTCGGAGAGGCGTCGTTGCTGTGGCATAAAAAATTTAAACGCTGGATTCTAACTTATAACTATGATCCTAATTTTGATAAGAATCCTGTAACGGAAAAAAGTGCTATTCTTTATTGTACTTCAGAAGATATTACGCAATGGGGAACTCCCAAAGTATTATATCCAACTCATTACTGTGCCTATATGCATCCTCTCAAAGATAATGAAGACAGAATTTGGTTTATTTCGTCTAAATGGGGACCCTATAATACTTTTTTAATGAGTGCGGACTTACGAATGGAATAAAATCAAAAATTAGACGTTTGGTATCATGAGAAAATACTTATTATTGATTTGTTTTTTAAGCAGTGCCCTTTGGATACAGGCTAAGGACTTCACTCAGTATGTTAGCCCCTTGATAGGTACACAGTCAAGTTTTGAACTTTCTACGGGTAACACTTACCCTGCTATTGCTCGCCCCTGGGGTATGAACTTCTGGACTCCTCAAACCGGAAAAATGGGTGATGGCTGGCAATATGTATATACAGCTAACAAGATTCGTGGATTCAAACAAACGCACCAACCTAGTCCGTGGATTAACGATTACGGTCAGTTTTCCATTATGCCGGTAGTTGGCAAGCCTGAATTCGATGAAGACAAGCGCGCCAGC
>NZ_JASLER010000086.1 GCF_030151085.1 Bacteroides sp. | reverse complement strand
CTATTCTTGTGTACAGTCATTTGCTTGTATATTTTAGTTTGCCCCTCTTTATCCGTTTCGAAGAAATATACAGATTGTTGATCAGAAGAAGCAACACAGCAGTTTTCATCCGGTTTAGCTTCTGATAGTATTTGTGATATTAGCTTTTTGGGTAAATCTGTTTCTTCCTTATTAGTCGCTACTTTTTTAAGGTCAGAAATGCCAGTATTAAAGAAATGCAATAATTTTTTGGTCACATTTGAAAACTCATCATCTTTTTCCAGTCGAAAGGACAAACCACGAAAACGAGTTTCTGGAAAAATAATCTTTAAATTATCATCAAACCAATTATAAACATTACTGATCGCAATTATACCTTTTCCATTTCTTTTATGGTATTCGGATAAAAAACTTTTATCTATAGGTGTTCCCTCTGATAAAAATTTCACAAATTGCTTAGATTCTTCATTCCCTTCAATCTCTCCAAAGGAGTAATTAGCATAATCTATCTCTTGTATACGCTCAAATATTTTTTTCTTTGTCCTGCTACTAATTTGATACAACCATTCCTTCTTAATACCCTTGATATTAAATATTACTCCATACGAGTAATACGAAGAGTCTGCCTTAATCTCAATTTCCAATTTAGAATCCACTCTCTTTTCTGGTGCAAGCTTAAATACATCCCAGTTATTTTTAGGAAATCTTCCTAATGCGATATTTTTCAAAAGATTCACACAACGAATCATATTAGATTTGCCAGAAGCATTAGCTCCATAAATAATAGATGATCTCAGAACAGATATATCATCTCTTTTTTCCGCTCTATATACATGCGCCGGAAGAGATGTACCTTTTCCTGCAATGAAACTAATTTCGGTTTCATAATTGAAAGATAGTATATTTTCAAATTTTGCTCTCAGTATCATAATTGTCTTTATTTTCAATTTCTATGCAAACATACGACATAAAACACAAATAAACAATATTTTTCGTCTTTATTTTAAAAAAAATCGTCAACAACTGATATTTAGATATGGGATTTATTGAAAAAGATAGAAGGATACAAGGTGGCTGTATAATACTTAAAAATATATGTGCTTTCAATATTTTGTTCCAAGAGTACTTAAATGGCGAACAAAAGTATGAGAAATTACTATAATAAAAACACCCTTATCAGCACTAACAATTATATAAAACAAGTTTCTATTTTTGCAGATTCAAAAATAAAGAATTATCTTTGTTTCAGTATTCTCCATGAGCAAACTACCGCAAAAGCACGTTGCAAATTAGTGGGATAAATCATGGGATATGCTTGAAGCTAAAAATATAAAGTTTTAAATATTAGCGTGGTAACTCTGAAAGGAGAATCCCAGGCGGATCACTTGAAAATCAAGCAGTTATCTAACAGATAGCTGCTTTTTTCGTTCAAACACTACGGTTTTCCACTTCTGATGTAAACCAAGATGTAAACCGGAAATTCGTATGAGCGAAACAATTAACGTACTGTGTTACAGATCAAAAGCTCTTAGTAATGGCGAACATCCGCTAATGGTTTGCGTCTGCAAAGATGGCAAACGAAAATATCAAAGTCTGGGCATATCCATAAAAGCGGAACAATGGGACTTCAAAAAATAATATGCCAAAAACGAAATGTCCCAATTGGGAAAGAACAGAAATAAATGAAACAAGTTACTACTCAATCTATTCACACATCTGATTGTTAAGTTGATTTTATGTCATTGGATATTTCAAATTAGTATGTTTGCTTACTAAACTTTTTTTCTCCAGAAGTGTTATTAAAACATTGATAAAGAGTTAGTAATTTAAATAGCAGGATAATGAAAAAGTTCTTTCGACCGTTGTTAGTGCTGGCAGCCTGTGTAGCGCTAACGAGTTGTGTAAGCCAGAAGCAGTTTAAGACATTGAAAACGGACTATACGCAATTGCAGGCAGATTATCAAGAAAGTAAATTGCAGTTAAGGGAGAGCAATACACGTATAACTAGCCTTGAAGAAAGACTAGCCGAAGCGCAACGACATAATAATGAACTGCGCACGAACCTGACCGAAATGCAGAGCGTACTGAACAAAAGTATTGCACAAAGTTCACAGGGAAACATGAATATGGGCAAGCTGATAGATGAAATCAATACATCGAACCGTTTCATCCAACATCTTATTAAGGAAAAGAACAAAGCCGATTCTCTGAATCTCGTATTAGTGAACAATCTAACCCGTTCGCTGACACGTGACGAAATGCGTGATCTGGACATTAAAGTTTTAAAAGGCGTTGTATATATTTCACTAGCAGACAATATGCTCTATAAGTCGGGAAGTTATGAAATCAGTAGTAAGGCAGGTGACGTGCTCGGTAAGATTGCCAAAATTATTCAGGACTATAAGGATTATGACGTTCTGGTAGAAGGAAATACAGATACCGATCCAATCTCCCGTACCAATATACGCAACAACTGGGACTTAAGTGCATTGCGTGCTTCATCCGTCGTTCAGGCATTGCAGAATACATACGGCATAAACCCTAAACGCCTAACCGCTGGCGGACGAGGTGAATATAATCCTGTTGCCAGTAATGATACAGCCGAAGGAAAGGCACGTAACCGACGGACTGAGATTATTATTACTCCGAAACTGGATCAGTTTATGGATTTAATAGATCAAGCTCCGAATACCTCTTCGGTGAAGACAACCGAAATTGAGTAACTTTAACTACATTCCAACGCATGTAATATCCGTTCCAGTCCGTCGGTGAGCATTGCCTGAGGACAGGCAATGTTCAGCCGGATGAACCCTTCTCCACCGGGACCGTACATCGTACCTGAATTGACCATCAGCCGCTGTTTCTCTTGCAAACGCTGAGCCATGTCATCCGAACCAATTCCGGATGCACGGCAGTCAATCCAGACCAAATAAGTCCCTTCGAGTGGTAGTACAGGATATTGCGACAAGCGCTCTTCGAAAAAGCGACAAAGGTATTTATAATTCTCCCACAAATATTTCCGCAGGGCATCAAGCCATTCCCCGCTTTCGTTATAAGCGGCTATCGTAGCTATTACACCGAATGGATTGACATCGCATACCTCATTGATATTGATGGTTCGGTCGATGCGACGACGCACCTCCTCGTCGGCTGCAATGATATTGGCAATTTGCAGACCAGCCAGATTGAAAGCCTTGCTCGGAGAAACGCAGGTTACGGAATTCATCAGAAAGTGTTCGGACAAGGAGGCAAAGGGTGTATAGTTATGCCCATCATAGGTCAGCTCACAATGAATCTCATCCGCCACAACAAATACTCTATTCCGCAAACAGATATTCCCGATACGCCGTAGTTCTTCCAGCGTCCAGACCCGTCCGACCGGATTATGGGGATTGCATAGCAGTAGGATTTTCGCTTTCGGATCGGCAGCTTTTGCTTCAAGGTCTTCAAAATCTACCGTATAGCGACCGTCCCGATAAATGAGGTTATTGGCAGACAACTCACATCCATCGTTACGAATTGATGAATAGAAACAATTGTATGCCGGGGTCTGGACGATTACCTTGTCTCCCGGCGTGGTCAGAGCTTTGATGACTGCCGACAGAGCCGGTACGACACCGCTCGTATAGATAATCCAGCGGGGATCAATCTGCCAGTGGTGACGGTTTCCGAACCATTGCACAACAGCATCGTAATAAGATTCGGGCACCTTGGTATACCCGAAAATACCGTGCGCCACCCGCTTTTGCAAAGCTTCGATAATGGCGGGAGCGGTACGGAAATCCATATCCGCTACCCACATAGGCAGTATATCCTTCTCCTCGGGAGTATCCCATTTGTAAGAGTTCGTCCCGCGACGCGGGATAATTGTATCGAAATCGTATTTCATAACTTATCTTTTTACTCGTAATTTATAAATCCAATTACCATTCCAAAACCTGACAAGAAATATCACTCCTCGAAAGCAAAGTTCGATGCACATGGCAAGCCATACACCACGCAATCCCATCATAGGAGCTAGCCATGCCGCCAACGTCAGCCGGACACTCCAGATGCTTCCGAAGTTCATCAGACTCGGTACAAACGTATTGCCACTTCCTACAAACACGCCGTATGCCACGATAGAAGCTGCAAACATCGGTTCAGCGAAAGCTTCTATCCGCAGGATCTCAATCCCCAATGTCCGTATTTCCTCTACGGGAGTCATCACTCCGATGATTTGGGGAGCTGCTACATACATCAACGTCCCCATGATTCCCATAATCAACATTCCTGACCAGACGGTGATATTGGCGAAACGCTTGAGCAATCGGATGCGGTTTGCTCCGAGACATTGTCCTACTAATGTCGTAGCTGCTTCCGATATACCATAACCGGGCATGTAACAGAGGCTTTCAGCTATGATAGCAAACGAGTTAGCGGCAATAGCAACAACACCAAGAGGCGCAACAATAACCGTCGTTATAATTTGTGCTCCACAAATGGCGATATGTTCGAACCCCATAGGCAAAGATATGCATACAGCCTTCCGCAACATTTCTTTCCGGGGTAGGAAACTTCCCCGCTCACCGAACAGCCTCAGTATGGGCGAATGGAGGCAGAGATACCACACCATCGCTCCGGCAGTTATCAGTTCGGCAAATACCGTTCCCAATATCGCACCTTCCACGCCCAGACCTGCACCGGGGACAATGAAGCTGAAATCCAACAGTTCCATCCGTCGCGTCGGGAAAATCAGAAAGAAGTTGAATACCACGTCCAAGAGACACATTAGCACGTTTAGCATACTTGGCACACGCATATTTCCGCTACATCGCAACATTCCACCGGCCAGGAAGTTCAACTGCAAGGCTGGCAGAAAGAACGAAAACATACGAAAATAGAGAGACGAATTGCTCCTTATAGCCTCATCGCCACCCAACCATTCAGGAAGCATACTACTAATAGAAACACCGATAATCGCCAACAACGAACTGAAAACTAACGTAGCCGTAATCGATTGGCGGAGTATTCTTTTTGCTCCTGCGAAGTCTCCGCCCCCAATCCGATGCGCTACCTGAACAGAAAACCCCGTTGCTGCCGCTGCACACAATCCCCAGAACAGCCATGTCGTAGTCGATACCAATCCGATGGAGGCCGCAGCATTTGCACCTAAACTGCCCACCATCGAGGCATCGATATACTGCATGGCGATGGAGGACACCTGTGCCATGATGGCCGGGATACTGAGGTATGCAGTCAAGCGTAACTGCTGCCTCAATGTCATCTCTCCCCCACCCCGGATAAGTGATAACAAATAATCGGTCTTCTCCTTTTCTGTTCCCATCAGGCCATTTGGAAGTTCGTTAATCGGTGAAACAAGTTTTCTCGTCCCAGAGTCTCAACTCACAATCGGCAGGAGCCTTGATATTCTCGTCGAGGATAATCTCTCCGTAGCTCGCGGCCGTAATACTCCCGCTAAGGGGATTCTTCACACTATGTACAGGGCTGTTGATAGTAGCTTGCAGGGTGCTGTACTCAAATGCGAGGTCGCAGTCATCGGCAAATGTGCAGTTCTCCAATACGAGGTTTTCTGCGTAACACAAAGGTTGTGTGCCAGAAATCTTACAGTTCACTAGGCGTAGATTACGCGAGTGCCAGCCCAAGTATTCACCGTTCAACTCCGAGTCATAAACTGTCACATTCTCCGTCTCCCACAAAGCATCTTTCGTAGTGATTTTCGCATGATGCAGCTCCAAATTCTTCACGTATTGGAACACATATTTGCTGTCGCTTTCCAGCCCGTCGATAAATAGGTCGTTGCAGAACATGAATGGGTAAGTACCTCCATGCAGTTTCAGATTCTTTATTTTCAATCGGTTGCAACGCCAGAATACCTCGTCAGCATCGTTCATTTCCACATTCTCTATTTCGATGTCATTCATCTCACGGAACATCTTGGGAGCATCAATCCGCGTGTCGATCATTTTCAGGTTGTCGGAATACCACAAAGCGGAACGTCCGCCAACATCAAAAAAACAACGGTTGATGACAAAACCGTGAACATGCCAAAAGGGATAGTTTCCCTCAAACCGGCAATCTATGGCTTCGATGTTACTGCACTCCTTAATAGCCGACTCTCCGGCACGAATAATTACGTTCTCTAACCGGAGATCGTGTGATCCGAACAAAGGTCGTTCACCTCCGAATTCTGTATTTGATATTACTTTCATACTCATTTTATTATTATTGATTTGATGAACTTTACTGGCACATTTCCAGCTATATTCAAAGCCTCTATGCCGTTGCCGTCGATACGGCCTATCTTTATCAGGTCGTTACTATACGACCAACTCTTGCAAAAAATCGCTACGTTACCCCATGGTGCATAGATAGTAATGTCTCCGGGCGTGGGAGCGCAACCACGGGTAACGCCTTTGGTCGTCAGGGCTGGAGAAGTATAGAATATTTTCTCTGTAATGTTATTGTAATCGTTCAATGTAACCTCCAACGGCAGGCGCAAGAGGAAATCCCGTGCCGCAGCATTGTCCTCCATCGTGGCGGTAATCGTGCGGTCACCAACCATAATGTTCACGTTCAATGAAGAGTTCTCAGGTGTTTCGGGTTGTTCAGGGGTAAACGGTTCCTCACAGGTTCCACTGCAGGCTTCCATCGATAATACGGTCAGCAGCATTTTAGGAATCAATAGTAGCTTTTTCATATTCATTTATTATTCGAATTTATAATTATAGTTTCAGCTGGTATGAGCTGCATTTACTGGTTACAGTTTATCATATTCTTCATCCGTCACAGGTTCGAGCCACTCGTTGGAAGTATTCTCGCCAAGAAGCTCAAAAGCTAGATGAGCGAACCAACTGTCAGCGGTAGCACCATGCCAATGTTTCACATTTGCCGGGATATGAATCACCGTGCCGGGCAGAATCTCTACTGCTGATTTCCCCTCCTCCTGATACCAGCCGCGACCGGCTACACCAATCAGCATCTGCCCACCGCCATTGGTTGATCGATGGATATGCCAGTTATTGCGGCAACGAGGCTCAAAAGTGACATTGGAGATGTTCACTTGTTCTTGCGATATCGGAGCGAGGTAACTGTTACCGATAAAATACTGTGCATATGCTGCATTGGGCTCGCCGATGGGGAAAATCATCTCACGTTGGAAAGCAGCTTTGGCGTCTTCACCTGTTGCATCTTCAGTCCATACGCCTTTTGCCAGATTGAATGCAGCCCACGCTTTAGGCCAACCGGCATAGAAACTTATATGGGTGATAATCTCGGCAATCTCCGTGCGGGTGATGCCATTTTTCTTCGCTGACTGAAGATGATAAACGAGCGAATTGTCCGTGATACCCTGACTGATAAGCGAGGTAATCGTTACCAAACTGCGATCTCGCAAGCCGAGCTTGTCGGTTCGGATCCATACTTCACCAAAGAGGACGTCATCGTTAAGTTCTGCAAATTTGGGGGCGAACTCTCCTAACTGGTCTCGCCCTGCTGTCTGTACTATCTTTTCTTGTGCCATAACATTGAGTGTTAAAATACTGAATACTGAAAATAAAAGGAGTTTATTCAAAATCATTGTGTTCATTGTATAAAGTTATTAATTCGATTAGCAGGATTAAGTGGCATTTGATCGGAAAGTACAAGTGTTTTGACCATGTGTAGTGTTCCCAGCTTATACTTTTGAAAATGTACCGATGCGACATGCAATTCGTAAGCCTTTTGGTTTGCATAGGTTTCGAGAATGGTTACCATGCAAGGATTCTCTTTTTCGTGGACGGCATACATGGTCAACACCCCTGGTTCGGTACGCAGGGAAACTTCGCCTACTTCAATGGCATATTTCATATACTCGTCAAGATACTGCGGATAAACCTCAATTTTCGACAATCGCACAATACCGTCAGTTGCCATAGGCAATTTAGCGCACATGCCGTTTTGCTTATCTAAATGCAGACTTTTTCCGATCACCTCACCCGTTGTAAAATAAGAATAGGTCGGATTAAACACCAACAGATTCCTAACATTTTTCTTATTCAGTTCCGCTATATTGGGTTGTTCAACGTTTTCTTTTACAGTCGTGCTACCTGAGAGCATAACAAGTAGTAGCAATACACTCAAAATTGTTTTTACCATCATCTATTTTCATCGTTTAATTTCTGAGTGCAAATTTACGGCGATCAAATAAGTCGGGTTGTATACGATTTACGGATATTCATACCCAAATCCTCGATTCTGTATGAGAGCTGTATGTAATTAGCGTAAAGCTCAATGAAATTTAGTGAGTCCTTTTTTGTCAAGAGCAGATTTACGGAAGATTAACGGGCAGAAGTTTGCAGCCTCTCGTTTGTGTTATCGGAACACATCATGCGTTTACTCCGAACAGACCATCTGTTTACCTCAAACGCATCATCTGTTTGCCCAGAACGCACCATCCGTTTTGCCACACCTCAACGTCCGGAATGCCGGGGCTTTTCGCCAAAACCACAGAAGTTTTCAGAGCAAATGCCAGCCATTTCACCTGCTAAGGTGTGGCATTTGGGGAACTAAAGTGCGGCATTAGGGGAGCAAACATGCGGCATTTCAAACAAGAAAATGTGAGGGGAAAAAAGAAACGGAGAAGCAATGCCCCTCCGTTTATCCTAATTTAAAATTGAAGTATCTATAAATTCACTTTACAAATATACAACATCGCTAAGGCGATGTCAAGTGTTTCAGAGATTATTTTACGGTAAGTACATCATTATTGTATCTGTCATCCTATAAAGTGAATCAAAATGCATCACTCTTGCTCAAAAGAAAATAAAGTAAGATTATGGAAGAGGTTATAAAACTTGATGAATTAGTTAGGTAGAAAGTTTATAAGAATCAATATTTATAAATTTACCATTTCGGATTCTACTTCACATAACTGTTTGGTATTTCTATTTTTTTTCGTTTCTTTACCACCGCAAATTTAGGAGCATTCGGAAAATCTATGAGGTTTTCCACGATGAATGTACAAAAAGGACAAAACTGAAATTATATTACTATTATTAATTATAACCACAAAACACAAAAAATGAAACGCATTGTTTTTTTAGATTATGTACGTGTATTTGCATGTTTTCTCGTTATTGTTGTTCACGCTAGTGAAAATTTTTATGGTGCCCCCGGATCTACAGATATGGTGGGACCACAGTCTTACCTAGCCAACGAGGCCGACCGATTGTGGGTAGCCATATACGACGGTTTTTCACGTATGGCAGTACCCCTGTTCATGATTGTCTCCGCTTATCTTCTTGTGCCAATGAAGGAAGAACAGACCACATGGCAATTCTACCGCCAACGCTTCACCCGCATCCTGCCACCGTTTTTCATATTTATGATATTATATAGTACTCTACCTATGGTGTGGGGGCAAATAAACGGAGAAACATCATTAAAGGATTTATCGCGAATATTCCTGAACTTCCCCACGCTGGCCGGACACTTATGGTTCATGTATCCCCTGATCAGTCTCTACCTTTTTATACCGATGATATCGCCATGGCTGAACAAAGCCACAGCAAAAGAAGAACGTTTTTTCATTGGACTATTTCTGTTTTCAACCTGTATGCCTTTCCTCAATAGATGGGCAGGTGAAATATGGGGACAATGTTTCTGGAACGAATATCATATGTTGTGGTACTTTTCCGGCTACCTAGGATACCTTGTACTAGCACATTACATTCGTGTGCACCTTACGTGGAACCGTTCTACACGTCTGATTACAGGAACCGTATTAATGATCGTCGGGGCTATACTGACTATCTATTCGTTCTATGTTCAGGCTATACCCGGAGAAATCCTTGCCACCCCTGTAATAGAAATAGGATGGGCATTCTGCACCATCAATTGTGTGATGCTTACAGCAGGTACATTCTTAATGTTCTCATGCATCAATCGCTCTAATCCTCCTAAACTCATAACAGAATTGTCGAAGTTGAGCTATGGTATATACCTTATGCACATATTCTGGTTGGGACTTTGGGTTACTATATTCAAGGAAACGCTGGAACTGCCCACCGTTGCTGCTATCCCATGCATTGCAGTGAGTACATTCGTCTGTTGCTTCGTAACTACCAAAATTATCTCGTATATACCAGGTAGTAAATGGATAATAGGATAGATATCCGCAACAGAAACAACGAATAAAAATAATGCCGGCGAAAAGAGAAACACAACCTCTCTTTTCGCCGGCATCATTTTTATTCATTCGCACAGATACATAAATACCGATAGTTCTTCCTATGCGACGTGAACAAGTCCATCCTGCCAATTGTTTTTCCGCCAAATGTACTATATGAGAATATAGCCCAAGACTTACTTACTGTTAACTAATAATTACGCGTTATGAATATCAAAACAGGAAAAGGCTTGATGCCTCTGATTTCGTTGATTGCCATTTTATCAGTCTCTCTACTTGTGAATTTGCCAGGATTGGCGATAAGTCCTGTATTAGCTAATCTGGACAAGATTTTCCCTGGTACTTCACAACTTTCCATTCAGATGCTGACTATTCTTCCAAATCTATTTATCATCCCATTTGTATTGCTTTCGGGACAAATAGCCTCATCATCCAGTAAATCAGTGATACTGTTATGGGGATTGGGCTTCTATCTTGCCAGTGGAATCATGTATCTCTTTACTACGGCTATGTGGCAACTAATTGCAGTGAGTTGTCTGCTGGGTGTGGGTTGCGGACTATTAATACCTCTTGCAGCAAGTCTGATTACCGACAATTTCGACGGGAAAGCACGAATGCAGATGCTGGGTATCAAATCAGGAGTTGCCAACCTTGCTCTTATCATGGCTACTTTAATAGTCGGTTGGCTTGGCAATGGCAACTGGCACCTTCCATTCGTTGTATATCTATTGCCCATAATACCTTTGGCTTTATTCGGTTATATTCGTTCTTATGCAAATCTTCCGGTACCCGTTACGAAACAGACAGAAAGTGGTAAGGGATTTATCATTCCCCGAATGGTATCGATCATATTCCTCTATTTTGGTATCACATTTTTCGTAGTGGCACTTTCTTATTATCTGCCATTCCTTTTAGCAAAACACGGAATTGATGCATCGAAAGTAGGAACCATCACAGCTATCTTCTTCTTTGCAGTATTCTTACCCGGATTCATTTTACCGCTTATCGTAAAGGTCTGCCGTCATTACACAGTCTTCTTAGCAATGCTTTCGATTGCAGTAGGGTTAGGATTGCTGTGCGTAGGATACACAATGCCTTTACTCTGCATTGGAGCATTTCTAATGGGTTGGGGATATGGAATAATCCAACCTACTATTTACGATAAGGCAACCCGTGCTGTAAATACTCCGGCTAAAAACACCATGGCACTTGCCATTATTCTTGCAACGAATTATGTCGCAATCACCATCGCACCGTTTATTATCGATAGCATACGAGATATAATCGGTTCGAAAAGTGATTTGTTCCCATTCCAACTGAATGTGGTACTTGCAGTTGTATATTGCATCTTCATACTGATCCGTCGCAAATCTTTTGCCTTCGATACTAACCAAGATTACCTGAAGTAATTTGAAAAAGGAACATTAACCGCATAATATCCATCGTCTTATGCGGTTAATGTCCAAAATAACGCATTTTCCAAAGAAATAAAGAAATGAAAACAATAATAATGCCATTGCTTAATAACATCCATTGTATCCGAATAATATCTGCTAAAGGTCCAAAGACAACCATTCCCAAAGGTAAAACGCAAGACGTAGCAATTTGCATATAACTAAAAATGCGTCCATACATTTCAGGAGAAACTCTTTCTTGAATTGTTACGGTAATCGGAGTATTATAGCAAGGAGCAGTAATACCTATAATCATATTACATATAAGATAAAGAACAAATTCCGGAATCATGCCTAATCCTATCATCAGTAATCCATAAGCAGCTCCTGCCAACATCCAAGTATACATCTTATTTTTAAATCCTCCACATGAAGTAATCAATAAACCACCCAAGACCATCCCCAGACTATAGGTCATTTCACTTGCAGTTAACCTCCAAACTTCTGTTCCAAAGGTTCGATTAACTAAGAGTGGAGTCAAAAAGGCAGAAGGACTTAACAAAAACAGAATGATAATCTGATAAAATAGAAGTCGTTTGATAAATTCATTCTTCCTCAAATAGAAATATCCCTTTTTAATCTCTTCAAGACTCGAAGACATCTTAAGTCCTTTCTTCTCGTAGGGTTGCACGCAAACTGTGGACGTCACGCCTACCCCTATGATAGCAGTGATCACATCTATAAACAAAGTAGTCTCTAAAGTTGATAACGATAGAATCGCCCCACTAATAACCGGAGATAAAAACAACATAATGGAAGTCAATGTACTGTATATACCATTTATCTTCATCAATTGTTCTTTAGGAACAATTTGTGGAATAATCGCATTGACTGCCGGAGTTTGAATTCCTGTTCCGGCTGAACGGATTACTAACACAACAAATAAAAGCCAAGTATATTTATGCCCCACTAAAAATGCAATAGCCAAAAGCAGGGTCGATACCGCAATTACAGAATCGGAAAGCATAATCAACTTCTTACGGTCATATCTATCAATCCATACACCTGCAAAGAGAGAGATGAAAATCTGTGGTAAAAAACCGCATAAAGTTGATATTGCCAACATCACCCCGGATGATGTAGAAAGAGTGATATACCAAATAATAGCATATTGAACAATGGCTGATCCTAACAGTGAAACTGTTTGTGCAAATAAAAAACGAGTTATAGAACTTTTCCAATTTAACTTTTCCATATAAAAACTTCTTTAAAATAATAACAAATAAAAAGGCTGAATGCAAAACAATGCACCCAGCCTTTTAACTATATATCTTAACATCCAATCGGAGAAATGGGTACGCATAACCAATCATACACATTCTGCATGATTCTTTCGTACTGCATTTCCCGACGAAGTAAAAGTGTTTATACTTTCAAATTAGGCTCTGCACAATGTTTCATCGGCATCATTTGTACAGAGCTGATTCGCCTTCTCATTTTATCTACAACCGTTCGCTTCATAAAATTATTCTTTATCTCCCATTTTGTCTTTGATAAATGTATCTTTGACAAAACATAATTGGTGCGAAAATACAAAAAATATAATAATATCACCTTTTTGTTTGGGAACTTTAATCTTTCACTCTATTTGCCCGTATGTTCGTAATATCATCTTCAAAACTTATAAGTAAGCATGAGGCGTCCTTCCGATGAATTTGAGAAAACATTAGGAAAATACCGATACTTGGTATTTCGGGTATAATTCATAAAAGTACCTGTTAAGTACAACCGATCTTTCAATTTAATATCTGCACGTAACCCCACTGCATGAAGAATTGCTCTTGAACGATCTCCTTGTGCATTCAGTGTTTTGGCTTCTATTTCTCCCCAATCTTTTTCTGTCAAATATCCTTTCCAGGTAAACATGTGATATACATCATAAGTGGCTGTTATTGCAAATACATCTTTCCTATAAATAAAATCCGCTCCTAATTTAGTACTATATCCACTCGCCAGATTATAGATTCGTTTATCTACTTTATAATAGTCGCTAAGGGAGCCTCCCAAAAGTATGGCATTCAGATGAGCAAAAGCATCTATATCCCAACGTTTCAAGCCTTTATATTTGTAAATCAAGCCACCTCCAAAGGAAGCCGGAGTACAGAATTTATAAGGCGTTTTAGCTGAACTCACCGATATGGTATCAGAATCATAATAATCAAAATGCTGATAGAGTCCTAAGCTCAGATAATGTTTTTGTTTATCTAATAAATCTCTGACTGCTAAACGACCGATAATATTCAATTGCCCCAGAATCGGTTGGGATGCTTGAAAATTCAGATTTGCATTGATAGAGAAATAATCATAAGGTCTTGTATCTTCCGTCTCAAAACGATCTCCATAGGCAACCTTGATTTCTGTAGCAATTCCCATACCTTGGTCCAGAATTTGATCTTTCAGCTCAAGAGTCCGGATTCCCATCGAGATATCTACACTAACATCCGGTACTCCAAATTGCTTACCGGAAGTTGGCCGTTTTTTCCAGGCATCACCATTAATGATTCGGGTAAGTCCTCGCATTGGAGATACCAAAAATGCGGCAAACTCTAATCCAAAACGCGACCATCCACTTTTCCGATCATCTAGTATAAGGTCAGAAACTCTATAGGTAACTTCTCCTAATGCCATACCTCCGATGGGAGTCGCTATAATATCATTTGTGGAAGGATGTTCATTCTCCATAAACATCTCCCACATAAAACTTCCTCCAAAAGCAAACAGCCCGGACTGCCAGTAGTTATATCCGTTAGACCGGGCTGAATTATAATATAAACTTCCATGATATGGATGCATAAACATATTTGTCTCAAACGCATCATTATCCCAGACCAAACCATGCTTGAAATTTTCATTTATAGTGTGCATGTTTATGTGGGCATAATCAGCCTTCAGGATAAATCGGTCAAAAGTCCAAACTCCCATATTAAGTCCGAAGACCATTGTCCCTGCCCTTAATCCTCTCTTTTCTGTATAATGAGCTATATCAAGAGAATCAGCGATTCTGGGCTCAGCTACCCGGTATCTAATAGCGAGATGCTGAGGGAAAGCCAGATGTGTAGTTAACAGACAAATAAGCAGAAACAAAAGATACTTTTTCATATACGTTCAGGCAAAATTAGGTTTTATGTGTCGTCCTCTAAAAGCTATCGTTAAGCTAATTTTTACCCATATAAACGTATAAAAAAGATATTTTGTTTTAAACCATGAAATTCCGTATAGTTAGTGCATCAAGAGAGTTCTTAAATTACTCCCTTCACTTTACTTCTTCCAGATAGAGAACGCGACTTGAATAATCGTTTTGCTTATGGTAATCTACCCGATGATTATAAGGTATTTCAAGACCATTCGCCATCAGGTAGGCACCACTGAAAGTTTTTCCTTCAAAAGATAAAGGAACATTGTCAATACGATTGAGTTCGTGCACTTTGTATAGTTTGTCGGGACAAAGACCGGACATTTTCACAAGGGGTAGATGCTGGTTAACAAATTGTTCCATCTTCCACCAATAGAATACGGCTTTGTCTTTCTCGGGAGTAACATACATCAAAGAGGCAACACCTTGTTTGTCATACGGAGACTTCAAACGATAAATATCACCCAATTGCACAATTGGACGAATTGTTTTGTATTCAGAAATGGCAGTCTTACAGAGTGCTATTTCTTCATCCGTCATATTTTTGGGCTGAATTTCCATGCCCAAACGTCCGCTCATGGCTACATCGATACGATATTTCAAAGGAATAGTGCGGAAAGTTTGATGATTAGGAGCAGCACTGATATGTGATGCCATAGCAATGGCAGGGAAAAAATAAGAAGTCCCCCACTGCATATAAACACGTTGCAAGGCATCGGTATTGTCGCTTACCCAGAATTCATCAAAATAAGGCAATACACCATAGTTAGCACGACCCCCACCACTGGCACAGGCTTGAATGGTAAGGTCAGGGTATTTAGTGCGAATACGTTGGCATACTTTTTCGAAACCACGATGAAATTCGATGTACATGTGACTTTGGTTATCCTTTGTCAGATAGTTGGAGCCATGGTTTACAATAGACATATTGGCATCCCACTTGATGTAGTCTATTTCAGGATAAGAAGTCATCAGGTTATCTACCACACCAAAAACGAAGTCTTGCACGGCAGGATTGGCAAGATCGAGTACCACTTGCGTTCCTCCTCTGCCAAGAACCGGTTCTCTTTCGAGAGCTTTGATAATCCAGTCGGGATGCTTTTCATATAGTTCGCTGACGGTATTCGCCATTTCGGGTTCAATCCAGATACCGAATTTGATGTTATGCTTCTTGGCATCGTTCAATAAACCTTCGATTCCGTCAGGAAGCTTGTTCTTATCTACTACCCAATCGCCTAAAGAAGAACTGTCATTCTTGCGGGGATATTTATCGCCAAACCATCCGTCATCCATCACAAAGAGTTCGCCTCCCATAGAAGCAATGTCAGCCATCATTTGATCCATACCTTTTTGGTTGATGTCAAAATAAACACCTTCCCAGCTATTCAGCAAGATCTTACGGGGAGTAGTTCCATGCGCCAGTTTATGCAGTCGTGCCCAACGGTGAAAGTTACGGCTACTTCCACTCAAACCTTCATTGCTATAAGTCAGAGCAAGCGCAGGGGTACGGAAAAGTTCATCTTTCTTTAAAGAATAAGTGGAGTTCTCTTCATTGATACCGGCAAAAAAATGATGGTATTCATCGTCGTGAGTGTCGATACGCAACTTATAATTACCGCTGTAGCAGAGGGCGGCACCTATCACGTTGCCCGTATTCTCCTGAGGTTTACCATCGAGAGAAAACATAACCTCAGCATGGGAAGTATGCGAATTGCGTACGCCATCCTTATTCTTAATCACTTTCATTCCCGGAGTAAGCGGTTCCTGCGAAAGTTGCCCTTCATTTGCCCATGAACCATACAAATGAGATAACCATACATCTCCCCTACGAATAGGCAGATAAGCAGAAGCAAACTGATTAAGTATTACAGGCTTCTTTTCCTGATGCGAGATTTCAGTCCAACTCTCTATAACATCGGCATCCTGATAAGCCTTGTAGCAGACGTTGACTAAGAAAGGATAAATCTTGTCTTTCAGTTCTATTACGGTAAGTGTCGCATTGCCTTCTTCTTTAGTAGTCGATTTTATGACTTCCAGTTGCAACGTCATATTGCCATCGGCATGTTTCACGGCAAGAGCAGTTTCGGTAGGACAACTTAAACCGTACTCTGGGTAAGCAAGATCTATAGCTCCCAACGCTTGGGTCTGCCCGTCAACCGCATTAAAGTTTTGCAAATCTGCTTCAGTGAGTTTGCTTCCATAGTACATGTACTTCAGTTTTCCACCCTGAGGAGCAGACAACACTAAAGAAGTTTTAGGAGTAGAGACATACACGTTCTGTGCGCACAAGCTACCACCAGCCAGTATCAATACTCCTAGAAATAGATTCATTCGTTTCTTTACATTCATGTTTTTCTTTGTTTAGATTCTACTATTCATTAATCTGCTACAAAAATAAGAGAATCTTTAAAAATAAAACAGTATCATTTTATCATATTCCGATACAAGCGAATAAAATAGACTCAATCAGGTTGAGATGCTTCTTTGATGGCTTTTATGATCTCTTGTCCGGTCGTTTCAGGGCTGTATCCATGAATTATCTTCTTAATAGTACGGGATTCATCGAGAATAAAGAAAACAGGAACACCGCGATTACCTTCCAAATAGTCTTTGATAATAGTATCATTACCTTCCAGGAATGGATACTCTATCTGATTTTTATCAGCGTAGACACGCAAGGAATGCAACTTATTCCCCCAACTTTCTATAGATATCACGCTACAATCTTCGATAGAAAAAAGGTCTTTCAAACCATTCAAAAAAGGAATCGCAATTTTACAAGGGCCGCAACCGATACCGGTAAAGTTCATCAGCAGTACTTTGCTTTTGAAGTCGGCAAGTGATACAGAATTCCCGTTCATATCATTCAACAGCCAATCCGGCGCTTTCTTGCCTAACAAAGCGGAAGTTGACTTATCCTTTCGCTTTTCACCATATTTACGAACCTCATAACCATCAGGAATATAATCTGTGGCTTGAATAGAGTTGGTTGGAAGTTTGTTCAATTCCACATTCAAACACGTTTCTTGAGAAGTATTAGTGGACATCTCCCGACGTACTTTATAAGGAAGAAATGTCTTTTTGTCTATCCACAATTCATAAATAGAAGTGGGATCTCCATAGATATAAGGATTATCAGGCATGTGATAGGCTTTCCCGAAGAACTCCACCTGGTTATCTTCATTAATGATCATCTTAAAATGATAAGCATCGGCAATATCTTCCCATTCGGTGGAAATGCTGTCTGAAGTAGTCAACGCATACTGGAGAATATTCTTCGCATAATTAAAGAAGGGAGGGGTTAACGGTCTGAAGGGAAGATTACGGCTTTTAAAGTCATCAACTACAGCTCCACGGTGCTCATGAAACATGGATACATAATAAGTGCCATCATAAGCGCCTTGCACTTTTGTGCTATCTTCCGCATTAGACCACACAAAGCTGGCTCCGATGGTTGTGTCCTGAGGATTGTTGTATTCACGCATCAACCGACGATAGTCAGTAGAGAGAGTATCACCCGGTTGCCATGCTTGAATAAAAGTACAATAGCTCGCATTTTCAATCTTTTCAAGATTACTCAATACATTTTTCATAATAGTTTCCTTATTCTCCTCACCCGCAAATACAGTGGATGCTAAAAAGAAAACAAGAAAGGGAACAAGTACAAGTTGTTTGGTTTTCATATTAAATAGTTTTATACATTTGTAAATCTGCTTGCAAACAAGTAGAAAAGTCCCTATACAGGCAAATTATTCACCTGAACTCTTTCTGAATTCTCGCTTTTCAGGAATAATTCAGATAACGAAAAGTAGTTTCTCTACAAAATCCTTACTTTTGCAGGGAAATATACAACGACATGAGTGAAAAGAAAACACATATCATCATTATAACCAGCAGTATTATCTTTATTCTGTTTACCCTATTCATCTCCTTTCACAATGGGACAAAACAGATAAAGCAGGACATAGACAATGCTTTCAAGGAAGCTATCAACAAGAACTACAATAACAGATTGCTCTATATGTCGTATGCAAAGCCTGAATCTTTGAACTACGACGTTATGAGATACATTATAACTCCTGCTACAGAAGGTCAAGTAAAAAAAGTGATATTCAAAAGTAGGAAAGGAAATACCATTATCACCCTCAAAGATAGTCTGGATGGAGAAACTGGAAAACGCTTGATAAACGAATATATCTTCTCGCAGATATATCCTATAAAGGTAGATGAACTGGATTCTCTTTTTCAAGGCTTTTTAGCAAAACATGAAATAATCGGTAAAACAGGTGTTGTCTATTATTCGGCAAATCCCCCACTCTTCAGTCACCACGACTCTATTGTGCCTGCATCTGCCTACTGTTCTCCCCGATATACCTTAGACATTACCGGAAATATCAAGGTGCAGGCATGGGTAGATTATAAATTCATCACAGTTATCAAGCATATAAACAATTCCACATGGTGGTTTGCAGGATTTATTCTTTTAATATCCGGGCTATTCTTTTATTATTATGGCAAAAAGAAGAAGTCTATAAATAAAGAAGGCCTGCTCGCCTCCCCCGAAGGGATAGAGATAGACCTCGAAAAACAAGAGCTCCACATTAACGGAACGGCATGCAACATTCAGAAGCTCGATTTAATGTTGCTGGATATCTTTTACAAAAATGCAGGTAACTGCGTTGATCGTGAAGTAATCAAGCAGAACTTTTGGCCAACAGATGATAATGCCAACGAGAAGATTGACGCTCATATAAAAGCCATCAGAAAAATATTAAAAGAATATTCCGAATACCAGTTGGTTACTGTGAGAGGTAAAGGATATTATTTAATGAGTAATGCGAATCAGCAGTTAAACTAATTTCTTTCGGACGGATAATACACACAACTCCGCTATTCCTCCGCTACTGCTCCGCTTACAGGTACCCATAAGCGGAGGAATAGCGGAGCAGATAGGGGTGGTTTATTTCTTTTTATAAGTAATCGTTCCTGTAGCCTGATTGGTAGGCATCACCAATACTTCGGCTATTTGGATATGTTCCGGTACAGCGGCAGCAAAGTAAACCACTTCAGCTATATCGTCGCCATCGAGCGGACGTATTCCATTATATACATTATCGGCAGCATCTTTATCACCACGGAAACGTACTACAGAGAAGTTGGTTTCTACCAGTCCGGGTTTGATATTCGTTACTCTTACAGGAGTATCAACCAAGTCGATACGAAGTCCGTCAGAAAGCACTTTAACGGCAGCTTTAGCGGCACAGTACACACTGCCACCCGGATAAGCATACTCTCCGGCAATAGAGCCCATATTGATGACATGACCACGTCCACGTTCTACCATACCGGGCACTACCAGGCGAGTCATGGATAGAAGTGCTTTCACATCGGTATCAATCACCACGTCCCATTCGTCAAGATTTCCTTCATGCTCTTTATCCATGCCGATAACGAGGCCGGCGTTGTTTATCAGGATATCAATGCTTTTCCATTCGGATGGCAAAGAATCTAAAGCTGTTTTAGCAGCCGCGCGATCACGAACATCAAAAGGAAGCAGATAAATATCCGCATGATAATTTTCTTCCAATTCTTTTTTTACGGAGTTCAGCTTCTCTACATTACGACCATTCAGGATGAGGCGGTAGCCGTTCATAGCGAACTTGCGGGCACAGCCTTCACCTATGCCGGAGGAGGCACCTGTGATAAGAACTATTTTCTTTTCCATTGTTATAATAAGTTGTTTATAGAGAACAAAAGTAAGGGAAATTCTTTAAAATTAAAGCCGGAAGGTTTTAATTTATTGTCGGAAGTATAATTAAATAAGTTGAGTTCGATATAATAAATAACTCATTATTTTACGGTTATACCCCTCGGTCCCCTAAAGGGGAAGGGGGATACTACAAGTTGCATTATTCTAAAGATAAGTATATTAGGTCTGAAACTATTCCCCTCCCCCTTTAGGGGGCCGGGGGGTACTTAGTTCATGTCTGTACCGTTTTGAACCAAATGAGAATTATAAGCAGAAAGCCCTCAACATCTTTTCGATATTGAGAGCTTAGCTGATAAAGGGGAATAACACAGTTTACTTAAGTTTCGGAAGTAGTTTACAGAGTGGCTATCTGTTCAGGCGATAGTCCTGTGATGTCGGCAATGTCGGCGGGGGATATGCCGCGTGATTTCATAACGCGGGCTATTTCTGCTTTGCCTTCTGCTTTGCCTTCTGCTTTTCCTTCCGCTAGGCCTTCCATTCGTCCTTCCATTCGTCCTTCTATTCGTCCTTCTATTTTTGCTGTATCCAACACATCATTCTGAATCTTCATGGCATCTACATGAGCGTCATAAGCCAGTCTTTCTTTGGAGGACATGGAGTAGTATTTCAGTTTCTCAAGTGCTTCGCTCAGTCCGGGAGCGGTAGTGTCGGGGCGAATAGTACCATATTTGAGGTACTTCATCCACTCTTCGAGCGGTGTAACTGCTACCTCATCGAACTGGTTTACACGGATGAGGACGTACTCGGGGAATATCTCGGCAGGCATGCGCGAAACGATGGCGTCGCGTTCCTTGACATTCACTCGCAAGCGGTCTCCTGTATGGACACCTATGAAGTGGTTCTGACCGTGATAGAGGTAGTCGGTGCCTTGACCAATGTCGAAGTAGAGGACGCTGATAGAATAGACTTTCTTTACCTTATAGTAAGGCTCGCCCAGCGAGATATGCTCGGTGATGGCTTTGGCTACACCGTAAAGTATCCGCTCCAGATAGTAGAGTTCACGAGTATTTTGTATCTCAATGATGATGATTTCATCCTTGTCATTGCGTGCTTTGATGTCCACGCGGTTGAATTTATCATCGGAGGAGAGCTGGTTGCCTTCGCTTTCCAGTATCTCCAAGATGGTTACTTTCTCGTCAAGGAATACGTTGAGGAAACCTTCGAGTACACCAAAATTGGCTTTTTGACGCAACAGGCGCTTGATGGCCCAGTCGAAACGTACATATTTGTCTTCCAATTCTTCCATATCTCTTACTCTCATTAATTTAAGTCCAACAAAGGTAGGATATATTCGGATAACTTGAAACTGATATAGCTTTTTTCTTACTAAGTTTGATCCTTTTTTTACCGCTTATACATCATTTCTTATATTGAACTCTGGTTAAATTAAGAATAATAGCCACTATATAAAAACAGTAATCCGCCTCTCCCTATTGGGAAAGGCGGACAGATGATTGTTATGGTTTACTTGACTATTCAGATGAAAGTATCCTTTGCGTCATGCGCTATCCTAACGGATTATCGTCAGGGTTACTGCCACCACCTGTTGAGGGATCTTGGTCTTCGGTTTCGGGAGAGAGTTCAATCCATTCCAGTGTGTCGCTATCTACCAGGGCACGGGTATAGGTACCGTTGCTCAGTTTGGTGCGCTCGGGCACAAACTCTACGCGCACGGCTTGCACCTGTTTCTCGAAGTTGAAGTCTTTGAGATTCTTCACGCCTTTGGTGTCGAGCACATAGCGGAAGTATCCCAATCCTTTAATGTGTACGCTCTTGCCTTGCGCCATACGGGTGTGCATCACGCCCGAGATGTCGCCCAATACGGCTTGAACGTCCGAGTTACTTACTGTGGAGATTTTCGCCAGGTCTTTGGCGATGGTCTCCGTTTCTACCGGTTTGCCCTGCACGATGGCGCGAGGGTAATAAACCGCTTGTTTCTGATTAAGCATCTTTTTCCAAAAGGGCATAATTCTAAGTTTTTAAAAGGTTGCTATTTTGATGTGTCGAAGGCAGTTTCTCTTGTCGCTGACTCGGGAAGGTCTTGTCGCTGACTCGAGGTCGTCTTGTCGGCGACAAGAGAAACTGGGTTCGGGAATACTAATTTGTACACTCATAGCCGATGGATTATTTGCATCCGCCCTTGGCTGAGAAGTACATTAAGGAGCACTAATAATATTTACTTTTCTGAATGGACCATACGATTGATTACCTACAGTCCAACTGTTGTCTGCTGTCGTGCCACCACTGGTTGTAACGGTAATATTAGTAAGAGTAGTTAAGCCAGCGAAGATACTTGTTCCCAAACTGGAAAGAGTTGCTTCGGTAGCTACGGTGAATGATTTTAAAGAACTACAGTTAGGGAATGCAGTATTAGCTATGGAAGTAACTTTAGGCAAATATACAGTTGTTAAATTTGAGCAACCAGAGAATGCCTGTGTTGGAACTACTGGTAACTTGGGTAAGTAGATAGATGTTAATGCTTTTCCCAATGAGTTTGAGGATATATTCGTTAAGTTAGGAAAGTACACGGAGGTAAGATTGGTATTGTTATGGAAGGCATAAGCTCCTAAACTAGTTACTTGGGGACAACTAACAGAGGCTAATGCTTGCAATATCGTCATTGCATTTGCAGGTATTGCCTTAATATTGGAAAATATAAGTTCTATTTTACGACCGCTACTTTCGATTGCTTTCAACTGATTGTTTATATTTGTAAACTTGTCTGCGGTTGGAGTATCCGCATCCGTAATCACCCAGATATCGCCATTTGGGGCACTGGCTGCAAAGGATGCCAAATCAACTCCCGTCAATTCAGTAAGATTATCGAGTGTTGCAGTATAGCGCTTTCCAGCTACATACTCTTTACTGGTACTGATGGTTTGTGTGTACACTTTACCAGTGGCGGTAGTCACTGCAAAAGTGATGTCCCGATCTCCGGAGGCAGGTTTCATCATGGTGTAGGCTGTGATATCCGAAGTGGGGACAGTAGTGATGAATTGCACATCTGAGAAATCATTCGTGCTGCTATGCATCGATATCTTTCCGACAACATCGGTTATTGTACCAGCCGATAACTTAATGGTGAGCATGGCATATTGATGCTTAAAAGCGATTTTTGTACTTATTTCTGCTCCATTTGTATATGTAAATGGGGCTTCTATATGTAGCATATCATTCAATTGAGTCATGTCATTGTTTCCGTTTGCAATATAACTGGCAGTAGGACGTTTTATAGCACTGTAAGACGCAACATAAGCACTGGATATTGCTGGATATACGGCTATATATTCATAGCCATTATGCAATGTCACGCTACCTACGGCTTCAAACACTCCTGTTGTGGTACCTTCTCCCGATTTCAGCACAAAGTTGCCTACAGCTCCACCGCTTTTATAAAAAACTGTAAACTCATCTCCTGCACTCCACTTCAAGTCCATGCCACTGGTGCCATTATCAGTATAGTCTATTCTTGTTTGGGGAGCATTATCGCCCATTGAGGCAATGAGGGTAGTGCCTTTCGTTGTATCGGTAGTTTTATTCTCTACTGCGATTTCGTCTGTACATCCAGTCCATGCAATTGCCACCAGCAACAGCATGGCGAGGTTTCTAATCTGTTTTTTCATTGTTTGCTTTACATTTGAAAGGTTACTACTATTCGATGGTGAGGATATCGTTAATCATGTCTTCCAAGTCGCTTGATGCGGCACTGTTGTATCCTTTACTCTGTATTGCACGGGTTGAGCCTCCGTCACCCACGCCGGGCAGTTGGCTACTGGCTATCACACCTTCGTTCTCCATCTCTATCACCTCTACTTGGGGGGATACATACATGTCTTTCTTCTTCATGTTGTTTGTTTTTTTATAATTTATAATATGGTTGATAAAATGATTTATCTTGCTTGGGCATTACTTATATAGTAAAGGATATATGTTGCAAGACATAGCAGAGAAGGCGTTTTCTGACTATGCAAAACTGAAGTTTTCTGAAATAGAAAGTAGGCTTATAAGAAGATGATATGCTATTTCGGAAGCATATAGTGCATAAAGCTACATCCCGCTTTTAACACATAAAACGGGAAAGAAGGCTCGTATGCCTATGTGGCACAGAAACAGGTGTAATATGTAGATTCAGCTAATCTCTAAGAGTGTTTTTAGTGAGATATAAGATTTCTTTTATATTTTATAAGACTTTGTTTGCATGTTTGTAAATAATGCCGCATCTTTGTGAATCGTTTTGCCCTTACTATATAAGTAGTTTCATCTTAATATTCTGTTGTCTACGATACTATATGCCTTCCACTTCTTCCATTTTCCCTTTCTGACGGATGATATAACTTGTCTGTTTACTTTATCTAACTCTGTATTGCCAAAAGGTTTCAGATAAGTCATTGTCACTAATAGGGAAGAATGCCCCATTGACTGGCTGATGATACCTACGGGAGTACCCATATAATAGGCTAAGGTTGCCCACGTATGCCTTGCCGTGTACGAACTTACCCGAACTCCCGGAAGTAGTATCCGAATCACTCCTGCCAAGGCACGGTTGTACTTGCGCAAGGCACTTTTGTAATCAAGGAATTGCTCCATTGCATCTTGTGTATCCTTGTCTTTGAGTATGGGCAACAGATAGACCGAATCAGTCTTATCTCTGTATTTATTCAGAAGTGCCCATGCCTCACGGGGAATATCCACCACAATGGGCTTGCCCGTCTTGTGGCGCAAATAAGTGATGGTACCGTGCCGCACGTCTGTTTTGCGCAAATGTGCCAGGTCTATGAAAGGCATGCCGCGCAATAGGAACATCAATAGGAAATAAGCCAACGTCCGTTGTTGGTTGGGGGCAAGCGTATCGACATTGGTTGCAAATAACTTCTGCACCTGCTCTCTGGTCAGCGCCCGCTTGGTGGACGACTCTATCCGAGTATAGGCCTCTTTGAATAACTTCGGGTTGTGTTCCGGTGTGCCCGGAGGTGCCCAACGGTTGTAGACTGCCTGCAAGGTGCGCAGGTAAGTAGAGATAGTATTCGGCTCCAATCCTTGCCTTTCCAGCCAGTTTTCGTACCTCGTTATCTGCTCCGGAGTGAATATACAATGCATAGCTATAGCATCACTCTCCAGAAAGGCGCCGACGGAATGCAGTGTACTAGTGTAAGTTTGTACAGCAGGGAATTGCAGATTTCTTTTTAGACTTTCGATGACTCCCGGCATGAAGATGAAGAGGTCATCGTCTTTGTTTGCTTTCACTTTTCTTGTATTCATAAGTAATATGGTTATTAAACTCCACACGTAGATATGTGGATTTGTCAGAACGAATACAAAGAAAAGAATGTTTAAAATGTCTTTTAGAGAAAAGACACTTCACTACTTTCTAAAAAATACGTACCTTTGCCCCACTTTTTTCAGAGAAGTGATTAATCCCATCCGAAAGAAGCCATACATTCGTTTAATTAGTTTAAGAATCACAAGAAACGCTTATGCAAAAGTCCGACTGCATTATCGGTGTAGAGCACGTATCGAAATTCTTTGGAGATAAAGCCGTACTGAATGATGTAAATTTGTCTGTCCGTAAGGGCGAGTTTGTAACCATATTGGGACCATCCGGTTGCGGAAAGACAACGCTGCTGCGCCTTATCGCAGGTTTCCAGACTGCTTCGGAAGGAGTTATTACCATTGCAGGAAAGGACATCACACAAACACCGCCGCACAAACGTCCTGTGAACACTGTATTCCAAAAATATGCTCTCTTTCCCCATCTCAACGTATTCAACAACATCGCCTTCGGACTGAAACTAAAGAAAATGCCTGCTGCCACCATCGAGAAAAAAGTGAAGCAAGCATTGCGCATGGTAGGCATGACCGATTATGAAGACCGTGACGTAGATTCACTCTCCGGCGGACAACAACAACGCGTTGCCATTGCACGTGCCATCGTCAACGAACCGGAAGTGTTGTTACTTGACGAACCGCTTGCCGCCCTCGACCTGAAAATGCGTAAGGACATGCAAATGGAATTGAAGGAGATGCACAAATCACTCGGCATCACCTTTGTCTACGTAACCCATGACCAGGAAGAAGCCCTTACGCTAAGCGACACCATCGTAGTGATGAGCGAAGGAAAGATACAGCAAATCGGCGTGCCGACCGACATCTATAACGAACCCATCAACTCTTTTGTAGCCGACTTTATCGGTGAAAGCAATATCCTGAACGGTGTAATGATACGCGATAAGTTCGTCACCTTTGCAGGGCATGAATTTGAATGTGTGGACGAAGGTTTCGGTGAGCAGACGCAAATCGATGTCGTTATAAGGCCGGAAGATATCTACATCTTCGACATTTCCGATGCGGCACAACTGACGGGTACCGTGACCAGCTGTATCTTTAAAGGTGTACACTACGAAATGCTGATACAAACCCGGGAAGGTTATGAGTTGATGGTACAAGATTACCACTGCTTTGAAGCCGGGCGCGAAGTCGGTCTGCTAGTGAAGCCGTTCGACATCCACGTTATGAAGAAAGAACGCACCTGCAATACATTCGAAGGCAAACTGATAGACTCCACTCATGTGGAATTCCTCGGATGCAGTTTTGAATGCAAAGAAGTACAAGGCATAGAACCTGAAACACCTGTACGTGTAGAAGTTGACTTCCAGCATATCATTCTCGAAGACAACGAAGAAGATGGACGACTGACAGGTGAAGTGAAATTTATCCTCTACAAAGGGAACCATTATCATCTGACTGTGTTCTCCGATTGGGACGAAGATATTTTCGTAGATACCAACGATGTTTGGGATGACGGCGACCGGGTAGGTATTACCATCGCTCCCGAAAATATCAGGGTGATAAAAGGTGACAAAATAATAGGGTAATATAAGGTGATTAATGATAAAATGATGTTAGATAAACTATCCCATTTCTTCATGCGCCGGCGCAACTGGACGGTACCATACGCGTTGTTTCTGCTAGTATTCGTTATAGTACCGTTGCTGCTTATCGTGCTATATGCTTTTACAGATGCCGAAGGAACGTTTACGTTCGCCAACTTCCGCAAGTTCATGATGCATCCCGAGGCGCTGAACACGTTTGTCTATTCTATCGGTATTGCAGTAATTACGACGCTGATATGCCTGTTATTGGGGTATCCGGCTGCCTATATCCTTAGCCAGAAACGGTTTAATAGTTCCCGCACGATGGTGGTGCTGTTTATTCTGCCCATGTGGGTGAATATCCTGATACGCACATTGGCTACCGTGGCATTGTTCGACTTTCTGAGCCTGCCGTTAGGCGAAGGAGCGCTGGTATTCGGCATGGTCTATAACTTCCTGCCGTTCATGATCTATCCTATTTATAATACATTGCAGAAGATGGATCATAACCTTATAGAAGCGGCGCAGGATCTGGGAGCCAATCCGGTGAAGGTATTCAGCAAAGTCATTCTTCCGTTGTCTATGCCGGGCATTATGAGTGGCATCGTTATGGTCTTTATGCCTACGGTATCTACATTCGCCATTGCCGAGTTGTTGACAATGAACAATATCAAGCTCTTCGGTACCACGGTACAAGAAAGTATCTACAACGGAATGTGGAACTACGGTGCGGCCCTCTCGCTTATCATGTTGATACTAATTGGCGTAACCATCCTCTTTACCAACGAGGAAGATAGCGCATCTAATGAGAGTGGAGGTGTGATATGATGACACGTATTCTTGCTAAAGGCTACTTGTGGTTATTGCTGGCCCTACTCTACTCGCCTATCCTGATTATCATGATCTTCTCGTTCACCGAGGCGAAAGTATTGGGTAATTGGACGGGATTTTCCACCAAGCTATATAGCTCTCTCTTCACAGGCGGCATGCACCATTCACTAATGAGTGCGATTTGGAATACATTCGCCATCGCTATGATTGCGGCAACTGTATCTACCCTGTTAGGCAGTTTTGCAGCTATCGGCATTTTCAATTTACGCTCCCGCACACGTCAGGTGATGAATTTTGCGAATGCTATTCCTATGATGAATGCGGATATTATTACAGGTATCTCATTGTTCTTGTTGTTTGTCAGCTTCGGCATATCGCAAGGGTTCACGACGGTAGTACTGGCACATATCTCATTCTGTACACCCTACGTAGTGTTGAGCGTAATGCCAAGACTCAAAAAGATGAATCAGAATGTATATGAAGCCGCCCTCGATTTAGGAGCGACTCCTTTTCAAGCATTGCGCAAGGTGATTCTTCCGGAGATATTTCCGGGTATGATAAGCGGTTTTATCCTTGCTTTCACGCTCTCCATTGATGATTTTGCAGTAACGATATTCACCATCGGAAACGAAGGACTGGAAACTCTCTCTACCTATATATATGCCGATGCACGCAAGGGTGGATTGACACCGGAACTGCGACCATTGTCAGTAATCATCTTCGTAACGGTGCTTGTATTGCTGATTGTTATCAATAAGCGGGCAGAAAAAGCGAAGAAAGAATAAGAAGAAAAATGCCCGGAGTTTGCTCACGAAACCTCAGGAGTTTGCATCCAGAATGACTGGGATTTTAAGATAAAATGCCTGAGGTTTTCAGTAGAAAACACAGGAAATTCAAGAGCAAACCTCAGGGAAAAAGAATATATAATGAAAAAATTAGCTAACATACTACTACTACTGTGTTACATCGGATTATTCGCCTCCTGCGGACCTTCCAGTGAAGAGCGCAGCCGTGTACTGAAGATATACAATTGGGGGGATTACATCGACGAAGACGTCCTTGCCGAATTTCCCGCTTGGTACAAGCAGCAAACCGGAGAAGACATCCGCATCATCTATCAGGTCTTCGACATCAACGAAATAATGCTTACCAAAATAGAACGTGGACACGAAGATTTCGACGTGGTATGTCCCTCGGAGTATATCATTGAACGAATGTTGAAGAAGGATCTTCTGCTTCCTATTGACCGTAATTTCGGCAAAACTCCGGATTATCTTCCCAATGTCTCCCCTTTTATCCAAAAAGAACTGAATAAGACCAGTCAGCCTGGACGTACTACCACTGATTATGCCGTACCTTATATGTGGGGAACTGCCGGTATCTTGTATAATAAGAATCTTATCGGCGCAGAAGAAGTCAGCAGTTGGTATTGTCTTTGGAACCCAAAAAACAAGAACAAAGTCTTGATGAAAGATAGTTACCGCGATGCTTACGGCACAGCCATTATCTACGCCCATGCCAAGCAACTGGCAGATGGAACCGTTACGGTAGAGCAACTGATGAATGATAATTCCGCCGAAGCCATAGCCCTCGCCGAGAAATACCTGAAAGCCATGAAGCCTAACATTTCCGGTTGGGAAGCAGACTTCGGCAAGGAGATGATGACCAAAGGGAAAACGTCCCTCAACCTGACTTGGAGCGGCGACGCCGTCTGGGCAATGGAAGAGGCTGCCGCAGTAGGAGTAGATTTGGATTACATAGTGCCCCGTGAAGGTAGTAATATTTGGTATGACGGTTGGGTGATCCCCAAATATGCACGCAATGTAAAGGCGGCTAGCTATTTCATAAACTACCTTTGCCAACCCGAAGTTGCTTTACGGAATATGGATGCCATCGGCTATGTTAGTGCCATAGCCACACCCGAAATAATGGAAGCAAAAATTGATACAACGATTGAAGAATTTTCCGATCTTAGCTACTTCTTCGGGCCGGAAGCAGATAGTATTCCTATCAACACCGTTCAATACCCCGATAAGAAGGTGGTGGAACGTTGTGCCATGATCCGTGATTTTGGCGACCGAACAGAACTTGTACTCGAAATGTGGAGTCGTGTGAAAGGCGATAATCTCAATACAGGAATCGTATTGCTGATATTTGCCGTATTCGGCGTATTATTTGTGTGGCTGGTATACGGCAAAATACGTAAGTACAAGCAGAAACAACGCCATCACCGCCGCCGACCCAAAAGAAGATAATATTCAAAACTTAAATCATAAATCTAAAAATGTTAACTCAAATCATTAACGGGCGAATATTCACCCCTCAAGGTTGGCTGAACGAAGGTTCGGTTCTGATACGGGACGGAAAGATTCTCGAAGTAACCAACTGTGACCTCGCACTGATTGGTGCCCGGTTGATTGATGCCAAAGGCATGTACATCGTGCCCGGTTTTGTCTGCATGCACGCCCACGGTGGTGGTGGACACGACTTTACCGAATGTACCGAAGAAGCTTTCCAAGCCGCTATCCAGGCTCATTTACGTCATGGAGCGACAAGCATCTTCCCTACCCTCTCTTCTTCTCCCTTCAGCAAACTGCATCAGGCCGCAGCTATCTGTGAAAAGTTAATGGCAGAACCTGATAGTCCCGTGCTTGGTCTTCACATTGAAGGTCCGTACCTCAACCCTAAAATGGCAGGCGAACAATTTGCCGACCAAGTGAAAGAGATTGACGAGAAGGAATATAAAGAACTCATAGAAAGCACCCACTGCATCCGTCGTTGGGATGCTTCTCCCGAATTACCCGGAGCACTCGACTTTGCCAGATACCTACATGAAAAAGGAATCCTTGTTGCCGCCTCGCACACCGAATCGGAATACGAAGGCATCAAGGAAGCATACGCTGCCGGTTTTACCCATGCGGCCCACTTTTATAACGCTATGCCCGGCTTCCACAAACGCCGTGAATACAAGTACGAAGGTACAGTGGAAAGTGTGTATCTGACCGACGGCATGACCATAGAACTTATTGCCGACGGCATCCACCTGCCTTCCACTATTCTAAGGTTGGCTTATAAACTGAAAGGTGTAGAACATACTTGTCTCGTCACTGACGCCCTTTCATACACCGCCAATGAAGGCAAAGCAATAAACGATCCCCGTGTCATTATCGAAGATGGCGTATGCAAACTGGCAGATCGTTCGGCACTTGCAGGTAGTATCGCCACCACTGATGTACTTGTCCGCACCATGGTGAAAGCCGGCATCCCTTTAGGATACGCATTGAGTATGGCTTCCGAAACTCCGGCACGCATCATGGGAGTATTCGACCGTAAAGGGTCTCTCCAGAAAGATAAAGATGCCGATATCCTCATCATGGATAAGAACCTCAATATCCGTGCTGTATGGCAGGAAGGCAATCTTACCTTAGATAAAATACATTCTTAACATCAAATTAATAGCAAGCTAAAAAGAATGCAAGGAACAAAAATTCTCACTCAAGGACCTATTAACCGGCAGTTATTTAATCTGGCTATACCTATTATGGCCACCTCGTTTATCCAAATGGCATATAGCCTGACAGATATGGCGTGGGTAGGACGATTAGGTAGTGAGTCTGTTGCAGCTGTAGGTGCAGTAGGTATATTGACGTGGATGTCGGGCTCCATTGCATTATTAAATAAGGTAGGTGCCGAAGTAAGTGTAGGGCAATCCATTGGAGCACGCAGCCAGGAAGATGCTCGTAACTTTGCTTCGCACAACATCACCCTTGCTCTGATTATTGCAGCTTGCTGGGGTGGTTTGTTGTTTCTCTTTGCCGATCCCATCCTGCGAATCTTCCAGTTGAAAGAGAATATTACGAACGATGCCATAACTTATCTCCGCATCGTATCGACGGGATTACCATTTGTCTTCCTTTCCGCCGCTTTTACAGGAATCTATAATGCGGCAGGACGTAGCAAGATACCTTTTTATATTAGCGGAACAGGATTGATAATGAATATTATTCTTGACCCGCTGTTCATCTTTGGTTTTGGCATGGGGACGGAAGGTGCCGCCATAGCAACCTGGTTGTCCGAAGCAACCGTATTCGGTATCTTCGTTTACCAGCTACGTTGCAGGGACGATTTGTTCGGTGGGTTTCCTTTCTTCACCCGGCTGAAAAAGAAATACTCTAAACGTATCTTCAAGCTGGGATTGCCGGTAGCCACCTTAAACACGCTTTTTGCTTTCGTCAACATGTTCCTCTCGCGTACAGCATCCGAACAAGGGGGACATATCGGACTGATGGCTTTCACCACCGGCGGACAGATAGAAGCAATAACCTGGAATACTTCGCAAGGTTTCTCTACCGCCCTGAGCACATTCATTGCGCAGAACTATGCAGCGGGGCAAAAATCACGGGTAAAGAAAGCATGGTATACAACGTTGTGGATGACTGGATTTTTCGGAACCATCTGTTCCCTTGTCTTTATCTTCTTTGGAAGCGAAGTATTCTCTATCTTTGTACCCGAAGCGGAAGCTTATCGTGTAGGTGGCGATTTTCTGCGTATTGACGGGTATTCGCAAATGTTCATGATGCTCGAAATTACCATGCAAGGTGTTTTCTATGGTTTAGGACGAACTATTCCACCTGCCATTGTCAGTATTGTATGCAATTATATGCGTATTCCGGTAGCATTGATATTGGTACAAATGGGCATGGGTGTAGACGCTATCTGGTGGGCTGTTTGCGGTACAACAATTGCGAAAGGAATTGTCCTTACCACTTGGTTTGTCATTATTAAAAGGAAAATTCTCTAAAAAAAGTACAATGAAAAACTTTATAGAGGATAAGGATGTTATTATATCCATAATTTTGTAACATATTAAGTATAAACAAATTTAATAGGTAGACTTATGAAGAAGATGAAATTTATAGCACTGCTGTTATGTGGTGTTTTAATGTTGGGAAGTTGTAGTACGATGAATAATACCGCTAAAGGCGGAGTAATCGGCGGAGGTTCGGGTGCAGCAGCCGGAGCCATTATCGGTGGATTAATCGGTAAAGGAAAAGGTGCAGCCATTGGCGCAGCAATCGGTGCGGCAGTTGGTACGGGTACAGGTGTAGCTATCGGCCGTAAGATGGATAAGAAAGCAGCTGAAGCCGCTAAGATTCAAGGTGCACAAGTGGAACAAGTAACTGATAATAATGGTCTTCCCGCAGTAAAGGTGTCTTTTGCAGCAGGTATCTTATTCGGTTTCAACTCTGCAGCATTGAGCAACGAAGCCAAATCTTCTTTGCGTGAACTTGCACAGATTTTGAAAGAAGATCCTACAACAGATATCGCTATCATCGGTCATACAGACAAAGTAGGTTCGTACGAAGCCAATATGAAAGTTTCCAAAAACCGCGCTTATTCCGTAGAGAACTATCTACAAGACTGTGGCGTTTCTCCTTCACAATTCAAGAAAGTAGAAGGTGTAGGATACAACGAATATGATGAAAGTATGTCCGCTGAGCAAAACCGCCGTGTAGACATCTTCATGTATGCCAGCGAGCAAATGATTAAGAATGCGGAAACTGGGAAATAACCCTATTTTAAAGTTAGCGAAACAGATGGTCTGTTTCGGGTAAACGCATGGTCTGTTTGACCTGAACAGACTATGCGTTTGCATCAAACAGACCATCTGTTTTTAGTATATACATGCACGTACAAAAGAACGACAATAATGAAACTTCCCAAACCTCTACGGATCATCCGTAACCTGATACTTTTCTTTTTTATTTCCACTATCATGGCGGTAGTGGTTTATCGTTTTCTGCCGGTATATATTACCCCGCTAATGGTTATTCGTAGCGTCCAGCAAACGTTTAAGGGAGAAAGTCCTGTTTGGCATCATACCTGGGTGCCCTTCGATGAAATATCCCCCAATTTGCCGATGGCAGTTATTGCTTCAGAAGACAATCGCTTTGCCGAGCACAATGGTTTCGATTTTGTTGAAATAGAAAAAGCGATCAAGGAAAATGAAACAAGAAAGCGAAAACGTGGTGCCAGCACCATCAGCCAACAGACAGCAAAGAATGTTTTTCTTTGGCCGCAATCATCTTGGGTACGAAAAGGGTTCGAGGTTTATTTCACTTGGCTCATAGAATTATGTTGGTCTAAAGAGCGTATTATGGAAGTATATCTGAACTCCATCGAAATGGGGAAGTCTATTTATGGAGCACAAGCCACTGCAAAAATTAAATTCAATACCACTGCTGCCAAGCTCTCCGCCGGACAATGTGCACTGATTGCCGCTACTTTGCCCAATCCCATACGTTTCAATTCGGCAAAGCCATCGCCTTATATTCTACGTAGGCAAGGACAAATACTGCGTTTAATGAAGTTAGTTCCGAAGTTTCCTCCGGTAGAAGAGAAGAAAAAAGAAGTGGATAAACCGAAAAAGAAGAAGAAAAAATAAATTATGGGTTATTAGTTGTAACTAATAACCCATAACTTTTATTTAGTACGCATGTCCGCCTTCTTGCATTTCCTTTGCATCGATCTTGCGGTTATCAATGCTACGCCATGCGTAGAAGATATAAGCCAGCACGAAAGGAACAAGAATAGAAACGTAAGCCATAACTTTCAGTGTAAACAAGCTCGAACAACTATTGGCAAGTGTCAATGAGCTTTGGATATCGTTCGTAGAAGGATAGTAAGCTGTATTGTTATAACCAGAAACCAGCAGTAGAGCAAGAACCGTAAGCACGGTGCCTATCCCGGCAAACCAGATGCCTTTATCAAATGTCGGCTTCCAAATCGTACGAATAATACCCCAAAGTACAGATACAACACCAATCAGAAACACTATCAATACAATCGGCATCTCCAGGAAGTTGGTCAGATACTTATAAGGCTCCATATAGATTTCACCATTCTCAGGATTCACCGCATAACCATCAGCAACCAATGTACGAATTACAAATGCCAGGAAGAATACCAGGAACAATCCTGTATTGCCCCATAAAGAACGACGGCAACGAGCAATCAGATCTTTTTCATTAATATTATTAATAAAATAGAGCGAACCTAGAATACGCGCCAAGAAGAATACAGCCAAGCCCAAAATCACATTCCACGGATTAAGCAATGCATCCAGTCCATGCCATCCATTCGCCCAATGGCTGATGACCGGCATTATTGTATCGGTCATATTCCCTTTATTCACATAGAATTCGGAACCGGTAAAGAACGTTGCCACCGCACCGCCCAATAGCACAGGTCCAACAACTCCATTTATCACCAGAAACACACGATAAGTCTTCTTTCCCAACAGATTACCTGCCTTAGACTGGAATTCGTAGCTGACAGCCTGCAATACAAAGCTGAACAGAATAATCATCCACAACCAGTATGCCCCACCAAAGCTAGTGCTATAGAACAATGGAAATGAAGCAAAGAAAGCACCTCCGAAGGTAACAAGTGTAGTAAACGTAAACTCCCACTTGCGTCCTGTAGAGTTAATCATCATTTTGCGCTGTTCTTCCGTCTTGCCTAGACAGAATAAAAGCGAATTACCTCCCTGCACAAACAGCAGGAATACCAGTAGAGCCCCCAGCAAGGAAACTACAAACCACCAATATTGTTGAAGAAATAAATATGTATTCATTGAATTATAAATTAGAAGTGATTAACTGAGTAATAAATGATTAATACGTATCACTAATATTACTATCCGGTCCCTTTCGTATAGCCTTCAGCATAATCCCAACCTCAGCTATCAGCATAATGGTGAAGAGCACAAGGAAGATGAAGAACGTAGTTTGTACAGAACTTACATCCAGCTTGGAGATTGCCGCATTAACTGGCAGCATATCCTGTATTGCCCACGGCTGACGACCACATTCGGCAACTACCCAGCCTGCCTGACTTGCCAGATAACCCAATGGTATAGTGAGCAATGCCACCCAATGCATCCACTTCAACTTTGACAAATCTTTCTTATAAGCAAAGAATAGAATCAATGCAAAGAACAAAATGAAATATCCTCCCAATATAACCATAATACGGAAAGCATAGAATGTTAAAGGTACATTCGGTACCAGGTCGTTTACATCCTTAATATATCCATAACCGAAATAAGGAACATTCTCTTTCAGAACAGCAGCTGCCAGTTTTGCATCTTCTTCATTTCCTGCCGATTTTGCAGCACGATAAGCAGCGAGTGCTGATATGGCAGTTTTGCCACGTTCTATCTTTTCTTCGGCAGATAAAGCGATGGAACCATCCTTCAAAGGGTATCCACCTTTTAGTATATCATTTATGCCAGGAACAAATGCATTTGCATCACGCTCGGCAAGCAATGACAGGAACTTAGGAATCTCTACTCTGAACAAGAAAGGTTCCACACCGTCATCATGGGTCTTTTTATCAGGATTCAACGCACCAACTGCTACCAGTCCGGCACCTTCTCGTCCCTCGTAAAAACCTTCAAAAGCAGCCAGTTTCATAGGCTGAGTTTGTGCAACCTGATAGCCCGAACCGTCGCCCGTCCATGCTGTAAGCAAAGTGGCTACCAAACCTACACTGGCGGCAACCTTCACACTGGCTATAGCAAACTTCTTATCACGCTTCTTCAGCAAGTACCAGCAACTGACACCCACTACAAACACTGCACCCAATATCCAACTGGACAACACTGTATGGAAAAACTTATTAACGGCTACAGGTGATAATGCTACTGCCCAAAAATCGACCATCTCATTACGTACAGTATCAGGATTGAATTCCATGCCTACCGGATATTGCATCCAGGCATTAGCCACCAGAATCCACCAGGCCGAAATCGTAGCGCCCAAGCCCGTAAGCCAGGTTGCCGTCAAGTGAAAACGTTTACTTACTTTCTCCCAGCCGAAGAACATTACAGCTATAAAAGTTGCCTCCATAAAGAAAGCGAGAATGCCCTCGATAGCAAGGGGAGCTCCGAAGATATCACCTACAAACCAGGAATAGTTACTCCAGTTCGTTCCAAATTCGAACTCCAGAATCAACCCCGTAGCTACACCCACGGCAAAGTTAATACCGAAAATCTTCATCCAGAATTTGGCTGTACGTTTCCAGAATTCGTCACCCGTACGGTAGTAGGCCGTCTCCATAATGCCCATAACAACCGCCAGACCTAGAGTAAGCGGTACAAAAATCCAGTGATAAATGGCTGTCAAAGCGAATTGCGCTCTCGACCAGTCAATCAAAGAAGTGTCAATGTTTTCTAGCATGAGAATAAAGTTTATTGTAAATTACTTGTTATCGTACTATTTCTCTTAGTCTGCTGCCCGGAGAATAAGCTCTCTACTTACATAGTCATCTTTATCGGCGCCTACAGCAGGTGTATTCAGGAAGTTGGGGAAAAAGAAGAGGCGGAGAATGAAAAACATAATAAATAGTTTTATTAGTATTATAAGCCACAAAGTACGTCCTAACGTCATACTTCGAAAACCTTCCAGATAAAATCTCCAAATGTTAATCACAGTTTGTCTCATACAGGCTGAAATTATAATCATTACAAATATAAAATTTTTCTATATAAATAACAAATAAAAGCCGGAAAAGTTGGATGGGGATGCAATTTCTTTTTCAAGAGTTCAATAAGAAATTGATACGTATTCACTTATCCATAAAAAAAGAAGAATTGACGATGAAAACTCCCCATACATCTATCAGTTTTGCAGCTAAAATCGAATCACCCTACATTTGTCATGTAAAACAAAAGATTATCAACGATATGACGAACGTAAGAAGATTGACAGTGATAACGCTCTGCTTGGCAAGCTGCATAGGATTGTCCGCTCAAAATGATACAATAGTGCAGCAAGCCGGCAATCTGCCTATTCCTTCCCAATGGGATTTGCAAACCTGTATCGACTATGCTTTGCAGCAAAACATTACCATTCGCAAAAACCGCCTCAACGCAGAAAGTGCCGAGGTGGATGTGAAAACTGCAAAAGCAGCCCTCTTCCCCAGCCTCTCGGCTAGTGTAAGCCAACGTATCGTGAACCGTCCCAATAGTGAGACAAATACGATTATCAACGGTGATAACATCACCAGCAGCCAAAGCAAAACCAGCTATAACGGCAGTTATGGTATTGATGCTAACTGGACGCTTTATAATGGCAGCAAACGGCTCAACACCATAAAGCAACAACAGCTCAACAACCGCATTGCCGGCTTGAATGTAACTCAAAGCGAAAACAGCATTGAAGAAAGCATCGCACAGACCTACGTACAAATACTCTATGCAGCCGAAGCCGTCAAAGTCAACGAATCTACTTTAGAAGTAAGTAAAGCAGAATGTGACCGAGCCAAAGCATTGTTCGAAGCCGGTAGCATCGCCAAGAGCGATCTGGCACAGCTGGAAGCACAAGTCAGCACAGACAAATATCAATTAGTCACCGCACAGGCAAATCTACAAGATTATAAACTCCAACTCAAACAATTGCTTGAACTGGATGGTGAAAACGAAATGAATCTTTATCTGCCCGCACTAGGAAATGAAAATGTATTAGTACCACTACCCAGTAAGGCAGATGTTTACCGTACCGCTTTAACTTTGCGTCCCGAAATTGAGGCAGGCAAACTGAATGTACAAACATCGGATTTAGATATTAAAATAGCCCGTGCAGGCTACATTCCCACTTTCAGTTTGACCGCTGGCATCGGCACAAACAATGCCAACGGCAATGACTTCACCTTCAGCGAGCAGATCAAGCAGAACTGGAACAATTCATTAGGAGTAAGCGTCAGTGTACCTATATTTAATAACAGACAAACCAAAAGCGCCATACAAAAAGCCAAACTGCAAAAGCAAACCAGCGAATTGTCCTTGCTGGATGAACAAAAGACTCTGTACAAGACCATTGAAGGTTTATGGCTCGATGCCAACAGTGCACAACAACGTTATGCAGCAGCCGTAGAAAAGTTGAAAAGTACGCAGACCAGCTACGATCTTATACAAGAGCAATTTAATCTGGGCATGAAGAATACAGTAGAGTTACTAACTGAGAAAAGCAACCTGCTCAGCGCACAACAAGAAACATTGCAAGCCAAATATATGGCAATATTGAACATGCAATTACTGAAGTTCTATCAAGGAGATAAAATACAATTATAAGTAATACAATCATGAACAAAAAGAAAATTATCCTCATTGCTGTGGCTATCGTAGTAGTAGCCGGTGGAGGAATATGGTTCTTCGGTGGTTCGTCTGCCAAACATAAAGTGACATACACCACTGCAACTGTCAATAAGGGTGAGATATCCGAGTCTGTAACTGCTACAGGCACCATCGAACCGGTGACGGAAGTAGAAGTCGGTACGCAAGTCAGTGGTATCATCGACAAGATATACGTCGATTACAACTCGGTAGTTACCAAAGGCCAGCTTATCGCCGAAATGGACCGCGTGACGCTACAAAGCGAACTTGCCTCGCAACGCGCCACCTACAACGGAGCGAAAGCCGAATATGAATATCAGCAGAAAAACTTTGAGCGCAATAAAGGCTTACACGCCAAGCAGCTTATCAGTGATACGGACTACGAACAGTCGCAGTACAACTACGATAAAGCGAGGAGCACCTTCGAAAGCAGTCAGGCATCTCTGGCAAAAGCGGAGCGTAACCTCTCGTATGCTACCATCACCTCGCCTATTGACGGCGTTGTCATCAGCCGCGACGTTGAAGAAGGTCAAACCGTAGCTTCCGGCTTCGAAACCCCCACTCTGTTCACCATCGCTGCCGACCTGACGCAAATGCAAGTTGTTGCCGACGTGGATGAAGCCGACATAGGCGGTATCGTAGAAGGACAACGTGCCTCGTTTACTGTAGATGCCTATCCGAACGATGTTTTCGAAGGGGTAGTAACGCAAATCCGTCTAGGAGATGCCAGCTCTACGAGCAGTACTTCTTCATCGACCACGGTAGTAACCTACGAAGTCGTTATTTCGGCCCATAACCCGGACTTAAAACTGAAACCTCGCTTAACGGCCAATGTCACCATCTATACCCTCGACCGTAAAGATATACTCAGCGTACCATCACGTGCATTGCGCTTCACTCCCGAAAAGCCGCTTATCGGCGAGAACGATATAGTGAAAGATTGCGAAGCCGAACATAAACTATGGACTCGTGAAGGTAATACATTCACTGCACATCCGGTAGAAATAGGTATCTCCAATGGTGTCAACACAGAAATTGTCAGTGGTATTTCAGCCGGTACCAACGTAATAACCGAAGCTACCATTGGAAGTATGCCCGGCGAAGGCGGAACATCGGTAACACCGGATACGGCAAGCGGCGAGCAAAGCCCTTTCATGCCAAGTCGTCCGGGAGGCAATAAGAAGAAAAACTAGAATTATGAGCAAAGTAGTTATTGAACTTCAGAATATCAAGCGGAACTTCCAGGTAGGTGATGAAACCGTACATGCATTACGTGGCATCTCATTCACCATCTCCGAAGGTGAGTTCGTTACTATCATGGGAACATCAGGCTCAGGAAAATCAACCTTGTTGAACACCCTCGGTTGCCTCGATACTCCTACCAGTGGCGAATACTATCTGGACGGCATATCCGTGCGTACCATGAGTAAATCACAGCGTGCCGTACTGCGCAACCGCAAAATCGGCTTTGTATTTCAAAGCTACAATCTGCTGGCAAAGACCACCGCTGTGGAAAATGTGGAACTCCCGCTAATGTACAACTCCTCCGTCTCGGCAGCCGAAAGACGGAAGCGCTCCATCGAATCTCTGCAAGCTGTTGGTTTGGGTGATCGTCTGGAACATAAATCCAACCAGATGTCCGGCGGGCAGATGCAGCGTGTGGCTATTGCCCGTGCTTTAGTCAACAATCCGGCTGTGATCCTGGCGGACGAAGCAACCGGTAATCTTGATACACGCACTTCTTTCGACATTCTGGTTCTCTTTCAGAAACTGCATGCCGAAGGACGTACCATCATCTTCGTAACCCATAATCCGGAAATAGCACAGTACAGCAGCCGAAATATTGTGTTACGTGACGGGCAGGTAAAAGAAGACAACCTCAACAAAAACATCCTTAATGCAGCCGATGCACTGGCAGCATTACCTAAACAGGAGGAAGAATAATGAACGGAACCAATCTTTTCAAAATAGCTCTGCGAGCTTTGAATAATAACAAGCTCCGTGCTTTCCTTACCATGCTCGGCATTATCATCGGTGTGGCATCCGTTATCACGATGCTCGCCATCGGACAAGGTTCAAAGAAAAGCATTCAGGCACAAATAGCTGAAATGGGGTCGAACATGATAATGGTTCATCCGGGCGGTGACATGCGTGGCGGTGTTCGTCAAGACCCAAGCGCCATGCAAACCCTGAAGCTGACCGATTATGAAGCTTTATGCAATGAAACCAGCTTCTTGTCGGCCGTCAGTCCCAACGTATCTTCCAGCGGACAATTAATTGCGGGTAACAATAACTACCCTTCCTCCGTCAACGGAGTGGGTACGGAATATTTAAAGATACGTCAGCTCAGTGTGGATAATGGTGAAATGTTTACCGATGCTGATATACAAACCTCAGCTAAAGTTTGCGTCATCGGAAAAACCATTCAAGACAATCTTTTCCCGGGTGGTCAAGATCCTGTAGGACGCATCATCCGTTTCAATCAGGTTCCCTTCCGTGTGGTGGGAGTCTTAAAAGCTAAAGGTTACAATTCCATGGGTATGGACCAGGACGACGTCGTTCTTGCTCCCTATACCACAGTGATGAAGAGGTTATTGGCACAAACCTATCTGCAAGGTATATTTGCTTCTGCTCTTACAGAAGATATGACTGATAATGCCACTGAAGAAATAACCTCACTGCTACGTCGTAATCACAAGCTGAAAGACAATGCCGACGATGACTTCACCATCCGTAGCCAGCAGGAACTCAGCTCTATGCTAAACTCCACCACCGACCTGATGACCACCCTCCTGGCTTGTATCGCCGGCATTTCTTTGGTAGTAGGTGGCATCGGTATCATGAATATCATGTATGTCAGCGTTACGGAGCGTACCCGTGAAATCGGTTTACGCATGTCAGTCGGTGCCCGTGGGGTTGATATTCTGAGCCAATTCCTGATAGAAGCCATCCTCATCAGTATTACCGGAGGTATCATCGGAGTCATTATTGGATGTGGTGCCAGTTGGGTAGTAAAGAGTGTGGCTCATTGGCCCATCTTCATCCAACCTTGGAGTGTATTCCTTTCCTTTGCCGTATGTACCGTTACCGGTGTGTTCTTCGGTTGGTATCCGGCGAAAAAGGCAGCGGATTTAGACCCGATTGAAGCGATAAGATACGAATAAATAGTGACTAGTGATAAGTGATTAGTGATTCATTGATAAACAAATCACCAATCACTTATCACTAATCACTAAAATAATTATCTTTGTAATATATGAAACAAGTGCCTAACTCTCAATCACGCCTTGTTGAAATTCTGACGCATATCATTGGGTGGGGAATCGTATTCGGATTCCCTTTCCTGATGATGAGTCGTAGTGGTTTCAACATCACATGGATGGATTATCTGCGTCATGGCAGTATAATTCCTCTCTCATTTCTTATAGTATTCTATGTCAACTATTTCTTCCTGATTCCTCGTTATTTGTTCGAAGGACGCATCAAGCAATATTTGTTATGGAATGTGGTACTGATAATCTGCATTGCTGCCGGTGCGCATTTGTGGCAAGAATATGCATTCCACAATTTCGTAAAAGGTACGGGAGGAAAAGGAGGAAGACCCGGACCTCCCAAATGGATATTTATCATGCGTGATATATTTTCCATGATACTGACGGTAGGATTAAGTGCTGCTATTAAGATGAGCGGACGTTGGGTACAGATGGACGCAGCCCGTCGTGAAGCCGAAAAAAGTCGTACGGAAGCTGAACTGAAAAATCTTCGTAATCAGCTCAATCCACATTTCTTGCTCAATACACTGAACAATATTTATGCATTGATTGCTTTTGATGCAGACAAAGCACAGGCTGCCGTACAGGAATTGAGTCGTCTGCTTCGTCATGTACTGTATGATAATCAGCAGAATTTTGTCTCGCTCGATAAAGAGATGGATTTTATCCGCAATTATATAGAACTAATGCGTATACGTCTGGCATCTAATGTTGCTGTAGAAACACAGTTTGATGTTAATCCGAATAGCCGTACCGAAATAGCTCCGCTCATTTTCATCTCGCTCATAGAGAATGCTTTTAAGCATGGCATCTCGCCCACCGAACCCAGTTTCATCCGCATCCGCTTCAGTGAAAGTCCCGGAGAGGTACGCTGTGAAATAACCAACAGCTTCCACCCAAAAAACCAAACTGATAAAAGCGGAAGCGGTATTGGACTGGAACAGGTGCGGAAACGCTTGGAGTTGACCTATCCCGGTCAATATACCTGGCAGCAGGGAGAAAGCGAGGATGGAAAAGAATACAAATCAATTTTAATGATTAATTTCTAATCACTATTATCATGAATCTGAAATGTGCAATCGTAGATGATGAACCTCTAGCTTTGAGCCTGATGGAAAGCTATGTCAATAAAACTCCGTTCCTTACGTTGGAGGGAAAATACTCCAGTGCAGTACAAGCGATGAAAGAATTACCGGACAAACAAATTGACCTGCTCTTTCTTGATATTCAGATGCCGGAACTGAATGGATTGGAATTTTCAAAAATGGTAGCACCTACTACCCGCATAATCTTCACCACCGCCTTTGGACAATATGCCATAGACGGCTACAAAGTCAATGCATTAGATTATCTGTTAAAACCCATCTCTTACGTTGATTTTCTGCAAGCTGCCAACAAAGCTGTTCAATGGTTTGAACTAGCACAGCAACCCAAGGAAGAAATTCAAAGTATTTTCGTAAAGAGTGACTACAAACTTGTACAAATTGAATTAAAGAAAATCCTATACATAGAAGGGCTAAAAGACTACATCAAAATCTACGAAGAAGATGTTGCAAAGCCCATCCTATCGCTGATGAGCATGAAGTCGATGGAAGACCTTCTGCCCTCTTCACGTTTTATGCGGGTACATCGTTCTTATATCGTTCAGAAAGATAAAATACGCATAATTGACCGTGGACGTATTGTTTTTGGCAAGAATTATATTCCGATAAGTGACAGCTACAAACAGGCATTTCAGGAGTTTTTAGACAAAAGGAGTTAATAAGATTTTGGAATCTGTCGATAAAATTAATAAATCTATCGATTTTATTACAGAATCCTATTGCATATTAAAAGATGTTTTTTTACCTTTGCATCGAACAGATAGGAGTTGTGAAACTCCCCCAATAGAATAGTTTAGTTAAGTCTAGTTTAGTTTTTGTGTGAAGCACTTCCTTTGTAAGCGAACATCGGAAGTGCTTTTTTCTTTAGAACTTATTTATCAGAGTCTCAACTCTCAAGATTCATTACGATTAATGCCGGGGCTTTTCGCCAAAGACACAGGGGTTTTCAAGACAAATGCCAGTCATTTCATCTGCTGAGATGTGGCATTTAGGGAGCTAAAGTGTGGCATTGGGGATGTTAAAGTGTGGCATTGGGAGAGCAAACATGCGGCATTTCAAAAGCATCCCCAGAATATACTAATCCTTAGCACGAAGTTGCCAAAAAGCGATAGCAGATGCGGCTGCAACATTGAGTGAATCGACACCGTGGGACATCGGAATACGAACGACATAATCTGCATCAGCAATCGTTTTATCTGAAAGGCCATCACCTTCAGTACCCATCACAATAGCTAACTTAGGTTCGGCTGCTAAAATAGGATCGTCAATGGAGATGGAATTGTCCGTAAGTGCCATGGCAACCGTACGGAAACCATACTTACCCAAATCACTGAGGGATCCGTCCAACCACGTCCATGGGACAAGAAAGACCGAACCCATAGATACCCTGATTGCACGCCGATTCAACGGACTACAAGAGTTACGCGTCAGCAGCACGCCATCTATACCAAGGGCAGCAGCTGAACGGAAAATAGCACCGATATTGGTAGTGTCTGCCACTCCATCGATAAGCACGATACGCCGGGCTTTTTGGCATACTTCCTCTATGCTTCGCGGAGCAGGGAGACGCATAGCACAAAGAACGCCACGTGTCAAAACATATCCGGTCAAACTAGCAAGCAACTCTCTACTGCCCGTATAAACCGGCATATCACCACAGCGTTCAATAATCTCGGCAGCATCACCGGTGATGTGCCTCTGCTCACACAAAAGAGCTAAAGGCTCATAGCCAGCATCCAAAGCAACTTTGATAACTTTAGGACTTTCTGCAATAAAAAGTCCCTTTTCGGGCTCAAGGCGATTGCGTAACTGAGCTTCGGTAAGGGTACTGAATACCTCTACTCCGGGATGATCCAGGGATGATATTTCGATTATTGGCATATTATTCTTTCTATTTTCGGATTCTACATAACTTCAACTGCATAGTTATAAGCCTTATTCGTCCACAAAGGTAATAAAAAGCAATCGAAAGCCGAGTTAAACAAGAATAGCTTTCTCAATGTTATATTATCAATAATCATAGTATTAACCACTAATCATATTAAATATGTATTTCAGCTATAGATATCTTTTCTCGTCCATGAGAATCAACCTCTTTCTAATATTCTTAATATTACCTATCTACATAGTTGCTCAAGAGCACCACCATGCCCGAAACGAAATAGGCATCAGTCCCGGAGCAACCTACTCCCCTTCACACCATAACTGGGGATTTGGAATACATGCACATTATTTTCGTACTCTTGGAGATCATAGTCCCTGGGCTCTCGGTGGTAGTTTGGAACAAGTAAACGCCCACGGTTCCCATTGGACTATAAGTGCAGGAGGGAAATATGAAATTCTAGACCGACTAAATATAGCAGTTATGCCTGGCATCACCTTCTTCAAGCATAACCATGAAGCTGATCATGAAGCCGAACACGAGCATAAAAGTAAAGCCCAATTTTCCACTCATTTTGAACTAGGCTACGACTTAATCCATTTGGAACATTTCCATTTAGGGCCTGCTATAGATTATTCATGGAGCAAACATGACACACATTTCATGATAGGAATTCATTGTGCTTATGGATTCTGAATAAGTAACTTAAAGGAAATGAACCCTTTTCTTCCATAAAAAATCCAAATTAGCTAAGCAGAATATGTTTTTCTTTGTTCCTTTACCATGAAAAAGAACATTGAAATACATAGTATAGATGTGTCAACCAGTCTCCCGTTGCAGTATGCAGACGAAGGGATTCGCGCAGGGTTTCCAAGCCCAGCGCAGGATTACATGGAGCAGGCTATTGACTTGAACAAGGAACTCATCAGGCATCCGGCAAGTACATTTTATGGACGTGTTGTTGGTGACTCGATGAGGGACGAAGGCATTGAAGAAGGCGATATTCTTGTCATAGACAAGTCTCTCGAATTGCAGGATGATGATTTAGCTGTGTGTTTCATTGACGGGGAATTCACAGTAAAACGCGTACGATTGGAAACGGATGCAGCATGGCTTGTTCCATCTAATCCGGACTATCCCCTGATAAAAGTAACCAAGGACAATGAATTCATAGTATGGGGGATTGTCACTTATACAATTAAAAAGAACCGGAGGAAAAGATAATGTTCGGATTAATGGACTGCAATAACTTCTACGCTTCATGTGAACGGGTGTTCAATCCGTCATTGAATGGAAAGCCCATCATTGTATTATCCAATAACGATGGTTGTGTGATTGCACGAAGTAACGAGGCAAAAACATTAGGTATAAAGATGGGGGTGCCTGCCTATCAAATCAAGCAAGATATAAAGGAACATAATATTACCGTCTTCTCCTCAAACTACACCTTATATGGAGATATGTCTTCACGAGTCATGACAATACTCGCAGAACAGACTCCTGAACTTGAAATCTATTCTATAGATGAAGCATTTCTCAATTTGGATGGTATCAGAAGCTTACAAGCATTCGGAAACGATCTTGTAAACCGCATTATCCGCAGCACTGGAATTCCTGTGAGTTTAGGAATAGCTCCAACCAAGACCTTAGCCAAAATTGCCAATAAATTTGCAAAGAAATATCCTGCCTATCATCGCGTCTGCATCATTGATACAGAAGAAAAGCAGACCAAAGCATTACTGCTCACGGAAATTGGTGACGTTTGGGGAATTGGTCGTAAACAAGCAGCCAAACTGGAAAAGCAAGGGGTGAAGACTGCATACGATTTCACACAACTACCCGGCTCATGGGTACGAAAGTACATGACAGTAGTAGGTGAACGCACCTGGAAAGAATTACGAGGATTATCATGCATCGATATGGAAGCCATACCACCAACCAAGAAACAAATTTGTACCTCACGCAGCTTCGGCAAGATGGTTGAAGATATTACTACAATGTCCGAAGCAGTTGCCACGCATGCGTCTACATGTGCTAAAAAACTTCGACTTCAAAAATCCTACGCAACGTCACTCTTGGTGTTCATTCATACCAATAACTTCAGGGAAGATCTACCGCAATACTGGAAAAATACAGTTATCAAGTTGCCGGTACCCACGAATGATACTTTAGAAATTGTACACCATGCACTAGCGGGGCTCAATAATATATTCATGCAAGGATACCAATATAAGAAAGCAGGCGTTATCATTACCGAAATAGCCACTGAAGGTGTGCAACAAAACCTTTTCGATACCATCGACCGGAATAAACGGGAAAGACTGATGCAGTCTATCGACCGGATAAACGGCAAATATCTCAGTAATGTAAAATTAGCCGTACAAGGGAATGGAAGAGAGTGGAAACTTAAACAAGAACAGCTCTCCCAACGTTATACTACTGATATCAATGAAGTAATAACTATTAATTGCAAATAAGTATGTGTTTCCATAATTCTATGTCGGCAAAAGCAATAAAACTAGCTGCCCGCTATGGTCGCAAATCAGATATTATAGAAATTGCCCAAGACATCATCAATGAACAATATCACGTAAATGCTTTCAATTTCCCTAAATACCCTATCATCACCACTTCGGACGAAGTGCAAGTTTTTAATTGGGGACTTATTCCTTTTTGGATAAAAACCGAAGAAGATGCCGATGAAATACGGGGAATGACTCTCAACGCACGAGCTGACACCATTTTTGAGAAACCTTCTTTCCGCGAACCTATCATGAAGAAACGTTGCATCGTACCTAGTACAGGATATTTTGAATGGCACCACGAAGGAGGTAAGAAAATCCCCTACTACATTTATTTAAAAGATGAGGAAATCTTTTCAATGGCCGGGATATACGACACTTGGCTAGATAAAGAAACCGGTACGGAGCATTCTACGTTTTCTATCATAACCACCGATACCAATCCTCTCACCGATTATATACACAATACCAAGCATCGGATGCCAGCTATACTTTCAAAAGAAAATGAAGAGAAATGGTTGGAACCCACTCTTTCAAAAAACGAAATATCTGTATTATTAAAGCCCTACAATGCAGAGTTAATGGATGCGTATGTTATTGAGAATGACTTTATAAAGAAAGCATCCACGGATAAAACGATACTTGAACATGCTTAAAACCTACATAATATGGAAAGTCAACTATCTGATATAAGAAGAGAATACAAGAAAAACAAACTGACTAAAGAAAACCTAAGCAATAATCCTTTTGAGCAATTTCAACATTGGTTGGACGATGCACTGCATAGTGGTGAAGAAGAACCTACCGCTATGATTGTAGCCACCGTTTCGGCAGACGGTCACCCCTCTACACGAACGGTACTGCTGAAAGGGGTTGAAAATGGAAAAATTATCTTCTTTACGAATTATGAAAGCCGAAAAGGTCAACAACTAGCAGACAATCCGTATATCTCTTTATCTTTTGTATGGCATAAGTTGGAAAGACAGATACATATTGAAGGAAAGGCTGTAAAATGTTCTCCGGAAGAGTCCGATGCCTACTTTGCAACCAGACCTTACAAAAGTAAGATCGGAGCTAGAATTTCACCCCAAAGCCATGTTATCGGTAGCCGCATGGAGATTATGCGCGCCTTTGCTTTTGAGGCAGCTAAATGGGCGGGACAAACCATCAAACGTCCTGATAACTGGGGAGGATTTACAGTCACCCCTACCCGTTTTGAATTCTGGCAAGGCCGGGAGAGCAGGCTACACGACCGTTTTTTATATACTCTTGAGAAAGATGACAACTGGAAAAAAGAAAGACTGGCCCCCTAATAAAAACCTGATTGTTATCAGCCATAAATAAATATTAAAAGGAAAAACAAACCACAAAAAATGCTGTTAAAGAGGAAACTCTAAAAACAACAGTTATGAATTACGGTATCAGTGTTCTTTTCAGGGCCATACCCTTGTTGATGGCCCTCTTTTGCTTTGGTTACGGAGCCTTTATACTCCATGAGGGAGCAGACTCTGCTAAATTCGTTGCCGGTCCGGTAGTTTTTTCTTTAGGGATGATCTGTATTGCCCTATATGCTACAGCAGCAACAATCATCAGGCAAATTATCCATACATACAATCGAGTTGCCAAATATACCTTGCCGATTATAGGCTATCTGGCTGCAGTTCTGACCTTCATTTGCGGTTGGGAATACATGGATAGTGCTACAAATGCAAGCCATTTCGTAGCTGGCCATGTTATTTGCGGCGTAGGTCTTATCACAGCATGTGTAGCTACTACAGCCACTGCATCTACGCGCTTCACCCTTATCCCTGCTAACTCCAAAAGGAATGACCATGACCTTCCTGACAAAGCTTTCAATGCAATACAAGGAAAAGTCATGATAGCAGTTGCAACCATTATCGCTTTAGTTGCATGGATATGGACTTTCTGGCTATTGTCTCAAAGCGACAAGCACAATGCTTATTATGTAGCAGGACATGTAATGGCAGGACTTGCTTGTATATGCAGCAGTTTGGTGGCATTGGTTGCAACCATCGGTCGGCAGATACGTAACAACTACATGAAATCTGAAAAGAAGTGGTGGCCGTCCCTTGTTTTGATAATGGGCAGTATCAGCATCGTGTGGGGACTTTTGATATTAACAAACAGTAATCCCGCCCTATCATCAACAGGATATATCATGATAGGTCTGGGATTAGTATGTTATAGTATTTCCAGTAAAGTAATCTTGCTGGCAGCTATTTGGCGAAATACCTTTGATCTAGCCAACCGTATACCGCTGATTCCGATCTTCACAGCGCTGATCTGCTTATTCCTCTCTGCCTTCTTGTTCGAGATGGCAAGTTTGCAGGATGCTTACTTCGTACCGGCACGTGTACTTGCAGGCTTGGGAGGCATTTGTTTTACCTTGTTCTCCATCGTGAGCATTTTGGAAAGCGGGACTTCTAAATAGTCCCCTCTTTCTGCTCAGCCAGAACATCCATATATAGCTCGACATTCTCGGCATGGTGTGCTACATAAGCCGCTGGCCCTGTATCACCCGAATCGAGAATGTCGTGAACAACTTCCGCTTTACTCTTTCCTGTAATAAAAAATATCAGTCTTTTAGCAGCAAATAGAAGACAACCCGTCATGGCAATACGCAACTGCCCATTATAAGGGTTAGTACTCACTTCGTAAGGTTGAAAAGAAGACAATAGATACTCTTGTCCCGGGAAGATGGAAGAGGTATGTCCATCATCTCCCGCACCTAGTAAAATAGCATCAAAGGTTGGAAATCCACGCCAAAGAGGTACTGTACGGTTTACTAACGCAGAGTAACGCTTTGCTTCACTTTCCGGCGGATAATTTCCAAAGATAGGATAAATAAATTCATCAGGCATTCCTACTTCATCCAGCAACAGACGCCGCATAGTACCATAATTACTATCCGAATCATCGGGAGGTACACATCGTTCATCTACCCAATAAATACGCATTCGTTGCCAAGGTGTTATCTTTTTATATTCATGTGCCCAAATATCAAACATCAGTGAAGGAGTAGTTCCACCACTAAACGCAAAATAAAAAATCTTTCCCGGCTCACGCCCCATCATTGCAATAAGATGCTTAATTAGTGCATGTGCCGTTTCTGTAGCCGTACTGTAAACATAACTTTTCATAACTCACAATATTCATCTGTGTTTGTTAAATTCTTGCATGGATTAGTCCAATCAGCGCCATGTTCATGCATCATAGCCTCACTTTCTAAGGGTCCCCATGTACCTACGGGATAACCGTATAACGGAGCATCCGGATGCTCTTTCCAGTATTTCAATACCGGATCGAAGAAACGCCAGGAAGCTTCTACAGCATCACTACGGGTAAATAGGGTGGGATCTCCTTGAATGCAATCTTCAATCAAGCGGGCGTATGCGTCACCGGTTGGCAAACCTCCCAACTTATCATAACTGAAGTCCATCATTACTTGCTTGACATCAAACCCCGGTCCGGGCACCTTCATCCCGAACTTCAGCACAATACCTTCATTGGGCTGCAACCGAAGTATCAGTTTATTGGCACGCGGGCAATGCCCACCTTCGCAACGGAACATCTGATGTGGGGTTTCACGGAAATGAACAACGATCTCCGTAACTTTTGTAGGCATCTGTTTTCCTGTTCGAATGTAGAAAGGAACGCCATTCCACCGCCAGTTATTGATACCGATTTTCATAGCGATATATGTTTCCGTACGAGAGTCGGGTGGTATATTTTTCTCTTCCCGGTAGCCCGGTTTCTTGCCCGATGCAGTATATTGTCCACGAACAATATGCTCCTCCAAATCTTCTTCGGTCAGCGGAGCAAGCGACTCATAGACTTTCACCACTTCATTACGGAAATTATCGGCATTGAAAATAGCAGGAGGTTCCATTGCGGTAAGAGCAACAAGCTGTATCAAGTGATTCTGTACCATATCACGGAGTGCACCGGTACCATCGTAGAAACCTCCACGTTGCTCAATACCTAAATTCTCAACCGCAGTAATTTCTACATAATCTATATAGTTACGATTCCACAAGGGTTCAAAAATGCCATTAGCAAAACGAAAAGCCAGAATATTTTGTGCAGTTTCCTTGCCCAGGAAATGATCGATACGGTAGATCTGATGTTCCTTGAACACGGAAGCATAAATCTTGTTTAGTTTCTTTGCAGATTCCAGATCATATCCAAACGGTTTCTCCACAACAATACGTGATTGTGGACGATTCAGATGGGCAGCTTTCAGATGAAGTGGAATAACTCCATACAAAGAAGGAGGAGTGGCGAGATAATACAACAAGTTATCCGGTTTGTTTTCACCGGTCAATTCTTGCAAACGTTTATCAAGCATATGATATCCTTCAGCCTCAGCCGGATCTAAAGTAAGATAAGACAAATGACTACAAAAGTCTTTCATCTTCTCCTCTACCTGTTCCTTAGATGCTACATACTTAACTAACTCGTTATAAATATACTCTTGATAATGACTGTCCGAATATTCGGTACGCCCAATTCCCAATATGGAAAATCCATCCGGTAAGCGTCCATCATTATATAAAGTATAGAGTGCGGGCATCAGTTTGCGTTTTGTCAAATCGCCTGATGCACCAAATATTATCATTACAAATTTACTCATAGCCCTGTTTATAATGGAGATTATACATTGTAACTTCCCGACTTTGTATCGCCTCCATGTCCTGTCCAGTTTTCATGGAAGAATTGTCCGCGAAGTTCATCCACTCTTTCAAAAGTGTGCGCACCGAAATAATCACGTTGCGCCTGAATCATATTAGCTGGCAACTTCGCTGATATAAGTGAATAGAAATAGTTCAATGCAGAAGAGAAAGCCGGCACCGGAAGTTCTTCTTTCATGGTTTGTGCCACTAGTTGCTTCCAACCGACAAGTAATTGTTGCATCTCTTCTTTGAAGTAAGGTGCCAATAAAAGATGTTTGGGTTTCTCTTTGGCCTCAAATGCTGCTGCAATATCATTCAGGAAGATACTGCGGATAATACAACCTCCCCGCCACATACGGGCGATGGAAGCTAAATCAAGATTCCAGCCAAAAGCGTCGGAAGCGCGCTGCAATACAGCAAATCCTTGTGCGTATGACACTAGTTTGGAGGCGTATAAAGCGGAATAGATATCTTTCACCATATCCGGTTTGTTGTATACGACCTGTGAGTGGTGGGTTACAAATTGCTTGGAAGCAGTTTCACGCAAACTCTTTTGAGCTGATAGACTACGTTCGAATACCGCTGTAGCAATCAGTCCCAACGGCATACCCAGTTCCATTGCATTGATAACCGACCATTTGCCAGTACCTTTCTGCCCAGCCGTATCAAGTATTTTATCTATCAGATAATCTCCGGTTTTGTCTTTATGACGTAAGATATTGGCAGTTATCTCAATCAGATAACTACGCAATTTGCCTTCATTCCAATAGGAGAACACCTGAGCCATTTGTTCATTATTCAAATCGAGCAGTTTCTTCATCACCCAGTAAGCCTCGGCAATCAACTGCATATCACCATATTCAATGCCGTTATGAATCATCTTAACAAAGTGTCCTGAGCCAGCCGGCCCTACCCACCCGCAACACGGAGTACCGTCCGATGCTTTTGCTGCTATACTTTGTAAGATAGGTTTTACTTCTTCCCAAGCACTCTCCGAACCGCCCGGCATAATGGAAGCGCCGTTCAACGCCCCTTCTTCTCCACCGGAAACACCGGCACCTACGAAACGGAAACCTTTTTTCTCGGCAAGTACAACCCGACGATTGGTATCTTCGTAATTGGAGTTACCACCGTCTATTAAAATATCACCTTCTGATAAAAGGGGAAATAGCTGTTCCATCAATTCGTCCACCGCACTACCGGCACGAACCATCATCATTATTTTACGGGGAGTAGCAATAGATGCTACAAAATCGGCGATGTCTGTAAAGCCTTCAATACTTTTACCTTTGGCACGACCGTTAATGAAACGTTCCACTACTCCTTCCTCTACTCCGGGCACAGTTCGATTGTAGACTGAAACATTCCATCCTTTATCCGCCATATTAAGTGCAAGGTTTTCTCCCATCACAGCCAGCCCGATAAGTCCAATGTCTGTTTTATTTATATTCTCCATATACTTGTAAATTTTGTCTTTGTTATGAAACAAAATGCTCATGCCATTTGTTCGTATGAATTTCGAAAATAAAATATTACTTTTGCAATCGATAGGTCAATCACATTAAAGTGTAATCTTAAAGCTTATGAAAAAGATCCATATCGGTTTATTGCCGCGTATTATTATCGCTATTATCCTGGGTATTCTATTCGGAAATTTTCTTCCCGCACCGCTAGTGCGTCTGTTTGTAACCTTTAACGGCATCTTCAGTGAATTCTTGAACTTTTCTATTCCGCTCATTATTTTGGGATTAGTAACGATTGCCATTGCTGATATTGGTAAAGGGGCAGGAAAGATGCTTTTGGTTACAGCGTTCATTGCATACGGTGCAACTCTCTTTTCCGGATTTCTATCTTATTTTACAGGTATGGCGTTTTTTCCTTCACTCATCACACCCGGAGCCCCTCTTGAACAAGTGAGTGAAGCGCAAGGTATTTTACCTTATTTTTCGGTAGCTATCCCCTCTTTAATGAATGTGATGACGGCACTGGTACTGGCCTTCACTTTAGGACTTGGATTGGCACAATTACGGAGCGATGCACTAAAGAATGTAGCACGCGATTTTCAGGAGATTATCGTCAAGATGATAAGTGCAGTAATCCTTCCTTTATTACCCATTTATATATTCGGTATTTTCCTCAACATGACTCATTCCGGACAAGTGTTCGGCATACTGATGGTATTTATCAAGATAATCGGAGTCATCTTCCTGCTGCATATTTTCCTGTTGGTATTCCAGTATTGCATTGCGGCATTATTTGTACACAGAAATCCTTTTAAACTTTTAGGTAGAATGTTGCCCGCATATTTTACGGCGTTAGGAACCCAATCTTCTGCCGCCACCATTCCGGTAACACTGGAACAGACGAAGAAGAACGGGGTGTCTGCGGACATTGCCGGTTTCGTCATTCCGCTCTGCGCTACTATCCACTTATCGGGCAGCACGTTGAAGATTGTGGCATGCGCATTGGCTTTGATGATTATGCAGGGCATGCCACACGATTTCTCATTATTTGCAGGCTTCATCTTTATGTTGGGTATTACAATGGTGGCTGCTCCGGGCGTTCCGGGTGGTGCTATCATGGCAGCATTGGGCATTCTGCAATCCATGCTGGGATTTGATGAATCGGCACAAGCGTTGATGATTGCACTCTACATTGCGATGGATAGTTTCGGAACAGCTTGTAATGTTACAGGCGATGGAGCAATTGCATTGGTGATTGACAAGGTACTAGGGAAAAAACAGATTTGTCCGGCTGATCACTAATCACTATATAAGTTTTGTCATCTCACAAAAAATGACGAATTTTGCCCCCTACAAAAACAGTAAACAAAAATAATTCAGAATGAAGAAAGCTCTTATTTCCGGAATTACCGGGCAGGACGGTTCGTTCCTTGCCGAATTCCTTTTACAAAAAGGATATGAGGTACATGGTATCTTGCGCCGTTCCTCCTCCTTCAATACAGGACGCATCGAACACCTCTACTTTGACGAGTGGGTACGTGACATGAAGCAGAAACGTACCGTCAACTTGCACTACGGTGACTTGACGGACAGTAGTTCGCTCATCCGCATTATTCAACAAGTTCAACCCGATGAAATATACAATCTGGCCGCACAGAGCCATGTAAAAGTCTCCTTCGATGTGCCCGAATACACTGCTGAGACCGATGCCGTAGGTACTCTGCGCATGCTCGAAGCTGTTCGCATTCTGGGTATGGAGAAGAAAACAAAAATATATCAGGCATCCACCTCCGAGCTGTTCGGCAAAGTGCAGGAAGTTCCTCAAAAAGAGACGACACCGTTCTATCCCCGCAGTCCATATGGCGTAGCCAAGCAATACGGTTTCTGGATCACCAAGAACTATCGCGAAAGCTATGGAATGTTTGCCGTTAACGGCATTCTGTTCAATCATGAAAGCGAACGCCGTGGCGAGACTTTCGTAACCCGCAAAATAACACTTGCTGCCGCTCGTATCGCACAAGGTTTTCAAGATAAGCTATACCTGGGTAACCTCGATTCATTGCGTGACTGGGGATATGCCAAAGATTACGTAGAATGTATGTGGCTCATCCTGCAACACGATACCCCGGAAGATTTCGTCATCGCTACCGGTGAAATGCATACCGTTCGTGAGTTCGCTACTTTGGCATTCAAAGAAGTAGGTATCGAACTGCTTTGGGAAGGTAAAGGAGTTAATGAAAAAGGTATCGATGTGAAAACCGGCAAAGTGCTTGTAGAAGTTGACCCTAAGTACTTCCGTCCGGCAGAAGTAGAGCAACTCTTAGGAGACCCCACCAAAGCCAGAACATTGCTGGGCTGGAACCCCAGACAAACCAGTTTCGAAGAACTGGTACGTATCATGGCGGCACACGACATGAAATTCGTGAAGAAGTTGCACTTAAGAAGCAAAGAAGATTAGAAATAAATTGAGATTATTATGTTAGACAAAAACGCAAAAATATACATCGCAGGTCATCGTGGATTGGTAGGTTCTGCTATTTGGAAAAACCTGCAAGAGAAAGGATATACCAATCTTGTAGGCAAAAGCCACAAAGAACTTGACCTGCTCGATGGAGTAGCCGTTCGCAAGTTCTTCGATGAAGAACAGCCGGAATACGTCTTCCTTGCCGCCGCCTTTGTAGGTGGTATCATGGCAAACAGCATCTACCGTGCCGACTTTATCTACAAGAACCTGCAAATACAGCAAAACATTATCGGTGAAAGCTTCCGCCACAATGTGAAAAAGCTTCTTTTCCTGGGAAGTACTTGCATCTACCCTCGTGATGCCGAGCAACCCATGAAGGAAGATGCCCTGCTCACCTCTCCGCTGGAATATACTAACGAGCCATACGCCATCGCCAAAATTGCCGGACTGAAAATGTGCGAAAGTTTCAACCTGCAATATGGCACAAACTACATTGCCGTAATGCCCACTAATCTTTACGGTCCTAATGATAATTTCGACCTGGAACGTAGCCATGTGCTTCCCGCCATGATTCGCAAAATACACCTTGCCCATTGCCTGAAACAGAATGACTGGGATGCTGTACGCCGGGATATGAACCTCCGCCCGGTAGAAGGCACCAGCGGTGAAAACAACAAAGAAGAAATTCTACGCATCCTGAACAAATATGGAATCAGCGAAGAAGAAGTGAAACTTTGGGGTACCGGTACTCCTCTGCATGAGTTCCTTTGGAGCGAGGAGATGGCAGATGCCAGCGTCTTCGTCATGGAACAAGTAGACTTCAAAGATACCTATAAACAAGGTGATAAAGACATTCGCAACTGCCATATCAACATCGGTACAGGCAAAGAGATATCCATCAAACAACTGGCTGAGTTAATTGTTTCTACCGTAGGCTATCAAGGAAAACTTTCCTTCGACAGCACTAAACCCGACGGTACCATGCGTAAGTTGACCGATCCCTCCAAACTTCATTCCTTGGGCTGGCACCATAAAGTGGAAATTGAAGAAGGGGTACAACGGATGTATGATTGGTATCTTGGGGAGTGATTAGTGTTTAGTGATTAGTGATTACTATGCGGAACAAGGTTGAATTTGTGTTTATGCTATTCCTGTTGCTTGTATTAAGCATCAGTCAGATAGCGAATGCCAGGATTGCTCCCGTAACCTATCCCGTCCGTGGAAAGGTTATCGACAAGCAATCCCGTCGTCCCGTTGGCTATGCCAATGTATTTGTAACCGGCATACCCGGAAAAGGCGCATCTACCGATTCGCTTGGTGTATTTCGTATAGAACAAGTACCTCCGGGTATTTATCGTTTTGAAGCCTCGTGCATAGGGTATCACACAGTTTCTACTTCCGAATATATAGTGTCTGCCTCCACCCCGTTCATTGAAATAGAGATGGAGGAAGATGCCAATATGCTATCAACCGTAGTTGTCATGCCTTCACCTTTCAGGCGAAGCTTGGAAAGTCCGGTAAGCATGCGCATCATTGGCTTGCAGGAAATAGAGAAAAGTCCGGGAGCCAACCGGGATGTTTCACGTATAGTCCGCTCCTATCCCGGTGTTTCTTTCTCCCCCATCGGTTATCGAAATGACTTGATTGTACGCGGTGGCTCACCTTCGGAGAATCGTTTCTACATGGATGGTATTGAGATACCCAACATCAACCACTTTGCTACACAAGGCGCTTCAGGAGGTCCGGTTAGTATTGTCAATGCTGACTTAATACGTGAAATCACCTTTTATACAGGTGCTTTCCCCGCTAACCGTTCCGGTGCGCTGAGTTCTGTTCTTGATTTCCGGCTAAAAGACGGTAATCCCGACAAACAAGCGTTCAAGGCTACCATCGGTGCATCCGAAGTTTCATTAAGCGGAACGGGACATTTAAGTGATCGCACCACTTATCTTTTTTCTGCCCGCCAGTCGTATCTGCAACTCTTGTTCAAGGCTTTGGGACTCCCTTTCCTACCCAATTTCATAGACGGACAATTCAAAGTGAAAACCAAGTTTTCCGAACACGACGAGCTGACGCTTCTCGGCTTGGTAGGTATTGATAAAATGAAACTGAACACAGATGAAAAAGGAGAGGATGCAGAATATCTGCTGAGCTACCTGCCAACCATCAATCAGGAAACCTTTACCTTGGGAGCATCTTACCGACATTACAGCGGCAAGCATGTACAATCTCTCACCCTGAGCCACAACTATCTGAATAACCGTAACATCAAGTATCGCAACAACGACGACTCTTCGGAAGATAACCTTACCCTGCGCCTTCGTTCAGTAGAGCAGAAGACAACTTTACGCTTCGAAAACCAGACCAATCTTGGACAATGGACTTTGCGTGAAGGAGGAGAACTGAACAACTCCATATATAGTAACAACTCCCGTCAGAAGATATTCGGCAATTCAGGTATACTATCCATTTACGAAACCTCTCTCAACATTTTCAGTTGGGGAGCTTTCTTTTCCTCCGATTATACCACTGCCAACAAACGTCTGGCACTCTCTGCCGGCATACGCATGGATGGCAACACGTATAGCAGCGAAATGAAGCAACCTTGGAAACAACTATCCCCCCGCCTCTCCGCCTCCTACAAACTTACCCCACAATGGACATTAAGCGGAAATGCCGGGTTATACCACCAGTTGCCTCCCTACACCGCTTTAGGTTTTAAAGATAACGATGGCATTTACCTGAATAAGAACCTGAAATACATGCAAGTGCTGGAAAGCAGCATCGGTTTGGATTGGCATTATGAAGACCGTTTCATGGTATCGGCCGAAGGTTTCTTTAAGCGTTACAACCGTATTCCCCTCTCCTTGCAAGACAATATCCCACTGGCATGCAAAGGCAATGACTACGGTGTGGTAGGCAACGAAGCACTCGCCTCCACCGCCAACGGCAGAGCATACGGTTTGGAAAACATGTTTCGATGGCAAGCATCAGGCAGGTTCAACCTCGTCTCTTCTTTCACCCTGTTCCGCAGCGAATACCGCAACCGTTCGGAAGCCGAATATATTTCATCGGCATGGGACAATCGTTTTATTCTTAATATGAGCGGCACTTACAATCTGCCCCGACGCTGGAGTATAGGTGGCAAAGTAAGTTATATCGGAGGGGCACCTTACACCCCATACGATATTGAGAAATCCTCACTGGTAGAAGCCTGGGATGCCAAAGGCCAACCTTATTATGATTACTCCCGCTACAACACAGAGCGGCTTCCTAATTTTGCTCAATTCGATTTGCGTGTAGACAAGTCTTTCTACTTCCGCCGTTGCATGGTAGGAATCTATCTGGATATACAAAACATTACCGGCAACAAACTAAAGCAAGCGGATGTCATTATGAGCACAGGAATCATTGAGAATCCTTCGGCTCCCGTCAACGAACAGCGCTATAAAATGAAATATCTGAAACAAGAAAGCGGAACAATCCTTCCTACACTAGGCGTTACAGTAGAGTTTTAGAAAAAGTATATTGCAAAACTATTTTCTGTCTAAAAGTTTGCTTTCTATGCAGAAACTCTTATATTTGCACAAATTTCAACTAAATGTGCAATATCATGGAACAAAGTTTTATCGCCTATATAGAAAATAGTATTAAAACAAATTGGGATTTAGACGCTCTAACCGACTATAATGGAGCAACTTTACAATATAAAGATGTAGCACGCAAGATAGAAAAGCTACATATCATTTTTGAAGCAAGCGGTATAAAGAAAGGCGATAAGATTGCCGTCTGTGGCCGTAATAGTTCTCACTGGGGTGTAACGTTCCTCTCAGTAGTAACGTATGGTGCAGTGATCGTTCCTATTCTACACGAATTCAAGGCAGATAATATTCATAATATCGTAAACCATTCCGAGGCCAAGCTTCTGTTTGTAGGCGACATGGTTTGGGAAAACCTCAACGAAAACGCCATGCCGTTATTGGAAGGTATCATGCTGATGACTGACTTCTCTATCATTGTGTCGCGTACCGAGAAATTGGACTATGCGCGCGATCACCTCAATGAGATGTTCGGAAAGAAATATCCCAAGAACTTCCGCAAAGAACATATTTCTTATCATAAGGATCAGCCCGACGAATTGGCTGTTATCAATTATACTTCCGGTACCACCAGTTACTCTAAAGGAGTGATGCTGCCCTACCGCAGCCTTTGGTCGAACACCGCCTTTGCCTTCGAAGTACTGACGCTGAATGCTGGCGATAAAATGGTCTCTATACTTCCTATGGCACACATGTACGGATTAGCCTTCGAATTCCTGTATGAATTCTCCGCAGGTTGCCACATCTACTACCTTACACGTATGCCCAGCCCGAAGATTATCTTCCAGGCATTTGCCGAGGTAAAACCCAAACTGGTGATTTCCGTACCTCTTATCATCGAGAAGATCATCAAGAAAAATGTACTCCCCAAACTGGAAACGCCTACCATGAAGCTCCTTCTTAAAGTGCCTATCATTAATGACAAGATACGGGCTACCGTACGCGAGCAAGTCATGAATGCTTTTGGTGGAAACTTTGCCGAAGTTGTTGTTGGCGGTGCAGCTTTCAATCAGGAAGTAGAGCAATTCCTACGCATGATTGAGTTCCCATATACCGTAGGTTATGGCATGACCGAATGCGGTCCTATCATCTGTTACGAAGACTGGTCACGTTTCAAACCAGGTTCTTGTGGAAAAGCTGTACCTCGTATGGAAGTGAAGATACTCTCTTCTGATCCTGAAAACATCCCGGGAGAAATTGTTTGTCGCGGACCTAATGTTATGTTAGGCTATTATAAAAATGAAGAAGCAACCAGTCAGGTACTCGACAAAGACGGTTGGCTTTATACCGGCGACCTTGCTTTGATGGATGCCGAAGGTAACGTAACCATCAAAGGACGCAGCAAGAACATGCTTCTCGGACCAAGCGGACAAAATATCTATCCCGAAGAAATAGAAGATAAGTTGAACAACATGCCATACGTTGCCGAAAGCATCATTGTGCAACAAAACGAGAAACTGGTCGGTCTTGTTTATCCCGATTTTGACGAAGCTTTTGCCAACGGATTGAACAATGACGACATTGAGCGCCTGATGGAAGAGAATCGTGTTTCCTTGAACACCGAACTTCCCGCTTACAGCCAAATATACAAGATGAAAATCTATCCCGAAGAATTTGAGAAGACACCTAAGAAGTCCATCAAACGTTTCTTGTATCAAGAAGCTAAAGGATAAAAATAACGAACTAACCCTTTCTAAAGAATTATCTAAATGAAAAACGGATTATTATTGTCTGCTGCCTTGTTCCCGATATGTGGAGTGGCAGGAGAAGTTAGTGGCGTGCCGTCAGGCAATGCCATGCCGACAACAGAAAAACATCCCAATATTATTTTGTTCTTGGTGGACGATATGGGCTGGCAAGATACCTCTTTACCTTTCTGGACACAACGTACCCGGTACAATGATACTTATCATACCCCCAATATGGAGCGTATGGCTACACAAGGCAAGATGTTTACACAAGCTTACGCCTGTAGTATCAGTTCTCCTACACGTGTCAGCCTTTTTACGGGTATGAATGCGGCACGGCATCGTGTAACCAGTTGGACGCTCCGCAAAAACACCACGCACGAAGAACCGGACTCCATCCTTATTTATCCGGAATGGAACGTCAACGGTATCTGCCAGGAGCCCGGCATAGAACGGACTACTCAAGTAACCTCCCTGGCACAATTACTCAAAGACCATAACTATCATACCATCCACTGCGGGAAAGCACATTTCGGTGCTGAAGACACTCCGGGAGCCGATCCTTTGAAAATGGGATTTGAAGTGAATATTGCCGGTCATGCTGCCGGCTCACCTGCCAGTTACTATGGCAAAGAGAACTTCGGCAATAAACCCGATGGTAAAAGTCCGTTGGCCGCTGTCCCCGGGCTCGAACAATATCACGGTACAGATACTTTCTTGAGCGAAGCCCTCACCATTGAGGCCAAGAAAGCACTGGACGATGCACAGAAGATAGACAAACCCTTTTTCCTCTATATGGCACATTATGCCATCCATACGCCCATACAGCCTGATATGCGTTTCTATCAGAAGTATCTGGACAAAGGTCTGCCACCGGTAGAAGCTGCTTATGCCACGCTTATCGAAGGTATGGACAAAAGTTTGGGAGACATTATGGACTATCTGGACGAGAATAATATGACGGACAATACGATCCTCATTTTTATGTCGGACAATGGTGGTCTTGCAGCCCACACCCGTGTAGGTCAACTGCATACACAGAACTATCCGCTCAACAGTGGGAAAGGTTCCGCTTACGAAGGTGGAGTGCGTGAACCCATGATTGTCCGCTGGCCTGGAGTTGTAAAACCTCAGACAACATGCGACCATTATCTGATGATCGAAGATTTCTTCCCCACCATTCTCGATATGGCAGGTGTAGAAAACTATGAAACCGTACAGCAACGGGACGGCATCAGCTTCATGCCTCTGCTTACCGGTAAGAGCGAAATGAAGAACCGTGATATCTACTGGCATTATCCCAATAGTTGGGGTCCCTCCGGTCCCGGAATCGGAGCTACCTGCTCCATTCGCTCCGGCAACTGGAAACTGATTTATTACTTCGGCAACGGCAAACGCGAGCTTTTCAATATTCCCGCCGACATCAGCGAAAAACATGATATGGCTCAAGAGAAGCCGGAAATCGTCCAAGCACTTTCACAGAAACTGGGTGATTACCTCCGCTCCGTAGATGCCCAACGTCCCATCTTACGTGCTACCAGCAAGCCTGCACCTTGGCCGGACGAAGAATTAACACCTACCGTTACCTCTAAACGGCAACGTACCTCCCGAACCGATCACGGTCCGGCAGGAGTCAATCTTTCGTTATGGAAAAACATTTCCACACAGAAGACTGATACCGTGGGAAGTACCCTTTTCAATCTGGGAGTATTCTCTTCCATGAACCGTCTGGATGGTTTGGGGATAAATATTCTTGGCTCCGTCGTAGGCAGAGATGTAAATGGTGTACAGATGGCCGGAATCTCCAATGTAGTAGGTGGAAGTATGCGTGGCGTGCAAGTAGCAGGCATCAGCAATATCAACGGAAATAATCTCACAGGTCTGTCTGTATCAGGATTGGTAGGTATTACCGGAAATAATTCTCAAGGCGCAATATTCTCAGGCTTAGCTAATATCAGTGGGAATAATACGCAGGGACTTATCTTAGGCGGCTTACTGAACATCAGCGGGGACAACTCCATCGGTGTACATTTTGCAGGACTTGGCAATATCTCCGGTGGCAACTTTAAAGGTCTTACTTCTTCCGGATTATTGAGTGTAGTCGGAAAAGATTTAAGAGGTGTACAACTTGCGGGTCTTGGCAGTATCACAGCCGAAGATATGACCGGTATTCAAATTTCCGGTTTGGGCAATGTGGTAGGTGGTACAGCCCGAGGCGTGCAACTATCCCCTGCCAATATAGCTATTCGTGCCAAAGGTCTTCAGATAGGTTTATTCAATTATTACAAAGAAAGTCTGGATGGATTCCAATTAGGATTAGTCAATGCCAACCCCAATACCAAAGTGCAGATGATGGTTTTCGGTGGAAACGCTACTAAATTGAATGTAGGTGCCCGTTTTAAGAATAATATGTTCTACACAATTCTTGGAGGCGGTACTCATTACCTTGATTTTGGCGATAAGTTCTCTGCAGCACTCTTCTACCGTGCAGGTATTGAACTACCACTCTACAAACAGTTATTTATTAGTGGTGATTTGGGCTATCAGCACATAGAAACTTTCAAAAACAAAGACTATGGCATTCCTGCCCGTCTTTATGCCCTCCAAGCTCGTGTGAATCTGGAATATAGATTGAATGAAAACTTAGGCGTTTTCGTTACAGGAGGTTATGGCGGAAGTCGCTATTATACCAAAGGAGCCACATACGATAAAGGAGTGATTATTGAAGGAGGAGTGGTTTTATTCAAATACTAAAGCGTAGATTATTTTGCTATTTAAAATGGCTGGCATTGATAACTGAATCAGCTGGCATTTACAATCAAAACCCCTGGCATTTGCTACTGAAATGCCAGGGGTTTTGGTTAATAATAGGAGGCCTTATACTTCAAAACCGCAGGTGTTTTACTTCATAACGTGCGGTGTTTTCCTTGTTTATTGTTTTTCCTTGATAAACCCTGTTCTATAAGCCACCAGCAACTTCTTAAGGTCTTCTATCTGGGTAACAAGTACCGCCCCTTTATCCGTATCTTTCACCATCATTCGTTGGGAATTGAACTCGATAACAAAGGTGGTGGATTTAATATCCTGTCCTTCTTCAATAGCCTTCTGGCTACTTTGGAAAGGTTCATGTTGCACCAATTGCAAGCCGTGGGAATGATATACCAGTGTGTAGCCCGCAATTCCAGTTTCGGGTTGATAAGCTTTGGAGAATCCTCCATCAATCACCAACAATTTACCATCGGCTTTGATGGGCTTCTCACCCTTGATGATCTTCACAGGTACATGACCGTTAATAATATGGGAATGAGGCCCCGGTTCCACACCGAATTCAGCCAAGATACGTTCACAAACTTCCGCCTCGTTGCGCAGGGAGTAATAGTATCCTTTAGTTTCTTTATGCAGTGACTTATCAGCAACAAAATAACGCTCAAATGTAGCCATTTTGTCTTTATCGAATGAAGGTGCATCCGGTCCGCACCACATATACCAAACATAATCCAAAGCAAACTGTTTCTCTTCCGATCCGTCTTCATCGAAATAAGCGGTACGGATCAATTGATCTGTTTTCTGCAAGAGCTTATGTCCCCAATATTCTTTCTTGCCGATACGTACGTGCTTAAAGCTTCCATCTTCATTCAACGGTACCGAAGCATGATAAAGCAGGTTACTATTACAAACCAGATACATGCCACCGTATGTGAACAGACAACGCATGTGTTTCTTCATCTTCTCGCTATTCATGAAAGAGGTATGAATGCGGGTCATCAGTTCACGTTCTTCATCCGACAAACGATACGGATCTGCCGGATCGATCGTAGGAAAGTTGGTATCACGTAGTTCATATTCTTTTCCTTCATACACAAACACACCACGCTCCAAATCAATCTTATGCAACAACTTCCGGTTCTCCAGACCGAATTCGGGTCGACGACTGATAATCTCCGCCTCCAGTTTAAGCTGAATAATCGTGATCGCCTTATGCATTTGTGTAATCAAACGCAACGTTTTTTCGTTGTATTCGGCATCGGCAAAGTTCATTTTCGGTGCAAAGATGGTGCAAGGATCGTCTGTATAAGTATCCATGGCAAAAGTAGCCAGTGGCAAGAGATTGATGCCATAGCCATCTTCCAGTGTTGCCAGATTGGCATAACGCATGGACATACGAATTACGTTGGCAATGCAGGCATCATTGCCCGATGCAGCTCCCATCCAGAGGATGTCATGGTTTCCCCATTGGATATCAAAATTATGATAGTCGCAAAGCGTATCCATGATGATGTGGGCACCCGGACCACGGTCGTAAATATCTCCTACAATATGCAGCGAGTCGATGGTCAAGCGTTGGATAAGGTTACACATAGCAACAATGAAATCATCCGCCCGCTTGGTAGTAATGATGGTACTGATAATTACATTGATATAAGCATGCTTGTTAGGCTCTATCGTGGATTCATGCAACAACTCTTGAATGATATACGAGAACTCTGCCGGAAGCGCTTTGCGTACTTTGGAACGGGTATATTTGGAAGATACGTTCTGGCAAACCTTCACCAACTGATTCAAGGTAATCAGGTACCAGTCATCCAAATCGGTTTCCTGCTCCTTAATCAATTGCAGTTTTTCTTCGGGATAATAGATCAGCGTACAGATTTCCTTCTTCTCACTCTCGCGCAAGGTATGACCGAAGATTTCGTTCACCTTACGTTTTACAGCACCCGATGCGTTCTTTAAAACATGTTGGAAAGCTTCATATTCACCATGAATATCCGTCAGAAAGTGCTCCGTACCCTTGGGCAGATTCAGAATCGCTTCCAGATTAATAATTTCCGTACTAGCATCGGCTATCGTAGGAAAACTGCGTGACAATAATTGCAAGTAACGCAAGTCATTAGTTATACTTTCCGGTGTTATATTACCCATATTTATTTACGATTGAACGATTTACAATTTACGATTGAAATTACTTCTTTCCAGATACCCTAGCCTAATAAGAACATGAGCAGGACTTGGGCTATAATTACACGCAAGAACATGCACAACGGATAAACCGTAGCGTATGCCACTGACGGATTATCGCCCGGAATGGTATCGTTGGCATAATTCAATGCCATCGGGTTTGCCATGCTTCCACACAGCATGCCTGCCGTTGTTCCGAAATCTACCTTCATCCATTTAAAGGCTACGATTCCCATTATCAGTACCGGAACCACTGTCAGGGCAAAGCCTGCGCCTATCCATAACAATCCTTCGGGACGGAATACCGTATCAAAGAAATGTGCGCCGGCATCCAATCCCAGGCAAGCCAGGTAGAGGGACAAACCTAAGGCGCGAAGCATCAAGTTGGCACTGCGGGTAGTATAGGTCACCATGTGCATTCTGGGTCCGAAAGTGCCGATAAGGATTCCTACGATGATGGGACCTCCCGCCAAACCTAATCTTACGGGAGCGCTGATACCCGGTATCGTTATAGGGATGGCACCCAATGCTAGTCCTACGATGATGCCTATAAATACGGCAACCAAGTTAGGTTCTTTCAAGCTCTTGATGGCGTTACCCAATACCTTTGCTACATTCTGTATGGCAGCCGCCTCACCTATTACCGTAAGACGGTCTCCTAACTGTAATCTCAGTTCCGCCGTAGCCAGCAGTTGCACGCCGCTACGATATACCCGACTGATATTGATACCATAATGATTACGAAGATGAAGGGCACCCAGTTTCTTACCGTTCAGTTCGGGACGGGTCACCACAATACGTTGTGAAATCAACTGGCTGTCTATGGCGTTCCAGTCTATATCTTCCTTATTCCAGTCGGTATGCTCCTGCTCGCCGAAAAGCACTGTCAATGCAGGTGCGTATTTCTCCGGAGTGATAACCAAAAGACGGTCTCCCTCTTTGATAATCTTTTCAGAAGTAGGAATCGTTACTTTTCCATCCCGCCACAAACGGGAAATGACAAATTTAGGATAGTTCAATCCGCCTATTTCTTTGATACTCTTATTAAAGATGGCAGGATTGTGCACCTGAAATGCAGCGATATAAGGTTTGTTTATATTATCTTTTTCCTTCAGTTCCAGATCTTCTTTGCGAGTCAGTACTTTGCGAATGGCAAGTATCGCAAGAATTACGCCGACCACTCCCAACGGATAGGCCACCGCACAGCCCAAAGCAGGGGTATTGGATTCCATTCCCATCTGCTTTAATGTCTGCTGTGCCGCACCGAGGGCCGGGGTATTGGTGGTAGCTCCACACAGTATGCCTACCATATCGGGCAGGGAAATCCCTAACCCATAGCTGCCGAGTACTGTCATCAGCGTGCCTATCAGCACCACTCCCACAGCAAGCATATTCAGCCGGACACCGCCACTACGGAAAGAGCTGAAAAAACCCGGACCTACCTGTAAGCCCAATGCATATACAAAAATCACCAGTCCGAAGCTTTCGGCATAATTCAGCATCTGCGGATCAATGGACAATCCGAAATGTCCGGCAATGATACCGGCAAAAAACACGAACGTCACGCCTAAGGATATTCCACAAATATGAATTTTACCCAGACCCAAGCCGATGGCGGAAATCAACGAAAGTACTACAACCGCCTGCAAAGCGGAGTGTTCAACAAACAAACTATACAGCCAATCCAAAGTGTATTCAATTTACAGTTTCAGGCTGCAAAGATAATGCAAAATTCCGATTAAGCGAGTTAACAGGAAGCTTGTTTCCTCTTATGAGTGTGAGAATAGAGGCTTAACCCAAGAAAAAGGAAACAATGATGTACACTCCCGCCGCCAACAATCCACTTACCGGAATGGTCAGCACCCAGGCAGTCATCAAGCTTTTAGTCACTCCCCAACGGACTGCCGAAAGACGTTTCGTTGCCCCTACTCCGATGATAGCTCCCGTAATGGTGTGCGTAGTACTTACCGGAATTTTCAGATACTCTGTCAGGAACAAGGTAAATGCACCGGCAGTTTCCGCAATCACTCCTTCCAGAGGAGTAACCTTGGTAATCTTGGTTCCCATAGTCTTCACAATCTTCCATCCGCCGGACATTGTACCCAATGAAATAGCCGTAAAGCAAGAGAAAGCCACCCAATCGGGCAAATCGTTGATACTATTAATTCCCATACCCAAGCCTTCGGAGTGTCCTGCTATCATGGCAGCGGCAATAATACCCATCACCTTCTGCGAGTCATTCAAACCATGACCTACACTGAACAGTGCTGAAGAAACAAGCTGTAACTTCTTGAACCAAACTTCGGCAGTATGAGGATGTGCTTTCTTTGAG
>NZ_JASLER010000045.1 GCF_030151085.1 Bacteroides sp. | reverse complement strand
CCGATTTCGCATCCACGTATACCTGCTTCCAAATAGAGTTCCACGGTTAAGGTTTGTGCGGGAAATTCTTCTTTTGGAACATGAGTCAATACTTTGGGCGCATCTACAAAGATGGCGTGTCCACCTGCCGGACGTTGATAGGGAATATTATATTCATCCAGCTTTTTGGCTAGATATTCCACTTGCCGGATGCGGGTTTCCAGATTGTCAAATTCGGTATTCTCGTCCAGACCGATGGCAAGTGCATTCATATCACGGCCATTCATGCCACCGTATGTCAGGTAACCTTCATATTGCACACAGTAACCTTTGGCGCCTTCGTACCAGTCTTTCAGATGCGTAGCTATGAAACCGCCCATGTTGACTATTCCATCTTTCTTGGCACTCATAGTCATACCATCTGCAAAAGCAAACATTTCACGGGTAATCTCTTTGATACTTTTATCTTGATACCCATTCTCTCTCTTTTTGATGAAATAGGCATTCTCGGCAAAGCGGGCAGAGTCAAATAAGACCGGTTTGTTATATTTCTCGGCAATGGCTCGTACTTCACGCAGGTTTTGCATGGAAACGGGTTGACCGCCGGCAGTATTATTGGTAATGGTAACGATAATAAACGGTATTCTTTCTCCAAACTCCAGTAAAGCATTTTCCAGTTTGGCAGGATCGACATTGCCTTTGAAAGGTACCTCAAGTTGCGTTTGTTTGGCTTCATCTATTGTACAATCTAAAGCTATGGCTTTGCGCCCTTCAATATGTCCTTTAGTCGTATCGAAATGGGAGTTTCCCGGAACAATATCTCCTTCGTGCACTAAATAGGAGAAAAGTACATTTTCAGCAGCCCGTCCTTGGTGGGTGGGGATGACATATTCAAATCCTGTGAGACGTGTGATAACTTCTTTGAGATTAAAGAAAGAAGAAGCGCCGGCATAACTCTCGTCTCCCAACATCATGCCTGCCCATTGGCGGTCGCTCATGGCTCCTGTACCCGAGTCGGTGATAAGATCGATATAAACTTGTTCCGATTTAAGTTGAAATACGTTGTAGTGAGCTTCTTTCAGCCATTGCTCACGTTCTTGGCGGATGCTTTTACGGATAGGTTCCACCATTTTAATTTTCCATGATTCGGCAAATGGGATTTCCATGTTCTATACTTTTAAGGATTTGACAATAGGTCAGTAGATAAAACCTTTTTCTTTTGTTTTATGTGCCGAATATAGTTATTTAATCAATAATAACCAATTGTTTTGTGACTTTTTGAAAAGTAAATGTCCGGGCGAAATCACTTCGACCGGACATCATTCAAATAAACTTGGCAGAGTTTATTTATCTTTTTACTTTCTCTGAATTAGGTTTGATGAATGAAATGATGGACGAATTATCCAGCTCATTAGACTCAACGCTTTTTCCTCGAAAGCAATGATAATACATGCACGGCAGGTCTTCTGACTTGTTTCTGTTACAGGCGCCTTCCCGGACAATATCCAGTGGCATAAGTAATGTCTGCAACCATTTATGAAACTTACAGCAGCGGGACTGTTTAGGATTCACACCTAATTCCCTTTTAATCGCCACTTCCGAAAAGAAGTGATGAACCAATGCGTTGCAAAGATAAGAAAAAAAATGAGAATGCGTACAAAAAACGACATCATCTCTTTCCAATATCTACGATTGTCTTTAATAAATGCTGTTTATAAAACAAACTGTATTATGTCTTATTTCCCTTTTACATTTGTCGCGTAGACTTGCAAAATGGTGGATTCCGAAAAGCCATATATTGAAAAGAGTAGGAGAAATTTATAAACGAACAAGTATGAAAGATTTATTGAAATTTAGAGTTAAAGCGTTTGCACTAATAGCGATACTTTTGCTAAGTGTTGTAGGGGGGCTATCGGCGAAAAAGATTGCAATTATTGATGCAGGAAGTTCTGGGTCGAGATTGTATGTATATGATATTGATGTTAATACTAAAGTATTAACAGTTTTGTATCCTATTGGCGAGGTACAGAAAGCCGCTTCAAAAGGGGATACATTATCCAAGATTGATAATAACCAAACAGCAGTCACTTCTTTTTTGACTACAATGACAAGTAGATATAAGGTCCCAGAGGATGAAGCGATTGATTTATATGTTTTGGCAACTGCTGGGATGCGGTTGGTAAATGGTGTAACTGCAAGTGAAATTTACGATAAGATGGGAAGAACATCTCTCACGGGTTATGAGTTGAAAGGAGCCATGACCATTTCTGGGCAATATGAAGGACTTTATGCATGGATAGCGGCGAACTATAAAAATGGAAAGTTGAGATGGACCGAAAGTCGATGGTCTTTAGATGGTACGTATGGCATTCTAGAAATAGGAGGGGCATCTATGCAAATAGCATTTATTGCACCTGGTCATCATTCGAAAAATTGCATTGCTCATAGTAAATTTGGTCAAATTTACAGTAAAAGTTATCTTGGCGGCGGGGCAGATCAAGTTTTTGAGAAAAATAGTCCTACACCACAATCTTATTTTGGAGTAATTTTGGACGATATTGAAGGCATGTTTTCCTCAAATACTGAATTTATCGGGTTGGGAACTCCAATAAAAGTAGCGTCTGAAAAAGCACTTGGCCTATCTTGTACAGCTCTCAATCGGTATGTAAGTACAATGAATAGTAGCAATCATATCGATACGCAAGCGAACTATCATCCAAAGATAAATGCTGAATATATGATGTATGTGTTTAATGTATGTGGATTGGATGAAAAAATTAAATTAGCAGAAAAGATGTCCGATTGGACCGAAGGGGCAGCAATAGACATTGTTATTAATGGTAAGCAGCCGGAACCGTTTAACTATCCTCCTGCTATTCCCAACTAAAAAGTCAACACCTATAGCTGCAACCTCTCACTTTTATCTCTGTGTGAGTTTACGCAGCTATAGGTGTAGCTTTATCCAAAATACTTCATTCATTATTAATTTACCAGATGAACTTTATTTTTCTTTCGCCAGTGTAAATACAAACTCCAATCCTCCGCCCTGATTATTTTTAGCTGAGATGGTTCCGCCATGAATGATAACTGAGTTCTTTACGATTGCCAATCCTAATCCTGTTCCGCCAAGTTTTCGTGACCGTCCCTTATCTACCCGGTAGAAACGTTCGAACAAGCGATTCAGATGTTCCGGGGTAACACCCACTCCTGTATCAGCAAAACTGAAATAGTAGAAGTGCTCATCTTCGCGGAAACAACTAATATTGATATGTATATCGTTGCCGGCGTATGCTATGGCATTATCCATAAGATTACGGAAGATGGAATAGAGTAAAGAGTGGTTTCCTCTTAATTGTATCTTTGGCTTCAGAGAATTGACTACTGTGATATGCTTTTCTTCTAATTCCAAAGAAACTTCATTGACAATGTTGGTAACCAATACGCTAATATCTACTTTTTCCATATCGATCATGTTGGCGGCTTCGTCCATTCGGGTCAATACGGAGATGTCACGCAATAATCGGCTTAAACGGTTGCTTTGTGCATAGCAGCGTTCAAGGAAGGTGTGTAATTTCTCTCGGGGAATATTATCATTGTTTACAATAGTTTCCAGATAACCTTGTATGCTGCTAACAGGGGTTTTTAATTCATGAGCGATGTTTTGTGTCAATTGCCGTTTCAATCTTACCTGTTCTTCTTCTTGTGTAATGTCATTGATAGAAATCTCAAAACTGAGATCCTGAAAAATGATACATTCCACGATGAAGATACGACCATTCTTGTTGATATTGATAGACATTCTCTTCTCTTCCCTATCAGTAGGACGCTTTTGAGCCTTACTGATAAAGTCGGTAATCTTCTGGAACTCGCAGATAGAGAAAATTTCTTCAGTAGTCTGCAAATTAGAGTCTGAAATGAGGTTGCTATATTGCGTAAACAGATTATTTACCAATATTTCTTTTTTATCTTTCGTAAATACCCCTAAACCTTCGTGGGAAGTTTGTAAATGGGTGATGAGTTTTTCACGTTCAATATATAACGCCTCTTTAGTCTCACGCAGGCGCTTATATATCTGAATAATATGTTGCGATATTTCTCCTAACTCATTGTGTGGAAATGCAGATTGTATGTCCATCTCAATCGGCTCATTTTTATCTGCCCGCTTAGCAAACTCACGTAATTGGGTGATAGAAGTTCCTAATTTGGATGTGAATTTGTAGAAGATGAATATTAATAGCAGCGTTACAATAAGAGTAAACCAAAGGTAATGTGGATCGGCTGCCAGATTCTTCATTAAATTTACGTTATAAGGCAGGGCCGAGCGAATAATATAGTCATCATAAACTGTAGCAGAATAGAAGTAGGGCATACCGGTAGTTTCCGATGTACGCCTGACATCGTATCCTTTACCATATTTCAGGGCAGTTTGTACTTCAGGGCGTTTAATGTGGTTGGCCAGTTCGTGATTACTTTTGTTATAGCTATCAAACATTACATTCCCATGCAAATCTACTACTGTGGTACGAATGTCCTTGTTTTTATAATTGGAAATATAGGTATCCAGCATATTTTGCCGCATGCTATCAGGAGTTTCCTGTAATTCCTGATGCAAACGCTCGTTGTAATCCTGTAGCTGCATATTCAGCAACTCTACCTTATATTCTTTTTCACGTTGATACTGGTAAGCAATGAAGCAGATGGCAAATACAAGGAATAATGAGATAACCGAAAGAAATAACTTCCGGCTAAATGATAAGAAATGAGTATCTTTATTCGGCTTCGAAGCAGTATCCATATCCTAAACGAGTTACGATGCATTTACCATATATTCCAATTTTCTTGCGCAGGCGGGTGATATTTACGTCGATGGTACGATCCAGTACATAAACTTCGTCACTCCAGATGCGGGCTAATATATCTTCACGAGAAAAAACACGTCCTTTGTTTTGCAGTAGCAACAATAAAATCTCAAATTCTTTTTTCGTAAGGGGTGCTTCTTCTCCATCGATGCTTACCTTCTTTTTAACAATATCCAGTACCAGCAATTGGTAGACAATTTGTTCCGGTGCTTGTTGAGTTTCAGTTTGTTGTGTACGACGTAACACTGCTTTAACGCGTGCGGCGACTTCACGCAATGAGAATGGTTTAGAAATATAGTCATCAGCTCCCAGGTTGAAGCCTGTAACTGTGTCGTTTTCTGTATCTTTGGCAGTGATAAAGATGATGGGCACTTTGGCTGTCTTCTTATCCTTTTTAAGTATACTTGCCATCTTAAAACCGGAAATTTCTCCCATCATGACATCCAATAATAATAAATCATAGCTGCCAATGTCCATTTTTAGAGCTTCTTCGGCAGAATTAGCCATATCTACCTCGTAGCCTTCATTCTCAAGGTTGAACTTCAAGATTTCACATAAATCTTCTTCATCATCCACTACTAAAATCCGGTAATCGTTCATTGCATTATTATTTAATGTGATAAGGACAACAATTCTCTCGTCACAAAGTTAAACTTTATTTCTTTTCTGCGACAAAGTTGCGGCTAATTTGTTACGATGTAATGAAACAAGTGTTACATTTCGGTTACGGATTAGAATAGTGTATTAAAACAATAAATGATAGGATAAAGGGACGTAAAATAGCATCTAATTATTACCTTTGTGTAGAAAAACAGGCTGATTGTATGAAAGAACTTATAAATATGGGTAAAGGATCTCATAAGTGGCGTTTACCGATCATAATCGCAATATTGGCATTAGTTGTGGTTGGCTCTATATGGTTGAATTCGGCACCTTTCCGTTCCGGTTTCGAGATTACGGATGAGTTGGGCGGGAACATTTTTCCATCCAGTATACTTTCAGTTGCTACAACTGATGCACAGGTTATTGTACCTGTTGATTCTATGTATGTAGGGAATCCGAAATCCTGCATTGCAGTTCGTATCCGTTCAGGTAAAGCCTATAGTAAGGTGCGGGTAGAAGTAGCTGAAACACCATTTTTCTCCCGCTCTGTATCAGAGTTTGTATTGGCAAAGCCGAGAACGGAATATACCATATATCCTGATGTGATTTGGAACTATGAAGCTTTAAAACAAATAAACCAGGCAGAACCTATAAGTGTTGCAATTACAGTGGAGATGAATGGGAAGGATTTGGGGCAGCGGGTTCGTACTTTTTCTGTTCGTAGCATTAATGAATGTCTGTTGGGATATGTTTCCAATGGAACGAAATTCCATGATACCGGCATTTTCTTTGCGGCATACGTCAATGAAGAGAATCCCATGATCGACCAACTGTTACGTGAAGCGTTAAATACCCGTATTGTAAATCGCTTTTTAGGTTATCAGGCAGGAAGTGCTGATGCGGTAGATAAACAAGTTTATGCTTTATGGAATGTATTGCAGAAAAGAAACTTCCGATATAGTTCGGTGTCCAATACCAGTTTATCCAGTAATGTAGTATTTTCGCAACGTGTGCGTACGTTTGATGACGCTTTGGAGTCTTCGCAAATTAATTGTGTGGATGGCAGCGTATTGTTTGCTTCTCTACTTCGTGCGATTAATATAGAACCTATTTTGGTACGTACCCCCGGACACATGTTTGTAGGATATTATACTGATTCCAATCATAAAGATATGAATTTCCTCGAAACGACCATGATTGGCGATGTGGATCTGGATGATTTCTTTCCTGATGAACAGCTGGATTCTACCATGGTGGGTAAATCACAGAATCAGATGTCGCGCATTACTTTTGATAAGTCCAAAGAATATGCTAATAAGAAGTATAAGCAAAATGAAGCCGGCATTCATTCCGGTAAACTGAATTATATGTTTTTGGAAATTTCGAAGGATGTAAGAAGAAGAATTCAGCCGATAGGGAGATAAGAGATGATAAATAAGCAGCCGATTCTCGCGAACCGGCTGCTTCATCATCATCTATGAATGAAGACTGTTAGAGTCTTCGTCATTTTCAATAGTTATTTGATATAGCTATAGTATTCTTCGTCGGATGCACAATCCCACCAAACCGGGCATGAATTGATTGTCAACTCTAGAGCTTCTTTATTAGATGCTTTTAGATTATTTATATTATAGTCTGATTCAAGACTTGCCTGTTGAAAACGACGGAACCAATATCTGCTGTCCGAAGGATTATCCGAAGTAAAATGGCGACCACTTTCAGCATCAAATTCAGCAGGACGGTCGAAATCGACATATACTACACCGTAATCTTTGATATTTCCGGCACCGTAATTGAATCGTCTCATATCATTCCAGTTTTGGATAGAATAGGAGCATGCAATGAATTTTTGTTGCATTATCTTTGCCATAGTTAGTTCTCCTTCAGTCTGTGCAACGGCTTTGCTAGCAAGGAATGCATCTATTTCTTCTGCTGGAATAATCTGCTTTCCATAAATACTTTGGTCGTAATTTGCCAGCTTTTCATTCATTAATTCCATGTGAGCACGAATACCTTTTTTATACTCTTGTAGAGCTTGTCCCTTTTGTCCTAAGCGGAAATAGCATTCTGCTTTCATGAAGCAAACTTCCGGATAACAAAGCAAATGTCCCGGAGCATCGGCCCGTGTATAGAAAGTACCGGTTGAGATGATACGTGTGGTTTTACCATTATAACGATTAGCGATATAGCGGTCGTCTTTTGGATCGCCAGGTGAAGAAGTAATCCAACTTAAGTGTTCAGAATAAATAGGAACGTAGATGGAATCACCTTTGCGTGCTTCGTCGGTAGTACCAGAGGCCCAAATGTCTCTGACTGGGTCTAATTTGGTTCCATTCAAGAAGTTGATGGCAGTTTGCTTATCTGAGGAAAAAACATCAAATGTAACGGGACCTCCAGCATTGCGGATGTTACTATATAAGTCAACCCCCACTGTACGTCTATATTCCAACTCGCCGTTCTTGTTTAGAAATTGTCCGCTTGGAACAAGTAGATTTGTGCGTGGGTCGTCAACGGCACTCCCCCCTGTAAATGTATTTGTCAGCAAGTCTAAATACCATTTGGTAATACGTGAAGTAGTATTGGCTAAATTACCAAACTGCAATGCCTTTATCCCACTTTCTTGATCTAAGTTTGAATTTCTGTAATTCATAATGGTTCCGTCCTCATTGGATGCTGCTGCCTTAGCTAAGATATCTAGCGTTGCTTGCGGACTAAAATCAGCTTTTTTAGATGCATTCATCATCCATCGTGCTTTCAGTCCATATGCCAGTTTAAGCCATTTTTGTACACTACCACTGTTCCATGTATCGCCGTCTGCGAAGGCTTCAGCAGTTTCAGGCTGTTCTTTTTGGAAGTTTTCAATAGCTTTGTCAATCATTTCCATACATCCTTCATAAATGGCTTTTCCATCATCATATTTAGGAGTGATGTTGGCTGTAAGTGCTTCTGTGTAAGCCATCTCTCCATATAAGTCTAGCATTGTCATGAAGCCCCATGCATGAATTAATTGGGCTGCGCCTACATAGTGCCATGCTTCTTCTGCTTCAGCTTTAGCCAATAAGTCAGGTATATTTGAAGCTGTATAAATGAACCATGACTGATAGGGCCATGTACATGAAGCAGTTGCCGGTCGCCACTTAACAATATAGTCATTATAAGCAGTACCACTGGTTTTTACTATATTACCTGTGATCCAGCAACCTCTTGTACCGGATGATTCATAAGCATCTACAAAATTAGCTTGAATGGCGCGTAGGCGTAAAGCAGCCGACGGAATCGTGCTGTTTGGATTATCCGGATTATTATTTATATCCAGATAGTCTGTGCAAGAACTTATGCCAAGAGCGAATAATGCACTCAAACAAATATATTTAAATCTTTTCATAACTTATTCTTTTTAATTTGTTCTATTCTACAATTCAGATTTAGAATGTCACATTCAAACCGAATGACATTCCTGCTGTAGCAGGTACACCGCAATATTCAATACCTACGGAACTTGAACCAATTGCACCCGAACCGGCTGCGCTTGTTTCAGGATCCATTCCTTTATAATTGGTGAAAAGCAGTAAATTCGTTCCTGTAACCGTAGCGGACAATCCTTTGATAAACTTTGTCTTTTGGAGCAGAGTTTTGGGGAATGTGTAAGTCAATGCAATTGAGCGTAGACGTAACCAACTTGTATCAGTCATATAATTCGTTGATTCCAACGTGTAACTGCTTGTCCAATAACTACGGATAATGGATTTTCCACTAAGTGCATTTTCCGAACCGGCAGGAACTTCTTGCGAGTAGTCGTTTCTATTATAGAATTTGTCGGCGCTGAAAGTATAGGTTGCCGGAATATATGTTTCTTTACCCTCAGCGTCTTTACCATTGGTAACCACGCCTTCTACTGTTAAGTTTTCACGGTTTGCGCTTCTCATACTCATACCGGCAGATGTCATGAAATAATCTGTACCATTATAAATATCACCGCCAATGCGGAAATCCCACAACATGGAGAGCGACCAATTCTTATAGGTAAGCGTGTTATTGAAACCACCCAGTAGCTTTGGTTCACGGTTACCTAATTCATAGGTCGTTTCATTATTGGAGGTCGGCATACCTGTCTTTTTATTCAGGATAACGTTTCCTTGGTCATCTCTTGACCACTTGGAGCCGGAAATAGCCATAAAATTACCGCCATTAAAAGAGGCTGCCTTTGCATTACCTACCTGTACATCGGTTACATAAAGAATATCCAAACCTTGTAATAGATTGTTTACCTTGCCACGGTTACCAGAAAGGTTCAATGTTGTTTCCCAAGTAAAGTTCTTGTTCTGAATAGGGGTACCGGAAATAGATAATTCCATACCTTTATTTTCAATATCACCTGCATTTGTCGTCATGAAAATATATCCTGTAGTCTGGCTTGTGCGAGGACTAAGCAACTGGTTAATACTCTTGTTTGTATAATATGTAAAATCAAATCCGATACGTCCTTTTAGGAATCTCATTTCCAAACCGATCTCAGTAGACTCTGTTTTTTCAGGAATCAAGAATGGATTGCCATGTGTCCAGCTGTTCTGCAATCCGTTTCCACCAATTGTAATAAAAGGAGGATCAAGGTATGTATTGGTTACATAAGGATCGGCATCTTTACCAACGCGAGCCCATGAAGCACGGACTTTACCATAAGAGAGTATGTTGTTTTCTGGTAATAATTCAGAAAAAACAAAAGAGCCGCCTACAGAAGGATAGAAGTAAGAACGGTTATCTATTGGTAATGTTGAAGTCCAGTCATTACGACCTGTAACTGTTAAATATGCGATACTCTTATAACCTACTCTGAACTCACCATATACACCCATTAAACGTTTACGGCTGTTGGCCTGGGCCATACTACGGTCTGTTTCGGCTGTATTATTGATAGAGAAAAAATTATCTACTACGAAGTTCCAACCCATACGGCGGTTTGTGGTTACTTTGGTGTCTTCTACTGACTGTCCTACCAATAAATTAAGATCGAAATCTGAAATTTTCTTATTGAAATTCATCATGAAGTTTGATGTCAAGTATTCATAGACACGGTCACTCTCGGACAACATACCTTTTTGCCATAAAAGCTTCACACCTGATTCTGGCTCTATTAAGCGTTGGGTGTTGGTAGTGTAACGGTCTGTTCCGGCTGTATATGAGATCTTCCACCAATCAAACAAGTCAAGTTTCAGGTTGACATTGCCAGTGAAACGTGTTGTTTTATCTTTCACTTGGTTTTTGTTTACAATCCAGTTCGGATTGTCAATATCATCGGCTAATAGTTGATCGGGAAATAAGCGGTATTTGCTCCCGTCATCATTCAACCAATGGGACATATTCTCATTTCTCGGCCAACGGTATACAGAATTCATAGCACCTGTTCCACCTGATTCGTAAAGACCACCACTTGTTAACGATTTATCAGAATTTGCAATAGAGTAAGCTATGTTGGCACCTACGGTAAGTTTACCATATTTTTGCTCGCCATTAAATCGAATTGTATTTTTGGTATATCCGGTTTCAGGGATTATACCATCTTGGTTGAAACGAGAGATAGAAAGGTAGAAATTATTGTTTTTCCCACCACCGGCAATGCTGACATTATTATCCCAAGTTAGACTGTTCTTGAAAAAATCGCCGACATTGTCATAAACTTGCTCGCCTGGTGCAAATTTTTCACCCCATGAGTTCAATACTCCTAAGTCAGTAAAGATGCCAGTGTCACCAAAAGTACCACGTTTATAAGTACTTTGTTGTTCTGGCAAACGATTAACCCAACTCGTACTCAATTTAGTAGATAGATTAACTTCAACTCGTCCTTCTTGTCCTTTCTTGGTAGTGATGATGATAACACCGGCAGCGGCTCGTGAGCCATACAGTGCAGCAGCGGCAGGACCTTTCAATACAGACATGTTTTCAACATCTTCCGGATTAATATCCATAACGCGGTTGCTATATGTTGAGTTTGTGGATTGTGCGCCGTCAAAGCCTGAGTTGCCACCAATATCCACACCATTATCATAGACAATGCCGTCAACGATAAACAGAGGTTGGTTGTCTCTTTCCAGTGATGTTCCACCGCGAATGATGATACTTGCACCTGCACCAGCCGCACCACTACCTTGGGTGATATTCACACCCGCAATTTTACCATTTAAAGAATTAATAACATTAGCGTTTTTATTCTTTAAAAGTTCTTTGCTGTTTACATCCTGTACAGAATAACCTAATGCTTTCTTTTCTTTTTTAATACCCATAGCGGTTACTACCACTTCGCTCAATGCTTGTGCATCGTCTTGCAGAGTTACAGCATAGGA
>NZ_JASLER010000031.1 GCF_030151085.1 Bacteroides sp. | reverse complement strand
ATCAACAAAACGTTTTATAGCCAAAAAGAATTTAATAATCGGATAGACGATTTTGCTGACGGGCGCGATAATACAATCCTGCCACCCAATGAACCCTATTCTACTTACCGCTTCCAAAAATCCAGTACGGATTATGATGCTTTGAACTTGTTTGCAACTTATAACAAGAAAATCAATGACCATGAGTTTACGGTGACGGGAGGTATAAATATGGAAAAATATTACAACGAAAACCTGGCTGCTTCACGTGGTAATATGATAAACGATGAATTACCGGCTTTAGGTTTGGCTACTAATGTTCCTTCTGTTAGTGATGCATATACGGAAAATGCTATTTTCGGTACTTTCTATCGTGTAAATTATTCTTTTAAAGATCGTTATTTATTGGAGGCTTCAGGACGTTATGACGGATCATCCAAATTTCCGGAAGGACATCGTTTTGGTTTTTTCCCTTCCTTCTCCGCAGGTTGGCGTATTAATCAGGAGGCTTTTTTAAGGAATGTGAGTTTCCTTTCTAACCTGAAATTCAGAGCGTCTTGGGGTAGTATCGGTAATCAAAACATTTCGGAATACCAATATCTGCCGACTATGACTTCAGAAAAAGCCAACTGGGGTGTTGACGGCGATAAACCTCTGACTTTGAATACTCCATCCTTGGTTCGTGCCAATTTTTCTTGGGAAGAAGTTCGTACTACTAATGTTGGTTTTGATTGGGGATTCTTTAATGATCGCTTGACTGGTAGCTTTGATGTTTTCCGTCGCGAGACGTTGGATATGCTAGGTCCCGGACCGGATTATCCGACAACTTTGGGAGCTGCTTCACCTTTGCAGAATGCAGCTGACATGCGAACTGACGGTTGGGAGCTTCAATTGAATTGGCGTGACAAGATAGGTGAGGTTTCTTATGCCATCGGTTTTAATCTTAGTGATGCGAAATCAAAGATTACAAAATTTAATAATCCTACCAAGAGTTTAAGTATGACTTATTTGAAAAATACTTATTATGAAGGGATGGAACTGGGTGAAATCTGGGGTTACGTGAGTGACCGACTTTATACGGTGGATGATTTTGTGGAAGGTACTCTAAAAACTACTGGTGATGGCAAATTGTCCGGCGGTACCTTAAAAGACGGTGTTCCTCGTTTTGAAGGCTGTAATCCTAATCCGGGTGATATGCTTTTTAAATATGCCGATGAGAATGGACTGATTTGGAAATCGGACAACACGGCTGATAATCCGGGCTCACGCCGCATTATTGGTAATAATACTCCTCGCTATACGTTCGGCATTAATGGTAATGTATCTTGGAAAGGATTTAATCTTTCGTTCTTGTTGCAAGGCGTTGGTAAACGTGATCTTTGGCTTTGGAATAGTTTAACAGCTCCTTTTACCAGTGGTGGTACTGAATATTCGTTCTACGCCCACCTGCTGGATTACTGGAGCCCGGAACATCAGAATGCCTATTTTGCCCGCAGATATGAGGGAGGCTATGGAGCTAATTCCGGAGCCAATAATCAGGTGCAAACCCGTTATTTGCTTGATGCCTCCTATCTGGATCTCAAGAGTGTAGTTTTTTCCTACAGCATTCCCAAGACTTTGTTGCAAAAGGCAGGTATCGGCTCTATGTCTGTATTTGTCAGCGGTGAGAATCTTCTTTCCTTCAACCACATGCCTGATGGGATTCACCCTGATAGTAAGTCTCGTGGCTCTAGCGATGGTGTAACGACGGGAGGACTGACATATCCGATGATGAGAAAGTTTACATTCGGAATAAATGTATCGTTTTAATCTATTTTATCCATTCAATTCACTAGAAGTATGAAAAAATACATAATATTATTTCTATTTTGTAGTATTATATTGAGCTCTTGTAATGATTTATTTAATATTGAGCCTAAAGATAAACTGACTACTACTACGTCATTTAAAACATATGACAATTTCAAGACTTACAATTGGGGACTTTATGAGATTTTCAATGGAGATGCCACCGATGTTTGGGATAAGGATAAGAACTCACATCTGATGGTAAACAATAATTCTTCCAACAGTAATGTATGGGCTTACCAAAATGTGACTGAGGCAACTGAGAATTCAGAATGGAACTTTGAGTATATCCGTCGTGTCAATACCATGATTGATAATATTGATGGTTCCGAAATGAGTGAAACTGAAAAGGCGCATTGGCGCAGTGTAGGGCTTTTTTTCCGTTCCTTTCGTTATTTCCAGTTATTGTCCAAGTATGGCGGTGTGCCTTGGATAGAACATGTGCTCGGTGAAAACGATACGGAAGTACTCTATGGTCCTCGTGCTACTCGCGATGAAGTGGCTGCCAATATTTTGCGTGATTTGGAAGAGGCTGAGAAAAATATTAAGCCTGCCGGAGACGGTAACAATACTATTAATCAGAAAGTGGTGCAGGCCTTGATTTCCCGTTTTGCTATTTTCGAAGGAACTTGGCGCAAATATCACGGCCTGAATGATGCAGAAAAATACCTGCAAGTTTGTGCTGATTATTCAAAGAAGCTAATGGATGCAGTTCCTAACGTTGCTGACAATTATGAGTTACTCTTTACTTCCGAAAGTCTAGCCGGAATGCCTGGTGTATTATTGTATTTTGAATATTCAGACCAAGCAGGGCTGACTCATCAGGGTGGGCGACAAGCTGGTTCCTCTGGTAATATATATGAGGGAACAAAAGAGTTGGTGAACCTATACTTGTGTAGTGATGGTAAGCCTATTGGTAACAGTGAACAGTATAAAGGGGATGCCACAGTATATGACGAGTTCCGTAACCGAGATTACCGTTTGTATTATACTATTGTACCTCCCTTCCGGGTGAAGGTGAATGGTAATAACGATACGAATTGGAAACGTTATCAGCCGGGTGAAACTGTTACCTTTGGCGCTAGTACTTATGTTTTGACAGAAGAAGATTGCCAAAAGTTCACTGAAAATATTGATCTGCTGGAAAGAATATCCGAATCTGGTCATAAGCGTTTGCCTAGTCGTGCATGGAATGCTTCTACACTCAATGGTTCCGCACCGCGTTTCAGACCTTATTCTCAAGGAGGTGGTACTCCATTTACAGGGCGTTTTGGTTATTGGTTTTGGAAGTATTACAATGAGGCCGACTGTCTTACCAAGCATGCACAAAACACTACTGACATGGCTCGTTTCCGCATAGAGGAAACTATGCTAAACTATGCTGAAGCTATGTGTGAATTGGGGAAATTTGATCAAGAAGTGGCTAATTTGACTATCAATAAGCTGCGCCCACGTGCCAATGTTGCTCTCATGAAGGTGGCTGATATCAATGATAGCTTTGATCCCAATAGAGACCAGACAGTTCCGGCATTATTGTGGGAGATCCGTCGTGAGCGTTCTGTGGAACTATTGGGTGAAAATTTTGCTTTCGATGATCTCCGTCGTTGGAAAAAGGGTGACTACCTGAAGAAGGAGTTGACCGGATGCTGGGTGAAGAATGCTGACTATAACAACACCTTAGAGATAAAGGGATATGGTACCGTGGAAGGTAGTGCTGACAAAGAGGGGTATGTTGTTTTCCGTCAGCAGCCGAAGGGATTTTTGGATCATTATTATCTTTATCCTATTCCTATTAAAGAGTTGGTGTTGAATCCGCAGTTGAAACAAAATCCAGGCTATAAAGAAACTGCAGATTAGTAAAAAAAATATATTTGAGGTAAAATTTGTTTGGGTAATAAAATTATGAGAAGTAGATTCTTATTTATTGTTGGAATACTTTACCTTGCAGCATCACAGCTGCAAGGGCAAGTTTCCTATCTCTCACTAAAAGTAGAGGGTGACTATCGTCCTATGGGGCAGTTGATTCCGAAAACTGTAAAGGAAATCAACGCTGAGAACCTTACTGTAGGTTGTGAAGTTTTAGACAGGGACTATACTGACTATGACGAGTATAAAACTTATCTTCCGGGATTAGGGATGAAGAAAATACGCCTGCAAGCCGGATGGGCAAAGACCGAAAAGCAGAAAGGTGTATATGACTTTGCTTGGCTGGATCACATCATAGATGATGCCTTGTCACGTGGTTTACAAGTATGGTTGCAAACCTCTTATGGTAATCCCATTTATCAAGGAGGAGGAACGATAAACTTGGGTGGAGGAATGCCTAAGTCTGAAGAGGCCAAACAAGCTTGGAATAAATGGGTGGAGGCTATGGCTACACGCTATTTGAGCAAAGTACACGAGTGGGAAATATGGAACGAACCGGATTTGAGTGAAAATATTCCTGCCGAAGATATTGTTGACATGAATATTCGTACAGCTGAGGTTATTAAAAAAGTAGATCCGAAAGCACGTATTGCCGGATTCGCATTCTGTACACTTAATGGTAAGTTATTGGAGGATTGCCTCAAGCTAGTAAAAAAGGAGGGAAAACTAAATCTATTCCATTGGATTTCTTACCATGGTTACGAGTATCGTCCGGAGAATTCCTATAAGGCAGTGATGAACTTCCGTCAAATAATTGATAAATATGCTCCTGGTATTCAACTGCGACAAGGTGAAAATGGTGCTCCGTCGAAAGGACACATGGGTGGCGCACTTGATAATTATGACTGGACTGAAATTTCACAAGCTAAATGGGACTTGCGCCGACTATTGGGCGATCATGGACATGGGGTGGAAACAAGTGTTTTCTCTATTATTGATATGGCCTATCCTACGGGGCTGAACAAGTATGTCGCTAAACTCAATGTGAAGGGTTTGATTCAGTCTAATGGAGAGAAAAAAGCTCTCCGTACGAAACTTGCTTATAAGGCTGTGCAGCATTTTGCTACACTATTTGATAATTTCTCCGATCGAATCACTTCATATCAAATGAATTGTGGAGGTGGAGAAGACACCTTTGCTCATAATCTCTATCGGAATGCGGATGGTGCCTATAGCTTCCTTATATGGAATCAGAGCGAAGCTCCGCGTAACGACAACGAATTTCAATACAAGGATGTGACTCTCACCGGGTGTAACTTTACACAGCCGGTATGGGTGGATTTACTTACAGGTTGGATTTTCGAGATTCCTGTATCGGCATATTCAAAGCAAGGCAACAATTTCATTCTGCGTGGTGTACCTGTATATGATTCTCCGATAGTAATCATTGAAAAAAATGCTTTGAACTGATGGATACTTTGATGCATCTTCAACAACTGGATTACATCGCTGTGGGCATTTATATCTTGCTTATGGGGGTGATAGGGCTTTCTTTTGGCTGGTTAGTCAAGGATGTTGGCTCTTATTTTAAGGGTGGAGGCGCTATTCCTTGGTTAATGGCCACCATTACGAACTTCATGGGATTGTTTAGCACTTTTGTGTTTGTGGCTTATGCCGGTATAGCTTATGAATATGGATTGGTTTCCATTACAGTGTTTTGGACAACTGTGCCGGCTTGCATTATAGCAGGAATTTGCTTTGGCAAACGATGGAGGCGAACAGGTCATACTACACCGGTAGAGTATCTGGAACAGCGTTATGGATATTCGGTACGCAAGTTGGTGACATGGATGGGGTTGGTAATGCGTTTTTTGGATAATATGGTAAGGCTCTATGCCATCGGAGTATTTATCACCGTAGTTACACCTTTGTCGTTGGAATGGGCTATCGTGATTTCTGGTGTTATCGTGACGGCTTTTAATATTATTGGCGGTATTTGGACGGTAACTATTATGAGTACGGTGCAATTTGTTATCTTGATATTGGTTACAGGTATCCTCTTGCCTCTCACCATTGGTCACATTGGGGGAATAGATGTTTTGCATGATAAATTGCCTGCCAATATGACTTGGTTTAATGGGCCGAAGGGAGCTCCGTTATGGTTGATTGTTTATGCTATTATGACGGTTATAAAATACAATGAGAACTGGACATTTATTCAGAAGTTCTATTGTGTGCGCGATGAATCGGCAGCAAGAAAAGTGGGATTGGTTAGCGGTTTGCTGTTTTTTATATTTACTCCTATATTTTTGTTACCGGCCATTGCTTCACCACTTATAGTACCAGCTATCCCTGACCCGGAAATGTCATATGTGACTGTTTCTTCCATGTTGCTTCCAGTGGGAATTATGGGCGTTATGTTTTCTTCCATGTTCGCTGCTACCATGTCATCGCTTAATGCTGAGTATAACGTGATGGCAGGTGTACTTACGAACGATGTGTATTTTCGCATGATAAATTCCAAAGCAACTCCCCGAAAGTTACTCTTTGTAGCCCGTATTTCAACTTTATGCGTGGGTATCATTATCATTTTGGGAGCTATCGGTATTCGCAATTTCGGTGGAGCTTTTGAAGCTAATAAACTTTTTACAGGTATTTTAGCTATCCCTGTAGGAATTCCTTTGGTACTGGGGATTGTGTCACGCTATCCCAATAAGACTTCGGCTATTTATACTATTTTTATAGGCATAATTACTGGTATTGTTCTCAACATGCTGCCTTCTGTGTCTTGGGAAATGGCTACATTGATAGAGACGTCTTTATGTTTGCTTGTCTATTATTACCCTTCGTTGGTACGAAGTAAAAAGACAATGCCGGATGAAGAAAAGGCATTTTTTAGATTGGTGGAAACACCTATTCGTGAAGAAGATAAACCCGTTATTTCATCGCAATATATTCGTGCTCTGTTCTATCTTTTCATATTCTCTATGCTGGTGTCGGGAGTATTGTTCAGTGCTATCAGTATTCCTTCGATAGATACAACAGGTGGACGTTATGGTTTCTTGGCTGGCATTCTTTGCCTATTGGCAGCAGTAGTGATATTTATAGTATATAAGCTAAAAACTAAAAAGAAATAAAAAAATGAAGATTGCATGGTATTTACATACACTTCCCAGTGAAAAATGGCAAGTTGCTAAACAACTGGGAGTAGATTATGCGGTAGCAGCATTACCTCCCGAACGATATTACATGAAACCGTGGGATTTCAAGGCGATGCTTTATGCTAAACAGAGCCTGGCTGATGCAGGCTTGAAATTGGAGGTTATTGAGCCGGCGCCTCCCCATTATCATATCAAACTTGGTTTGCCCGGACGTGATCAGGAGATAGAAGTTTTTAAGAATGTATTACGTAATATGGCAGCTTTGGATATTCCCACACTTTGCTACAATTTCATGCCACAGTCGGGTTGGTATCGTACTAGCTTTTCTAAGAAAGGGCGTGGAGGTGCATTGGTTACTTGCTTTGATAATTCTTTGGTAGAGAAAGCACCTTTGCTTACTGAGGTCGGAGAATTGAGCGACGAGCAGATTTGGGATAACTACAAATATTTCATGGATCGGATATTGCCTGTGGCCGAGGAATGTAAAGTGCAATTAGCTCTTCATCCTGATGATCCTCCTGTACCTTCATTGCAAGGTGTGGCGCGAATTTTTCGCAGTGCAGAAAATATGGACAAAGCAATGCAACTTTTTCCTAGTGATTACAATGGGATAACTCTCTGTCAAGGCACCTTTGCTGCTATGGGGGAAAACATACCGCAAATCATTGAATATTTTGGTAGTCGTGGCAAGATTTTCTTTGTTCATTTCCGTGATATTCGTGGTACGGCCTCTTGCTTTGAGGAAACTTTTCACGATGAAGGAATGACTGATATGAAGGCATGTATTGAAGCTTACCGGAAAGTGGGCTTTGATGGGGTAGTACGTACTGACCATGCGCCTATTATGGCTGGTGAAGGAGGAGATAATCCTGCTTATGAAATGCTAGGGCATATTTTTGCAACCGGTTATTTGAAGGGGTTGCTTGAAGAATAAAATGATACAGACACAAAACAATTATATATATAAATATTTTAATTTATGGCAGATAAGAATTTAATGAAGCTTGATAAGCTTCGCGAGAAATTGGATAAGATAGAGACAACAGAGTTCCCTATTTCTGAGGCAGAACTTTGTGACCGTTATGAGAAATTGTATACCGGAGCGGTAAATGATGTGTTACGTGAAGCTACCTTCATGGATCAGGCATTACCTATAAACATTCTACCGCTTAAATTTGAGATGGTATCTTGTGGTATTGCTTTCACTGTCCGTAGTAATCCTGATCCGACAGTGGGGGGGGAAATGGAGATCCGTGCTAAGATGCTTGACGATATGCCCTGTAATAGTTGCGTGGTGTGGGATGCGGGTGAAGAAACGGAAGCTGCTCATTGGGGTGAAGTGATGACTGCATCGGCTATTGCCCGCGGTGCACGTTGTGCTGTAGTAAATGGTGGTTTGCGTGACACTCGCAAGGTATTGGGGCAGAATTTCCCAGTCTTCTATCGCTATCGTAGCTCTAATGGTTCGCTGGGGCGTACTAAGATTACGGGCTATAACATTCCTGTACGTATAGGTAAGGTTTATATCAAGCCGGGTGATGTTATCTTTGGTGACGTCGACGGAGTGGTTGTCATTCCTCGTACTATTGCTTACGATGTATTGGTACGTGCTGAAGAAATCAATGCTAATGAGAGAGAAATGCGTGGTTGGGTGCATCCCGGTTTTTCAGCTGTAGAAATGATTAATAATGGAGGCTATTTCTAGACAATGAAAGCTACATTTTTGACAGAAGATTTCTTGTTGCATACAGATGCTGCCCGTGAACTGTATCATCTGTATGCAGAAAATCTTCCCATTATAGATTACCATAATCATTTAGATCCCATAGCATTGGCAACAAACCAATGCTATGGTAATTTAGCCGAGCTGTGGGTGACGCATGATCCTTACAAGCACCGTGCTATGCGTATTAATGGTATTCCGGAAGATTGTATAACAGGTAAAACTTCATCTAAGACAAAGTACGAAGCATGGGCACGTACTTGTCCTGATGTGGTAGGAAATCCACTTTATCATTGGTCTGCTTTGGAACTAAAACGCATTTTCCATATTGACGATCTGCTCGCACTTGATACGGCTGAGGACATATATCAGCATTGTAATGTCTTATTACAGCAGAAAGAATATAGCACTTTAGGTATTCTTAGCAAGTGGAATGTTGAAATAGTTTGTACCTCTGACGACTTACTGGATAATGTGTCACTGCATCGTACGGCTTCTGAACGTGCAGCTGCTTTAAAAGTACTACCTTCCTTACGTGCCGATTCCATTCTGGCTTTTGGAACTCCAGGCTTTAAGTTGTGGGTGGATCGATTGGGGCAGACTACTTCTATCAATTCATTGGACGATTATTTGTATGCTTTGCACCTGCATCTGGATATGTTCGATGAAGCAGGTTGTCAATTGGCTGATCATGCCCTTGACAATGGGTTTGCTTTTCTTTTGCCCGATGTTAATGAGGCTTCACATATCTTCTCTGCTTATTTGCAGAACGGTGATATTGGCACTGCCGATCAAGTGAAGTTACGCTCTTTTGTTCTGTTAAAGTTGGCGAAGGAGTATGCTGCTCGTGGGTGGGTAATGCAATTACATATAGGTGCTGAACGTTATACTACTAGCCGTCTGCGCCGTTTATGCGGTCCGGCTGGCGGATATGCTACAATAGGTAATGTATGCGATATTCGTAGCTTGTGTGACTTTTTGGATAGTGCCGAGTCCGTCGATAGTATGCCTAAAACTATAATTTATACGCTCAATCCGGCAGATAATGCAGCCTTTGCTACACTTACAGGTTCTTTTACAGGTGATGGAGTGGCGGGGAAATTGCAATTTGGTCCGGCTTGGTGGTACAATGACCATAAAGAAGGAATTGAAGGTCATTTTCGTGCTTTGTCCAGTTATGGCTTGTTAAGTCGCTTTATTGGTATGACTACTGACTCACGTAGTATTCTTTCTTTTTCACGTCACGAGTATTTCCGCCGTATACTTTGTGGGTATATTGGCGAACAAGTGGAAAAGGGAGAACTCCCCAATGATATGGTATTGCTGGGGGAAATTGTGAAGAATATTTCATATAATAATGTTTATAATTGGTGTTTTAATAAGAAATCAAACTAAAAAGCGAAATAATTATGGAAACAAAAAATAGAGTAGCAGTAGTTACAGGTGCTGGTGGAACACTTTGTTCAGCTATGGCGATTGACCTTGCAACGCAGGGATATAAAGTGGTACTTGTTGGACGTAGCATGGATAAATTGAAAGTAACGGAGGAACTAATAAAAGCCCAAGGAGGTATTTGCGTATGTCTGACAGCTGATGTGAAGAATCTGGAACAGGTCAAAACATTGCGCCGGGAAGTGTTACGTGTCTATGGTCGTTGTAGTGTGCTGATTAACGGGGCAGGTGGCAACCAACCCGATGCTGTAACTACTATCAATCATTATGATCCGGCGGAATTGACCGAAAAGCATACAGAGCGTGGCTTCTTTAATCTTGATATGGATCGTTTTCACGATGTGATAAATGTAAATATAATGGGTACGGTTATTCCATGTCAGGAGTTTGCCCGCGACATGATAGAAGAAGGGGGAGGTGTCATCATTAATTTTGCTTCGATGAATACTTATCGTCCGTTGTCACGTATCCCGGCTTATGCATTGAGCAAGGCAGGTATTTCTAATTTTACTCAATGGCTGGCTGCTTATTTGGCTCCTGCTCACATTCGTGTGAATGCTATCGCGCCTGGTTTCTTCTTGAATGACCGTAGCCGTAAATTGTTGCTTACTGCTGATGGTGGATACTCGGAACGGGGTGCTAACATTATACGTCAAACACCCATGAAAAAATTCGGCGAGGCTAGTGAACTGTTAGGTTGTATGAATTGGTTGATTGATGATGAGAAAGCTAGTTTCGTAACTGGTATTACAGTACCGATTGATGGAGGTTTTCTTTCTGATGCCGGCTTGTAAAAAGTTTGACTTTTACTTCGCTTTGAGTTAATATTTTAAAGTGAAAGCTTGTGCCGATGAATAAGGGATGTTCTGTAGAATACTGATAACTATAAAATAGAATACTTATGAAACTTTTGTTATTGCTGCTTTTACTGGGTATACAATCTGTTAAAGGTATAATACTTGCACAACAGTACGTTCTGGTAGGGGGCACGGATAAAGTTCCTGTCTATTTTAATGGTTATACCGATGAGAAAGAGGTTGAAAATCCATTTCAAATACAGAAAAGTTTTAGCATTGAAGGTTGGATTGCTCCCACAGAATATTCATATAATATTTCTGCTATTGTAAATCGCCAATACAAGTTTCAACGTGGTTTTCTTTTGGGTATCAATCATGTTGGAAAGTTGGTGGGAGCCTTGTCAGCAGGTGGCAGGTGGTATTCTTGCGAATCATTGGAAACTATACCTTTATTGAAGTGGACACATATTGCATTGGTATATACTGACGGTGAAGGAATAGAGTTATATATAAATGGTAAGACTACGGCAAGGCTTCCTGTTCATGGCATTTTAGATTCGTATTTGGAGGGCGATATCCTTATAGGAAGAACCCAAGAAAAAATGTCTCCAGCTTACACTGAACGTAAAACTAGTACAATGGAAAAGACATGGATGCGGTACAACGGGCTGATAGAAGAATTAAAAATAATAGGCAAGGCTTTGTCAATAAGCGAAATACATGATTCTTCGAACCGTAAAATGAAGGCAGTTGGAACGATGGATTTTCCAAAATTCCCCGGTTCGGACATATCCGCAGGAACCTTTGGGGCATTCTATACAAGATTGAGGTATACTGACGGTTGGGAAAAAACATGGCGTGTAGGTGACTATCCTGATGTTGTAGTTCGTTTTCCTGATAACTCCATCAAGTATATTTTCTGGCGTGGTACAGGATATATCCCTGCTGTAGTGACTGAAAATAACATTTGGATGACAGATCAAAGTGTGGAAAACTTTTCAACCGGTGAATGTTATGAAGCAATGGGAGATAAGCAGTGTCGGTATTCGCATGTACGTATTTTGGAGTCTACATCGGCTCGTTGTATTGTTCATTGGCGCTATGCCTTGACAAATATCAATCATCAGATCTATGCGGAAGATGAAACTGGATGGGGAAACTGGGTTGATGAGTATTGGACTATATACCCTGATGGTGTAGCGGTACGTAAACAAATTCTATATTCTCCTGAATATATTGCAAGTCCGAATGGTTTCCAATTTCAGGAAACGATATTCTTTAACCATCCGGGTACTCGTCCTCAAGATAATATTGAAATGGATGCGATTTCTTTTTGTGATATGGAAGGGAATGTGGTTACTTATAATTGGGAACAGGGACCGCCTGAAAAGTTCGATAAGACTATGTTTGAACCTATACAGTGTGTGAATTTAAAATCAGAGTTTAAGCCTTTCTCGATATTTCATCCTAAGCGTACAGCGAAACCCTTTTTGTTCGGTTGGGTTGAAAACTATTCTACTTTTCCGTGTTGGAACCATTGGCCGGTTTCACAGATAAAAAGTGACGGAAGAAATGCTCCTGCACCAGATAGACCTTCACATTCTTCTTTGACGGAAACAGTTGGCAAGTCGCAGATTGTGGAATATGGATCGGATAATACCGTCGTTGCCAGGCAAATGCTTGGAATGACGGCAGCCTCTATAAAGTCATTACTTCCATTGGCTAAGTCGTGGAATTATGCAGCGGAACTAGAGTTGCAGACGGATGACTATCAATATTTGGGATACGATGTTTATCTACGGGCTTACAGTATAGAGCGGATAAGCGCATGCTGTAAACCTTTGGTATTCAACGTTTGCGCAACTCCCAATTCTCCGATATGTAACATTGCTTTTGAAGTGAAGCAATGGAATCGTTCTGATGCATCTATAAAGTTGAATGGTAGATGTTTAAAAGAAGGTAAAGACTATTTTCTTGGACATGTTTCAATGCTGGAAGGAGACAAACTGATAGTTTGGATATATTATTCCGGTAATGATAAAGTAGAGATATGTGTTGAATGAAAGCATAATTATTGTCGTAGGTACAGACTATGTGTATTAAAGAAAGTACGGTGAAACGATATTCTTACACCATTTTATAAGTTTTTATTCTATTTGTTTAATTATGAAAAGGATTATATTTGTATTACTACTGATATTGGGAGCCGTCTACAATTCGATGGCACAATATCAATATCTGTTTCAGGATCCCTCGAAAAGTGTGCAAGAACGTGCGGTCAATATTGTTTCTCTACTAACGTTAGACGAGAAGATAGGCCAAATGATGAATTATGCACCGGCTATTGAACGGCTGGGTATACCTGCTTATAACTGGTGGAATGAATGTTTGCACGGTATAGCTCGTTCACCTTATCGTGTCACTTCCTTTCCACAAGCCATCGGTATGGCAGCCACGTGGAATGCAGATGCTTTACTTCGAATGGCTCAGTACGCCTCGGACGAGGGACGTGCCATCTACAACGATGCTTCTTCTAAAGGAAAGACTGGAATTTATTTGGGGCTTACCTTTTGGAGTCCTAATGTAAATATCTTTCGGGATCCTCGTTGGGGAAGGGGGCAGGAAACTTACGGTGAAGATCCTTATTTAACCTCCCAACTAGGAGCAGCTTTTGTACACGGTTTGCAGGGTGACAATCCTCGTTATCTTAAAGCATCAGCTTGTGCCAAGCATTATGCTGTGCACAGTGGTCCAGAATGGAATAGAAGTTTTTTCAATGCTGAAGTTTCCAATCAAGATTTATGGGATACTTATTTACCTGCTTTTCAAAAACTAGTGGTGGATGCTGGCGTCAGTGGGGTAATGTGCGCCTATAATGCTCTATCTGGACAACCATGTTGTGGTAATGATCTGCTGATGATGGACATTTTGCGCAATAAGTGGGCTTTTACAGGCTATGTTACTTCAGACTGTGGTGGAATCAATCACTTTCATCTGCGTCACAAAACCCATCCCAACAAACAAAGTGCTGCTGCTGATGCTGTGTTGCATGGCACGGATTGTGAATGTTCCAGCAACGGAGCCTACCATGCGCTGAATTTGGCAGTAGCAGAAGGCTTGATTAAAGAAGAACAGATAGATACTTCGTTGCAACGTTTGTTTGAGATACGCTTGCACCTGGGTATGTTCGATCCCTTAGAGATGGTATCATATAGTAATATCACTACCGATGTATTAGAATGTGATGCTCACCGGGCTCATGCTTTGAAAATGGCACAAGAATCAGTCGTGTTACTGAAGAATGAGGGCAGCTTGTTGCCATTGGACAAGAAGCGTATTAGGAAAGTAGCTGTGATAGGTCCCAATGCTCTTTCCGAAACAGTGATGCTGGGTAACTATTTCGGACTTCCTACTGATACATGGTCGGTGATGGAAGGACTCAAGAAGAAGTTGGGTAATAACGTAGAGATTGTTTATGAACCGGGATGTGGCTATGTAGACAATCGAGTGTTCCGCTCGGCTTGGGATGCCGACTGTTTCTCTTATGAAGGAAAACGAGGACTACGTGCTGAATATTTTACCAATCCCTTGTTAAAGGGAAAGCCGCAACTTACAAAAATGGAACAATGTGTTAATTTTCAACATGGTGACGGTGAATACATTGCTGATGGCATTGTAGCCAATCAGATGTCGGTACGCTATTCGGCGGATTATATTCCCCGGCAGGACGGTGAAATGAGTTTCTCTCTTTCGGGTGATGATGGTTATCGATTATATGTTGATGGTGAACTTTGTGTAGATTCCCAAAAAGGTGACTTTTACTATACTTTTAAGGTGCAGAAAGGTAGAACGCATAGGTTGGTTATAGAATATTGGCAGTATGCCGATGTATGTGAATTACACTTCGATATGGGACGAATGTGGCATGCCAATGCTCACGAAACAGCACAAACTGTGCAAGATGCCGATGTTATTTTATTTGTTGGAGGTATTTCAGCTTCGCTTGAAGGAGAGGCGATGACCGTACATGCTGAAGGTTTCAAGGGAGGAGACCGTGTAACTATAGCTTTGCCTGCTGTACAGACGACCTTGCTCAAAGAACTGAAGGCTACCGGAAAGCCGGTAGTATTTATTATGCTAACCGGTAGTGCGATTGCAGTCGAATGGGAGGCGGAGAACTTACCCGCTATTGTAAATACATGGTATCCGGGGCAGGCGGGAGGATTGGCTATTGCTGATGTGCTGTTTGGCGATTATAATCCCGCTGGACGTTTACCGGTGACTTTCTATAAGAGTGAAACAGATTTGCCCGACTTTGAAGATTACAGTATGGACAATCGTACTTATCGCTATTTCAAAGGCAGTGTACGTTATCCGTTTGGTTACGGACTGAGCTACACATCATTTGCTTATGATAAGATGCATGTAAGTAAGAAAGGTGACGGCTATGAGGTGGAGGTGGAAGTGAAGAATATCGGTGATAGGGAGGGGGATGAAGTGGTGCAACTTTATGTATCAAATAGAAATGATAAGTTCAGAACGCCTATCCGCTCTCTGAAAGGTTTTAAACGTATTGGTCTTGCACCCAATGAGAGCCGCAGAATTTGCTTTGAGCTTGCTTCGGATGATCTGACATTGGTCGATGAGAACGGATATCGTGTTCCTATGAAAGGTGAACTCCTTGTGTCAGTGGGAGGAGGACAGCCTTTGGACGGAGTGCCTCACTGTATGGAGAGTATAAATTTGAAATAATAGAAATAAATTGTTTGAACTATGAGAATTTTCTTTTTCGCTGTTTGTGTAGTTGTGCTGGGATTGTATGGTTGTCAGTCCGGAAGTGCAGTGTATGAGCGGGTTGACTATGCCGATACCCAAATTGGCGTAATAGATACGCGTGCCAATAATTGTGTGATAGGTCCTCGCTTACCTTATGGTAGTATCTATCCTTCGCCCCAAACACCTAATGGAGGAATGGACGGTTATCATCCTGAGAGTCCTATTCGTGGTTTCGGTCAACTTCATGTCAGCGGAACCGGATGGGGAGCTTACGGCCATTTCTTGGTTTCACCACAAGTGGGAACATTGGTTGCGGACACAGCAGGGCATGATTCGCCTCATAGTGAGGATATTACTAGACCTTATTACTATAGTACTTTCCTGGATCGCTATCAAACGCAGGTAGAGATTGCTCCAGCTCATTACAGTGCCATGTATCGGTTTACCTTTCCGCAGTCGGACGAAGCAGGACTTTTGTTTGATGCTTCTCAAGCTATTCCAACGGATATTGAACGTTACATGAACGGAAAGGTGTTGGAAAGTTCGGCTCAGATTGACGTAGAAACCGGGAAAATACGTATGAAGATTACTTATCGGGGTGGATGGGTGAATGGTCCGTATAGCTTATATATGGTAGGACAGTATGATAAGAAAGCCTCAGAAGTGGGTGTATGGTGTGGCGATTCATTGCATGTAGGTCAGACAGTTATCCAAAGCGATACCTCATCACAAGGCAAACATGTAGGTGTCTATTGTAAATTTGATACTGACAAGAAGGAAAAGGTGCTCCTTAAACTGGCAATTTCGTTTACCGGTTATGATAGGGCGGAAGCTTTACTAGAGCAAGAAATTTCAAAATGGAGTTTTGAAGATGTGGAACAACAGGCTAAGCAGAAATGGGAAGAAAAGTTTCGCAGTATTGAGATTGAAGGGGCTACTAGAGAACAGAATGTGATGTTTTACTCAGCCATGTTCCGATTTTATACTTTGGCCAGCGATCGTAGTCTTGACTGTATCGATTGGGAGAAGGGTAAGCCATTTTGGGACGACAATTATGCCTTTTGGGATACATTCCGTAGTGCTTATCCTTTGTTGACATTGATTGATGAACCTATGATGCGCAATAACTTATTGGCCTTAATAGAGCGGTATAAGTTGAATGGTGTGGTATATGATGGTTTTATTGGCGGACGTGACCGGGTGGTCGAACAGGGTGGTAATGATGTGGATCATATCATTGTGGATGCTTGTTTGAAAGGCGTGGAAGGTGTAGATTGGAAAGAGGCTTACCGTATAGTGAAGCATAATGCTGATTGTAGACGGATAGGACATCACAATCAGAAAACAATAGGTGACAATTATGTCAAGTATAAAGAACTGGGGTGGATGCCCGAAGGGACTATGAGTACTTCACAAACTCTGGAGTTTGCCTATAACGATTATAGTGCTGCCCTTATGGCTCTGAAATTAGGAATGAAGGATGATTATGAAAGATACTCACAACGTAGCCACCAGTGGAGACAGTTATGGAATCCTAGTCTCGAAAGTCACGGTTTCAAGGGGTTCATCGATGCCCGTCGTTCCGATGGAGAGTTTGTTTTCTTCGAGCCTACACGTTACGGTGGTTCATGGACATTCCCTTTCTATGAAGCCACTTCATGGACTTACAGTTATTATACTCCGCATGATATGGATACGCTTATTTCCTTGATGGGAGGTGCGGATGCATTTGTAGAGCGGCTGAACTATGGATTTCAGAAGGGGTTGATAGATTACACCAATGAGCCGGGTTTCCTCACCACGCGTGCTTTTACACATGCAGGTCGTCCCGATTTGTCTTCCTATTGGGTACATGATGTAATGCGGAATGGCTATGATCTTACTGGTTATCCGGGCAACGATGATACAGGTTCCATGGCTTCTTGGTATGTATTTTGTTCTGTAGGGCTTTTCCCTAATGCCGGTCAGGAATATTATTACCTTAATGCACCGCTTTACAGCAAGACTACACTGCATTTGTCCGGAGGGAAAAATTTGGTAATTACTGCCAATGCTTCGGAAAAGAACATTTATATAAAATCGTGTAAAGTAAATGGTAAACCTTGGAACAAGGCTATCATAGAGCATAGTGAGATCGCTGGTGGTGGAACGATAGAAATGGAATTGAGTGATGTACCTACTGAGTGGGGGAAAGATTTTAAATAATTGGAATATGATGAATGTTAGATGGCAGGTTATGTATCTGATGTTGCTGTGTTTGGTACAATGTACGGATGTGTTTGCCCAACGACTAGCCAAAGATGCGGTACCGTTTGTGGGGGCACAAGTATTTATTGAGCCGGGACAGACATCTACACAAATTGATGGTTGGTTTAGGACTATGGCGGAGAATGATATGACGATGTGCCGTATCCGAATGTTTGAATCCTATATGAAGCAGTCTGATGGTAGCTGGGATTTTTCATTATTCGATATGGCTTTTCAATCTGCTGCCCGACATGGGGTAAAGGTCTATGCAACTCTTTTTCCTGCTACAGAGAAAACGGATATTGGTGGATGGAAATTCCCGGCTAATGATGAGCAGAAAGCCTCTTTTGTCTCATTTATTAAAGCATTGGTGACACACTACAAGGAATTCCCGGCTTTGGCAGGATGGGTCATTATTAATGAACCGGGCACAGACGGTAACTATCCTCGTACGGAGTTTGCAGAAAAAGCACGAACACAGTGGAATAAATTGCATCCTGAATGTGATTATAAGGAAAATGGCTTTCCGGTGCTGATGACTGTTCGTAACCAGCAGTTTATTCAAGATTTTACTACTGATTTCTTGAAATACATTGCGTTGGAAATAAAAAAATATGATGATACTCACGATGTACATGTCAATCCGGCAGGAGTATTTGTTAATTATGGAGAATATAACTTCCCGGTATGGCGTGATTTCTTGAGCAGTTTGGGAGGTTCGGCTCATCCTTCTTGGCATTTTGGTTATTTCTCACGCAGGCAATATTCGTTGGCTATGTTGGCTTTGTCTGAATTGTTGCGTTCGGGAGCTGGAACACTACCTTGGTTCATGACTGAAATCCAAGGGGGAAATAATACCTATAGTGGAGTACAGGCGCTATGTCCTACAGCTGATGAAATTACTCAGTGGCTGTGGACGGTGTTGGGGTGCGAAGGTAAAGGAAGTATCTTTTGGATGCTTAATGCACGTAGCTCTGGCATTGAGGCAGGAGAGTGGGCTATGATAGATTTTCAGGGAAAGCCGTCAGAACGTCTACAGGCAGCTAAACAAGTATCTGAAGTTGTCAATCGGCATTCTGCCCTTTTTCGTTCACCCCGTATCATACCTTCCGGTATTGATGTGGTTTATCTTAAAGAATCCTTATGGGCTGAAAATCTGATGGGACGCAAGCAAGATAAATATCAGGGAAGAATGCACGGTGCGGTCATTAAGTCACCCATAGCTTGCTTCAAGGCGCTTACGGAACGTGGATTGAATGTGGGCTTGAAAGCTATTGATGAGTACGACTTTTCACAGGCTGACCATACGGGACGCTCCATTATCCTTTCCAATCAGATTGCTATTCCTACTTTTTACAAACAACGGTTAGAACATTTTGTAGCTCAGGGTGGCACACTCTTCGTTGAGGGGCTTACCGCCTTCTTTGATGAGGAACTGCATAATACTATGAATACAGGTTTTACTTTTGAGAAGCTCTTTGGTTGTAATATTTCCGAATTCATCCTTCAAGACAATCTCTTTACTATTACTATAGGAGAATATGTATTACCTACTCATTTGTGGCAAGGTAAGATATGCGGTGAAACGTTGCCGGTACATACGCATTCCTTTGGTAGGGGAAAAGTAGTGTGGTGTCCGTCAAATATTGCTTTAGGGGCATGGGTGTCAGATAATTATAAACCATTGTCCGATTATCTGTATGAATTGCTTCCCAAGTCAGCCGATGCCATTGCTTTCAGCAGTTATCAGTCTGATGTATTATTACGTACGTTGAAATCGGGAAATGCGACGCTGCTGGTTTGTATTAATAAGTCTACTGAAATACGCAAGATAGTATTGTCTGGTCCACAGTGTTTACTATCTGCCCGTTGTTTACCTATCTATGCTTCGGCTGGTTGCTCTGCTGAGGGAGGAGTACTTACGATGACTCCTGAAGGGGTGCTGGTGCTAAAATGGTGATATGTTTTTATCGTGCGTAAGACTATATGATGAGTATCTTTTTGAGCATCTTCGATTTATTCTAATTAAATACATACATGGATGAAACATTTTAGTATTTTATTGATTTTTCTCTCTTTTACTTTTTTATTTCGAGCCTATGGGCAACGGATAGGAGAATGGGGAAGTACATCTCAAGGACTTCCCATCTATCAATATCAGGGAGGTTTACCTTTCCAAGCTCTCGACAATGAAGGTAATGATTCTCGCTTGCCCGAAGACCCTTATTTCTTATTAGGTAATTATCGCTTGGGGCTGTTTACTCATGTCAGCGGAATTTTTCAGTTTATTACAGCACAGAGAGTATGGGCACGTATAAACTTTAGTGAGAAACAGCCTAACTATGGAAGTAATGAAGCCTATGTCTCGCTAATGCGAGAAGGGATAAGTAAACAAATAGATCTGGTAGGTGTCAGTTCTATTGCATCCGATCCGCAACGAACAAAACGCTTTTTTGGCGTGGGAGGTGCTCGCTACGAATATGACTTGGGTGATGGAGTGTCGTGTACCCGTATAATCTCCGTTAAACCATCGGAGAAGATTAATGAGGGTACTCCTTCTTTTCTTATTTCAGTAACTTTGAACAATAAAGGAAAGAAGCCGTTGGAGGCAGAGTATGCCGAGAGTATGCCTGTGAACTATGTGAGTATGAATATGCAGCTTGATTCACCTCAGCAGCGTGCTATGCACTATCCGGTACAAATTTCTACCGGACCAGATGGACGGAGTGCTGTGGCGCACATAGAGGCTTGTGCTAACCGTTTTTTGATATTACCTTCCAAATATCAGCGCTATATGTATGACATAAATCCTCCATCCGTGTTTATGCATGCTAATGGTGAAAAGGACATTGATACATTTGTAACTAAATATGAAGACAACGGATTGAAATCAGTATTCCGCTTATCGTTGGCTCCCGGTGAGAGTCGTACTTTACAAATAGTAATAGGTTTGTTTGATGAGGGAAAACATAACTCCGTATCTCATCAAGTAGAATGTTTTTTGCAGGGAGCTGATAAAGCTGCTTATATAGGCGCTTTTGCTTCCTTATGGAAAAAGCATTTACCCGACCTTTCACATGAAAGAGATGAAGTACTTCGACGTGAGATGTTATGGAATGCTCATGCGATAGAAGCTTCTGCTAAATATAGTGAATATTATGGTGAAACATTCATTCCACAAGGGTCGGTCTATTCATATCATTTTGGAGATAATATAGCCAATCGTGATCATTTGCAGGCTTCTTTGGGAGCATGTTATTACAATCCTCAACTGGCAAAATCGTGTATTCGCTATGTGATGAAACATTCTGAGAGTGATGGAGAGATTAAAAGAGGAAACTCTGGCTTCGGTTATACCCCAGCCTCTATTTATAAGGAGAGCGATGAACAACTTTATATGTTCAATGCCGTATCTGAGTACCTTCGCATAACAGGAGATTATGCTTTCCTGGATGAAGAAGTACAACTCTATCCTGCCGAATGCGGGGTGAAGGAGAAAGTGCTTTCTTTATTGCAAAAACACTTTATTTATCTTAGAGATGAAGTACGTACGGGACCTACCGGACTGGTGCGTCTGCTCAATTCAGATTGGGCGGATAGTTTCCTGCATCGTTATTCGCCTAATAAATATGAATGGTCGGCGGAGTCGCATCTTAATACTGCAATGGCTTTAGCTGTATTTCCCAAATTAACAGACTGCCTTTATAAATCAGTAAGAGAAGATGTGCTGGTATTTGCCAAAGCTGTGGAGGAATATCGCATTCAACTGGAAACTGCTTATATGCAAGATTTAGGTTCTCGTTCTTTTTCAGCACGAGCCTATCTTACTCCTGAGCTTCGCTTTGGTACGGATAATGTGTGCATAGAACCACAAGCTTATCTGCTGCAAATTCCGACTTTATCGACAGAACGCAAACAGGCCATTTATTCTTATGTGAAGCAACGTATATCAGACAGTGAAAAAATAGGGATACGTAATCGTGAACGACCGCTTTGGGATCCTAAGGGTGGCGAAGATTGCGGTATCTGGTATTCGTTGGAATATCCCTTCTTATTGGGAGTTGCTACTTTTGATAAGGCAGAGGCAAGAAAATTGCTTCATAAGTTCTCCTTTAATAACTTTGCTAAGCATTATCCTCAATATTGGATAGGGCAATGGACAGCTCCCGACGAGATAAACTCTACCACGTATCGTGAGGGACTTTATTCTTTTTGGATCTCCATTTCAAACTACCGATACGGTTTGCAAGGTTATTGTTCGCATCCACATACTTGGCCTATATACTGTTACTACAAATTGAATGAATCTTTCTGAAGTAGTTCTTTCCTCTTTTAGGGGAACTGGGGGATTCATTTCTGACGGGTTTTGAAAAAAATGATATTCTGTTTAGCTCATGTTTTTCCCGTTATGGGCTAAACGGGGATACTTTTTGCTTTATTTATCTTTACATAAAACAGAGGTAACCTCAGTCGTTATCTTTGGTACTCTCTGTCGTTATGAGAGGCTGCCTCTGTCGTTATGTGAGGCTACCTCTGTCGTTACGTGAGACTACCTCAATAAAAATCCCTGATATACAACATATTACAAATGACAATTCTTGGTTTCGGCAAAAAATATTTCCTGACAAATGGAGACTGTTACTATTTGTTGTTTAGCGCATGTCTTGACGGTTGTACCCCTCGGTCCCCTAAAGGGGAAGGGGGATACTACAAGTTGCATTATTCTAAAGATAAGTATATTAGGTCTGAAACTATTCCCCTCCCCCTAAAGGGGGAGGGGGGGGTATTTAGCTCATTTCTTATCAGTTATGAATTAATTTTTCGACGCAGATGACGCAGATTTTTTCTCTTTCATGTTATAGCGCAGCCATTAAATCTGCGTCATCTGCGTCGAAAAATAAGATATGCGTCTTTAGCTCATTTCCGACGGGGTTGAATGAATCTTTCAGGCACGGATTGTGCGGAATTTTAAGGTTTTAGAGTTATAACTATCAGAAAGAACAGTAATAAAGATGTATCCTTGAGAAAACAAATAAACACCTTCGTTGTTAGGTTTAAAAAAAAACGTCTCTCATAAACAAAGTTACAATACTGAACGCAAAGATAGTTGATGATATGGGATGTCTCATAGCCCCCAAGGGAAAAGGCATCCGCTATTATCTGTACTACTGCTTCAGAATAAAAATATAAAAGCTGCTTGTTAGCAAAGGAAGAGCACAAGACTCAGATATGTAATCGTAAAAAAGGCGAATCTCACGATCCACCTTTTCCTGATTTAACCATTAAACAATTGTACAATTCGGTTAATGCCTTTACTATTACCAAATGTTACGAACGACACACAGGACGAGGGTAACGACAACTGTTTTGAGTTGAATATCTTAGTTTTTCTTAATCTAAAATGATTTTCCTAATTAAAAAGGAGTTGTACTGAATACTATCGAAACATTACTGCCTGTACTTGGAACAGAAAAAGACACACCTCCTGAAAGGTATTTCTTTATTCCATCAATATCTATGTAAACATAACTTCCATTAGTTCCTATAGTCTTAACAGTATATGTAGCAGATTTAATATAAAAATAGTGTGCACCACCTGTATGAGCTGTATAATTGTATATAGAGTACTCCTTTCCATCTGAATCAACTAAAGTACCACTACCATTAGCTCCAATTCCATAAACTTTCATCGTAGCATAACCATTTTTTGTAGGAGGAGTATTATCATCAGTACCCGTTGCTTGAATAATACTTGGAGTTTGATCAGTATTAGTTAAGCCGACATACCCAGTACTACCAGCAACAGTAAAAATAGAACCTATTTGTAATGGTCCCCAATTAGAAGTTATGGTACTGCATTCCATCCCAACAACGCTATAGGTTCCATAAGCAACAAAATAACAATAAGGAGCACTTCCTGGCTCATGTGCTCTTAACACATATTGGATTCCTTTCTCATCACGAATGGTAATACTTCCCGTTATAGGTGTTGTTGCCTGCATAACACACACAATACGCCCATATCCCACACGAATATCAGGAGCATTGTCATCCATTATATAGGGACCTAAGACATCCGCTTTTGCCGATATTGCATTCACAAGCAAGAATATAAGCAAAGAAATTGAAAATAGATAAATTTGTTTCATAATTCCAAATTTTAAATTTGCATATAAGGTGTAAAGCCAAACGCTTTACACCTCATGCATAAATTTATTGAGCTTCAAAAACCCACCACCAACCATTTCCAGACCACTCAGCATTCGTCTTATCTTCACACCAACCTAATACTAATCGATCTTCAGTTAGTGAGACGAGTTGATATTTTGTAATCATAGTCCCAGCAGGTAGATAACAATCATTAAAAACTTTACCACACAAAACTCCGCAAGTAGAAGTAAATGTGCCATACCAACTGTTAAAGCAAGCATCCCCCGTAGTAAAATTAATTATTCCAGACTTACCATTGCTAAACTCTATCTTTTTCCCCATTAAAGAGAATTTCATAGTTGCATTGCCTCCTTCTGTTGCCATTTGTCCTTCAACATCTGCTGGAGATAATTTCCACCATTCTGGTCCTTGCTGGTCTGCACGCCATCCACCATTTCCAAGACAATCTGTTTCGGCCCATTTCCAAACCTTTTCACCGGAACCAAACAATAGACCATACGTCGGATTTATCGGATAATGTATTTTATCCACATTTATAAGAAATTCCTTTTCCACAATAGAACCGTCTGCACATAGTCCCTTCAAAGTGACCGTATTTTCTCCTGATAAAAACAAAAACATTTCACCACTTGCTCCTGCTTTCGTATCAACCCCATTAGTCCATTGGCAACTAATAGGACTTTTACATTCAAAAGAAACCTTATTTACATTCTGACCGTCTACCTGTTCCACGGTTACAGTAGCCTGAATTTGGTCTGCCGTAATGCTGCCGGTCATTTCTTCTCTGTCTTCGATAGGATCGCAAGCTGCAAATGACAAAGAAGCTACCAACAACGAGAATATCATTATCTTTTTCATTGTTCTTCAATTTTAAATATTAGAAATTCCAACCACTAAAGTTTGCACTGGCATCATCCCAACCAGGGTTCTGTTCCAGCAGTCCAGCTGACAAGTCAACCTGAGCTTTCGGTATAGGGAAGAAACCGTTAGTAGCCTGATAACGTTCTTTATATTTGCCGTTTGTCATCTTGGTTTCTACTCCCTTATTCCAGATTGTTACGCCATTCTTCTTATTCAGCATTTCTTCTGCAATGCCCCAACGACGAATATCAGCCCAACGACGACCTTCAAAACAAAGCTCATGGCGACGTTCACGTTGCAACAATTCAAGACTGTAGCCGGGGATAGGGTTCAATCCTGCACGCGCACGTACTCTATTAATACCTGCAACATCTTCTTTCAATTCGGATTGCATTAGTAAAACATCCGCAAAACGCATCGTAATCAAATCTTGGAAATGTGCTCCTTGCATCTCATCACCATTATTAGCTTTATCAAAAGTATCATAAGCCACCCAGAACAAAGATTTATTCCATGCAGCAACTTTACCGGACTCCATAGGTTCTTTAGCCAGAATCGGAAGCATCTTCTTATTCCATAAGCCACATTCTTCCATTTGCTTATCTCCACCAAACACGTAGTTAGGCAACTCATCGTTTACATTCAAGATAGAAGCACTCATACGGATATCGTTCGGTTCAGTAGTTTTCCATTCATCCCAGATAGTAGAGGCCACAGGACCTTGACCCCAACCTTGACCGAAGGGGAATGTGCTTTCACCACCATTATCAGCGCGAAGACCAAAGTATAGGATAAATTGATTAGCAAAACCCATTTGACCATCCGATTCCCAACCAGCATAGTTACAGAACTTCAAGGCAAATACAGTCTCTTCATTACCATTCTCAGCCCACTTCAATGCCTTGCCATCCTTATCCTTTGCATCTTTGGTATAGCTATAGTCATCGACTGTAAATTCATTGGTATAAGGCCACAAGTTACGGTAATCACCTAACAGGTTATGTCCCGAATTGCTCACACAGTCATCAATCCACGTTATTACTTCTGCTTTGGAAATACTTCCCGCACCTTCCGCTGTAGCCAAAGGAAGAGAATCTTTTTTATAGAAACCTGTGTAGAATAAATAGACACGTGCCATTAAAGCTTCTGCTGCCCATTTTGTTGCATGTCCGGCTTCAACATATTCATTGTACTTTTTACCGGACATCAACTCTATAGCATTTTTCAAGTCGGAAGCGATTTGTGCGTAAACTTCATCTACCGGAGTTCTAGCAATGTTTGTCTCTTGTGCAGTAGAAGTAATCAAAGGCACTGCTCCAAACATTTCAACCAATTCATTATAGAAATAAGCACGTAGATAATAAGCTTCTCCCAAAAATTGACCGTGAGCCTCTTTATCAGAGAAGGCAGCTTCCTGTGCTATCAGACCTTCGATAGCACAGTTTGCACGGAAAATTCCACTATAACGAACTTTCCAAAATGAGTCAAACTGAACGTCCGTAGCTTTCATCAAGTGACCGTCGGCCAATGATTCAAAGTCATTTTCACCACCACCACCAAACCGGTCGTCACATGCCACTTCTGACACATAGAAATAGTTGGCCGTAGGAGTAGCCATGCCCTGATTCAGAGTAGCATACACTGCTGTAAGTTGTTTCTCTGCGTCCGCTGGTGAAGCAGGGAAGTTTCCTGTATTTGATTCTGTAAAATTCTCGGTATCCAAAAGATCTTCACAACCAGTCAGAGCGACGGCTGAAAGTGCGATAGCCGCTATGTATATATATTTTTTCATATTGCTATAATATTAGAATTTAATGTTAGCACCAAACAATACCGTTCTCGGCTGAGGATAAGAGCCCAAGTCAATACCTGATACCCAAGAGTTTGCCGTACCATTCGTTTCATATCCATAACCAACTTCCGGATCCAAACCACTGTAACCAGTGAAAGTGTATAAATTCTGAACTTGCACATAAAGACGAACTTGTTGTAGAGGCATCTTTGGGAATAACTTCTTGAAATCATAACCCAAAGTAATATTTTGAATTCTCAAGTAATCAGCATCTTCAATGTAGATGTCAGATATTTCTTTAAAATTAGAGTTCGAACCGTCGGTCAAACGAGGATAGCGATTGGAGGTTCCCTCACCGTGCCAACGTGCAAATACGTCTGTAGTATAGTTATTGTATCTTGAATCGGCGAAACGACGATAAGACTTTGCTATTTGCTGACCAAACGCTCCATTAGCAGTCACAGAGAAGTCAAATCCCTTGTATGCCAAATTGAGACCAAAGCCAAGGCGGAAGTCAGGATTCGGGTCACCAATCATCGTTTTATCTTTTTCATTAATAACACCGTCATGATTGCGATCAGTAAACATCAAGTCACCCGGTTGAGGATTAGCTTGCATCGTTCCGTCACCTTTAGCCTTCCAAGCATCAATTTCAGCTTGATTCTGAAATACACCGGAAGTTTGGTAACCATAGAAGTAACCGATAGGATAACCTACTTGTGCACGATACATTTCGTTAGTACCTTGTGACAACACATTGGCTGAACCATGAATAATACCTTCAGCATTAGCAATACGAGTAACTTCGTTCTTATTATGTGAGAAGTTTACATTTACACCATAACGGAAATCCTTACCAATATTATCATTCCAGTTCAAAGCTATTTCAAAACCTTGGTTTTCAACGTCACCACCATTGATAACAGGAGCACCAGTACCGGCAGTTGCTACAATAGGTGCTTGGATCAGCCAGTCCTTTGTAGTCTTTTTGTACCAGTCGAATGCAAAGCCCAAACGGCTGTTAAGGAAACGTGCATCTAAACCGATATTCAACTGTTCGGAAGTTTCCCAGCTAACATCCGGGTTAGGCAAATTCTTAGCATAGCCACCTGTGGCTTTGGAATCAGTTGTTCCTAATGAAGTTGAACCAAAGTTATAAACATTATATTTATCGAATGCTACAGAAGAAACATACTGGAAATTACTGATAGACTGGTTACCATTCTGTCCCCAACTGGCACGGATTTTCAAAAAGTCCATCCAGCTTTTAGTAGATTCCATCCAGTTCTCATTACTTACAACCCAACCAGCAGAAACTGACGGGAAATATCCCCAACGATTACCACGAGCAAAATTAGAAGAACCATCAGCACGAATAATGGCCGTTGCCATATATTTCTCGTTATAGTTCCAGTTTACACGACCAAAAAATGAAGCCATTGCCCAGTCTCCCCAAGGTGCACCTTTAAAAGAAGAAGAGTTTACATTGGCAGTATTAGTGATCCAGGCATGATCGAACTGACCGTTCAACGTAGGTAATTGCGAACCCTCATTAACGGAATTCTTCACTTCCAAAGTTTCACCTACAGCAGTCTTCTCGAAAGACTGACCGATTAGTGCATCAATAGCATGTCCACCCAATTTAGGCAATACATAAGAAATCACATTTTCCATTGAGATGTTATGTCCCAAACTCGCATTCTGAGTAACAGAATAAGAACTATTAGCCGCTGTGGTACTTGCATTATATGGAGTAGTAAATGCACGATAGCTGCTAGAACTCATACGATAGCTGAATTGTCCACGATACTTCAGTCCCTTGATAGGCTGGATTTCTAAGTATGCAGTAGCATTCAAATTGTAATTACGATTCAAATTCTGACCACGGTTAGATATTAAGTCAATAATCGGATTACCAATAGAACCTTGCAAATTCCAGCCGTCAGCTGTTTTATCAGCTTGATCGTAAAGGTTACCTTCTGCATCATACATTGGCAGCAACGGACATGCACTCAAAGCCAAATAAACGTCATTCCAATATTGATTACCTTGCCCTACACCATTCTTGGTACTGTAAGAAAAGTTCAGATTCTCACCTATTTTAATAATATCAAAATCTTTGCCTTTCAACAATACATGGTCTGAATTGATACGTGCAGTATAGCGATCATAACTTGAAGCAAATGGTTTACCAAGAATACCATCTTGATTAGTATATGAAAATCCCATTGAAAACTTAGACATTTCATTACCACCTATTAAGTTGATAGCATGGTTCTGAGTAACGGCGTCCTTTTCACGGATAGCATCAAACCAATCAGTTCCTTTCCAGCCATCCTGTACCATACCATATACTCTTGCACCGAGAAGAGATTCCCAATTATTCATAGCCTGTCCCTCGTTGAACACGACTTCATCTTGCATAGCCATATACTCTTTTGCTGTCAGCAAATCCGGCATTTTATAAACATTCTGCCAACCCACATAACCGTCATAGGAGATTTCAAGTTTACCCATCCTTCCCTGCTTAGTAGTAACCAAGATTACACCATTAGCAGCACGAGATCCATAAATAGCGGCCGAAGCAGCATCTTTCAATACGTCCACACTCTCAATATCGGCCGGATTCAAAGAATTAATATCACCGCCTGCAACACCGTCTATAACATAAAGAGGAGCGGAATCACCAATTGTTCCTAAACCACGGATATTTACCTTAAAACCTTCACCTGGCTGACCGTTATTCGAAGTTATGCTAACACCTGGAGTCTGACTTTGTAACGCACCTAAAGCACTTGTAGTATTTAGTTTTGCGATGTCCTCGCCTTTAACCTGCACCGTCGCACCTGTTACCAATTTCTTCTTCTGAACACCATAACCTACAACTATTACTTCATCCAACATTTCAGTGTCTTCCTTCAGTTGGATATTGATAATAGATTGAGAACCGACCTTAATCTCCTGTGGTGTATAACCAATAAAGGAAACTACAATTGTAGCACCCGGCTGTACGTTCAAAGTAAAATTACCGTTAATGTCGGTAATGACACCATTCGTCGTACCTTTCTCCAATACATTAGCACCAATAACTGGTCCCATTGCATCTGTTACAGTACCTGTGATTTTTTTTGTTTGCTGCACAGCCTCAATTGCATCGACCGATGCTGCGAAAAGTTGTGGGGTATAGCCCAAGCTGAAAGCTGAACATACGCCCATAAGCAGCGCTGTTTTTCTGAAATTCAAATTCATACTTGTATTTTTCTTAGATTAATGGATGAATATTGCCAAGTAGCAATATCCGTTTTTTGCGTAAGGTTAAACTATCCTTTGGAAATAAATAGACCTTATTAAAAAGATGATTAGCACAACATAAAATCAATAACCTTTCCCATAGGCATTTCTCATTTTTATAAATGGTTAAACATTTAGTAGGTATTACCAATATTTCGACGTCAATACAAAACCTAAAAATTGTTATCTTTGCAAATGTAAGCCTTCAGTCTGAAAAGAAAAGATACTATTTTATCATATAATGATACTCGGATTAAAACTTGTAAGAAAAATATAGTAATATATAAATAAGCACAAAAAAGGGGTGCTTATTAGTAAAAAGCACCCCTTTAATCAATAAAGAAAGATTTTATTAAACGTTTATTTCAGAGAAGGTAATTGATCCCGAGTGACAACGAAATCCTGTTTCATCGCATCAATCCACCACTTATCATCTGCATGTTCATGGCCAATCAGTGTAGTCGCATTATATTGATACCATGGCATAAAGAAAGCCCAACGTGATCCTGACTCCCATTGACTAGAAATAGTAGCCACATTACCACATTCACTTAGTACAACCAACTTCTTTGAATAAACTTCAGCTATTGATTTATATTGTACAGCATTATCAAAACCTGACTTCTGATTATAAATATCACGACCTATAATGTCTACGTAAGCATCTCCGGGATAGAAATCTGCATCCTTCAATTGACTAGTCCAAACCCATATCAGATTATTAATTCCTTTCTCTTTAAAGAAGTCGAACATATAAATCCATAGTTTCTTATAGACTTCGGCACCATCATATCCCCACCAGAACCATGCTGTACCATGCCAAGGCTCATAAATATTTCCTGCAGCTTCATGTAAAGGACGCCAAATAACTGGTATATTTTTCTCTTGGAGCAATTTAAGATAACCTGCTATTTTTTCTAAATCCGCCTTAATTATTCTATTCTCCCACGTTCCTTTCAAAATTGCATTCTTAGGACGGAAAGTCGTTTTTTCCGGTTCATAAGTCACATCATCCGCAGCAGCACCATCATAAGCCGGAACCATCCAATGCCAACCGGCACCTACTAGTCCTCCTTGATTATGCCAGTCCTCAACAATTGTTGTATTACCATAATCAATCCAACTATTAGGCGCAGAAGCATATAAATGAATATAGTCAAAGAATGTAATGGCTGGATATTTTCCAGTAGTCTTATGTACCAACTCCGCTTCCGCAATATTCCAGTTTACATTGGCCATTGAACCGGATAAGGTCTTAGCTCCATAAACACTCACTAGATATTCGTATACTTTCTTGGCTTGTGGCAAAGGATTAGAGGTACAAAGTTCTGGTGCTACCGGTTTAACATCTGGTACATTTATGGTAGAAAAAGAAATTGTCACCTGAGGCGCTTCGACGTTAGTAGGCCCTAAAACAACTCCCTTGGAAACTATCAACTTATAATTTTCGCCTCTTTCCAATCCCGACAAACGGACTGTTACATTTTTCAGTTTGGCTGATACACTTTCTACCGTTGCACCTGAAACCGTAACCCCGCTGCCAGAAGGGGTTGTTACATTTTGGTCATAAGTCAATACCACATTCAAATCTCCGTCAGGAATATCCGTATCTCCATTGGCAGGTGTACTCGAAACCAATTGAGGAGCACCCAACTGCGGTTCATCAGAACCCTTTCCATTGTCGTCACCGCCACAAGCAAAAATAGATGAAACCCAAAACAAACCAGCCAGTAATCTACCTATGTTGCGGATGCCAATATTCATATTGTTATTCATACAATTCGTTTAAAGAGTTTTTAATAAGAACAAAACCTCCTTTCTATCTACATATAGCTTTTATGCTGAAAGAAAGGAGGCTTTCAAAGTGAGAATATTAAATCTATTTAATAGAGACTTTCTTCAATATATAGCCATCACCTTGCAGAATAAGACCGTTTTCACTCTTTAACCGCGAAATATCTTCAGCAGTCGGTGTGAATTCATAAGTTTGATCATTAGCACTTCCTACGATATCAACTTGACCTACAGACAAGCCCGGCCACCCGTCACCAGCTGTTTTAAAATTAATACAGCCCCATTCAAGAGTGGGCGTTGTTGAAGCAAATGTAACAACAATCTTCTGACCTTGCTCGAAAGTACTCCAATCATATTTGTCCCAGCTCAACCCTTCAAATCCGGCCCATCCAGAGCCATTGAAAGAGCCGGACCAAATGACTGTTTCAAGAACTGAAAGCGTTACCTTGGTCACTGTAAAATTGGCTCCACAGAGTACCAAACCACCATTATTAACAAGCTGGTCAATCATAGCCTCCGTAAGAGTGATACGAACGATATTCTCTCCCGCTTCAAGATCATACGGGTCACTTGTACCCGGAAGAGCGGCCCAATTGCCATTGCCGACACGAAGTTGAGCCCAGTCCACACCTCCATTCATTGTGGCATAAATAGACATCACCTGACCTGATTTTACAGTTGACCAAACGTCTTTGCCACCATCCCAAGAGAGATCTCCCATCGATCCACTCCAATTGCCAATGACCACAGACCCTTGCCAAATAGGATACTCTGCACCTTCGTGATGCATGGCAATCTTTTCCGACTCTATCTTATAGTTCGCATGCTGAATCAGCGTCACCTTACCATCACCCATATCCTTGGGTACTATAAAAGTAATTTGAGTAGCACTTTGAGTAAATCCACTTTGCTTCAAAATGACGCCACCTGGTAATTCGATTGAAGCTATACGGTCAAGATTCTTACCGGTAATAGTTACAACATCCCCTTCCTTCAATTCTTCAGTAGGAGAAATGGTGGTATATTCGGCCATAGGTAACGTATAAGCAACAGTTTCAACAACCAAACCAGAATATTGAACCAAAGAAATGACACCAGGAATAGTCATTGCAGGTACCGTAGTTGTCAATTGAGTACCTTCAGTGTTTACAGTAAAGTCGACACCTTCGGTTATCAATGGGAAATTAACTGTTTCCACTAAATCAAGATCTGTTCCTGAGATGATAATTGTACCATCAAAATCAAGTGAAACGGCAGAAAGTTTGGTAACCACAGCTTGACGAATTTCAAGAGGTTCGGGCCACGCAACTTCTTGCGGAGTCTCTGCACCATTGCTAAATACAATTTCACCACTCTGCGCTTCACGCGGCACAGCCACCTGAATTTCCGTACGTGTATTCTTCAAGAAATTTTCAGCTTCCACGATCACGTGGTCATTGAAAGTCACTGAAGCAATGTTCCACACAAACTCTCCGGAAATAGTAATCACATCACCGGCACGCAAATTCTTGATAGGAGTGACTGCTTCCACAACAGCTGTTTCTTCAAATGTAATATTCGATACAGACACTATTGTATCATTGCCAGCCACCAAACGCAACTTCCCGGGAACAGTCATATCAGGAACAACCACTTCTATCTCTTCATTGTTGATAAGACGAAATTCTGCCTCTTCAAAAGTTGTTGATTCTTCTATCAGCGAATTTCCTTGTGGAAAAAGAATTTTATCTACCCGATTCAGATGTGTACCGGTAATACGCATAGCATCCAGACGTTTAAGTGGGCACGGACCAAAACCCAACAAATTCACACCACTCTTGTTATATGGATTCGTATCTAGTTCGTCATTATCACACCCCGTCAGTACAGAAGTACCTACAAGTATTAAGCTCAACATTAAAAGAGCTGATAATTTATGATATAGTTTCATATTCATCATTTATTTTATTGTTCTTACTCATTAATTGGGAACTGCACGAATGTTATCAATCTTAATAATAGGGTCACATTCTGTACCTGCAACACCACCACCCCATACAAAAATAGTCAAACCAGTAAAGTTCTTTTCTGTAAGCGGCATTTTGGCAGCTTCTCCATTCTGGTCAAAAACAAAAGATGTAGCAATAGGCAAAGTCACAGTAACCCACTCATCAGCTGTATCATAACTGCCCGTTATACTCCAAGGGCGATAAAGTGCACGCGGATAACCAGTAGCATTATTGAAAAATGTATTATTAGCTGTCTGCATAGTAACCTGATCATCTCCTGAAAAAATAACCTGCATTGCTCCCGCCATCCACGGATTACTTGACGGAATACAAATTTCAAACTTAAGTGCCATATTCTCAAAATCAGTAAAACTAACCAAATCACTCAGATGACTATCTGTTCCAGTAAAGCCTTGTGGGGTATTCCAGTCACCGGGCCAATATTCAAACGCAAAGTTTCCATCAGCCCATCCACCATCAGCTGTCATCGTCGCACCACCTAACTCCATGTAACTGCCAACCAATGAGAATTTATCTTTCTTTATGTCACGCGCATGCCAACCATGATTAGTCAGTCCTGTTCCACCTTCTCCAGCACCCCAATCGTCAAACAACATACCACGAGAGTCCAGATAGTGGAATTTAGATTTCGCAGTACCATACACAGTTGTTACTTCCACACTACCCTCAGCCAAATTTTCCGGTACAATAAACGAAAGGGCATTTTTAGTAAGACTTTTAATGTTTATATTAGTATCTCCAATTTTGAGAACCAATGGAACATTAGGATCATCCACAAAATAATCACCACGTATCTCCGCAACCTCACCGGCTTTAGCCCATTCACACTTCATAGAATTAATAGTAGGACCGGGAACTAACACCCTAAAGTCATAGTCTACTGTATCCTTATCACCGGTCACCATGAATATTTTGTCATAAACTATACTCGGAATATTTCCTGGTACATCCACAAGAAGGGTATTCTCTGTCATATAACTTGTATTCAAGATAGCTTTTTGATCATTAAAATACAATTCCTTTATACTTTTCAGATTATTTCCAACCAAGCAAATCGAAGCATCCATGTATGCACCACTAATTAAAGAATCGGCAGCGGCAGCAGATGGCATACGTACATACTTTATAGTCGGTTTTCCACTTGCCAATTCAAACTTATCAGGTTCATCTTCACAGGAGGCCATGCTTAGTCCCCAAACAGCTAAAGCCAATAATATGAACCAATTTATATATATTTTACTCTTCATTGTTTTTTCGTATTAAGATTAGTAACTAAATTCGCTACGAACATCTACGTTTATTGCCGGTTCAAGCAAATGCGGATTAAAGACCACATCTTCTGTAGGGAATGGCAATGTAAAGCTATCAATCGTAACATTAGGAGCTTCCGTATCAGAGTTGTAACGTACTTCCTTCGGATCATATGACCATTGTCCGGATTCATAATAAGGTTTATAGAGAGCATCCAATCCATAGTATTCATTACGCCGTTGTGCTTTCAATTCGCTAATTGCACGTTCCGGATTATAATAAGATAGGCGTACATAATCATACCAACGGTCTCCTTCTAAGGCAAGCTCCAACCGGCGTTCTTTCCAAATATCATCAAAAGTAAGAGTAGTCAATGGCGATGCAGCCAACTTCCCACGGCTACGAACAGCATTAAATGCAGCCAATGCACCTACATCGGTGGTAGAAGACGCATTACCTAAAACAGCTTCCGCATAAATCAGATAGACATCTGACAAACGAAGGATATGCGTACTCACGCCACTGGCCATACGGTCGGCCGACACTCCCAATCCCGTAATATGATCGTTGGCATTGCCATATAAATGCTTCACGCAATTAGCGCCTGAATTAGACTGGTATGTTCCACCAGGGCCACCTGCACCGTAGTTATCTTTATCGTAAATAAACTTCAAATAATCGAAGCCACCCTTGTCTTTCCAAAAATATTCATATTTATCACCAACCATCATCATTGTTGCCTTACGACGAACATCCACGTCCGAACGATTCTCCGGACTAACCAATGCATCTACGCCAAAAGCTGTTTGTAAATCTACAGATGGACCAACATAGCCACCCCAGCAATCACCAAACTCATCAAAACCGACCATAGCAATATCGCTTTGAAGGGTATTCTGAGAAGTCCACTGACTTGAAACTGTCCAATGCCATGCCATTAAAGACTCTTCACTCTTATTGTTCTCCAACCGGAAAATATCTGAATAGACCTCCATTAAATGACGACCGGAATGATCAATCACATCTTTAGCTAATTCGGCTGCTTTATCCAAATCAGCTTGATTACGAGTTCCATTCTGATTCAAACCCGAACGAGTTAAATATACCTTAGCCATTAATGCTTCTGCTGCATAATAATCAATACGTCCTGGATCACTATGCATAGGAAGCAATTCTAGTGCTTTCTCCAATGTCAACAAAATATACTCATATACATTCTCACGCTTCACTTTATACTTTTCGTTATAAGTACCGGCAGTCAATTCCGCATTGTTGTCATGAATAATAGGAACTTCACCAAAAGTACGAACTAGGAAAAAGTAAGCCATAGCTTTCCATGCCAAGCATTCGCCCATACACTGATTCCTCACTGCATCAGAAGCTTTAGCAGACTTCAAATTGGTATAAACAGTATTGGCATGACCATTCACAGCCCAAAGAGAATAAGCCATGTTTATCAAATCCTGATCTGTACCATTCACAGAGAAGTTCAAATAGGGGCTGGATCCCCAATACATATTTCCGGAGAATACCTCACCTATTTTTAGGAAACCACGTTGAAAGTCATACCATGGAGAGTTATACATGTAGTTCACTCCTTGAACACACTGTTCGTCATTTTGATAAAACGTACCTACATTATAGTTATCTTCAGTAGGACGATCAAGAAAGTCTTCGCAAGAAATCAACCCCATACACAGAATGGAAGCTGCTGCCCAATATTTTATATTACTTATTTTCATATTTCTACAGTTTATAGTTTAGAATGAAATATTCAAGCCGAAAGAATATACTGTCGGAGAAGGATAGCGACCATTATCCAAGCCATAAGTATAACCTTGTGAATCCGCTGTACTAGCGCCAATTTCAGGATCATAACCATCGTAACCTGTAATGGTCAACAAATTTTGAATATTGGCATAGACACGTAAATTCTCCAAGCCCCACTTATTAATTATCTTTTTCGGTAAAGTATAGCCCAAAGTTATATTTTTTAAACGTACATACGATCCATCTTCAATATAACGATCACTGATACGATCATTATCATTCGGATCATTCAATGTCACACGTGGTAAAGCAGCGTTAGGATTAGCCACTTGAGAATTGGCAATATCATAATACCACCCTGTTCCAGCAGCGGCAGCAATATCTGCATTTATCGGTGTAATCACAGCATGGTCATTCACTTTTGCCAGTTGATTAGTCCAAGCTGAATTCATGTGCGTAAGATTGATACTCATATAGTTCATTACTTTATTGCCAACCGATCCATTAATAAAGACACTTAAATCAAAGTTTTTATAACGGAACGTATTAGTCCAACCAAATGTAAATTTCGGCATTGGCGAACCAATATTTGTGCGGTCATTTTCGTCAATAATGCCGTCACCATTGAGGTCTTTATACTTCAAGTCACCTACCCAAACCGTATTACCACGATTGAATTTGCTGGCATCAGCTTGCAATACATTACCATCCGCATCACGCATAATTTTACCGTCACTATCTTTAAGGAATGGATAAGCAGCGGTCTTCGGTGAGTTTTGAATATCCTCAAGATTTTGATATACACCGTCAGTCACATAACCATAGAAATTATAAAGAGAGGATCCAACTTCTGAAAGACTCACTACATCACTCCACTGACCGTAACCAATGATAGCTGCACTTGTAGTCCCGGAAAGTGCTTTCAGCTTATTCTTATTGAAAGATATCTGTAAGTCACTATCCCATTCAAATCTGCCCACAATAGGATGTGTATTCAAAGTCACTTCAATACCGGTATTTTCAATACTTCCATAGTTACCCTTCGGAGCAGCCAAGGCTGACGAACCATTACCCTGTGTTCCCATGTAAGAAGGCAATTGAAGCGGCATCAACATATCATTTGAAGTCTTCTTATACCAATCTAAAGTCAAATTGATACGATCCTGAATAAAGCCCAAGTCTATACCAACATTCCACTGTTCTTGAGATTCCCACTTGATAGATGTATTGGCAATATTAGCAGGACGATAACCTATGCCCAAACCTGAAGGCATACGAGTGATAGCAGAACCCCACGCATAGCCACCGATATTAGAGTTACCTGTTTGTCCCCAACCGATACGCAATTTACCATTGCTGATAACACTTCGCAATGACTCAAAGAATTTTTCATTAGAGAAACGCCAGGATACAGCTGCGGAGTGGAAGCCTGCCCAACGATTATCAGGACCGAAATTGGAAGAGCCATCATAACGATAAGTATAAGTAGCCAAATAACGGTCGCCATAATTATAGTTTAAACGAGTGAAGAAAGAGGCCATAGATCCACTACCAAAACCAGCATTAATCTGCGGAGTACCGGTACCTAATGCAGGATTATGCACTACATTTGAAGGTAGTGCCGTGTTATACACACTATTGTAATCGTAGCTATTTTCCCAACACTCCTGACCAATCATACCTGTAAATGAATGCTGTCCAATGCTACCTGAATAAGTTACATAATTCTTCAACTGCCAAAACAAAGAACTATTTTTTTGAATACGACTATCATTAGAGGTACGCTTCCAACCTCCAAGATCAACAGTAGGACGCCAAGTCTCACCTCTGGAAGCACTGATGTCATAACCTAACTCTGCATGCCAAACCAAATTTTTAATCGGAGTGACTTCAAAGAATATATTACCAGTCAATTTTTGACGCTTCAACAAGATTTCATCCAACATAGCCATAGCTACAGGATTCGGATTTGTCCAACCTTCACGTACTACTGTGGCATAACTTCCATCTACATTATAAATGGGTATGTCAGGAAGAGTAGTCAATGAATAATTAATAATACCCTCAGAACTATCAGCTAGTTTCAAATTTTCATTCGTTGAAGAATAAGTAGCACTCAAGCCTAACTTCAACCATTTCTTCAACTGTGCATCCAAATTGGCACGGAAACTGTAACGATCAAAGTTCGATCCAATGATTGTACCATCCTGATCCATATAAGATCCTGAAACATAGTATTGAATTTTCTCCGTACCACCTTGAGCCGAAATCTGATGTTGATGTTGAAGAGCCGTTTGGAAAACAGCATCTTGCCAATTCGTACCAGCACCCAATATAGAAGGATCAGAGTAATTTGTGTTTTCTTTTACATAACCTTGATTTACTATGTCATTATAATAATTCGCAAAATCACGTAAATTCAACAAATCAAGACGTTTGGTTTGCCTCTGGGCAGCCACCATACCATCGTATGAGAATTTAGCCTCACCCGCTTTACCACGTTTAGTCGTGATCAATACAACACCATTTGCACCTTGAGCACCATAGATAGCAGTTGCGGAAGCATCCTTCAAAATTTCCATGCTGACAATATCTGCAGGATTGATGGTAGATAACGGAGATATTGTAGAAACTTTACCGTTGCCTAAACGATCGCCTAGACCAAAATCGGCACCACTGTTACCTTGTCCTTGCACTATGACACCATCGACAACATACAGTGGTTCGGCATTAGCATTGATAGTAGCCTGCCCACGTACACGAATAGAAGAAGAAGAGCCCGGGGCACCGGAAGTTGTAACTGCCGTTACACCTGCAGCACGTCCCTGCAATGATTGGTCAAGATTGGTAATAATAGAACCTTTTATTTTATCTTCGCCCATGGAAACCGAAGCACCTGAAAGGTCACTCTTTTTCATCGTACCGTAACCCACTACCACCACTTCATCCAACATCTCGGCATCTTCCTTCAATGTTATATCCAGTTTAGTTTGGTTAGTAATTTTCATTTCCTGGCTTACATAACCTATAAAAGAAACAATAATAGTAGCACCAGGCTTTACGTTTAGCGTAAAATTACCATTTACATCGGTAATTATACCATTAGTTGTACCCTTTTCTAGCACATTAGCACCAATAATAGGGCCTAAAGCATCATTTACAGTACCTGTGATTTTTCTTGTCTGCTGCACAGATTCAATTGCATCGACCGATGCAGCCAAAAGTTGCGGAGTATATCCCAAGCTAAAAGCCGAACATACGCCCACAAGCAGCGCTGTTTTTCTGAAATTCAAATTCATACTTGTATTTTTCTTAGATTAATGGATTGGCATTACCAAGTGGCAACTACCGTTTTACTCATAAGGTTAAACTATCTTTCGGAAGCAAATAGACCTTATTAAAAAAGGAGGATAGTACTTTGAGAATAGGTTTTTTCTTTCTCATAGGCATTTTTCATTTCATTTAATGGTTAAACATTTATAGTATTCTTACAATCTAAATTCCCTTGGAATACACAAAAATAGGATAATAAAATAGCTTATATAGACACTATTTTATCATATAATGATACTTGCTTAAAACTTAAGCAAAAGCTCATTAAAATTTAGCTATATTCAATAATTATTTAAATATAAGACAGAGGAAGGCTTATTTTTTCATCAATTCTTCCTGTACTATTTGTCCCCATTCTTTTAAATCCTCAGCCTTCCAATTACCTTCGGAAGAACCGGATGGTTTAATCATAGAACAGGTTTCATTTTTGTCTGATATAGACCAAGCTACCCAACTAATAGAATTTTGTTGCATCCAATCCAACCAGGCATTCCATTCTTCGTTATTCACAGCTCCATCTCCAGAAGCTTCCATACCGGCACATTCTGAAACAAACAAAGGTAATCCCTTGCTTAGAGCATAATCACCCCGGTCACGCAAAAATTGTTTGTGAGTATTGGCATAGAAATGCAGAGTATACATTATATTATTATAGCCGGTAATAGGAGAATCGGCAGCCAAATGTATATCTTGATCCCAATGAGGAGTACCCACTAGGATAATGGCATTCGGTTCTATAGCTCGTATCGTTTTGATGATTTCTATCGAATAGTCTTTTACAGCATCCCAGCTATCATCTACGGGCTCATTGAAAATCTCATAAATCACATTGGGCACATTTTTATAACGAGTTGCCATTTGAGTAAAGAATTGTTTTGCCTCTTCCAAACGGATATGATGGCTATGCCAGTCGATAATTACATAAATATCATTAGCAATGGCAGCGTCGGCTACAGACTGTACACAAGCCAAAGCTTTCTCGGGATTCTGAATGTAACCATCATCAGGGTCCACTCCTATGGCAGCACGCACCACAGAAGCGCCCCATGAGTTAGCAAAGTAATCTACAGTAGAGGCATTATAGAAACGAGGCCACCAATTATGCCAGCCATAACTAATACCTTTCAATACTACCGTCTCTCCCTGTTCGTTCACCAAGGTAGTACCCTTTACTGACAAATTTCCATTTTTCTTCGCAGAGATTGTTGATGCTTCACAACATAACGTAATACAAAACAAAATAAGCAAGCCGATCATTTTTGTGGTTCTCATAATATACCTCCTATTATTTTAGTTTTTCATTTTCTGCTTTAATGATTTCTATAGTAGAGTCAGTAGCAAAGACTGAATTCAAGCCTTGTTGTTCCTGTGCTGGGTCTCCGGTGTAATCATCTCCTTTTTCCCAGAACACGTGTCCGGGAGTCTGCTTGGCAAAGCCACCCCATGCCCAGAAGTTGCATCCGGCAAATAGGCCACCCTGCTCACGGCCCTGACGGATTAAGTCGAACACATAACTATAGTATGCATCACGTGCGGTGGTCGATGTTTCTTTAGCAAACTGAAAACCATCGCGTGGGAAACCGAATTCTTCCAACACAATCGGTTTATGATATTTCTTGGCTATCACCATGTGGTCGTCAATATACTTCTTTGTTTTTTCTTTGGCTTGCGGCAGAAGTTCCGTCAAGCTATCAGCTTTCACCCATCCCCAGTTATAGGGCCAGATATGGATATTCAGATAATCGTAATTAGGGTCGGCATGTATCTTTTCATAGAGGGCGATATCTCCTTCGCATCCTGCCATACCTTCACTGCCGGAAGACACCAGATGATTGGAATCTAGCGACTTGATAAGGGCAGCTACATCTGCCATCCACCGAGCAAAAGGTTCTTTATTTTCATTGGAGAAAGCGCGGGGTTCATTGCCTACTTGCCAAGACATAATAGTGGGATCTTCCACATACTTTATCTGATTATACCTATTTGTTCTTGTAACAATATTCTTGACATGATTGGCAAACAATGCCTTCGCGCTGTCCGATTGTTGATACTGCTGTACATATTCCATATAGGCAGGCCATCCATCTATGGCAGGTACCTTTGCATCGCCATGTCCCGACCACTGCAAATAGACAGAATAGCCACCGCTCCATTCCCATGAATTATTCAAGTAGAGCACAGCTGTCATATCGCGTTTGTGCAATTCGTTCATGAAATAATCTAATCCTGCTAAAATAGTATCATTATAAACACCGGCAGCCGTTTGCAAAGAAGGCTCTACCCGGCTTTTTACCCCGTTTTTGCCATCTGCGCCCACTAATACACGCAGATTGCTGACGCCAATACTTTTCAAGAAATCCAATTCCTTGTGCAACCGTTCACGATTACCGCCTTCGCCTTCCGAACCAAGGATGGCACCGTACCAAAAATTGGTACCTACATAATAATAAGGTTTTCCGTCGCGAATGAATTGACCATCGGCATTGACCTCAATAAACGAGTGTTCTATCAGCTTCGGAGTACATGCTCCTAAAATGAAAGACAAGAGAATTATCAAAAAGAAAAGTTGTTTCTTCATACTATTTATTTTAAGCGATAATGCAAAGATACGGAGCTATTTGCGAAACAAATGATACTATCTTATCAAGAGATAATGAAGGACGTGCTTATTCCTTAATTTACTATAGCTCACGTATCCAAATATTGCGAAAGCTGATTGGTTCACTAGGATCTCCATGACTTTGCAGAATAATCGGGCCATCTCCATGCGCTCTTTCTTGCGGAAAGCCAATCCATTCTGTTGTACCAAGGATTACCGTATTGTTTTGCAGAACAATGCCATTCTGAATGACTGTTACAGTAGGTTTTGTGCGATAGCTGCCATCTTTTTTGAAAGTTGGAGCGGTATAAATGATGTCATAAACGTTCCACTCACCTGGTTTGCGCATAACATTCGCCAAAGGGCGACTTTGTTTATAGATACTTCCCGCCATACCATTGGTATAGGTAGAATTATTATAGCTATCCAATATTTGCAACTCATACATGCCTTGCAGGAAAATACCACTGTTACCACGCGCTTGTCCTGCACCTGTTATATTAGTTGGCACCTGCCATTCAATATGTAACTGAAAGTCATTAAACTTCTGCTTGGTCCGAATATCACCTTCTTCCTTATTAACGGTAAAGACACCATTGTGTACGTTCCATTTTGCCGTTTCGCCTTTCATGTTTTCCCAAGCGGAGAGATCTTTGCCATCGAATAGTACAATAGCATCAGAAGGTGCGGTAAAGCCACCATCCATCAAAATGACACCCGGAGTAACTACAGGCGGAACAGGTTCATAGAATTCAGACATTTCAGGTGTAATACCAGCATACCCTGAGGGGCCTTGATGCTTTTGTACCTCATTGCTTTTATTCGATGAGGACAGATTAGCATCCTGCCCCTGCATATAACCAAAACAAAATAATGTCAAGACTGTAATACCTAGTTTTTTCATGATTATTCTTATCTATTTTATAATTCAACACATTATTCATTAATGCCCAATTGTTTCTTCAACCATTCTAGCCATTCATCCCATTGCTCCTGATACCAATAGTGCCCTGTTTCCAGATAAGGATACAATTCTTTCGGAGCACTAATTGCATTATATGTCGCATACATGGATGTAGGCGGACAAACTTCATCGTTATACCCCCAACTGAACCAACCGGGTACAGTCAGACAACGAGCAAAGTTCGCCGTATCATAGTAGCGAACTGTTTCAAGTTCTTTCTCATTGGGAGCACCATAATAATAGAAATAATGAGGCCAACCACAAGCACGTTTCTTGAAATATGCTTCATGATCGCACAAAGCCGGATGAACAGCTGCAAAAAAAGTGACGCGCGGATCGAGAGCCGCCGTTATTACAGAAAGCGCCCCTCCTTGGCTGGAGCCTGTAACACCTAATGCTTTACCATTATATTGAGGCAACGAACAGATAAAGTCTACCGCACGCAACGCACCTACAATAACACGATTATAATAGAACGCATCCTTATTATCACGGCAGAAGGTCCAATAATTGCCCAACGCTCCGCTCGCCAGAGCATCGTAAACAGATTGTTGCATAGTAACAGGAATACCATGAATGCCGACTTCCAGCGTAATCACCTTTCCCGGAGCCGTATAAGTATCTCCCGAATAAGGGCGAACACCCGCACCGGGCACCCGAAGCAATGCCGGATATTTGCCTTCAGCCTTTGGTACACTAAGAATGCCATAGAAACGACCGCCCCAACCTTTTGTCTGGAAGCTAACTTGATATACATTATCCTTATCTGTACAACATTCGGGAAGCAACGTCATTATAGGATTTAGCGGAGTAGTTCGTGCATTCTCCAATGTTTTAGCCCAATACTCACGAAAATCAGTAGGAAGTTCTGTAACCGGTTGTAATTGTTCGGGAGCATAAGCAGTAGTTGCCAAACCTTCGTAAGTACGTCCATCTACCTGTGCTTTAACTTTACAACGCAAAAAGCCGGGTGTCTTCATCACACCTTGCACCTTCAGGCTACCATCTTTTAAGACGATTCCTTTCTTTATATCAACAGGATACATTTCCGGCCCTAACTCATAATCAATAGTTACACCCGGCAGCAGATTCTGCGCCTTCCACACCTGAATAGTAAACGTAGATTTTTCATTCAGGCCATATACCCAATCGGCATGATCGGGAGATACTACTACGCGGATTTCATTACCACGTACCTGTGCTGATGCAGTGAGTACATACAGCAAAACAACCAATAGAAGGGTTACATTTTTCATAGTACAAAAACAGATTATTTATCATTTGCAAATGTAAGAGGCTTGTGCGAAGAAAACCGATACTATATTATCATATCACAATCTTCTTCTTTCTATAATTCTCACGGAATTCTTTAGGAGAACATTCCTTCTTGCGCTTGAACATCCGGTTGAAATTAGATAGATTATTAAATCCACAATCGTAGCATATTTCGGCAATGGTACGAGTAGAATCTACCAAGAGACGAGTGGCAAATCCCAAACGGATATCAATAATGTAATCAGAAAGCGTCTTCCCCGTTCGTAAGCGGAAGAATCTGCTGAAAGACACAGGCGTCATACCCACCATATCCGCTAAAGCTGTCAGACGGATATCTTCCTGATAATGCTCTGCAATATATTTTTGCACTTTCTGCACACGGCGACTATCTGAGAAAGTTTCTATCTTCGCAAAAGACGAAGTAGACAACACACGAACGTCATCGTACAAAGAAAGCTCATAGAGAATACGCATGAAATTCATCACCGCATAGAAACCCTCCTTCTCAGAAGCAAGCTTATCCAGCCAATTATATACTTTCATAATAGCTTGCATCGGAAAACAAAGCCCACACTGAGCACGTTCCAGCATTTGGCGAATGCTATCGAATTGGTTTTTGTTGACTAAACTTCCTAAGAATAAGTCAGGCGAAAATTGGATAGTGATCTCCCGGATATCTTTAGACGTACATTCATGTTGTTCCCATACGTGTTCCAGTTCCTTACCCGTTATCAATACCAGATCATAATTACCGATTATTTCAGAAGAATCACCCACTACACGCCGTACTCCGGAAGAATGTTCAGTAAAGTTCAACTCATATTCTGAATGGCAGTGAATAGGATAAGTAAACTCAGTCTTGTGCCGATCGGCAATATAGAAACAATCACGATCGGATAAAGGGGTAATCTCCCTCATTATGTATTTGTTGTTCTCCATGGTATTGGGTTAAGATAGTATCATATTGCAAATATAGTCATTCTTTTTAATCCCGATACGGCACCATTTGTTTCTTTTAAGGGTAACGATTGTCATTTATATCATTCTTCAACAGAAAAGAAGTTATTCCCTAAAGAATAGATCACTTCTTCCCACCGGCAGAAGCACTTCTTGATAATATGCACAAGATGGCATCTCATGTTACACAAGATGGTATCTTGTGCAGCATAGGATGCCATCTTGTGCATGCTTACTTACCAACCTTCAGATAATAGGTAGTAGCAGGCAGGTTGTCAGCCTCTATTGTTAGAGTTGCTTCACCCACTTGTCCATTGCTTTGCAACAAGACTTGGGCTAGACCATTGAAAGCTTTCACCTGATAAGTACGAGCATTGGCATCCGTAGGACGTTCCGTAGCTTGATAAGCCGGATCACCATTGCCTACACCAAGAATACGAACAGGGCCAGAAACGGTTAGCGTTAAATCATTGCAAGCGGTAGGCACAAAACGTTTCTTCTTATCTTGCAGTTCTACACGCACAACAGCTACATCACGATTATCCGCCAGAATGCTTGAACGATCTCCGGTAAGGGAAATACGGGCAGGGGCACCAGTGGTTTCTACGATCTGTGTAAGAGTGCGCTTTCCATTCTTATAGCCAACAGCTTTCACTACGCCGGGTTGATAAACGGTTTCCCAGGCGAGATGCCCGTTACGAGACATCGGTTTACGTCCCAAGTTCTTGCCATTGACGGTGAGTTCCACTTCATCACAATTACTATATACCCAAAGACTGATGCTATCTCTTTCGTGCCCTTGCAGGTTCCAATGAGGAAGGATGTGAAGAACAGGTTCGTTCGTCCACCAAGACTTCAGGTAGTAAGCCTCATCTTTAGGAAAACCACAATAATCCAGAATACCGAACTGTGAACCTGTAGCGGGGAACTTCATCGGATTGGGTTCACCACGATAATCGAAACCTGTCCAATAGAAAATCCCGGCAAGGTAAGGACGTTCGTCGTAGAATTTCCATCCACGTTCTATACAGTTCAGCAAGCTATCCGCACCATTCGGTTTACGGTTATGGGCTACCATGTGGCCTTGGTTAATAGCATCAAAATAAACGCCACGAGTTCCACAACCGGTAGTTTCTTCCGAACCCAGGGCACAGCGTTGCGGATAATCTTTGCGATGTTGCTCTACGGGATTTTGAACAATGTAATTATAACCTGCCACATCTGCCGGAATCAAAATAGCTGGTCCGCTGCTCGAAGCGACTGTCATCAGGCGGGTAGGGTCATTACGGTGGCAATATTCGCGCATGGTAGCGGCAATACGAGTACCACTTTCTTTCCATTCTATCCCCCATTCTTCGTTGCCAACGCTCCAAAGAATAATGGAAGGATGATTGCGATCACGCTTTATCATGCGATTCAGCAAGTCGATGTGTTCACGATTAACTCCTGTGAGACGATTCTCTTCGATGACAAGAATGCCAAGACTATCGCAAGCGTCCAGCATTTCGGGAGTCATGGGATTATGTGAGGAACGGTAGGCATTGCAACCGAATGATTTCAACTGCTTCAGGCGATATACTTGTAAGGCATCAGGGATACCTGCACCTACTCCGGGATGATCTTGATGCATATTGACACCTTTCAGTTTCAAAGGTTGCCCATTCAGGATGAAGCCTTTGTCGGCATCAAAACGGATGTGACGAATTCCAATCGGAGTTGCCACAACATCCACCTGCTTACCGTTCTGCCAAACACTAGTCTCCATTTTATAAAGGTAAGGGGCTTCCGGACTCCAAAGATGCGGATTGAGCACCTTGGTATAGACCTTTACGGTACGCGATTCCTGAGGGAGCAGGTCTACAGGCTCTGCCTTATCCTCCATTTGCACTTGTCCGGAGGCATCCATCAAACGGCACCAGACTTCACTGGAAACAGGTTCATTCCCTGAGTTTTTCATCTCGACTTCGGTTACCAGCAACACCTTCTCAAAAGGTTCTTCCAAACGAGAAGAGACAAAGACGCCGAACGGCGCCACATGCAACGGCGCAGTCTTGTTCAGCCAAACGTGACGGTAAATACCGGCTCCTTCGTAGAACCAGCCTTCTTCAAGAGTAGCGTCCGCACGTACGGTTATCAGGTTCTCGCCACCATAGTTCAGATATTCGGAGATGTCATAGACTTGTGTAGCATAACCGCTAGGCTCATGCCCCAAGTAGAAGCCATTCACCCAAATACGGGCATCGCGAAAGATTCCGTCGAACTGAAGAGACAAGTGTTTGCCTAAATCTTCACTGGGAACGGTGAAAGTCTTTCGATACCATCCTACGCTGGTTTCAGGATACTGATAGCCTACGGTCTTATAACCATGACTATGACTTGCCTTGCCTTCGAAAGGTAAATCCACTACCCAATCGTGGGGCAGATTCACTTTTTTCCAATCAGAAGCATCAAACTTCATGGAGTAAGGTCCGGCATTATGGATAGAGGCGGCTTTAGTCAGATAATTGAAGTATTCCGTCCCACAACCAAAGTCTTTTTCAGGTGAAGAAGCATTGCCAAAGGCAAACTGCCAGTCTTCATCAAACAAGATACGTTCCCGAACAGATTGTCCTTGAGAAGGAAGCAGCACTACTAAAAGTGCTGCACAGATTAGGATTAATCTTTTCATTTTACTGCAAAAGTTTCTTTCAGCAAATCCTTGTCATCCGAGGAGGCACCTACCATGACGATGAATTCACCCGGTTCCACAATCTTCTTCATCTTAATATCGTAGAAGGCCAGCTTGTCAGGTGTAATCTTAAAGTTTACAACCTTGCTTTCACCTGCTTTTAAAGCTACGCGTGCAAAGTCTTTCAACTCCTTTACCGGTCGGGTAACGCAACTGAACTTATCACGGATATAAAGCTGTACAATCTCCACACCGTCACGTTCGCCTGTATTCGTCACCTTTACACTGACGTCTACCGTTCCATCTTTATTAATTTCTTTCTGAGCCAGCTTCAAGTCTTCATACTTATAAGTCGTATAAGACAGACCATATCCGAACGGATAAAGCGGTGTACTAGGCTTGCCCGCTACATACGGATGGAAGTATTGTGAAGGTTTGTGGTTATAAATCATCTGGAGCTGACCTACACTATGAGGAATGGTAATAGCAAGTTTTGCTGACGGATTTACTTTACCATATAATATCTCCGCTACTGCTTGCCCACCTTGCATGCCCGGTGCCCATGCTTCTACAATTGCCGGTAAATTCTCGGCAGCCCAACGTACACTTAACGGACGACCATTAACAAGCACCAGAATAGTCGGTTTGCCACTGGCAGCTACTTTCTCAATCAATTCTTGTTGCAAACCTACAAGGTCAAGGTCGCTACGGTCTGTATCTTCACCGTCAGTACGATCGTCCCAACGGAAACGCATCATATATTCACCGGCTACCACAATATTCAAATCCGCATTCTTGGCACGAGCGGCAGCTTCAGCTACCTGCTTGGGGTCCATATTACGCGGGTCCCAACCTTGGTCTACAAAATCAAATTGAGTATCGGGAGCCACCATCTTCAAGCCTTCGAGTATAGTGGTTACGTTCTCTTCTTTTTCGGGAGCGCTCCAGTCACCGAGGATATTCTGGTCGTCGGCATTGATACCGGTTACCATTACCTTTTTATATTTAGAAGCATCCAACGGCAGTACACCTGTATTCTTAAGCAGAACAATACCATTGCGTGCAGCTTCGAGAGCCGTTGCACGATGTTCGTCACAAAGACGTATCTTCATGGTTTCAGCCTCATCAGCGTATGGTTTCTCAAACAAGCCAAGACGGAACTTAATATCCAAAATGCGACGTACGGATTCATCAATACGTGATTCCGGAATACGGCCTTCTTTCACCAGCTCCACTACCATCTCGTTCCAATGAATACCGTGCATGTGCATATCCATACCGGACATGATGGATTGATAATAGGCTTCCTTCAAGTTCTCCGCCGTAGCGTGCAGGTCATGAATATGTTCAATATCCATCCAGTCGCTTACTACGAAACCGGGGAAATTCCATTCTCCACGAAGAATGTCCGTCATCAACCATTCGTTGCTATGGCAGGGGATTCCGTTCAGTTCGTTGTGTGCAGTCATCAAGGACATGGCACCCGCTTTCACACCAGCTTCAAAAGGTGGGAAGAAAACTTCACGCAAAGTTCGTTCCGATAAATCTGTTGGAGAACCATTTGTTCCGTTGATTGGTTCGCTACCACCTACAAAGTGCTTGATACACGCTAACACATCTTCACCGCTATTCAAGTTGCCTTGATAACCTTTAACGGATTGCACACCTAGCAATGTTACCAAATAGGGGTCTTCACCGTATGTTTCGCCTACACGTCCCCAACGGGCGTCGCGGGCAACTTCCACATTCGGATTAAATGTCCAATGCATGTTCATAGCACGCATTTCTTTGGCTGTTTCGCGAGCTATTCTATAAGCCATCAAGGTATCGAAAGAGCAAGCAAGATTGATATTAGTAGGATACACCGTATTGTCCGGTGCATTGGCATTGCCATGAATGGCGTCAATACCGAAGATGATAGGAATTTGCAGACGACTCTTCATTGCGAGAGATTGCAGTTCGTTTGCTTCTTTAAGAGTAAGCACATGCAGGAAAGAACCGATCAGACCTTGTTCGGTCCATGCTGCCACATCTTTCTCCGTAACTCCGGGATAGAAGGCATTCGCCGTATTATTCTTCAGCTGGTCGGCAGTCATCACGGCACTGTTTGCCTTGATATGTTCCAAACCGACAAATTGATTCATCTGACCGACTTTTTCTTCCAAAGTCATTCTTCCGAGGAGGTCTTCCACCCTACTTTCTACGGGAGCTGTAGGATCTTTATACACTTCTTTCTGGCTTCCGCCACAAGATGATAAGCAGGTTGCTAATGCCATAACGATTAGTTTGTTTTTCATTGAATTGCAATATATTTAGATACATTCTTCGAGAATTCTTCATTCTTCGTTTTTCATTTATAAGATTCTCTTTTGCAAAGATAGTGGCTTCGGCATAGATTCGGTAGTACTATCTTATCCAATTGTAGCATCATTTGTTTCCAGCTATGGCATTGGTTGTTATCTATCAGTTTTGGATAAATAAAAAGAAGTCATTTCTAAAGAATTTGCGTATTTTTGTATCGTATGAAAAATCCTATTTATTCTCCCGTGCCCGATCGATATGATAGTGGCATGAAGTATCGCCGATGCGGAAAAAGTGGTATACTGCTACCCGAAGTGTCTTTAGGCTTATGGCACAACTTCGGTGACGTAAACACCTTCGCCAATTCTCAGGCAATGGCGCACTATGCATTCGACAGAGGCATCACGCATTTTGATCTTGCCAACAATTACGGTCCTTCCTACGGTTCAGCCGAAGAAACTTTCGGTGAGATTATGAAGAAATCCTTTATGCCTTACCGTGACGAGTTATTCATCTCCACCAAAGCAGGACACGACATGTGGCCCGGACCTTACGGTGAATGGGGCTCTCGCAAATACCTGATGAACAGTCTTAATCAAAGTCTGAAACGGATGAACCTGGATTATGTGGATATCTTCTACTCCCACCGTTATGATCCTGACACTCCGCTTGAAGAGACTCTTCAAACTTTGGTCGACATTGTGCGCCAAGGAAAGGCGCTCTATGTAGGTATTTCCAAGTATCCCAAAGAAGCAGCAGAATTTGCTTATAAATATCTGGAAGAAAGAGATGTGCATTGCCTTCTTTACCAAGGCAGATACAACATCTTCAACCGCGAACCGGAAGAAGAAGGTATCTTGCAACAGGCAAAAGAAAACGGAACGGGATTTATCGCTTTCTCTCCCCTCGCCCAAGGATTGCTGACCAACCGTTATCTGAATGGCATCCCCGAAGACTCGCGTATGGCTAAAGGAGTGTTTTTAAAGAAAGAAGTTCTGACCGAAGACGTTTTAAAGAGAATCAAGGTTCTCAATGAGATAGCAGTTCAACGCAGACAAACGCTCGCCGAAATGGCACTGGCTTGGTTATTAAAAGATGATTTAGTAACGTCAGTCATTATCGGAGCCAGTTCTGTAGCACAATTGGAAGATAATCTGAAAGCGATTAAGAATACAACATTCTCTACTGAAGAAATAGAAAAGATTAAATAGTATACAATGAAAAACATTATTATTCAAACAATTTGTTTATTATTTGTGTGTTTGGGCTCAGTCCGCGCACAGCAGTATCAACTAGCCTCTCCGGATGGCAAACTAATTATTACTGTAGATGCAGGAGCAACACTTAGTTGGCAGATACAACAGGATGGCACGACAGTTCTGCAACCTTCTACCATAGCTATGTACGGGGTAGATGTGAAAAACACAAAGAAAGAGATAACTTTCGGTGAAAATGTAAAGGTTACAAAGGCTGAACGTAAGTCCGTTGAATCTTCCTTCCCCACTCCTATTTATAAGAAAGCAAGTGTAAAAGATGTCTATAATCAACTTACATTGAAATGCCGTGGCGGCTATAACGTGCAGTTCCGTGCTTACGATGATGGTGCCGCTTACCGCTTCGTTTCTGAGCAAAGTAAACCATTCATTGTAAAAAATGAAAAGGCGGATTTCAACTTTGATAGCGATTATCGGACATTGGTTCCCTATGTAAACGACAACCGTAACGGTGAACGTTATTGCTACTCATTTGAGTCATACTATGACGATGCACCCTTATCAAAAATGTATTCGGACTCGCTCGCTATCACTCCGCTTATGATAGATTTAGGAAAAGGCAAGAAGGCAGTCATTATGGAAGCAGGTGTGGAAGATTATCCCGGAATGTTCCTCACTATCAATTCACAAACCCGTCAAGGCTTACAAGCAGCTTTTGCGCCCTATCCATTGGAAGAAGTCATTGGGGGGCACAATCGTCTGAATTTGGTTCCAACCAAACGCGCTGACTATATAGCTCGCATACCGAACCAGCTCAACGGTGATTTAGGTAAAACCCAACTTCTTGCAAGCGGTGAACTTCAAACTACATCCGAAATAAATAGCGCCCGTCGTTCCTTCCCTTGGCGCATTGTCCTCGTTACTACCAACGATACACAACTTGCCGACAATGACATGACACAGCGCCTCGCCCCTGCCTGCCGCATCAAAGACACTTCCTGGATAAAACCGGGAAAGGTAGCTTGGGACTGGTGGAACACCTGCAACATAACAGGAGTAGACTTCAAGGCAGGCATGAACACGCCGACTTATAAAGCATATATCGACTTTGCCGCTGCAAACGGATTGGAATATATCATTATAGACGAAGGTTGGAGTGGTAAAGAATCAATGTTGGAAGAATTGAATCCGGACATCAACCTGGAAGAAATAGTAGCTTATGGTAAGCAAAAAGGAGTTGGGGTCATCCTTTGGGCAAGCTGGCGTAACTCGGCAAAAGACACGGAAGCTGTGTTCAATCATTATGCAACCATGGGTATCAAAGGCTTTAAGATAGACTTCTTTGACCGCGACGACCAACCTCTGGCCACTTCCGTAGAGCAGATTGCCGCCTGTGCCGCCAAACACCAATTGTTACTCGACTTACATGGGCTGAAACCGTATGGTATCCAACGTGCCTATCCCAACATTCTGAATTTTGAAGGTGTGAAAGGATTGGAGAACGCCAAATGGGAACCTATTGTAAACGGTGTCCCTCTTCACGATTTTCCGCGTTATGATGTTACCGCCCCCTACCTACGTATGCTTGCAGGTCCGATGGACTATACTCCGGGAGCCATGATGAACGCAACCCGGGAAACGTTCCGTGGAATCAACGATCATCCCATGAGTCAAGGTACAAGAGTACATCAGATGGCTATGTACACCGTCTTCGAAGCTCCTTTGCAAATGCTCGCAGACAGCCCCAGCAAGTACATGAAAGAACAGGAATGCACTGATTTCATTGCTAAAGTACCCACTACTTTCGATGAAACCATAGCCCTGAATGGTGAGATCGGTGAATACATCACATTGGCACGCCGCAAAGGTGACACCTGGCACATCGCCTCCATGACCAACTGGACTCCACGCAATTGTACCATCGACCTTTCTTTCCTCGGAGAGGGCGATTATACTGCCGAAATCTTCTCCGACGGCATCAATGCCAACCGGGATGCAATGGATTATAAGAAAGAAATGCGAACAGTTAGTTCAAGCAATAAATTAAACGTTCAAATGTCACCGGGCGGTGGCTGGACGGCTCGAATTAACAAAAAAAATAAATAAATATCAATGAAGAGCCATTAGTGATTTGTTTGTAGCCGAATATGCCGTCAGACCGCATGGAAACTCAAACAAATCACTAATCACTCATAACTAATCACTTCCCTCCTTCCTCTTACTTCTGTTTTTTAACATACTTCTTTGTGAACCTTTTATATCCTATCTTGTTTTTTCTCACAAAAGCCTAAGGTACCATAGGGCAGGAATTATATTTTAACCTAAACAATTATAGAAGTATGAAGAAATTTATTCCCCTATTATTAGCGGTCTTCGCCTTCGCAGCTTGCGAAAAAGACCCTGACACGGATAAGCTGGACAATAATTATCTGGTTTATACCAACTATGACAAGAAGGCGGATTTCAAAGCCTTCGAGACTTACTACTTGCCGGATAGCATTCTCGTGATTGGCGATAGCAAAGACGCCGAATATTGGAAAGACGAAAGCGCTCAGGAAATTCTGAAAGCATACGTGACTAATATGAATAACCGCGGCTTTGTACGCACTGAAAATCGCGAAGAGGCTGACCTCGGTCTGCAAGTAAGCTACGTTAGAAGTACTTATTATTTCACCGACTACGGTCGTCCCGAATGGTGGTGGAATTATCCAGGTTACTGGGATGCTCCTTACTGGGGTAACTGGGGTGGATGGTACTATCCATACGCTGTGAACTACTCTTACAGCACAGGTTCATTCATTACCGAATTGCTAAATTTGGAAGCACCACAAGGTCAAAGTCAAAAACTACCTGTTCTGTGGACCAGCTACATGAGCGGATTATTGAGCGGTTCGACTGCTGTTAACACCAAACTTGCCGTGCAAGGTGTCAACCAGTCTTTCACCCAATCAACTTATCTGACTAGCAAGTAAAAGCGGTAATATAGTATTAGTTAAAGGCAATTTCTCTTCCGGACTGAGAAACTGTCACTAAACCTAAAAACAAGAACAAAGTATGAAAACAATAAAATACCTTTCACTGAGAGTAGTAGCGGTTGTCGCTCTTGCTCTCGTCTTTGCCCTACCGGCAAAGGCACAGATGACCGATAATGGTTATGCCAATATCGACTGGCAATACAATTTCCCCCTTAGCAATAACTTCGCCGATAAATCAAGCGGTTGGGGTATGAACTTCGAAGGTGGATATTTCCTATCAGATAACTTTGCACTGGGAGCTTTCTTAGCATACCACAGCAATCATGAATATTTCGGACGCCAGACTCTCCCCGTAGGTGAGGGTGGTAGTTTGAATACTGACCAGCAGCATACTGTATTCCAGTTGCCTTTCGGTTTAGCTTCACGCTACGTTTGGAATCGTGGTAGTTCATTCCAACCGTATTTCGGTGTTAAAGTCGGTGCACAATATGCACAGTTGAAATCTACTTTCAACGTATTTGAAGCACATGACAATACTTGGGGCTTCTATGTATCTCCTGAATTAGGTTTCAATGTGTATCCTTGGGCTTATGGACCGGGCTTGCATTTTGCAGCATACTATAGCTACGGTACAAATAAAGGCAGTGTCTTCACATACAGTGCAGATGGCTTAAGCAATTTCGGCCTTCGTGTTGGTATTGCATTCTAAAAGACTATCCTAAAGCTTAACAGATAGAATTTAATTGTTTCAAAGCATGAAAGAAGGGAGCTTCTCTGCGTGAGCAGAGGGCTCCTTTTAGTGATTAGTGATTAGTGATTTATACATCGTCTCTTGAATCTTCGAACGAATATCCAAACGCAGAAGTTTATTGTTCCATACATCCGGATAGATACGGTTGCTCAGGAAGACATAAACCAAGCCATTCTCCGGATCCACCCACGCACAAGTTCCGGTGAAGCCGGTATGCCCATAAACAGAAGCAGGGGCAGATGCAGCACAGGGACTATTATGTGGATTGCGGGTATCCGGTTTATCAAATCCCAAGCCACGACGACTGATTTTGGAAACGGTTGTAGTAAATAGTCTGCATGTTTCTTTACTCAGATAGCGTTTTCCGTCCAGTTCACCACCATTCAATAGCATCTGATAGATACGCGCTACTTCCCCGGCAGTAGAGAATAAACCGGCATTACCGGAAACACCTCCCTGAAAAGCAGCCGATTCATCGTGAACAAAACCTTGCAGAACTGTCTTACGTAAAAAGAGATCGATAGACGAAGGCACTATTTCTTCTTTTTTCAAGAAACGCAACGGCAAATATCCCGTACGCTCCAATCCCATAGGAGTGTAATATTCTTTAGCAAGAAACTCATCCATCGGCATTCCGGCACGTGCTTCGACCAATTGCTGTAGCAGGATAAAGCCCACACAACTATATCGATAACGCTTATCTTTCAGCGGTGCATCTGCAATCTTTTGCAAATATTCTTTTTTGAATGAGTTGTTTAGCCATAAGCTATCTGTTACCTGCAATGTATATTCTGCCGAACGTTTTTTGGACGTCAATCCTTTACGGAAGTGGAAATTCGGGTTAGCCCACGTCTGAGTACCAATACGCACCGGATGAGTTTTATCGTACTTTCCTTTAAATAAAGGTCCCGCATAACTCTTATTATCAATAGCATCCTGATAAAACAATAGAGTCGAAGGTAATCCGGACTCATGCATCAGTAATTCACGCACCGTTATATTCTTCTTGTCCGTATTTTGCAGGAACGGTAAATAATCCGATACACGGTCGGTAAGGTTGAGACGTCCTTTATCATATAGTTTCATTACAGCCAGTAAGGTTGCGGTTGTTTTGGTCAATGAAGCCAAGTCATATACGGATTTAGCAGTTACATCACCAAATGATTTATTATACATTTCCATGCCATCCTTCAATACTACGACCTGACAACTGGGATAGGCACCTTCACGAATACCATTTTCGGCTATCGTATCAATTTTGGCCAGTATACGGGAGTTCATTCCATGCTCTTCCGGTACAAAATGAGGTATAGTCTGTGTGCCCAAGGTCATTCCGGTACCTGTAGCAAACAAACCGCCGATGCTGGCAGAAAGGCGTCCGTCTACCTCAGCTTCACCATATAACATATCAGCAACTTGTTTCTGCACATCATCATCGGAAGAATGTGCCAAGATCATAGCCCCGGCAGCCGAAATGCCTCTATGTATTTGCAACGTATGTTTTCCGGCAATAAAGCACAAATATACCACGGGTACGTCCGGAGCAAACTTTGCAAAAAAAGCTTGATACGAAGCAAGTCGCTGTTCGGTAACACATACTAAGATACGTTTGTAATGTGCCAAAGTATCCCGCAACTGTTCACATTGTGATTCAGGCAGATTTGCACCTAAATTAAACTCCACAGGACGAGTATACTGAGACAGTTCTTTCAAAAAGGGTTGAATTTCTTTTGAGTCGCCCACATTCAGTACTGCCACCTCTTTAATAGCGGGATCTAAAGGGAGCACTTTGGATTCATTTCCTAATACGGTAATGGCAGCCAAATTCAAACGCCGTATCAAATTACGGGTTTCAGGCGTATTAATGCGGGTACCCAAACCGGAAAGGCGTATAGTAGGCTTCTTTTTCAAGCCAAGTGCATATTTATAAGTTAATACCTTCCGGCACTTCTCATTAATATCTTCTTCGCTCAACTCACCACGTTTCACGGCATCCATAACGGCTTCGACTTCTTCCTTTATACGACGGGGAACAAGCAATAAATCATTTCCGGCCTTTAATGCCTGCAAGCAAACCGAAGAATTATTTGCTACTCCCTTCATGGCAAGTGCATCGGTAAAAATAAGTCCTTCGAATTTCAGCTCACGCGTCAGCAGGTCATAAACTACATTTCGGGATAGAGAAGAAGGTAATCCGCCATGTTCTTCAAAAACCGGAACCTCGAGATGCCCTACCATAATACCTCCCAGTCCTGCATGAATCGCTTTCCTGAAAGGATATAGCTCCACACTATCCAAACGTTCGCGAGAGAAAGGTAAAGTAGGCAATGCTTTATGCGAATCCACATCCGTATCACCATGTCCGGGGAAGTGTTTGCTGACCGAAAGTACTCCTCCATCTTCCAAGCCCTTGGCATAGGCTATCACTTTATTTGCCACATTCACAGGACTCTCACCAAACGAACGGGTATTGATAACTGGATTCTGAGGATTGATATTCACATCGGCAACCGGTGCAAAGTTTACCTGTACTCCTAACTCACGACATTGACGAGCCACTTCCCGTCCATATTCATAAATTAAACTATCATTCTGAATACAGCCAAGTACCATGTTACGAGGAAAGACCGGTGTTCCACGCAACCGCATGGACAGCCCCCATTCGCCATCAAAAGTGATCATCAAAGGTACTTCTGCCATTCGTTGGGCATCATTGGTCAATGTAGCCTGATTCTGCATCAAACCACCGGAAAAGAGCAGCCCACCTACTTTATAGTCTTGTACAACCTTACGCAGCAATTCCTTATTAGCTTTAGTTATTTGAGGAGCAATGGTATAGATAAAGAGTTGCCCGATACGTTCTTTCATTGACAATCGCTGCATAACAGAATCCACCCATTGCCGGCACCGGATATCATCTTGCAATCCGCTCACCAACGACGGCTCAACTGCCGGAGCAGGAGCAGGCGGAACAAGAGCATGCTTTGCATCTAAAGCCAGATGACCACTACAAACTACAAAAATCAACACAAGCAGGAACAATCGTCTCATCTTTCTCTTCATTTCATCCATTTAAAATAACCAGACTATTTCAGACTCTTAAAAATCAGTTCTTGTATATCCGTCCGTATCTTCATGTCTCCCAGCTTTGTATTCCAGACATTCGGATTCAGGGCGTTACTCAAGAATACATATACTGTTTTACTTGTCGGATCTACCCAAGCACAAGTTCCGGTAAATCCGCTATGCCCATATACACTTTCTGGAGCGGAAGCCGAACAAGGACTACGGAGTATAATTGATACATCCGGTTTATCAAAGCCTAAACCACGACGACTGATAACAGACTTCTCCGTTGTAAACAAACGGCAAGTGGCTTCGCTGAGATAACGTTTGCCATTCCATATACCACCGTTCAGCAACATTTGATAAATCCTGGCCACCTCTTCAGCAGTAGAGAACAATCCGGCATTACCGGAAAGACCGCCCATACAGGAAGCAGTCTCGTCGTGCACATATCCACAGAGGTCCTGGCGGCGCAGATAGTCATTCTCTGCCGTCGGCATAATCTCAGCTTTCGTAAACTTACGTAAAGGCAAAAACATCGTTCTTTGCAGCCCCATCGGTGCATAAAATTCCTTGGCAAGATACAAGTCCATCGGAAGCTTCACAATGGATTCCACGATCTGTTGCAAAAGTACAAAGCCGAGGTCGCTATAGACATAACGCTTGCTATCAAGCTCCGATTTAGCGATGGATTGGAGAAGCGTATTCTTGAAACTCTTGTTCAGCCATAAGCCGTCAGCCATTTGCAGGGTATATACCGAAGATTGTTTTTCGGAAGTCAGCCCTTTCTTGAATTTGAAGTCGGAGCAGAAATAACTATGCTCGCTTACTTGCGTATGGTGCCACTTATCCACCCAGCTTTGCGAATAGGGTCCTTGTACGGAGTTCGGATCAATAATATCCAGATAAACACGCATATAAGGTTGCAAACCCGATTCATGAAGTAGCAAATCACGAATAGAAATATTCTTCTTATTGCCTGCACGCAATAAAGGAAGATATTTGGAAGCCTTGTCATCCAGCTTCAACTTTCCTTCATCATACAGTTTCATGACAGCCAGCAAAGTCGCAGTAGTCGTAGTCAATGAAGATAAATCAAACATATCGGTGGAACGTACCGCCGTAGTATCTTTTGCAGAATGGGTTCCAAAACCTTTGTCATATACCGTCTGCCCATCTTTCAGAACCAATATACGGCAGCCCGGATATGCACCGGCAGCCAATCCTTTTTGAGCTACAGCATCCACACTTTGCAAGATATATGATTTCATGCCATAATCTTCCGGTATAGCCGCTCCCGACTTCATGCCCGGTTCTATCGTGCAACCGGTTCCGGCAGGAAAGAGTTTACCTATGCTCATGGAAATCTTTCCATGAGCGGGTGCTTTCGCAAAAAGAACGTCGGCCACATATTGTTGCAAGTCAACCTCATTAGAATGGGCTAACACAACTGCACTCGACTTTGCCAATGCCGGCGTCAATGGTTGTAAAGTCCGATAGGAAGTAAAGAAGGTATAAACCAAGGGAGCTTGCAAATCAAGATTAGCCAAGAATGCAACGTCTCTATCACTTACATAATTGGAACCGGTAATGCTGATAATTACACGACGGTAAGTAGCGAGTTTACGTTTCACATCTTCCCGCGTAGCGTCATCGGCATTCCAAGGCAGATAGAAACAACTGACATCCGCTTGCTTTTTCACTGCCTCCACAAAGGCAGCATCCTGGTCTTTCTCGCCTACACTAAGCAATGCAATACCGCCATCTACAGGAGCCAAAGGAAGAATGCCAAAATAATTATTCAACACCGTGACTGCCGAGCGACGCAATTTTGCAGCTAAATCCTGTGCTTCATCCGTATTAATACGGAAGCTCATACCGCTTACTTGTAGTTTAGGCTGAGGAGTTCTTAACCCCAACATATATTTATATGTCAACACTCTGCGGCATCTGGCATCCAGTTCATCTTTACTTATTGCGCCGGAATGTATAGCATTGATCAATTCTGCCACGGCATTCTTTGTGTTGAACTGTACCAATAACATATCATTTCCCGCCAAGAAAGCTTTAGTCGTAACTTGAGGTACTTCCGACACACCTTTCATATCCAAAGCATCGGTAAATATCAGTCCTTTAAAACCAAGTTCCTCTTTCAGCAAATCGGTTACCACCTTTTTTGAAAGAGAAGAAGCCGTAACGCCATCCGGTTCCAATACCGGCACCTGCAAATGTCCTACCATCACCCCACCAAGTCCGGCACGTACCATCTCTTTAAAAGGATATAGTTCAATACTATCCAAACGGGCACGATTGTAATACAATGAAGGTAACTCTTTATGTGAGTCTGAATCCGTATCTCCGTGTCCGGGGAAATGTTTGCAAACGGATAAAACGCCTCCGCTTTCCAATCCATTGCTGTATGCTATTACTTTTTCCGCCACCTTCTTAGGATCTTCACCAAAAGAGCGTACATGAATAACCGGATTCAATGGATTCGTATTTACGTCCGCATCCGGTGCAAAATTAACATGTACCCCCAGTTCACGAAATTGGCGTGCCACTTCCCGTCCATATTCTTCAATCAAAGTATTGTCCTGAATACATCCTAAAGCTGCATTGCGAGGATAATTCGGGGCATCTTTCAAGCGCATGGCAAGTCCCCATTCACCATCGAAAGTAATCATGAGGGGAGTTTTAGCGCTCTTTTGTGCTAGATTTGTCAGAATAGCCTGTTCTTCTGCCGTTCCTTCTGAAAACAGCAAACCACCCACTTTATATTTTTTCACCAACTCACGAATCTGCTTTTTATTCTTTCCATCTGCTTTCGCCGGAATGGTAGCCACAATCAACTGCCCCACCTTATCCTGAAGGCTTAACTTGGAGAAAACAGAATCTACCCATTGCCGGCAACGTGTATCCGACGCAGAAGGTATAAACGGAGAAGTCTGTGCTTGAAGCGGAGCTATTCCTAAAAGAATTCCCACTATCCACAGCAGGAGAACATATTTTTTCATGTACATATCTGATGATTGAATAATTACTGTTTCTTTGTTAACGTCAAGACTTGTTCCCCTACAAATATTCCACTCTTACCTGTATGGAAAACAGGAACGTTTTTACCGTCAGCATTCAAATAATTAGCAGGTTTCTCCATAAACGTATGGGAGTGTCCGCCCAGAATGACATCTATATTATTCGTTTTGCTAACCAAATCTTCATCGGAATCACCATTGGAACTACGGATTCCCAAATGCGACAGACAAATAACAACGTCACATCCTTTTTCTATCTTCAGAATATCCGCCATTTCCTGAGCAACCTTGATCGGATCATTATAAACAATTCCCTCACATTTATCCGCTTGAACCAAACCTTCCATCTTCGGACTTAATCCGAATACTCCGATCTTTACTCCCGCACGTTCCAAGATAATGTATGGCTTCACCAAACCTTCGAGTACCGTTCCCGTTACATCATAATTGGCACAAACCACAGGGAAGTTAGCCATACGGAACAAACGAGCCATATTATCCAATCCAAAGTCGAACTCATGATTACCTATCGTCATTGCATCATATTTCATGAGGTTCATCATTTTGACTTCAACCTCTCCTTTAGAAAAGTTATAATAAGGTGTACCTTGTGAGATATCTCCACAATCGAAAAGTAACATATCGGTATGCTCACTACGATACTGTTTGATGAAAGATGTCCGGCGTACCGTACCACCCATTCCGGCATACGTATCAGCGACTTCCTTACCTATTGGTTCTATGCGGCTGTGAGTATCACTCGTCTGTAATATAAACAACTGTTTATCTTGTTGTGCTGATGCAGAAAATATGAAAAGCAGTAAAACTGCCAAAAAGTATATACGTTTCATTTTTATTCCGGATTATCAATTTTCAACTGTTACTCGTCCCTCAATGCGGGATGTAATCTTTTTGCCTGCTGCCGTCTGCTGTTCCACATACTTCATGAACAAACCACGTAAGACAAGTGCATCAGGACATTCTCTCTTTTCGGCTTGTGGAAAAGCAGTCATTCCATCGTTACCATCCGCCAGATAATCAATCGTTGCGACCGTATAGAGTTGATCGTCTACTACCGGTTTGCCACCAATAGTACCTTCCAGCAACTTTCCATCTTTGTTTATCTTCAGTTGGATGCCACTTACTCCTTCACCCAGTCTAGCTGCAACATTCTCGAATAAAATTTTCAATACAGAGCCTTTCATCGTGAGCACACATAGCGAATTTTCAAATGGCAATATCTCATAAATCTGTTCTACCGTAATAGGCCCTTCCGTCAACATACTACGAATACCACCGACATTCATCAATCCCACATCAGCCGGTTTACCTATCACCTCAACTGCCGACTCACGCAATACGTCCGCCACCAAATTAGCCAACGGGCTCTCTGGCCTGAACCGATCCATTGACATCTCAGCCGTCCCCACCACATGATACATTATACTATCCATTTGTGCTTTATAAGGTGCAAGCAAGGTAACTGCCTCTGCATCCGGTTTTGCATCCCAAGTGGAGTCTATTGGTATCCTCTCACCCGTAACATTCGTTACTTCATAAACAGAATGACAAGATGTCAACAAAAGCAGTAGTGTAAGTGCTGCCGACGAGAAGAGTTTTAAATAAGGTCTATTCATGTTTTATTGTTTTTTATTGCTACAAATATACTTTTTCTTTTTTGCTCTCAAAAGAAGGGGAGTACTTTTCTTTTGCCTTGATGCAAAAGAAAAGATACCAAAAGAAAACATCAAGGCTGCACTTTCGGAGCTACTCCGGTAGTATCAGAAGAGGACGGGGCGAAAACTTGCGCTTCGCGCTTCGGACAAACGCCCCTTAAACCTCTTCTGATACTACCTGCGCTTGACGCTCCTACAGTGAGGCCGGGAAACCATGCGGCGGGGAAGTGCTATATACTTGATTAAATGAAGAACTAAAAATGAAAGTAATACTATTAGTCAGAGTATCTACAAAGACACCAGATTTTGACGAACAAGAAAGAGTAATCTTTGAAATAGCGATAAAGGGATTCTATTTGTAATTGTGTAATCTGACACAGATAAGTGCATCACGTGACGCACTTATCTGCGTTGCCCTTCGCACTTATCTGCGTCAGTTCTTTCAGTCTCCACGGTATATCTAGTACCTTGAATGACACCTTTGGCATGTATTTTCCCAACTTTCTTATATGTAGTATTATATAGTATATATATATTAAATATATACTTTTCGCATACGTATAAAAAGTTATAAAAGAAGGTGACAAAGGTGTCATTCGAATGAATTAATTCAACTACTGATTCGCATATGTAATGAGGCATCAACCCCTGTATTTATGAACCAAAACATCCACCTCCATCTCAACGCAAAACAAAAAGATACCATAAAGCAAATCAATCCTGCGCCTCCACCGCGCAGCTTCGGGCATAGGCGTAGGTGCGTCAGCGGAGGCACTGTCAGGCGCAGGTAAGGGGCGTTTGTCTGAGCGAAGCGAGTTTTCGCCCCGTCTGCGAATGGCAGTGTCGGAGTAGCACCGTAACCGAAGCCCTTGATCTTTTCTTTTTGGTATCTTTTGCTTTTGCATCAAGGCAAAAGAAAAAGTACTCATGCATCAAGGCAAAAGAAAAAGTACACAATCTCTTGTAGATGTGGCAAATAATTCGTTACTTTGCACCGCTTTCGCGCAATCGCTGTCAGGAGACACAGAGAGAAGCCTGGTATGTTGCGTTGTAACGATCAAACAATTTAAGTAATAAAACAATGGATTTAATTAAAATTGCAGAAGAAGCATTTGCTACCGGTAAACAACACCCGAGCTTCAAAGCAGGTGACACTGTTACTGTAGCATATCGTATCATCGAAGGTAACAAAGAACGTGTACAGTTGTACCGTGGTGTTGTTATCAAGATTGCCGGACATGGTGAAAAGAAACGTTTTACAGTTCGTAAGATGTCTGGTACTGTTGGTGTTGAACGTATTTTCCCGATTGAATCACCGGCTATCGATAGCATCGAAGTGAACAAAGTGGGTAAAGTTCGTCGCGCTAAATTGTACTACCTGCGTAAACTTACCGGTAAGAAAGCTAGAATTAAAGAAAAAAGAGTTAACGGTTAATCTGTTAGATTCTGATTTCGAAATAAAAAAGGGAAACTTCATGGAAGTTTCCCTTTTTTATTTCTTTCAGTAATCAGCTTACTTAATCTCTTTCAACTCCCATCCCAATGCGCTGGCTCCCAATACAGCAGCGTCAGAGTCTTTCAATTCAGATACCAACAATTTGCATTTGCCTTTGTATATCTGTAGGATATTGTCATCAATAGCTTTCTGAATAGGCTTCATGATATAGTCACCTGATTTAGCCAAACCGCCAAACAGTACTATAGCTTCTGGACTTGAGAAAGCGATGAAGTCAGTCAAAGCTTCGCCCAGGATGGTACCTGTAAATTCGAAGATATCTTGTGCCAACTTGTCACCTTTAACGGCTGCATCATATACATCTTTAGAAGTTATGTTTTCAGCAGGAATAGAACGTAGCAAACTAGGTTCTGTACGTGCAGCGAGGAATTCGCGTGCAGAGCGTGCCACACCTGTAGCCGAGCAATAAGTCTCCAAGCATCCGTGACGTCCACATCCGCAGAGGCGACCATTTTCACGACGAATGATAGTATGACCTAACTCACCGGCAAAGCCATCATGTCCGTATACCATCTGACCGTTGATAACGATACCACTACCTACACCTGTACCAAGAGTAATCATGATAAAGTCTTTCATACCACGGGCAGCGCCATATGTCATCTCACCGATAGCAGCAGCATTCGCATCATTGGTCAATGCAGTAGGAATGCCTAAGCGTTCTTCAAACATGGCAGCCAATGGAATAACGCCTTTCCAGGGAAGATTCGGAGCAAATTCAATAGTACCGCTATAATAGTTTCCGTTAGGAGCACCAATACCGATACCTTTTATCTTATCGACACCACCGTTAGCTATAATCAATGGAAGAAGGTTCTTGCAAACTTCATTCACATAATCATCAGCCTTTTCGTATGCTCCGGTCTTGATAGAACTGCTTGCTACAATAGTTCCGCGTGCGTCTACGATACCAAAGACGGTATTTGTACCGCCTATGTCAATGCCCACTACATAGGGCTTTTCCATGTTTGAATTCATGATATTACGTTTGTTTAAAGGGTTAGTTAATAACATTAATGGTTACAAATTACACAAAGAAAAACGACACTGCAAAATCTTTTTTTAAAAAACTTTGCTTCATTTGCAACTTTTCGTAACATTGCTGCGTCTAATAAGGAAAAATAATAAGAGAAAAGCAATAAACAGGGAGAAATCGTGATACAGCTAAAAGACATTAACAAGACCTACAACAACGGAGCACCGCTACATGTGCTCAAAGGCATCAATTTAGATATCCAGAAGGGAGAGTTTGTTTCCATTATGGGTGCATCCGGTTCGGGCAAGTCCACTTTACTTAATATATTAGGTATTCTGGATAATTATGATACCGGCGAGTATTATCTGAACGGTACACTCATTAAGAACCTGAGTGAAACAAAAGCAGCCGAATATCGTAACCGTATGATCGGTTTCATATTCCAGTCCTTCAACTTGATTTCATTCAAGAATGCAGTGGAGAATGTAGCCCTTCCTCTCTTCTACCAAGGAGTAAGTCGCCGCAAGCGTAATGCCCTGGCATTGGAATACCTCGACAAGTTGGGATTGAAAGAATGGGCACATCACATGCCGAACGAAATGTCCGGTGGTCAGAAACAACGTGTAGCTATTGCCCGCGCACTTATTACCCAACCTCAAATTATCCTTGCCGATGAGCCTACCGGTGCACTTGACAGTAAGACTTCGGTAGAAGTGATGCAGATATTAAAAGACCTGCACAAGACGGGAATGACCATCATCGTCGTGACCCACGAAAGTGGTGTCGCCAACCAGACGGACAAAATTATCCACATCAAGGATGGTATTATTGAAAACATCGAAGAGAACCTGAGTCACGATGCATCGCCATTCGGAGTAGACGGATTCATGAAATAAAGAATACACTATGTTTGATCTTTTTCAAGAAATAATAGCCACCATCAAGCGTAACAAGTTGCGTACTGCCCTAACGGGCTTTGCTGTGGCATGGGGCATCTTCATCCTCATCGTGCTACTGGGAGCAGGCAACGGATTGATGAATGCACAGAATGACCAGATGGCTTCGCTAGCCATGAACTCCATCCAAGTAGGTGCTGGCTGGACCAGCAAACCTCATGACGGACTGAAGCAAGGCCGTCGCATTCAGCTCAACAACAAAGATCTGGTAATAAGTAGCAGCATGGATAAATATGTGGAAAATGCCGGCGGTGTATTACGCCAGAATAGCGTGAACATCAGCTACGGACAGGAATACGTCAACGAACGACTGATGGGTGTATATCCCAGCTATCTAGATATCCAGCGCCCCACCATTGTAAGCGGACGATTCATCAACCAATTGGATATAGACGATAAGCGGAAAATAGCTGTCATTAACGAGCGTTCGGTAGACGTTCTCTTCAAACACGGAGTCAAGCCACTAGGCAAGATGCTGAATATGGGAGGGGTCATGTTTCAAGTAGTAGGTATATATAAGGATAAGGGTAACGCAGGTGGACAGGATATTTTCATCCCCTTCAGTACCTTGCAAATTGTATTCAATAAGGGAGACAAATTAGACCAGATACTCTTCGCCATCAAGAACCTCAACACGAAGGAAGAGAACGAAGCCTTCGAAGCCGATTACCGTGCGGCTATCGGTGCGCATCAACGATTTGACAAGACCGATGAGGGAGCCATCTGGATGTGGAACCGCTTCACACAAATGCTCCAGATGAACCAAGGAAGCGGATATATGCGTACAGCTATCTGGATCATCGGCCTCTTCACACTACTGAGCGGCATCGTTGGCGTATCGAACATTATGCTGATCACCGTAAAGGAACGCACCCGCGAGTTCGGCATACGAAAGGCATTGGGTGCGCGTCCCTTCTCAATACTTAAACTGGTGATTGTAGAGAGTGTAGTAATCACTGCCTTCTTTGGATACCTGGGCATGGTGCTGGGTGTAGGCGCTACCGAATATATGAATTACGTAGCAGGAAAACAGGTCGTGGACATTGGCGTAGAGCAGGCAACCATGTTTCTCAATCCTACAGTGGACCTAGGAGTAGCCATCCGTTCTACAATGACACTCATCATAGCAGGTACGCTTGCCGGATTGTTCCCGGCACTAAAAGCGGTGAGAACACGTCCGATAGAAGCACTACGGGCGGACTGATAGCAGATATTGATAACTACAGAATTAGAGAAGATTATGAAATTCGATTTAGATACATTCAGCGAGATCCTCGTTACCATCACACGCAACAAGACACGCAGTGCCCTGACAGCATTCGGCGTATTTTGGGGTATCTTCATGTTGGTCACTCTTTTGGGAGGTGGCAACGGATTCAAGGGGTTGATGAGTAGCAATTTCGCCGGATTCGCACAAAATTCAGCATTCGTATGGCCTCAAAAGACCAGCGAGGCTTACAAAGGTTTCCGCAAAGGACGTTGGTGGAGCCTGGACCAGAACGATATGGTACGTATTCGCCAGATAGAAGGTATTGACGTGGTAACCTGTGTACAAAACCGTTGGGGAGTAAGTGCCGTATATCAAGACAAGAAGAGTGACGGCGCCATTATCAAGGGGCTTTATCCCGAATACACCCAAATTGAAGAACAGCGTGCGAAATACGGGCGCTTCATCAACGACATTGACATTCTGGAACAGCGTAAAGTGTGTTTCCTAGGCAAGAAAGTAAGCGAAGAACTCTTTGGCAAAGATGTAAATTCATGCGGAAAGCTGATAAAGGCAGACGGCATCTACTACCAAGTAGTAGGCGTATCGGACGATTCGAACAGCAATATGCAAATTAACGGACGCTCCGAAGAAAGCATCAGTATTCCTTTCACCACCTTTGCCGCAGCCTATAATATTGGTAATGACATCGGTCTGATGTGCCTCACCATGAAGCCGGGCTATAAAGTGACTACCCAGCAACCGCTCATCGAGAAAGTAATTAAACAACACCATTTGATACACCCCGATGACAAACAAGCAGTCACAATGCTGAATGCCGAAGCCATGTTCTCAATGGTCGACTCGCTTTTTGCAGGTATAAACGTACTGATATGGATGATTGGCCTAGGCACATTAATAAGCGGTGTAATTGGTGTATCGAACATCATGATGGTGACAGTAAAAGAACGTACCACCGAGATAGGTATCCGCCGCGCCATTGGTGCTACTCCACGCGTCATTATGGAGCAGATACTCACCGAAAGCATGGTTCTGACTCTGATTGCAGGTATGGCAGGCATATCATTCTCCGTACTTGTATTACAACTAGCAGACATGGGAATACAAATCGAACATCCCAACGTAAACTTCCAGGTTAACTTCGGATTGGCAGTGGGTGCCGCCATCATGGTAGTGATACTAGGCATAACGGCAGGAATAGCACCTGCCTATCGGGCTATGAGCATCAAGCCGATTGAAGCAATAAGGGATGAGTGATGAGTGCTGAGTGATTAATAATTAGTCAATGATAAAATAAAAATAATAATATAGACATGAAAACAAAAAAGTATCTGAAAATCGCATTGCTGGTAGTAGTAGCTGCCTTGTTTATCTGGACATTCGTGTTCCTGTACCAGAAGTCTCAACCTAAAGTGACCGTGTACGAAACTTTAGTCCCGGAAGTAACCGACTTGGAAAAAACCACAGTGGCCACTGGCAAGGTGGAACCAAGAGACGAAGTTCTCATCAAACCACAAATCTCAGGTATTGTTTCCGAAGTGTACAAAGAAGCCGGAGAAACGATTAAGAAGAATGAAGTGATTGCCAAAGTGAAAGTTATTCCGGAATTGGGACAACTGAATTCAGCAGAAAGCCGCGTACGCTTGGCAGAAATTAGTGCAACTCAGGCAGAAACGGATTTTGAACGTGTACAAAAACTTTATAAAGACAAGCTTATCAGTGCCGAAGAGTACGAAAAAGGCGAAGTAGCCGTAAAGAAGGCACGTGAAGAGGTTCAGGCAGCCAAAGATAATCTGGAGATTATCAAAGAAGGTATCACCAAGAATAGTGCCTCTTTCAGTAGTACGCTGATCCGTTCAACCATCGATGGTTTGATTCTGGATGTACCTATCAAGGTGGGTAACTCGGTAATCATGAGTAATACGTTCAACGACGGAACCACTATTGCTACCGTAGCCAATATGAACGACCTGATTTTCCGTGGCAAGATCGACGAAACCGAAGTAGGACGTGTACACGAAGGCATGCCGGTGAAACTTACCATCGGTGCTTTGCAAAACCTCTCTTTCAATGCAGTGTTGGAATATATTTCTCCGAAAGGTGTCGAAGAGAATGGCGCTAACCAATTCGAAATAAAAGCTGCCGTTGCCGCACCGGATAGCGTACAAATCCGTTCCGGCTACTCTGCCAACGCAGAAATCGTATTAGATCGTGAAACGAAAACACTTGCTTTGCCCGAAAGTGTAGTTGAATTTAGCGGTGACAGTACTTTCGTTTATGTAATGACTGACAGCGTACCTGTACAGAAGTTTGAACGCAAACCCATCAAAGTCGGCATGAGCGACGGCATCAAGATCGCCATCAAGAGTGGAATAACCGCCAAAGATAAAGTCCGCGGCGCTGAGAAACAAAGTAATTGATCCTAAACTGATTGAAAGAGAAGTATTATGAATAAAAAGATATTTGTATATCTCGCTATATTGGGCTGTGTATCGGCACAAGCGCAAGAACGCTGGTCTTTGCGCCAATGTATCGACTATGCCATCGAGCATAACATCAACATTCGCAAGAGTGCCAATACCTCTGAACAAAATGCTGTTAATGTGAATACAGCCAAATGGGCGCGACTGCCAAACCTGAATGCGAGCGCCGGTCAGAGTTGGAACTGGGGACGTACCCAAACAGCTATTAAAGACCAGAACACAGGTGACTATTCAACTGTATACGTCAACACCGCCAGCCACGGTACAAATATGAGTCTGAATACTAGTATTCCTATTTTTACCGGATTCGAAATACCCAATCAGTATGCACTTTCCAAACTGAATCTGAAAGCGGCTATTGCTGACCTCGAAAAGGCCAAAGAGGATATTTCCATCAATATAGCCTCAGCCTACCTGAAAGTGTTATTCTGCGAAGAACTTCACCAAGTAGCTTTGGGACAGGTAGGTTTGAGCAAGGAGCAATATGCCCGCATCAACCGCTTGGCAGAATTGGGCAAGGCCTCACCTGCCGAAGTAGCCGAAGCAAAATCGCGTGTAGCGCAAGATGAGATGAAAGCCGTGCAAACGTCCAACGATTACAACTTGTCCCTGCTCGATCTCAGCCAGCTTATTGAACTTGAGACGCCGGAAGGTCTTAAATTGGAATCTCCGGCTATCACCCTAAACTTAGTTCCTCTGACTCCACCGGATGAAATACTTCAGACAGCCTTAGTTAGCAAACCTGTTATTCAAGCTGCACAGTTCCGCTTGGAAGGTAGTAAACACAGCATCCGTATTGCTCAAAGTGGATATTACCCGCAATTGAGTCTGAATGGTAGTCTTGGTACTAATTATTATTCAACGATCGACCGTAATTTCAGTCAGCAAATGAATGATAACTTCAGCAAATACGTAGGTTTAAATCTTAGTGTGCCCATCTTTAATCGTCTTGCCACCCGCAACAGCGTGCGCACTGCTCGTTTAAAAAGCCAATTTATTGGATTAGAGTTGGATAATGCCAAAAAGACTCTTTATAAAGAAATTCAACAAGCCTGGTATACCGCAACTGCTGCTGAGAGTAAATATACCAGCAGCCATGCCGCCGCCATTGCCAGCGAAGAGTCCTTTAAGCTAATGAGCGAGAAGTACAATAATGGTAAAGCTAATGCGGTAGAGTACAATGAAGCCAAACAAAATCTAATGAAAGCCCAGTCCGACGAGTTGCAGGCAAAATATGAATACCTGTTCGACACCAAGATTTTGGACTTCTACAAAGGTATACCTATAGAATGAGTTTTAAGATGATATAAATTAGTTGTTGTATTTGTTTGCTCCCCTCTTTCACTTCTCCCGAAGAAAAAAGAGGGGAGTTTTATTTTCAATCTGCTTATTTACTTACCTTTGCAGCGCAAAACATGCCGGATAAAAGTTATAAGTCATAAGTTATTAGAACAAAGGAAAATGACTAAAAGGAAAATCAATAAAGTTATTATCGGAAGCTGCTTCCTACTCTTTCTCATAGTATCGATAATCTACATCTGCCGTGGCAATATCCTACGTCATATAGCCAACCAACGCATTGTGCATCTTGAACAACGCTTTGGATTGGACATCGTTTATACCGATTTGAATTTGAAAGGTATAAACACCATCTCCTTACAAGGATTGATTATCGTTCCGGAGAATCGTGATACTCTTCTTACTCTTCAATCATTGGATGTCCGCATTAGTTTGTGGAAAATACTTTGGGGAAATGTCAGAGTGAAGAATGTAAAAATGGATGGCTTAGTAATGAACTTTATCAAACAAGACTCCATAGCTAATTATGATTTCCTGTTTTTGCCAGCGCACAACCCGGACGCCACCACACCTCAGGAAGAAAACACCTCTTCCGATTACACTCACCGTACCAATACCTTGCTGAATTTGTTATTCGGTTTATTGCCCGGCAACGGAGAGCTCACCAACCTTAGTATCAGTGAACGGAAAGATCATAATTTCGTAACCTTCCGCATTCCCAAATTCCGTATTGACGACCATCGTTTCCAATCCGAAATATCCATCATAGAAGATACCCTGACCCAACGATGGAGTACCAAAGGCGAAATAAATCCCTCCGAGCGGCGACTGAATGCCAGCATTTATGCTCCCAATTTAACTGTACCCTATATCCACCGCCGGTTTGGTGCCGAAGTCCATTTTGATAGTCTTACATGCAGCCTTTCACAAGAATCATCGAATGGAGCAAATACTCGCCTTGTAGGGCAGTCCGAAGTGCATGGACTACAACTCTATCACAAACGCATTTCTCCTGAAGTTATCAACTTAAATCACGGGAAGCTGGATTTCCATTTAAACATTGCGCCGCAAGCGGTTGAGTTAGACAGTACCAGTCTCATTCAATTCAACGCATTGGCTTTTCATCCGTATCTGAAAGCTGAATGGCAACAAAACAAGGAGAAAAAAAAGACATGGCATTTTACAGCTTCCGTTCACAAACCTTGGTTTGAGTCGGAAGAACTGTTCAGTTCTTTACCCAAAGGTCTGTTTGAGAATTTAGAGGGTATCAGGACCTCTGGACAATTAGCTTACCATTTTCTACTGGACGTAGACTTTGCCCGTTTAGACAGCATGAAACTGGAGTCGGAATTGAGAGAAAAAGATTTTCGCATCCTTAGTTACGGGAAAACAGATTTACGTAAGATGTCCGGTGAGTTTGAATACACTGCTTATGAAAACGGGCAACCGGTACGCATTTTCCCCATTGGTCCGTCATGGGAACATTTTACCCCGCTGGATAGTATTTCCCCTCTGTTGCAGATGTCAGTAATGCAAAGTGAAGATGGTGCTTTCTTCTATCATCAAGGGTTCTTGCCCGATGCTATGCGTGAAGCACTGATCTACGATCTTCAGGTACGCCGTTTTGCCCGTGGCGGAAGTACCATTTCCATGCAATTAGTGAAGAATGTATTTCTGAACCGGAACAAGAATATTGCCCGCAAACTGGAAGAAGCACTTATCGTTTGGTTGATAGAAACCGAACGCCTCACTTCCAAAGCCAGAATGTATGAAGTTTATCTGAACATAGTGGAATGGGGACCAATGATTTATGGTATACAAGAAGCGGCTGATTTCTATTTTGACAAGCGTCCGTCACAGCTGAACATTGAAGAATGTATATTTCTCGCTTCCATCATCCCGAAGCCTAAGCACTTTAAAAGTTCGTTCACAGAAGATGGCAAGTTGAAAGAAAATCAGGATGGCTATTTCCGTCTGCTCACTGAAAGACTGGTTAAGAAAGAAATGATCAGCGAAGCGGAAGCCGTCCAGGTTAAGATAGAAAACCTGCACTTAAAAGGAAAAGCCAAAGATTACTTCAATCCCATAATTGAAGAAGAATAACTTGATACAAGAAACGCGCCAAGCGGTTCATCACTTGGCGCGTTTACTAGCATCTATCTTTCCCGCTTATTCTCAGAAGAACGAGAAGAACTGTTACCTGAAGTTCGTGAACCGGTCGCCGAACTTCTGCGACTTTTGCTGCTCTCCGAGCTTACTCTACTGCTACGTGAGCTACTATTATTATCTCTAGTTTTTGTGTTTTCTACATTCGTTTCACGTGAGCTTCTACTTCCTGAACTACGACGAGTATTACTGCTTTCACTGGAACGTAGGGAAGAAGATTTCACACTTTCTCTAGTACTACTGCCTCTTCTAGTTGAGACACTACCCGTAGGACGAGTGCTTGAATTGGGGCGTATATTCACTGATCCGAAGTCAGAACGGCGGGTAGTGGTATATGCTCTATCGTCACGAAGTCTATAAGATCCTGTATATACAGAATGGTTATGACGTCCCCTATAATAGCTTGCATTATTATAATGAGTACGGTAATGACCTCCACAATATGTGCGGTAATGGTACGGACGCGGGAAATAGAAATGATTATGGTTAGTATAGTTTATATAGACACGGAATGTCCAACGCCCTCCGGTTACATAGATCGGACGGTAGAAATAATCAGCTTGCATAAACCTGCCATATTGACGACTGCTCAAAACCCAACGCAAATCATCGTTGCGTACATCCAGGTAATCGTAATAACGGTTCAACGCCCATTCCTCACCACGAAGGACATCGTCCATCAGATATCTTACGCTAGCTATGAAGTCATAATTTATTTCATACACATCGTTATATTGTTCTGTATTCAAGCCCATTTCATAAGCCATCTTATCCGTAAGAAAAAGAGTTTCTTTACGTATTTTGCTGTTACTCATTGCCGCACTACAGATAGTAGTACTCATCGTTACGGCAAGAAATATAAATAGTATCCGTTTCATAATAGCGTCTTTTAGAAGTTCATACTCTGTCTATTCATCTCTTTTGTAGAAGCAAAAATAGGGGAATGTTTTCCCCTATCCGCTTGTTTATCTCTAATCTTAAATAGGGAAATCCCTATTTAGTGATTAATTTTATTCCTTCTTCTTCCAGCAGTATCAGGTGTTTCTTATACAAATCTCCCACCGCCTTCTTAAAAGTTTTCTTGCTGACACCGAAGATTTCATAAATCTCTTCTGCCGGACTTTTGTCGTTCAATGTCGTTTTACCACCATGCGCACGGATATGATCCAGCAAAGTTTCTGCAAAGTCCTTCACTCTATTTTGTCCCGTTTTTTGAAGCATCAGGTCTATCTTACCATCTTCACGAACCTGCTTTATATAAGCTTTCAGTTCCATACCTGTATGTAAAGGCTGGAAGATTTCACTATCATACAGTAATCCACTATACTCATTCTCAATGATAGCCTTGAAACCTAAATCCGTTTTCTGCCAAATAAGGATGTTTACTTCCTGCCCTGGTTCGTAGGCAGCTTTCTCTTTAGATAAGTAACGGTCTACCTTTGCCGAAGCTACAATACGGTAGCTTTCATCATCCAAATGGGCGTGAATAACATACTTCTTTCCCACCTGCATCTTCATTTTCTGTTCACTGAAAGGAACGAAGATATCTTTCATCAGCCCCCAATCCAGGAAAGCGCCATACTGGTTGATCCAGGCAACTTCCAGACATGCAAATTGCCCCACCTGCACCAATGGCGTCAGTGTGGTAGCCACCAGACGTTCTTCATTATCCAGATAGATAAACACTTTCAACTCATCTCCCGGCTCGCAATTCTCGGGAACATAACGAGAAGGAAGCAAGATTTCTCCCTCTTCCCCACCATCCAAATACATGCCGAAATCGACTTCCTTTACGACCTTCAACGTATTGAACTTTCCTAACTCAATGCTCATAATCTTTCGTTTTGCTACAAAGATAATGTAAACCGGGAGTAGAATAAAATGAACCCGTTCATTTTTTATACCGAGGCGCCACTTATCTTCGCATTTTAGACAAAGATACGATTAAGGAATAACTTTTTGCTTTGAGAGATAACTTTTTTCTATGAACAACTCCTTGGGAAATCGGTTATCTTTGTAACGTAGAAAACAACAGTATAGTAAGTTATTCACTTTTTAAATAATAGAATTATGGAATTTCTGACAAATGACAAATTAACCATTGTAGGCGCAGCCGGTATGATTGGTTCTAACATGGCGCAAACCGCAATTATGATGCATCTCACTCCGAACATCTGCTTGTACGATCCATACGCTCCCGGATTGGAAGGTGTTGCAGAGGAATTGTTTCACTGCGGGTTCGAAGGTTTGAACCTCACTTTCACTTCCGATATAAAGGAAGCGTTGACCGATGCCAAGTATGTAGTATCTTCTGGTGGTGCCGCCCGTAAAGCAGGCATGACACGCGAAGACTTGCTGAAAGGTAATGCCGCCATCGCCGAAGAATTCGGTAAGAACGTAAAAGCTTACTGCCCGAATGTAAAGCACGTCGTTGTCATCTTCAACCCTGCTGACATCACCGGTTTGATTACTTTGTTATATTCCGGTCTGAAACCTTCTCAAGTAACAACTCTTGCCGCACTTGACAGTACCCGTCTACGTAGCGAACTTTCCAAGCACTTCGGTATCGCTCCCGACAAAATAGAAAATTGCCGCACTTATGGCGGTCATGGCGAACAAATGGCTGTGTACGCCTCCACTGCGAAAGTTGACGGCAAGCCGTTGCTCGATATCATCGGC
>NZ_JASLER010000018.1 GCF_030151085.1 Bacteroides sp. | reverse complement strand
TGGAAGGGTTTTAAACCCAAAGCTACTATGTGGGAACGGTTGAGATGGGGAATTCATAATCTGCGTATTGCTTTAGGATTGCTTAATAAGGGATATAGAAATATAAAGTTATGAATACTATACCAGTAATATCAGTAATAGTGCCAATTTATAAGGTAGAGAAATATCTACCTCAATGTATTGATAGCATTCTTGCACAGACGTTTACCAACTTTGAATTATTATTAGTAGATGATGGAAGCCCTGATCGTTGTGGTGATATTTGTGAGGAATATGCCAGGAGAGATGAACGAATTAGGGTATTTCATCAAGAAAATGCAGGATTAAGTTGTGCTCGTAATGTAGGTTTAGAAAACTCTAGCGGCAGATATATATCTTTTATAGATTCGGATGACTATGTGAAATCTTACTATTTGGAGGCGCTTTATAATGCGTTACCTGAAAATAAGAGCTTAATGGGAGTTGTTGTTGGAGGATTGGATAAAATTTCTCCAAGTGGTGATATTCGAACTGTTCATGTACCGAAACAAGATGTTTGGTCTAAAGATAAGTATCTAATTGTGACGGATTTAATAGATAAAAATGTGAGTTATGCGGCTAGTAAATTATATGATAATAGGCTTATAGAGTTGCATGACATAAAATTTGTACCTTCTATTTCGGGACTGGAGGATTTACTCTTTATGTTAGATTATCTAATTTATTCAGACTTTCTATTTATTCGTGATTATAATAATTATGTATATAGGGTTGGTTATTCTACAGAGGTTTTGTCTGTACGCATCAATAGTTTTGATGCTGAATATGCTGCCTTTCTTAATTTTCTAAATAGGGTATATATGTATCAGGATAAGTTTGGCTTGGAAGATGAATCACTGACAAGAGCATGGAATTCTTTAACAGTGTTTTTCCATAAAATAATCTTGTCTATATATAAAGTTGAAAATAACTATTCACGGAAAACCCGTTTGCGTTTCCTAAGTCAGATTCTATCCATTAATAAGCAATGGATAAATAACTTTTTTTCTCCCCAGTATTTTGCTGATAAATGTGGCAAGTTTTTACTTTGTTGTATAAATGTATCTGTTTTTGATTTTTGGATGCAGATTTTGTTGTTGATTAAGTTTAAAAAGATGTTTGGGGCTAAATAGTAATAGCTATGAATATATTATTTATACATCCGGTAATGTTTCATCCTCACCGTGGAGGTATTGAAAGAGTAAGCGATCTTTTAATTCGTGAGTTTATAAAGCGAGGGCATCATGTGCTTTCTTTGCACAATGTTAGGGATGAAAATCGTTTGGGGTATTTATATCCAGCTTTACCTTATTTTTTTCCTTATTCTATTAATGAGACAGAGAAAAATGGTACTTTTTATCAAAATTTCCTAAAAGAACATCGAATTGAAATTATTATCAATCAAGATCCACAGTCATATCATGAATTGTGTCGATTTTCAAAGGAGCTGCCGGGAGTATATACTATATCTGTGATACATCAATATCCATTGGGGATCTACAATCATCTGTTTGAACTACTAATGTGGAGGAAAGGACAAAACACTGTGGTAGGGAAGGTAAGAAAAATATTTCGTTTTCTTAAGTATCCAATGATAAAGCTGGAATTTATCCAAACATTGAAGAGGGAGTATGAAAATATTTTTTCTAATACCGATTTATTGTGTCTGCTCTCTTTGAAATTTATTCCCGATTTGAAGCGCATCTATTCAAAAAGTACTGATCGTGTCATTGCCATACCTAATCCGAATACTTATCCACCTCAGCTGGAAACTAACATTCAGAAGAAGAAACAGCTGCTTTATGTCGGGAGGATTGAGTGGTACCAAAAGCGTGTAGGACGTTTGATTGATATTTGGGGACGTATTTACAAAGATTTTCCGGATTGGGAGTTGGTTATTGTAGGCGATGGGCCCAATCGGCAAGAACTTGAATCCCAATTTTTAAATTTGGAGCATGTGATTTTCACTGGTTGGCAAGATCCCGAATCCTACTATCGTAGCGCGAGTATTTTATGTATGACTAGCGATTATGAAGGCTGGGGAATGGTTCTGACGGAGGCTATGACCTTTGGTACAATTCCGGTACTGTTCAATTCGTTTGCCTCTGTAACAGATATCATTGAAGATGGACAGAATGGAATATTGGTTCCTCCTTTCTCATGCAAACAGTTTGCCTGGAAGTTGGGCGCACTTATGAAGGATGAAACACTGCGTGCCGAGATGTCTGTAAAGTGTATGGAGTCTGTAAAGCAGTTTGATATTCAATACGTAGCCGACAAATGGGAAGAAGTTTTTAATAGTTTGAAAAAAAAATTAGTGTTTTCTTAATAAAATTCGGTGTGTAAAAGCCCGTATACCTGGGGTGAATAGGTAAAGCATTAGATAAGTTGATAGGCTGTAAGTTGTAGTAATAATAGAGCCAAATTTTACCCAATGCATAAAAGATTTTTCGGGAGTGAAGCTGCTGCTTGGCAATAGGCAGTAGCAAGCCGCTGCTGGCAACAGTATAATGAGTAAATGTTTGATATACCCTATCCAATAATGTAAAACAGGTGTTTTGAAACCCTGAGAATAGAGGAAGTAGGGTTTCCAAATCACTATAATAATAAATAGACTGGTAATATTACCCATCAATATTCCGGGTAATCCCCAAAAATAGCCTCCTATAATGGCTACAACTAGATTGATGATTACCTCCGTAACTGGAGCCCATGTATCTTGGAACAAGCCATATCCGTAGATAAATTGGTCGGTAGCACCGCGTGTATAACTGATAAATGAGTTTATGATTATCAGATATAAGATATGTTGGGGCATTACATATTCACTACCCAACCAGAGAGTAATAAATCCATCGGTCAATTGTAGCAATGCAAATGAGATAGTTCCTGCCATCAGAAAACGTATTCCCATTAACTCCCAAAATACTTGTTGGATGCGTTTTACGTTACCTTCGGCAATAAGATTACCCACACCGGCGTTTGTGCTACCCAGCAGGTTGTTGATGAATATGCTTATTTTATCAATAATAAGCGTGTAATTTCCATAGTATGCCACCGTTTTAAGAGAGACAAAGGCATAAACAAAAAAGGGGGTCGTTTGAAATTGCACAAAAGCTCCCAACTTATGTACAAACAATTGCTTGGTATACTTGGTTACTTCCGGATACTTTTTGAAAAGTAGCTTTCCCTGCTTTACTTCACTTTTCAGCCATGGATATACTTGTTTTATCTTCTTATTCAGTATGATAGAGTATGTTATTCCTAGTAATAATTCCATGCCAATCCATAAATAGTAATTACCAGTGTAATATACCAATCCCATTTGGAAGAGAGTTTTTATCAATACGGCACTTTGAAAATAAGCCGTTACTACATAATTTTTTTGGTCGGCTCCCAAGAGGGTCTGTTTATAGTTTGCGAAATAGCCGATCAGCGAGGAGGTGAGGTAAGAGAAAAATGCAAAATAAACAACTCTTAAATCAAAGACATTATTCGGGAAAATAATGGGTAAAAAGCATGCCAATAAACACCCAGCACCAAGAATTATAAAACCGATGCGGCGATATATAAATCCGAATACCGATATTATTTCATTTATTTTTTGTTCGTTATGCTCAAACAGTGGTTTGTATAGTACATATCCTATTGCTGTGCTGATTCCTAATTCAGCTAGGTTCAAGAAACCAAGAAGATTGTTAAGAGTACCTGTTAATCCAATAAAGTCTGCTCCTAATGCGTCTAGAAATATTTTTCTAGAGAAAAAGGATAAGGCTAAACTTAAAAAATAAAAAATCAAATTAACTCGGGCATTGAGTAATGATTTCTTCAAACGAGATTGGTGCATGATTTTATTTCTTAATTGAGTGCTTCAATCTTTTTAGAATAAAATAAAGTTGTGGTGGCATATACCCTGCCATATACACTCCTATGCTAGTCATTCCAAAAAGTTTCTTATCTTTAATAACCATTTTTGAATTCTTTTGTAAATAGGTCTTTACCCATGTGTAATATGGTTCGCATTCCTTTCTCGAATAGTTGGACATTACTGATAGCATCTTAAAACAAGCGATTATAGTTTGTCTTTGAGCAAGATGTATTAATTGAGGATAATTGTCGCTAATGTCTTTTTCTATTTTTTGCAATCTATAGCAAGTGTCATCTATATATTTATGGAAATTAGTTTTATGGAATGTGCGACATGTTGAATTATTACGTTCGATGTAAAGATAGATAGGAGTATCCTTCATAACAACCTTGGATGCTGAAACAAATGCGATATGATTAAACAACCAGTCTTCATCACTTCGTCCCTTTTCAAATCTTATATGATATTTATCTAAGAAATCTTTTCTGTATATCTTTGTCCATACATAGATATCCATTATATCTCGTGCAAGATAAGCTTCAACTGCTGCCCTGTTGTCATAAACATAGGTACACTGAGAATGATTATCATGAGAACGTATTCCTGCTTCATTTTCTGTAATAAAGCTGGCTGCTGATATTTCGGCATTATATTGCTCTGCATTCTCATACAATAGTTGGCACATTTCAGGATATAGAAAGTCATCATTATCCATAAATCCGATATATTTTCCCAAAGCAGCATTTATTCCTGCATTTCTGGCTGAAGATTGTCCTCCGTTTTTTTTGTGGATAACTCTAACTCTTTGGTCTCTGACGGCAAATTGGTCACAAATTTCCCCCGATTTATCCTTCGATCCATCATCTATCAGCAGGATTTCAATATCTTTTAGTGTTTGTTTTAATATTGACTCTACAGATTTTTCCAAAAAAGCTTCTGCTTGGTATACCGGTATAATAATGCTGATTAAAATATTGTTCATAATCTGTCTGATTTAATTGCAGCACAAATTTATATAAAAAAAACGAGATACGGGTTGCTTGCTAGAAAATGATATTTTTTTCTGCTGGGAATGATTCGAAAGAATGTATCTTATGAAAGAAAGGTGGTAAATAGCTCTTCTGCAGCTATAAAGATTATATTTTTCATCACTTCTCTTTCTTCATCATAAAGCACGGACACAGTTTACTCCATTCCATCCGCTCCGCAACTCCATTACCGTTAAGATTCGGACTGAGGTCTCAATGTTCTAGTACCCGAGCTTCCGGATAATCCATCAGTAGCATAGCTACAATAATAATAAGTTCTTATAATCCCTCAAGATAATTTTTATATCTTTGCACATATTTAGTATAAAGATGATGAGTAGCAAAGAAACACAAATGAGTGAAGCAAATCCGACCCAAAGAATTTCATATATTGATGCTATGCGTGGCTTTACAATTTTCCTTGTAGTGCTTGCCCATGTTGGAACTTTTGATATGGGATTGCAAGGTACAGATGCATTTTCATATCATAATTTATTTTTAGAGTTTCGTATGCCAGTTTTCTTTTTTGTTAGCGGATTTGTTTTTTATAAATTAGGTGTCATTTGGAGTCTTTCCAATGCTTTTCATTTCTTGAAGAAAAAAATAAGCGTACAGATAATTTCACCATTTTTATTTTTGATGGCTTCTGCTTATGTTAGAAATATAAATCTGCTTGATGCTATTTTCGATCATAATAAAAGTGGTTATTGGTTTACTTTTGCTCTATTTGAGTTCTTTATATTTTATATTTTACTCAATCAGGTTCTTGATATGCTGAAGTTGAAAGATAGTTATCGTGATCTGCTTCTTGTATTTGTCGGTTTTACAGTATATATGCTCACAATTCCTGTTGTTTTGGTGAAATTTAATATTCCAGAAGCTACAATTGGATTGTTTGGCATCCAAGCTTGGTATTATTTTTTGTTTTTTATAATTGGCACTTTGATTCGTAAATATTTATATTATTTTGAATCTTTGTTGACTCATAGCTCTCTTGTTTTATGTAGCATAATAATATTTTTCGGTTTCAATGTTTACTCAGAAATTGTTCAGAGTTTTAGTCATGCTTTTTTTAATCTTCTAACATCGCTTACCGGGCTTGTATTAGTCTTTACTTTTTTTAGGAAGCATGCTGACGCATTCTCAAATTCTCATTTAGTTGGTCGGATATTGCAATATGTAGGGCGTAGAACTCTTGATATTTATCTTATCCACTATTTTTTTATATTTAGCCGGATGGATGCAATACTACCTAATTTTGGTAGAATGGATAGTCCATTCATTGAGTTTCTATTTTCTATTACAATTTCTATTTTTGTAATTGCAGCAAGTTTGGTGGTGTCACAGATTTTAAGGCTTAGCCCTACTTTGGCAAATTTTCTTTTTGGACAAAAATAACTATTGAATTCCCATCAGATATCGAAGTTTTACGCAAGTTTCTGCGTAATTTGACAGGTAGTTCTGACTATGTCCGTGTTACGTATCCTTATGTTGAGTAAAGGTAACTCTCCTTCTTTTGTGGCGATTGTTTAGGTATAGATGTATTAACGGTTTATCGTTACAGAAATTCCTATTTGCATGGTGGCGAAAGCGAACTTTTAGAAAAACGTCATTAAGAATATTGGGGTCTGCTTGACAGCGGCAACTGTTCGTTCTGTGTGGAGAACTGACTCAACATGTTTATGCGGATGCAAAACGTTTTCAGATGGATAATGTTTGCATTGGGTGTTGAATATAGCATTTCCAGAACAGTTGATTTGTAGAACCGTATAGGTTTTAGCTATAAGAAATTTACGGAAGTTCCGTATGAAGCCCAAGCATTCGAGTAGGAAGCTTTGTCAAGGAACTTTCCGATTTATTTTCTTCAATACCAGATGACGATGTGGTTTATTATGCCGATAGGGACGATTCTTGCTTGGTGAATCGGAGCAGGCAATATTCTAATTGCCTCTCAGTCGGTTTCGCATTTTTATCAAGAAACGGCGTAACCATGGAAAAGTATCTCCAGACTTTAGATTGTAATATAAAGATTTGGAGCTGTATATCATTTGAAAGGTTTCAATACACATTACGGGTTTCTTTGCCAGGCGGTTAATTTCAATAGCCTGTTGCATTGAACTTTCTACAAACAGCATATAACTTGCAGATGAACCATACTCATGAGCCTTGAATGAAGCATGGCAGTTGGCTCGTTGACGAGCTTCTTTGTTGGGTAGATCCAACATAACTAGCTTGTTATATTTTACATTATTTTCAGCTAACCAGATTTCTGTTTCCTTGCGATATTTTTCTAAACGGGAAGTAACCAATGTGCCCACCTTGACACGGGGAATGAAAAGAGGGCGTGCGTTTAGCAGGAAGTCCCTGTAACGCGCATCGTCGTCGTTTTCTTCAGGAGTAGGGTCTGTGCAGAGTACTCCATCTATATCCATACAAGCTTTTTCCAGAATACTGTGGTTTAATATATTCCACTGGAAGAAACGAGGATATTCTAATACTTCGAAATGATAATCAATATTTTTAGTCTGTTCAGATATACTATAGATGGCGCAATATCTTATTTCATATTTATCTTTGATATCTTGAAGCAAAATGCGACATTTATTAATGGCATTACCTGTAGAAATACTGTCATCTACTACCAATACTTTATGAATGCTGGTCATATTGAACGTCTTTCCCCGTTCTCCCGTCTGGTAAATATGTCCGTTGCGGAATGAATCCAAATCTGTGACTGGCAGGTTAAGGTATAGTGCCAACAAGTTGGCTGGAAACATGCCACTTCGGGGAATGCCTACTATAAGGTCGAAATCTCGTGGCAAAATGCTGATATTCTGTAAAATACAATGGTTTAAATCGTCTATGTTGCGATAGTTCATTTTGCTTTTCCTTTCTGATAAATTTCAATAATTGAGTATATTTTCCTTACACTGTGTCCCCAGCTATGGGTTTCGGCATAAGTAACACGTTTTTGGGCTAGTTCTTTGTTGCCCGACTCAGACACTGCTTGGTCAATGGCAGAAAGCCATTCTTCAAGATTAGCCGCCAAATGTGTGTAATCGGCAAAAATATCACGCATTGTATGCGTACTGGTTGCTACGGTAGGCTTTCCCATTGCCAAATATTCATCTATTTTCAACGGATAATTACCATCAGTGATGTCATTTACAATTTGAGGGTTGATACAAACATCGTAGGCCGTGATATACGCTGGCAATTCTTCCACTTTTTTTTGTCCTAAGAAAAATACATTTCTAAGAGTGTGAATGCGATGTTGGCGGAAACCTTCATCCTCCGGTCCAGTAAATACAAAGTTATATTGGGGACGCTGTTCTATGATTTCGTATAACAAATCTCCATCTAAGCGCGTGCTGTTTATAGTACCCATATATCCTACAATAGGATGTGGGATATTTTTTATATCAGCAGGCGTATTGTATTGATGTGATGCTTTATATAACCCCAGATTTACTCCTGTTTCTATAGGATAAGTGTTGGAGTTGTAGACTTCTAGTTCTGCAGCAAAACGGGTAGAATTTGCCAGAACAATATCTGCCGAAGCTGCCAGTTCTGGTTCAAGACGCGTACCATGCTTGCGCCAGTAGGCTTCACCGATAATGTAGTCGCGACGATAATAGATACTGATGGCTGGACGAATAAATTCTTTTAAGTAGCGGCTACGGTAAATATCGGTGTCAATGAGGTGAATATAATCTCTAAATCCGAGAGATGCTGCTTGTTTTACAATCCATTGTCCGATGCGGCGGTTGTTTCTTTTATTGAATAAATTGAATAGTCCAGCTGGCAAAATATTAAAAGAGGGCAATATAAACGGACAGTCCACTACCCACAAATTTTCATTAATCCGCCGCAGAGGAGAAGTGTTGCGTTTTATAACCTCCATACGTCGGAGATACGATGGTGACTTTCTATTTCCTCTCAAATAATTGGAATAATCCATTGGAGTATTAACATAAAGTACCCGGTGTTTTTTAGATATTTCTAGTGCTGTATTCTTGATGGTACTACCTATTTCAATATCCCAAGTCTGTAAGCTAGTAATAATGAAGTCCATAGTAATATTTTTAGGAGTTTTTAAAAATGGAATCATATATTTTCACATAGGCTTCAGCTGTATTTTTCCATGAAAACAGCTTTACGCGTTCCTGTCCATAAGCACTTTGTTGTTGACGAAAATCTTCATCATTTTCCAATTGTATGATTGCATCTGCAATTTCTTGTGGATTCAGCGGATTAATGAGAATAGCTCCTTCACCTGCTACTTCGGGCATGGCAGAGGTATTGCTTGTAATTACAGGAGTACCACAAGCCATTGCTTCGAGCATAGGAATACCGAAACTTTCTCGCAAGGAAGGGTAGAGGAAGGCAAAAGCAGCATTATAAAGTGTTGCCAGATCTTGATTGACAATGTAGCCTGGATGGTGTAAGTGCTCCTTTATCTCTGTAATTCCTTCTTGCTGTAGAAGATTATCAATATACTCTTCTTTTAGGTCGGCTATAAGCAAGGGGCGTTTCACTATCGACGCTTTGAGATAGAGAGAATAGGCTTTTAAGGTGCGTGCTGCATTCTTTTTGGGATCTGTGTTTCCCAAAAAGAAAAGAAAACTTTCATTGGGAATATATTTCTGGATAATGTTCTGGTCTAGTGTTTCTTTTTTATTAAAATGCGTGTTGTACCCGTTGTATACAGCAGTAATTTGCTCATTCGGAAGGTATAGCGCTTCACGGATACGTGTACATTCAAAATGGGAAACAGTAATAATTCTCTTGCATTTCTTTAGAATGCGAGGAACTACCATTTTTCGGTAATGCCACCCCATTTCTTGATAGAGTGACGGACTGCGGTGTTGCCGGGGCTCCAGATAAATAATATCGTGCAACGTTAGCACCAAAGGTGCGTTGCACCAAAGCGGAGCAGTGTTTGAGGTACAGTGCAACAAATCGACCTTCAAACGGCTCACAGCCTGCGGCAGGGCTACTTGTTCCCACAACGGATATGTAGGGCAATGCAACTCTATGATTTTCAGATTGTTTGTCTCTTCAAGACAGTGATCTTCACCCGGGGCAACAAGCACATAGTACAAGTTGCCATCTTTTCGCTTCTGTAGTTCCCGTAAGACTTCCAGAATAACAAAATCCATTCCGTGCTTATCGCAACGAAAGATACGCTGGGCTTCGATTGCTATCTTCATAGATTACGATTTGTTCTCTTTTCTTTTGAATATTCTAGTTACATGGCTAAGCAGAGATGTAACAACCAAAATAGGTAAAGACCAGAATGAATGTCTGAATTTACGGCTTATCTCTCCATCAGGCATGGCCATGAAGAATGAAATAAACAGACATAATAGGAGTACATACCATTTAATTGCGAGCGGCCAGTTGAGTAATGTAATAGCTACAGCACAGAGAACTATATAGGCGATTAGCAAGAAACGCGACGGAAGTAACCATTGCAGGAACTTTTCGCATAAGTCCCACTTTCCTTGCAGGAAAGCTAAAGGAAATTGGACAATCGCCAGCATAGTACTCCGATATTCTGCACTTAACCAACGTTGACGCTCTTGACTGTAACCTGTTGCATCGTTTGTTTTTTTACAATAGCAGACAATTTCTTCCATATACTCTGTGTAAATATTCTCTTTCAAAAGTTCCATTTCTGTGGCTTTTGCCAAATCACTACCTGATAGTCGTGGAGCAATATTTTGGAAAATTTCAAAATCGAACATCATACCAGAACCAATGAGAGCAGAAGAGAATCCTAGTGTTGTATGAGCTTTGCGGAAAAGATTATTGTTAATTTCTTCACTCGTTGCATTTAATACAGCAATACTAGTATTCAGGTTTTCAGTCATTCGGTGTGCTTGTATGGCATCACAGCCGGAATAATAAGCATTGTTGAAAAGTTCTAATGCATTGGGAACAACTTTGTTGTCTGAATTAAATATAGCAATGGCATCGTATTCCTTGGAAGAGTAACGTTCCATAACTTGCTGAATAGCATAAATTTTGGTACATTCTTCTTTGTCGGGTACAACAATATTTACCGGCATTTGCAGTAATGCAATCAAATCTTCTTCAGGCAGCCGAGTAGCAGCAACGGCAATGTCGTATTTCTCTCTTGGGTACAATTGGGTATCAAGAAAGTGATTAATAGATTCAATCACTTCTTTACCATTTTCTAGTACAACAAAAAGTATTAGGAAACGGTGCTGTTTCTTAGCAGTTGGATAGGGGTTCTTATATTTTCGCAGCGATGCCATTGCATATACAAATAGATAAGCTACAGGTATAGCTAACAATAGGAAGAGAATAGCATCTGCCATTTGCAAGGCGTTGTTGTTCTCATCCATCCACCAGTCAGGATTGAATATGGAAAAAAAGTCGTTCATATTAGTATTTTCTGTTATTTTTGTTTATATTTAGTATTTTATTTGCCGGTTTCAACATTTCTGTTAATTGTTGATCTATATACTTGCCATTAAGCAAGACAGAGAGAAAGATAATGACAATGAATACTGTAGGAAATTGACCGAAAAAGGCATTTCCATAGGCACTCACCATAAGGCCAAATATACCGCACGCAATAGCAGTGAGTATCCCTCGTAGTTCTTCATTTTTAATGCGAAACATGATAAGATAACATCCCCACAACAAGGTGGATAAGTAGATTGTGAGATAGAGTATTAATCCTACAATTCCTGTCTCCATCCAAACCTTAACGTAAAAAGAGTCGTGTGCGGTAGTTGTGGTGAGGCGGCTACCGTATTTTATGTTTTCCACCCCTCCCAAACCAAGGCCTTCTCCGAAAGGCTTGTGCCTCAGATAGTTTGCTAGAATCTTTTTGTTTTCTTGGCGAACACGATAGGATGCATCTTTTGTCGGGTTGAAAGCTGTACGCATGCGCCTGATAGACGCATTACTTTCACCAATGTATGTATGTGCAAAGAAAAGATAAACACACAGACCAAAGATAGTAGTGGCTCCCATTAATTTAGGTTTTTTACTGAGGAAAGTGAACAATATTACCCCACCAATTGGAACGAATAGCGATCCACGAGTACCGGATATGAAAAGAGCATACATTGATAGGACTGAGACTATAATATAATATATTTTTGTTGCTTTCTTTTTTATGAAAACTGCAGAGATGCCAAATAGGATACTAGCAAATCCCATATTAGAGCCAAAATTTCCGGCATCTGTGAAAAATGAAAAATACCGGGTGACATCATTCAATAAATGAGTCCTATACATATCGGTCTCAATAAGCATTTCCATTTCTATATTATCAAAACCGACATATTTTTGATAAACAGCCTTGGTTATAGCAATTAGAGTGAATATAGAAAGCATAAGCATAATAGTGCGCACGCGTTTATAGGAAGTCATTACCAAAACACTGATTAAGGAAATAAGACATGTACTGTATATAGTACCTCGTGAATAAACCCATGCTTCAGTTACGGCTGTAGGATTGGCAATTTCGGCAACAGTATATATACCCCATGCCAAACCGCCTATTGTTAAAATATTCTGCGCCTTTTTCCATGAAATTTCACTTTGTTTACCCGAATATACAATTAATATAATGAGCATCAATACATTTGCAATGTCATACCATACACTAAGTCCCGTTCTTTCGGTATATCTAATCCAAGCCAAAAAGAAGTAGTTAAAGGTAAATAAAAAACAGGTGCCTGTAAAGGGATTCCGGAAAGATTGCACAAGTATAACAAGAAAAAAAGGAATGGAGCAAACATACATTATCACATCCCATGCACTGAATAGAATGCTATAGGCTACTGCCCCTAAACCAATGATAAGTATGGATATGGTTGCCACTAGGGGAGATATTGTATATCCTTTTATTCCCATTTATCTCTCTTTTTCGTTTTTGGTATTTGTTAATTACTTAACTGCGGCTGACTTTGCTGTTAATCCTAATTGTGAGATCCGGCTAAAGAAGCTATGTACTGGAGTTTGCGGAGGCAATTCTCCGGTAAAGCTTTCTACTACTTCACGATCGGCATTGTTCAGGTAAAGGAACAATGGAGTTTCCTCCAGTTCATTGACTAATGGCTTCAACCGGGTATCATCGTCTTTGCCCCACAGGCGGGCAGCATTAGCAATTAATAAATTAAAATCAGCCTTTTGGAGAACCGGCATAGGTAATGATGCTGTGGATACAGCAGGGTATTCAACCAGTATAATATCCGGTACTTCTTCAGCATCATTCAATACCCAAAAATCAGAGAGTTCTTGTGCCAGTACATAACTCTTACTTGTAATATCAAAATCGACATTGTATTGTACAAAACGTACGCGTAAATTTTCTGTTTCCCAGTAGTCTATGAAATATTTAGCAAGGAATGATTTACCTTCCCGCGCTTCCATACTAAGCAGGTTGATAACCGTAGGACGTTGTGGGTGTAGATAGTTATTGAGTTGGCGACAACAATATGCAGCTGCAAGCCGGTTGCATGCCTTCAGGAAGCCACGATACTTTAAATTGCTGATGCCGTTGAACGCCGCAATGACAGGTAGTCCTGTCAAACGCTTGCTGCGATCTGGATCGCGAAGTGTGCGGTCTATCAATTCGATAAACAAGAAGTAGCCACTGATAAACACGATACTACCGATGAGTGAAAGTAGAATGTAGATAATTCTTTTTCGACCGTTATCAGACAACGGATATTCCGGTTGGGCAATAATCTGTAGATTGGCAGTAGACATCTTAATATTTTGCAAACGGAGGTGGGCTTCAGCCAAGCCACCTAATTGTTGCCGGTAAGTATCTTCTGCAATACCTACGGCACGTTCTTTTCGTTTTACCTGAGTACCAATAGGGGAGAAATTTTTGTATTGGTCGACAATACTAGACTGACGATCTATAAGAACATTTACTTCTGCTTGGGCTTTAGCTTCATTAATACAGGCTGATAACCATTCTGTTATCATCTCTTGAATACCAACCCCTTCCTTAGAAATCCCATATTCATTCAGATTGTCAGAAAGATGACCAATTCTGCTTTCTGCTTTCTGTAAAGCGTCCTTTTCTTGTGAAAGTTTATTCTCTTTGCGCTGATTTGGGTCTGTATTGAAAATTTCCTGCTCCATAATGCTTTGGTTTAAGGTACTGACCTTTTCCAACTCTTGCAACAGATTGGTATTTGTACGGATTATCTTAGCACGTATATCCATTTTATTTTCAAGCATTTGGCGTAAAGCGGTGGCACTTTCATAGTTTCGTTGTATTTCTTCCATGCGGTCGTCTGCTGAGTATTTGGTCAGAGCCAACGCTTTAGATTGTTCTGGGTAGTTGATAACTTGTTCTTCAACACTGTAATTAGTCAAGTCATCTTCTTCTTTTGTTAAGAGTTGCTTTGATAACTTGACTTGTTCCTCAAAGTAGGCAATGGCATTGTTGGTTGCGCTGAAACGTAATACTTCATAAGCTTTCAGCAATTCGTCTTCCAAAATTTTGAGGGTATTCTGTGTTATTCCTGGGTCAGATGATGTGTAAACTAATTCAATGATATCACTGGTCCCCAAACGTTTAATACTGATTGCTTCTAATGCACTGGAACTATAAAAAGGAGAAGGACGGTTGAATATGGAATAGACAAAGTTGTTACTATTTTCTTTTCGGTAATTTGTTAAGTTTTCGATTGTTTTTTCAAGTGAAGAACGATCGACCAAAGCAAGTACTTCTTTAGGGGCGGACTGAACGAGTTGGCGGTAATGCTTGGCTTGAATGTACATATTATCTTTCCATTCATTACCATGTACAAGGTTAGTGGCAAGTAGCCGGATAGATACTTTGGACAAAGTATTCTTGGAGCGGGCAATATTGATAATGTTGTCGAAAGTACTATTAATATTAACTACTTGGGTTCCATCTATATTGGTGGTATTGGTTACACCTGCATACAAGCTACTACTTACTGTATAGCTAAATGGCAAGAACTGTGTAAAATAGACTACCATGGCTACTGTAAATAAACTGCCCCACAACAACCAATAGCGAATGCGGTAAAAGAAGCCGGATAAAAATTGTATTATATTCATATATCTAATTTACTTTTCCTTGATAATTTTTACATTGGTGAGCATCTCTAAGAGAATAATAGAATTGTGCAAGGTTACACGAGCTTGTGCATATGTAGTTACTGCTCCTGTACGCCGGGAACGTTCCAAAGAAAGAGCAGTAATCCCCATTGTACCGTTTATAAAATTGTATTCACAAATTTTCATTTGTGCGTTGTATAAAGCAGCTGTCTCCGCTTTAGCACTTATGGTTGCTAACTGTTCTGTTACAGCGTTATAGGCTTCCAGAACTTTTAATCGTCTTTCTTCCATTACTTCTTCCTGCATATATTGCAATTGTTCTATTTGGTAGCGATAGTCTTTTAACTTTATAGGACGGTTTACTAAATCTCCTACACTGACTCCAAGGCTTGCACCTATATTATAATTATTTTGTGCACTAGCTGTAGTAGTTTGATACATAGGAGTGAATTCATCACTTGAATTACCAACAATATTATAACGTCCATAGGAATAAGTGCTATTTAATCGTAAGTAATTCCACCAATTACGTTTTTCCAGCCGATACCTATTTTTCACTTGTTCCACCTGCGATTGAGCGCGCTTTACCGTTGCATTTTCAGTCACAGCATCAAGGAAAATAGATAAGGGAGGTAATTGTAATTTTTCAACTTCAATCGAAGAATTTTGAGATGCAAATTCCATCGTATTTACCTCCATTTTTTCATCTTCCGCCTTCAGCATTTCCAATGCTTTAACTCGCTCCTCACGTGTCATCTCTTGTGCAGATGCAGAAAGTGGTATAATGAACAATCCTAAAAGAATTGCATTGTATGCTATGTTTTTTAAATATCCTCTCTTCATTTGATCGTTTCAGTATCTTAAGTCTTAATATTATACATTCTCCTTCTGCACAAACGCCGTCACCGTTTTGAGCAATATCTTCATATCCAGCCAGAAAGAAAAATCTCTGGCGTACTTAATATCCAATTGTTTTCGTTCCTCTGCTGACATTTTGCCGGCACCTCCACGTTTTTCAACTTGCCACAATCCGGTTAATCCGGCAGGGGCCATGAAGCGCTCTATGTAAGTATCGCTGGTTAACATCTCCGCTTCGTAGAGGGGGAGGGGACGATTACCGACTATACTCATGTCACCCATCAGAACGTTGATAAGTTGGGGTAGCTCATCAATGCTATATTTACGAATGAAATGCCCTACGCGGGTAACGCGGGGATCATTTTCTATCTTGATGAATGTATTCTGCTGCTCTAGGGATTTCTTTTTGTGGAAATCTTCTTCGGAGATAACAAAATCATCTGAAATCAGCAGAGTGGCTTCCTCTTCGGGGGTACCGACTAAGTCGTCAAACCGAATATCAGGTTGCTCGTCAGGAATTTCTTCTTCTATTTTATATTGGTTGAGAGAATTCAATTCTTTCAAACGTTTATCCGCATTAGTGTACATAGAGCGGAACTTGAGAAAATTGAATATCTTATAATTGCTTCCTACGCGCTGTGATTTGTATATTATTTTGCCTTTACTTTCCAATCGTATGGCTATTGCCGTAGCAATAAGTATCGGCGATAATACAATGAGTACCGCAGAAGCAAAAAGAACATCAAATACACGTTTCCATGTAGGCAACTGGAACGTATTGAGTACTTTTCGATGTGTTTGGCTAAATTCTTGTAGTCTGTGTTCTTTACGTAGTTTGAGAAATTTTGTCATCTCCTGAATGCTCTCTTCATTAGCAAAAGGAGTCAGTGTGTTGTTAACTCCTGATTGCAGATAAAGTCTGACTTCTTCACTGGGCAGTTCGTCGGCGACAAGAATCATGTATACACGTGGAAAACGCTTGTGCAGGAAGGCGATATCCTGGCAATCTTTCTCTACGTCGTTTCGCTCGTATAGAATGGATGTGTTATATCGTTCGCGAATGCTGTCTATTACCTTTACTGCTTTATTGCACGAGGAAACAGCCATAAACATACCACCCGTTACTTTACTTAGGTGATCTATAATGGTGCGGTTGTTTCCTATGTAGATATAATATAACATATCCTATTATTATATGAATTAAAGGTATTTCTTGATACGAGCTTTCAATTCCATGGGGTTGAAGGGTTTCAGAATATAATCTTCTGCACCTGCATTAAGTAGATTGATACGCTCTGTGGTACTTTCTTCACTGGAAAGCATTACTACAGGAATGTGTCTAAAAAGTGCATTGCTTTTCAGAAAATGTAAAAATTCACCGCCTGTCATTTTGGGCATGCGGATGTCTGAGATAATGAGAGCAGGATTGTTTCCTTCATTTAGCCACTCAATAGCCCGGATAGGATCTTCGAAATACACTAATTCATTTTCTTGGCCTAAATACACTGAGAGTACCTTACCAATGGCAGGTTTGTCATCTACAAATAATATTTTCTTCATTTCTATGCTTGTTTATCTGCTATATTAATGTTATTGTTTGTTATCTATATACGTTGTTTGCGTTTATATAAGGATCCTTATACCAATCAGTATTTGTGTTACGATTGCGTGCCCAGTCTAGAAATTTGGGGTATGCACAATCGTTGTTGTCCTTCTGATTACTAATGTTAATCCTTTCTTTGGGATATCTGAATTCTGGAACACATATTGCCCAAGTGTTATTACCGGCTAAATCGAGATTTTCTTGCTGGATAGTACCCGCAGCTGTTGCACCGTAGTCCCTGAATTCATACAGGTGTACTTCCATACGCTTTTGCATGTTTTTATATTGGTAGCAAATGAAAAAATCAAGGTCATCTTTTGAAATAATCGGTTCCTCCTTGGTTTGATCGGCCAACTCTATGATAATCTTATAAGTAAAGGGTTTGCTGGTGATACCTGCCGGATCAGTATTGATCATTTGACCTTGCTGAACACCATCAAATACTTGATGGGCATTGCCAAAGAGAGGTATGACGATATTATTATCTCCATCTTCCATGTAGCTACCTGCATTGAATTTGAAAAATGTACTGGATGTCAGCGTATTATGAAAACGATTATAATCTCCGGCAGGGGTTATGGATCTGATAGCAGATTTAGGCGTATTGACAATACGCAATCCGGCACCTAACATTTTGGTAGCTCCGAGCGCGGTCAGAGTGACGTCAAGCTGAATCTGTTTGATGTGATTGCTTTTTTCTTCACACAGGTTGCTGATCTTCACGTCCAATACGACATCATTAAAATCGTAATCGCCTACTAATGGGAAATTGTCTTCGAAAACATAGGTATAAGGTATGGGATCGGTAGATACGTCGGAGCCATCTTCATCCGGCTTGTAACCGTCGCCTGTGCAGTCTCCACTGGGTATAATAATAGGAGATTCGCCCCATTTGGAGTAACTTCCGTCACCATTTTTTAGAGCTTCAAGGAATTCCTGTCGCCAATCATCGAAAGAGACGGCTTTTTCTATTTCGTAATAGATCTTACCTTGGGTTTTGAAATTAGAGATGTCTTTTATCTTTTTAATCCGGATCAAAGCAAAATGGGAGGAAGGAGCTTTCACATTTCCGGTGAACGATCCTTCTTCTATCTGTAACAATGCATTTGAACCTATTTGGGTAGTAGTTCCCCAACCTGCTCTTTCCAGATTGAATTGGCCTATTTCAGTACGAGAGCCGGTACCGCAATTCAGGTCTCCATTACTCATCTCTGCTTCTAAATAGCATCCGTTGTCTATAGTAAGGTTTGCACCGTTGACACTTCCGATCTCATCACATTTTACATGACCTTGGTTTATGAAATGTAAGCACTTGATTGTTTTGACATTCATTTCACCACAATTGTAGATTGTGGTTGAGTTATTATTCGCAGTAGAAAAGTTTATATCTTCAATCTCTCCTGCATTATAGAAGTATTTATCATCTCCACTTTGTGCAGGCAATGCTAAGCTGCTATTATCATCTCCTGATATTTTACCTCCGGGGAAAATGCCCAAGTAACCTTGCTGATCGAAAGTCAATGATTTGTTTTGGGGTATGATGATTTCCCCTTCATTCATTACATAGATATTAATTCCATTAGGAATTTTCAGATTGTTGCCATTCGGTTCCCATTTACCACAGATGATAAGGGTACCACGAGATGAACCCCATATATCACCTTTTAAAGGTGCGGAAAATTCTTTGTCTTCTGAAATTTTATATATCGATCCGGCAGAAAATTGAGTGTTCGATTGAAGCTCTTTAGCTTTAAGGAGCATACTTTTTACTTTATCCAGAGAATTGACCGGGGTATATTGTTCAATTTTTATATCTACATCATTAGCACGTGTAGAACGTGTTATGATAGTTCCCCCGAACATAGTGTCTATTTGGTCGTTAACGATAGGGACGTGTTTTACTACATTACGTTTATGGGCGTCTGTGCGGCATACGAAAACACTGTTCACTACAGTGGGGCAATCCATAACAGTATTGAAGGATTGGGTATTGCTTGCTACACCTGTTGCTAAGACTTTTGCGGTTGAATTGTCCGATAACGGATCCGCATCATAAATGCGGATAGTATAGTTGGTCATTGCGTCTTCGTTAACAGACACTGCGACTTTTACTTGCTTCGTCATTTTCCAATCCATTGTAGGATCAATATCTTTTACAGGAAATTTATCTTGGTAAGTTGCTTTAACTTTTTCAGAGTTGAAAACATCATTTTTACAACTGCTGAGGATAGCACTTCCCAAAAGTACTGCCAGCAACAGGATGCGGTTAATAATGATGTTTCTTACCATTTAATTCGTTTTTGAATTGATAACAAACAAAAATACGCTTATTTTATATATGTTTGCTCTGATAAGTGAAAGAAAAATATATAAATTAAATCTTTTTAAGAATTGTCTAAGAACAGATGATACAACTCAATACTTGAAATCGTCAATTTTTCTTGATCATAGATCTACTGTTTAGTAATTTCACCTGCTAAATCGGAGTTCATGAGGCGACGAATTTCTTCTTGGTTCAGTCCATGTCCAAGTAGGAACATGAGTTTGGTTACGGCGCATTCGGGCGTACTGTCGTAACCGCTGACTACACCTGCTTGAATAAGTTGTAGCCCGGTTCCATAACGTGCCATTTCTACTGTACCACTTTGGCATTGGGTGATGTTGACAATGACAATACCACGATTGGTAGCATCTTTCAATTGACGGATAAACCATTCTTTCTGAGGGGCGTTTCCTGAACCGAAGGTTTTGAGTACCACTGCTTTAAGCCCGGGAACGTGTAGCACAGAATCGATAATTGTCTCCTGAATGCCTGGGAAAAGGGTAAGCACTACAACGTTGGTATCAAAGAGGTAATGCGGTTTCATAGGGCGTGAAAGATCGGGACGCCGTATAAGATGTTCGTTGTAGCGGATATAGATGCCGGCTTTTGCCAATGCGGTGTAATTGAATGATCGGAAGGCGTTGAAGTTTTCCACATTGATTTTAGTAGTACGGTTACCACGCATCAGTTCATTCTCGAAAAAAATGCAGACTTCGGGAACAACAGGAGTGCCGTCAGGATTTTTTGCTGCGGCAATTTCAATTGCGGTAATAAGATTCTCCTTTCCGTCGGTGCGCAAAGTACCGATGGGTAGCTGTGAACCCGTAAGTATAACGGGCTTAGAGAGATTTTCGAGCATGAAACTAAGAGCGGAGGCTGTGTATGCCATTGTGTCTGTTCCATGTAGGATAACAAAGCCGTCATAGTTGTCATAGTTATAGTTGATAATCTTGACAATCTTTGCCCAAAACGAAGGCTCCATATCAGAAGAGTCAATAGGAGGATCGAACTGATAAGAGGAGATTCGGTAATTGAAACGCTTCAACTCGGGAACATGCTTTAGCAATTGATCGAAGTTGAAGTTTTCAAGGGCGCCAGTCTCCGGGTTTTCTATCATTCCGATAGTTCCACCCGTGTAAATTAACAACACAGAAGGGCAATCGACTTTCATAAATATCTCTTTTAGATTGTTTTTCGGGCACAAAGATAGGGAAAAATAGTGATTAGTGATGAGTGATTAGTGATTTGTTTGTGTTTTCAATGATCAGAAGAGAACAGTTACAATACCAACAAATCACTCATCACTCATCACTAATCACTACCTCAAGTCTTCTTTCAACTGCCTGATCGCCTTTTCTGCATCTCCTTCGGCTTCATTGAGCAGGGCGACGAAGCGGCTACCGATGATGGCTCCTGAAGAGTTGGCACAAGCTGCATTAAATGTTTGTTTGTTGCTGATGCCGAAACCTACCATACGGGGATTGCGTAATTGCAGGTCTTCTATCTTTTTGAAGTAGGCTTGCTTTTGGGCGTCGAAGTCTTGTTGGGCACCGGTGGTAGCAGCGCTGGAAACCATGTAGATGAAACCGTCTGTATGGGCGTCGATTTCGCGGACACGGGCTTCGCTGGTTTCTGGAGTGATGAGCATGATGACTTTTACGTTGTGTGCTTCGGCAATGGCTTTATAGTTGGCCAGAAAATCTTTGAAAGGAAGATCGGGGATGATGACACCATCGATACCACATTCTTCACAGCGTTGGCAGAAGGTTTCGAAACCAAATTGCATAATAGGGTTAAGGTAGCCCATGAGGATGAGGGGAATGCGGACATCTTTACGGATATCACGGAGTTGTTCGAACAGAATGCGAAGGGACATACCATTGCGAAGGGCATGGGTGGCAGCATTTTGAATGACAAGTCCGTCTGCCATTGGGTCGCTGAAAGGGATGCCGATTTCGATCATATTGACACCGTTCTTTTCGAGAGCACGGATTACATCGGCAGTACCGTCGAGGGTAGGGGAACCGGCACAGAAGTAGATGGACAACACGTTCTGAGGATTGTCCTGAAAGAGTTGGTTAATGCGATTTGACATGATATAATTTGTATTTTATAATTCGTAATTTATAATTTTCTCAATTCTTCTAAAAATATTTCGATGCGTTCTACATCCTTCAAGCCCGGTGCTGTTTCGAAACGGCTGTTGAGGTCGATTCCTGCAAGACGCGGATGGTGGAACTCTTTGATAGCTTTTGCACTATAAGGATTGATGCCGCCACTGAGCAAAAATGGAGTGGAACCGTTATAACGATGCAAAATGTTCCAGTCGAATTGATTGCCGGAACCACCGAATTGCGGAGTCTTGGTATCAAACAGATAATAATCACATAGACCGTCGTAAGTGGAGACATCAAACAAATCCTTGGGGAGAGAAATGGAGAATGCCTTGATGAGACGCAATCCATTGCTTTGCAACGTACGGCAATAATCGGGAGATTCATTACCATGCAGCTGGATGTAACTCAGACCGAAACGATCGGCATACATCAGGATGTCTTCTTTGCTCTCATTGACAAAGACGCCGACACGTTTGGCTCGAACGGGCAGATACTCGGGTATCTCACACATGCAACGAGGAGATTTGGGATAGAAGATAAAACCTATCATATCTACTCCCAGCTGTTCGATATCGCGGATGTTGTTTGCTTCTGTCATTCCGCATACTTTGATAATGGGAAACATGTAAATAGTGATTAGTGGTTAGTGATTAGTGATTTATCATTAATCGTTGTTATCATGTTTTGAAGGGTTTTGCCGGGAGAGGCGGTCTTCATGAAAGTTTCTCCGATGAGGAAACCACGGTAGCCGGCAGTACGCAGGCGGCGGATGGTTTCGGGATCCGAGATGCCACTTTCGGAGACAAGCAACGGGGATTTCGATCCGTCGGTGACTTTGCAAAGTTGTTCTGCCAAGCGGAAGGAATTTTCTATATCGGTGACGAAAGAGCCGAGATTGCGGTTGTTCACGCCTACCATGTCGACTTCATTAGTAACGTATGCAAGTTCGGACGGGCTGTGGATCTCGAGCAATACTTCCAGTCCGAGGACATGGGCTTTTGCGGTGAGGGTGCTGCATTGTTCCGGTGTGAGGCAGGCTGCAATGAGTAGCACAGCATCAGCGCCGACGATACGTGCCTGAAGAAGCTGGTATTCGTCGATGATAAAGTCTTTACGCAGGATAGGAATGTTGACGAGTGGGCGTGCAGTGCGAATATCACGGAGTGAACCGCCGAAGAATTTCTCATCGGTCAGGATGGAGAGGGCGGCAGCGCCGGCAGCTTCGTATGCAGCGGGAATAATCTCTGCTTGGGCAGTTTCGTTTATCCATCCTTTGGAAGGGGAACGGCGTTTGAACTCGGAGATAATGCCTGTAGCAGAGCATGCGAGTGAATACTTCATACTACGGCAGCAGTGTGAACCGTCGGCTGTAGTGCCAGCTTGTAGCATGCTCTCAGCCTGCTCTTCCAGATGTTCGAGAGAGATGGTTTGCTTCTGCAATTCTATCTCTATTTGCTTGTGAGCAATGATTTCGGATAAAATATCTTTCATAAGTTGATCCTTTTCATTTTTCATTTAAGTTTATAAATTTTTTCAATGTATTCAGTGCTCGTCCGCTATCAAGTGATTCGCGGGCAATGGCGATGCACTCTTCAATCTCTTTTTGCGGTTCCATGATTTGGATAGCAAAGGCAGCGTTGACAATGACACATTGCATCTGTGCAGGGGTGGCCTGGCCGCGGAGGATATTGTCGAAAATGCGTGCTGCATCTTCTTGGCAGGCACCACCAAAAAGTTCTTCGGGGTGTGCGTCCTTGAAGCCAAGGGCTTGCGGGCGGTAGATACGTTCGTAGTTGCGAGTCATCACTTTGAACTCGTCAGTTAAGGAGATTTCGTCGTAACTGTCGAGGCTGTTTACTACAGCGAAATCGATGCCGAGTTTGTAGAACACGTTGGTGTAAAGACGCATCTGTGAGAGGTCTGCAACGCCGAGCAATTGGTAAGTTGGTTTGCAAGGATTGACCAAGGGACCTAGTAGATTGAACAATGTACGTACTCCCAGTGCCTTGCGAACCGGACCGACGAACTTCATGGCAGGATTGAACAACTGTGCATGCAAGTAAGCAATGTTGCACTCTTCCATACTGCGTTTCAAGACATCGGGATTATTGGTGAAGCGAACTCCATGTTGCTCGATGACGTTACTGGCTCCACTGACGGAGGTAGCACCGTAATTACCATGCTTGGCAACTTTGTAACCGGCTCCGGCTACAACGAAGCAAGCGCAGGTAGAGATATTGAAAGTGTTCTTGCCATCACCACCCGTACCTACGATGTCGATGGGGCGGTAAGGGGAGAAATCAATAGGGATACGGGTTTCCATGAGCGCTTCACGAAAACCGACAAGTTCGTCAACGGTGATACCACGCATCTGGAAGGCAGTGAGCAGGGCAGCTATTTGTGCTTCCGGATACATTTCTTTGGTTATATTGAGGAGGATCTGTTTGGTTTCCTCCGAAGTGAGCTCCTCGTGGTTGAAGAGGCGGGATAGTATCTGTTTCATAAATTATATATTATCGATTATAAATTAAAATGGCTGTCATTTGAAAAGCCAGTTTCTAACAATCACTTTTCCGTCAGGAGTCAGTACCGATTCGGGATGGAACTGAATGCCGTGGATATCGTATTCCCGGTGTTTCAATGCCATGACTTGCCCTTCAGGGCTGATAGCAGTGATAGCTAGAATTTCCGGGAATCCTTCCGTATCGACTACCCAGGAGTGATAACGCCCCACAGGAAACTTTGTGGATAATCCTTCAAAGATATAATCTTCTTCCAGCGTTGGTTTTACAGAACATTCTTCATTCTTCATTCTTAATTCATCATTCAGATAGACCTCTGTTTGTACTCCGTGGAAGACCTCACTCAGATTGGTCAGTTTTCCACCGAATACTTGTCCGATAGCTTGTTCGCCGAGACAAACACCGAGTATAGGCTTCTTTCCGGCATAAGCGCGAATGACATCCAGTAGCAAGCCCGCTTCTTCGGGAATACCGGGACCGGGTGAGAGAATGATTTTATCGTATTGCTCCAAATCTTCAAGTTCGAATTGGTCGTTGCGCAATACCTCTACTTCTGCACCGAGTTCTTTCACCAGATGAGAAAGGTTGTAGGTGAAAGAGTCGTAGTTATCTATGATTACTGTTTTCATTTCTAATTATTTTTAGTTATAACTCATAACTATTTTTACATTTTTTCTGCCATGACGATTGCTTTTTTCAGTGCACCAAGTTTGTTGTTCACTTCCTGCAATTCATATTCTTCATTACTTTTGGCTACGATGCCGCCGCCTGCCTGGAACCAAAGTACTCCGTTACGACTGACGAAAGTGCGGATAGTGATAGCTTGGTTCAGTGAGCCGTTCAGTCCGATGAAGCCGATGCAGCCGCCGTAAGCGCCACGGTTATGCGGTTCCAATTCGCTGATGATCTGCATGGCGCGTACCTTGGGTGCACCACTCAGTGTGCCGGCAGGGAAGGTGTCGATGAACGACTTTATCGGATCGGCATCTTCGTTGAGCGTACCGCTTACACGACTGACAAGATGAATGACATGACTGTAATACTGCATATCCTTGTAAAAATCTACTTTTACATCGTGGCAGTTACGACTGAGGTCATTGCGGGCAAGGTCTACCAGCATCACGTGTTCGGCATTCTCCTTGGGATCATCGTGCAGGTATTGGGCATTGATGGCATCTTGCTTGGCATCGCCTGTGCGTTTAGTGGTTCCGGCAATGGGATCGATGTAGGCGTGACGGCCTTCGATGCGACAATGTGTCTCAGGCGAAGAGCCGAAGATGCGAAAACCGCCAAAGTCGAAATAGAACAGATAGGGCGAAGGATTGATACTGCGCAGGGCACGATACAGTTTGAAGTCATCGCCCACGAAGCGTTGTTCGAAGCGGCGGGAGAGGACGATTTGGAACACATCGCCACGCAGGCAGTGGTTGATACCTTGGCGGATATTCGCCTTGTGCTGCTCATCGGTAAGCGGAGAAGTGGTTTCGCCAACGGCACGGAAGTCGTAGGCGGTGTAGTTGCGGTTGTGGATGGCCTTCTGCACTTTGTCCAGTTCGCTGGTTTCGCCATCGGCAAGCATTTCGAGCAGAAGCATCTCGTTCTTGAAGTCGTTAAAGACTATGAGATACTTATATAATATGTATAGCATATCGGGTGCATCATTAGTAGCTTCCCGGCTGTCTTTAATAGGAATGTTCTCGAAATAGCGTACGGCGTTGAAGGAAGTATAACCGTAAAGCCCGCAATATTCACTGTATTCGCCCTCTACCTTGAAGCAGTTAAGAAAATCTTTCAGAGCATTTTCCACACGATATTCTTCGTTCACGTTGCGTTCTTCGCGTGTGCCATCGGGGAGTCGGAAAACAGCTGTGCCATGGTCTATGCTGACACTTGCTACGGGACAAAGGCCGATAAAGGAGCGGTTGTTTTCACTGCCATGATAGTCGGAGCTCTCCATAAGAGCGCTTTGAGGGAAGATATCGCGTACTTTCAGGTAGGTACTTACCGGAGTGTGCAGGTCGCCGAGTACGGTACGGCTGACGGTGGTAAAGTTGAATGTATTCATGATGAAGAAACTTTTTTAGTTATAACTTAGATAGGTTTCGATGTCTTTGTCTCCTCTGCCAGACACGGTCAATACGACCACATCGCTCGGTTTAAACGTCATCTTTTCCAAAGCTCCCAAGGCATGGGCACTTTCAAGGGCGGGGATGATACCTTCGAGTCTGGTCAGTTCGTAAGCAGCACGGATGGCTTCATCGTCATTAACCGAAAGAACAAGTGCACGTTTCTGTGCGGCAAGATTGGCATGCATGGGGCCGATGCCCGGATAATCCAATCCGGCTGAGATGGAATAAGGTTCCTCAATCTGCCCGTCTTCATCTTGAATGACGTAAGTGCGTGAGCCATGGATAATGCCTAGTTTGCCAAGAGCGATAGTAGCGGCGGTCATGCCTGTTTCCACACCTTTACCTCCGGCTTCGGCGAGGACGATTTGTACGCGGGCGTCGTCGATATAATGGTAGATAGTTCCGGCAGCGTTACTTCCTCCGCCTACGCAGGCAATGAGGTAATCGGGACAATCACGTCCTTCGTGTTCCAGCAGTTGCTTTTTGATTTCTTCGCTGATGACCGATTGCAGACGTGCCACCATATCGGGATAGGGATGTGGACCAACGGTAGAACCTATTATATAATAAGTATCCGCCGGATGACAACACCAGTCACGGATAGCTTCGTTGGTGGCATCCTTCAAGGTCATGTTACCACTGGTGACGGGAACTACCGTTGCACCGAGCATTTTCATTTTCTCTACGTTGATGTGCTGACGCTCCACATCGGTCTTGCCCATATAGACAATGCATTCCATGTTCATCAGTGCACAAACAGTAGCGGTGGCAACACCGTGTTGTCCGGCTCCGGTTTCGGCGATGATGCGACGTTTGCCCATGCGACGAGCCAAGAGGATTTGTCCGATGGTGTTGTTGATTTTATGGGCACCTGTGTGGTTCAAGTCCTCGCGTTTCAGATAGATTTTGCAACCGTAATGCTCGGAGAGGCGATGTGCCAGATAGAGTGGGGAGGGGCGGCCAACGTAGTCGCGCAACAACTGGTCGAACTCACGCTTAAAGTCTTCACTTTGCAGTACGTCGAGGTAGATGTTCTGCAATTCTTCTACACACTTGTGGAGGATTTCGGGAACGTAAGCCCCACCGAATTCTCCGTAATAACCTTCTTTGTCAACTAAGTAACTCATTTTATTTACGATTTAATTATTTACGATTTACGATTGAAGTTAGTATTCGCTTTGATGCGCCGATAAAAAGAAAAGAGCCCTGTCGCAGGTTGCGACAGGGCTCTTTCTTTTTCTATTTATATATTACATATATACATACGAGCGCTGCTCCCTTACGACTGTCGGAGTTGTAAAGAGTGCCACCACCAATATGTATTTACGAACATTGTTTTCATTGTCTTTTTTTGTTTTAACGGGGACAAATATAAGCACTTTGTCTGAAACACCAAAATAAAACTTACTTTTTTTTCTTGTTAGAACATTTTTCTTAAAATATTGTTCTATAAAAAGAAATAAAGTGAACAATATACTTATAAAGAAAGGAACGAACAATGAAAAGAAAACAATTAGTAGCCATTGGTGTGGTCATCGCGATACTTTTATTATTGTATTGGCTTTTTATAGCTGAAGATATTAATGCATGGCTCACTACGAATTGATTTTTAAGGGCATTCGCGAGGAGTTGTTAAAATAATAATGTATCTTCGCAAAAAATCATAGACTCATGAAAGGATTAAGTTACTCATTTCTGCGAGTGATTTGTGCGCTCGTAATCGGTTTGGTATTGGTGATGTTTCCCGACCAAGCAGGTGATTATTTTGTGATTACTATAGGTGTCATCTTCTTGGTGCCTTCACTCATCAGTATTATAGGATATTTTGCGCAAAGTGCCGAAATGCGCCGCCGCTTTCCTATCGAGGGAGTGGGTAGTTTGCTGTTTGGCTTGTGGTTAATCATTATGCCCGGTTTCTTTGCCGATCTGCTGACGTTTGTATTGGGATTTATCCTGGTGATGGGAGGGGTACAACAAATAGCCTCACTTTCAGCAGCACGTCGCTGGACTTCGGTTCCCACCGGATTTTATATCATTCCGGTGCTGATTTTGCTTGCCGGACTGATTGCGCTGTTCAATCCTACGGGAGTACGCTCTACAGCATTCATCATTATTGGTATCAGTAGTTTGATTTATGCAGCTTCGGAATTGCTGAACTGGTTTAAATTTACACGCCTTCGTCCGAAAACACCGGGAGCAAAGGATGCTTCTTCCAAAGAAATCAATAACATTGAAGATGCTGAAATCATAGAATAAAAAAACAGACCATGCGTTGGTTGGAAACAGATGGTCTGTTTACCCTAAACGCATGGTCTGTTTGCATTGAATAGATGGTCTGTTTTAGTCAAACAGACCATCTATTTTTTTATTCTTGCAACCACTTATTTATCAGTGAGATGGCTTCTTGCTTTTGAACTTCTGGTAGGGTGCTGATACGGGCACGATGGCTTCCGTTAGGTTCGATGAATACATGTATATTTTCTTTTCCCTTCAACCAAGTTACTCCAGCTGCCGTCCATGGGTCGTTCTGACCGTAGATGAAGATCATTTTCGGATCGTTTTCTTTCAGGAACTTCGTTATCTTCTTGCCCAAGGTTTTGTCGAAAGGCATGTCTTTCAGTTCTTCGGGTAGCATCAGGCGATGCAGGTAATCTTTGCTCGATTTGATAGAAAGATATTTCTTGAAAGGGCGGATGTCGTAACCATAATAACCCAGTTCGCGCGCAGCCTGTACAAAGAACGAAGCCGTAGGGCTATCTGCAATAAAGTATTCAGGATTACTGATGTCGAGCAGATGGGCGAAGATTTCATCATCCGATGCGGTTACTGCCGGAATGCTGCTGATGGGAGTTCCCCATTGCCATAGGGCGAAGGAGTATTCCAGTACCGAGTAATCGTAAATCTCTTCAAGAGGGGCATGGAATTTAAGTCCTTTCTCTTCACAATATTTTTCGAAGCGGGGAAGTAATGTGGCTTTACGTTTCAGTACTTCCAGCTGGAAGTCTTCAATCTTTTTGCGGTTTTCGGCGGTAGACACTTTCCGGAGGAAAGGTTCGTGACGACCGTCTTCGGCAGCATAACAAAGAGGAGCAACATAAGGCACGGAGATATCTACATCGTCCGGATAAAAAGTACGGTAGAGCATGCATGTTTGTCCGCCTTTGCTGATACCTGTTGCAATCCATTTGCCGGGATAGATGCCTTTGAAAGCAGTGGTCACAGCATGCAGGTCGTCAGCAGAGCTTTCAGCTGTCAGGTATTGCCAGTCTTTGGGTTCGGGAGTGGATTCGAGAAAATAGCGGTACTCAACGAATATCATATTAGCATTGAGCAGTTTGGAAAGTTCTTCACGATACTTTGGATTAAGAGCGTATGCGGCGCCATAACCTTCGGTCACAAGCACTGTAGGACGGTCGAAGCCCACATGGGAAACGATGACCCGCTGACTGAAACTACCTTTTTCGGGATGACGGTGATCCAGCGGTTGAGTGAAATAGGTTACATACTTCTCGGTAAATTCAGTAGATTCCGAGGGTTTGGTTTCCGTAATGGCGGAAATCTTACTTAACTTTTGCTGCAACTCCGTTTGTGCGGATAGAGATGCCGATGTAAATAGAAGTGCAAACAGCAGAATCGCTGCATAACAGGTTCGTAGATTCTTCATAATATTCATAGTTGTTTTATATGAAGGCAAAGATAACCTATTTTGTTGCTATCGGCACTATCAACCGGACAAAAAAAAAGGAAGAAGAACTACCTCACGGCACCTCTTCTCCTGCAAACTTAAAACAACCAACAAAAGAAATAATAATTAGTGTTTAGTGGTTTTTCATCTGATAAACAGCAATTCCCTGTACTTAGGTAATGTCCACATCTGGTCGTCAACGATGAGTTCCAACTTATCTATATGATAACGTATCTCTTCCATCATCGGCACGATTTTGTCATGGTAGGTGATGGCTTTTTCACGTTCGCATTCAATCTTGTTGGCAACCTTACGGGCTTCGATCATAGCATCTACATGCTCTTTGATGAAAGCGGTGCGGTCTGCAATCTCTTCAATGAGTTCCAGGTTCTTGGCAGATAGTTTTGCAGCTTTCTCTGCGGGGAACAAGTCCTTCATCTTATAAACGTTGTCGACCAAATCCGTTTGATACTTTGTAGCAACGGGGATGATGTGGTTCATTACTAAGTCTCCGAGAACACGGGCTTCTATTTGGATTTTCTTGGTGTACGTTTCCCATTTTACTTCGTTACGGGCTTCGAGTTCCTTTCGGGTCATAACACCGATGGACTCGAACATCTTGATGCTTTCAGGTTTCAGGTAATTGTCAAAGATAACGGGAACGCTGGTTTCGCAATCCAGACCACGACGGGCGGCTTCTGCTTTCCATTCATCGCTGTAGCCGTTGCCATCGAAATGGATAGGCTTGCAAACCTTGATGTAATGGCGGATCACTTCGAGAATAGCCGGAATCTTCGGCTCGCCTTTTTCGATAAGCGCGTCCACGTCTTTTTTGAATTCTGCCAACTGCTCGGCAATAGCGGAGTTGAGGGCAATCATGGCACAGGCACAGTTCGCTTCCGAACCTACGGCGCGGAACTCGAAGCGGTTGCCGGTGAAGGCGAAAGGACTGGTGCGGTTACGGTCGGTATTGTCAATCATCAGTTCCGGAATTTGCGGAATATCCAGCTTCATGCCCTGCTTGCCGCTGAGGCTTACAAGATCGTCTTTGGTACTCTCTTCGATATGTTCCAGCACTTGAGACAACTGTTTTCCCAAGAAGGAAGAGATGATGGCAGGAGGTGCTTCGTTAGCACCTAGACGGTGAGCATTCGTTGCACTGGAAATGCTGGCTTTCAGCAATCCGTTGTGCTTGTAAACGGCCATCAAGGTATTCACTACGAAGGTGATGAAGCGCAAATTATCTTCGGGAAACTTGCCGGGAGCATGTAGCAGAATGCCGGTATCGGTACCCAATGACCAGTTATTATGTTTGCCGCTACCATTTACTCCTTTGAAGGGTTTCTCGTGCAATAGTACACGGAAGCCGTGATTACGAGCCACTTTACGCATCAGAGACATGAGGAGCATGTTGTGGTCGACCGCCAGATTGCATTCCTCGAAGATAGGGGCCAGTTCGAACTGGTTGGGCGCTACCTCGTTGTGACGGGTCTTGACCGGAATGCCCAGTTTGAGTGCTTCTATTTCCAGTTCCTTCATAAACTCAGCTACACGTGTAGGGATTGCTCCGAAATAGTGATCTTCCAGTTGCTGGTTCTTGGCACTTTCATGCCCCATCAGGGTACGTCCGGTCATTAGTAAGTCGGGACGTGCTGCATACAACCCTTCATCGACCAGGAAGTATTCCTGTTCCCAGCCCAGATAAGCATATACCTTCCTTACATCCGGATTGAAATAGTGGCAAACATCGACGGCTGCTTTATCTACAGCTTGCAGAGCTTTCAGTAACGGAGCTTTGTAGTCCAGGGATTCACCGGTATAGGCAATAAAAATAGTTGGGATACAGAGTGTGTCGTCCACAATAAAGGCGGGAGAAGAAGGGTCCCATGCAGAGTAACCACGAGCTTCGAATGTATTGCGAATACCACCGTTTGGAAAACTGGAAGCATCCGGTTCCTGCTGTACGAGCAGTTTTCCGGTAAATTCTTCCATCATACCGCCTTTGCCGTCATGCTCTACAAAAGCGTCATGCTTTTCGGCAGTGCCTTCAGTCAACGGGTGGAACCAGTGCGTATAGTGGGTTGCTCCCATTTCAATAGCCCACTTCTTCATACCCGCAGCTACTTCGTCAGCAATGCTACGATCTAGCTGTGCGCCATTTTCAATCACATCAGTTAGTTTGGCATAAACCTTACTGGGCAGATACCTGAACATCTTCTCTTTGTTGAACACATACTTGGCAAAATACACGGACGGACATTCCGCCGGAGCTGCCACTGCAACGGGTTTCTTCTTGAAAGCCGTCTCTACTACTCTGAATCTCAATTTTGACATAATACTTTAGAGTTGTAATTGTTGGTTTAAAATTATGTTAGAGTAAAAAAACTTTGGTTCCCGGGAAGGCGATCAAACCTGCCCGGGATTGTAATTATCAGTTGTATGCTGATTCTCCGTGTTCGTAGATGTCGAGGCCTTCTTCTTCCACTCGTTTGGAGACGCGGAGACCGTGAATCTTGTCGAGGCTCTTGAAGATGATGTAACCCATGCCTGCTGCCCAGCAGCCTACTACGAGTGCACCGAATAACTGTGCACCGAGGAAGCCCCAGCCTGCACCGTAGAACAAACCTTCGCTGGTAGAGAACAAACCTGTAAGGACGGTTCCTGTGAAACCGCAGACACCATGTACGGAACTTGCGCCTACGGGGTCGTCAATCTTCAGCACGCGGTCGATGAACTCTACTGAGTAAATCATCAGGATGCCGCAGACGGTGCCGATAATGACTGCTCCCACCGGAGAAACTGCGTCGCAACCTGCCGTGATACCTACCAAACCAGCCAGAATGCCGTTCAGCGTCAGTGACAAGGACGGTTTGCTATACTTCATCCAGCTGACTACCAATGCGAAGAAACCGCCTGCACAAGCTGCCAAGTTAGTTGTCAGGAATACGTGTGAGATAGCTTCCTGGTCGGCTGTGGTAGCCGCTGCCAACTGTGAACCGGGATTGAATCCGAACCATCCGAACCAGAGGATGAATACACCGAGTGCGGCGATGGTCAGGTTATGTCCGGGGATAGCTTTCGATCTGCCTTCTTTTCCGTATTTACCGATACGCGGGCCGAGGATGGCGGCGCCTACCAAAGCGATCCAACCACCTACGGAATGAACGATGGTAGAACCTGCGAAGTCATGGAAAGTTGCTCCGAACGTATCCATCATAAAAGAACCTGCTTCGCCGTTCATCAGCCAACCGCCGCCCCAAGTCCAGTGACCGGAAATGGGATAAATCAGTACACTGATGAAGATGGTGTAAACCAGATACATGGAGAACTTGGTACGTTCTGCCATAGCTCCTGACACGATGGTGGCAGCCGTGGCACAGAATACCGTCTGGAATACGAGGAATCCTTCGGAAGGAAGTCCGCCGCCGTCATAGAACGAGAGGTCGAAGAAGTGGGGCATCCCGATGAATCCACCTGCTCCGAACATCAGTCCGAAACCGATGAAACAGTAGAGCAGGGAACCGAACATGAAATCCACAAGGTTCTTCATCAAGATGTTGGCGGTATTTTTTACTCTTGTGAAACCGGCTTCTACCAATGCGAAGCCCGGCTGCATGAAGAATACCAGCATCGCCGCGAGCAGCATCCATACGGTGTTCAGTCCGTTAGCCAATTCGTCTGTTATTGCACTATCCGCTGTTGCGGTCATTGCACTGTCCGCTACTGCGGGTTCTTGTGCGAAAGTATCGGTGGTGAAGCAGAAAGCCATGAATATAGCGGTGGCTATACACAGTCGGGCATGACTGCATACTTTATATTTGTCCATAATCTCTTTAGACTTTAAGTTGTATTGTATTTTCTTAAATGCGATTTGTTGCTGCCGGCTTATCTTTCTTGTTCGGCATTATAGAGTGCGATGTCGCCTCTCTCGGCAGTACGGATGCGGATGGCATCTTCAATGGGAATGACGAAGATACGTCCGTCGCCTATCTCGCCGGTTTGTGCGGATTTGATGATGGCTTGTACGGTCTTTTCCGTATTCTTGTCGCGCACCACGATGGAGATAAGGATTCGTTCGATAGAACTGGTGTCATACAGTACACCACGGTAGATACGGGCTTGCCTGGACTTCCCGATGCCTCTTACTTCGTAGTAAGAGAACCATTCAATGTCCGCTTCGAGGAGTGCGTCTTTCACTTCCTCGAATTTTGTTTTGCGGATAATAGCTTCAATCTTTTTCATACCTTAAACAATTTATATGTATAATTCCCTAAAAACTCAATCCGACAACGAAATAGGCTCCTTCCGATCTGGGATTCCAAGTGGCTTTGGCAAACAAGGGAAGGGAGAATGAGTCGGTGATCTTAATATCTTTGCTTACTCCCAAACTGACGTCGCATACGGCAAAGCCATTAGCTCCGTAGAAATCAGTGGCCCAGGGAGTGGCTCCTATTTCTGCTGTCCAGTCCAAACCTCCTAACTTGAATGGAGCGGCAAGAGAAAGGTAAGATGAATAGGCGCGGTCACCCTCTTTATCCAATCCGTCGGCTCCGGCAAAATTGGTGTACCAGTTTACGGCAAGCGGACCGAAATCATAACCGATTTGCCCTTCGAATACATGCGCCGTGTTGCGTGCACCGTATTGGAAGTAGCCGGGACCGCTGTTGAACCAATAATCCGTAACCGATACACTGAAACCTCCGGTGGAATAGCCTAGTGTAAGGTCAAACTCTTTATCGTCTTTACTTTCAAACCCTACGGAACCCCATGCTTCCAGAGAGAAACCTCTGAAAGAGACGGATGCACTGGGCTGGATGCTTACGCCTCCCAAATCCTGACCACGCCAGATGTATCCGCTAACTAGGTTGGCGCCTACCGATGCTTCTACTTTATCTTGTGCTTTCGCCGTGAAAGGCATTGCCATTGATAATAACGTGATTGCTATTACCCCTAATTTTACACTTCTTGTACTCATATACCTTTAATCTTTAAGTTTAAAAAATTGCGGATGATCAATCCGGCACGTGTTATAGTATAGCGCTTAAACTATAGTAGTTTGCTTTATTTATTTATTTCAACCAGTTACGAATACGTCTCATCGCTTCCACGCAATCTTCGTGTTTGCCGAAAGCGGTCAACCGTATGTAGCCCTCGCCACTGGGTCCGAATCCGACGCCCGGAGTGCCGACAACGTTGGCTTCGTATAGCATTTGTTCAAAAAAACGCCAGGAACTTGTGCCGTTCGGAGTTTTCAGCCAGATGTAAGGAGCATTCACGCCGCCGTACACTTGCAGTCCGGTTGCTTCGAGGCCCTCCTTCATGGTGCGGGCATTGGTCATATAGTAATCAATCGTCTCTTTTATTTGTTGTCTTCCTTCGGGAGTATAGATGGCTTCTGCCGCCCGTTGAGTGATGTAACTGGTGCCGTTGAACTTGGTGCACTGGCGACGGTTCCACAGTTTGTTCAGTGAGATGCGTTCACCTTCCAGTGTGGCGGCGGTGAGCTCCTTCGGTACTACGGTATAGCCGCAACGTACTCCTGTAAATCCGGCGGTCTTCGAAAAACTACGGAATTCGATGGCGCATTTTTTGGCACCTTTAATTTCGTAAATGGAGTGGGGCACATCTTCTTCTTGAATAAAAGCTTCGTATGCGGCGTCAAACAGAATGAGCGTATCGTTGGCAAGTGCATAATCCACCCATTTTTTCAGTTCGGGTTTGGTTAGGGTAGTACCCGTAGGATTGTTGGGGTAGCAGAGGTAGACGATGTCGATGCGTTTGTCCGGAATCCGGGGAATAAAATGGTTTTCGGCGGTACAGGGCATGTAAGTTACATTGCTCCATTTGCCATTTTCTTCCAGTACGCCGGCTCGTCCGCACATCACATTGCTGTCTATGTACACCGGATATATCGGGTCGGTCACGCCTACGCTGTTGTCGTGGCGGAGAATGTCACCGATGTTGCCCGTATCACTTTTGGCTCCGTCGTTTATGAAAATTTCCGTTGGAGCGAAATGGATGCCGCGCGGAACGTAATCATGTTTGACGATAGCCTCAATCAAAAAGTCATAGCCTTGTTCGGGACCGTAGCCGTGGAATGTTTTTGCATCAGCCATCTCTTCCACTGCCTTGTGCATCGCTTCGATGCAGACCGGTGGCAGTGGCCGGGTAACGTCTCCTATACCCAGACGGATGACATCTTGTTTGGGGTGTGTTATCCTGAAAGTATTTATCTTTTTAGCTATGTCCGAGAATAAGTAACTGCCCGGTAGCTTTAAAAAATGTTCGTTCACTAATGCCATATCTTTGCTTTTGTTTTAAGTTCTACTTTTTACTGATGCCCGATGTTCGGCTCTACTCTTCAATCTCCACTTTCCCGTCGAATACCTTTGTGGCTTCTCCCGTCATGAATACATGATTGGTCGTGTTATCCCATTCGATGGTAAGTGGACCTCCATCCATGATGATGATTGATTTTCTTCCGGCACGTCCGGTACGGAAAGCGGCTACGGCAGTGGCACAAGCTCCTGTGCCGCAGGCTTGAGTGATGCCCGATCCGCGTTCCCAGACGCGCATTCGTATTTGGCCTTCTCCTAGCACTTGTGCAAATTCTACATTGATGCGTCCGGGGAAGAGGGGATGGTTTTCTAATTTGGGTCCTATAGCGGGAAGATCTATCTCTTTAATGTCATTGACAAAGATTACCAGATGCGGATTTCCCATTGATACGGTAGTTCCTACATAGCGCTTTCCCTCTACACTGATAGGCTGTTCCTTCATCGGCTTGGCACCTTTTCCGTCGTAGTCTGCCGGTTCATCGGCAGGGACGCCCATGTCTACGGTCACAGAGTTGACCTTTACGTCAGTAGAGTTGACCTTTGCAGCAGCCAAGTGCAGCTTTAGAATCTTGATACCTGATAGGGTGTCGAGGGTGATTTCAGTTTTCCGGGTTAGCCCATGTTCATAAAGATATTTACCGATACAACGGCTGGCATTGCCGCACATCATGGCTTCTGAGCCATCGGCATTGAAGATGCGCATGCTGAAATCCGCTTTTTCAGAGAGACCGATTAGCACCAGACCGTCACTACCAATTCCTGTGTGCGGTGCACTCCATTTCTTCGCAAGTTCTTCCGGACTTTCGATGGGGTATTTAGTAGTATCTACATAGATGTAGTCGTTCCCAGTACCGTGCATCTTTGTGAATTCTATAGTCTTTGTCATTTTGTACTATATTTATTGATTGGTATCTCTTTTTGTTTTATTCCACTGCAAATATATAACGTTTTGTTTGATAATTAATCGGATGATATATCTATTCTCTATTGTTTTTTGATAGAACTTACATTCTGTACAAATATAACTTATTCTGCTTTCAAATTATAAGTATGGAAGATTATAATCGCAATAATTGTAATCAATATGAAGTATTATTTGACTTTTGAATAATAAAAATGATTATTTATCAGATTGATTGCTTTCTTTTTAAACAATAAAACCGCTTCATTGTTTTCAAAATGAAGCGGTTTTTGTTTGTTTAGTATCTATATGTATATAGATTGTCTATTTCTTCTTTAGAATTTCTTCTAATACTACAGGTTCATTAGTCGTAATGAAATCTGCCCCTTGAGCGATGAGCCATTCCATATCTTTGGGTTCATTCACTGTCCAGGCGTTTACTTTCATACCAAGCTTATGACACTCTTTGATCCATTCGGGGTTTTTCTGGAACACGCTGAAGTGGTAGTCCGGACCGGCGCATCCCCATTCTTTTAATTCAGCAGGAGTAGCGTCTCCGGTCAGGTAGTAGACGGGAGTACCCTTAGGTGCCAGACGAATAAATTCTTTAAGGGCATGTTTAGAGAAAGTTATGTACTCCGTACGTTTCTCCAACCCCATATCTTTAATCATTTTCACGATACCTTCTACAGCACGTGTTTCTTGTTCCGGCGTTTTGTGGGCTTTCAATTCCAGGATGAGGCGGGTTTTTAAGTTTTGGGCTTTATCCAGGTATTGTTGCAGGGTGGGGAGTTGTTCACCATTATCCAGTTCTACAGCAGTACATACTTTTGAAGTGGCATTTTGCATGGTTACTCCTTTAAATGTTTCGTCGTGGTTCACTACCAGTTTATTGTCTGTAGTGAGCCATACGTCGAATTCAGAACCGTAGCAGTTGATGGAATCCGCTTTTACGAGTGCGGCGATGGAATTTTGTGCAGAACCGTCTGTTTTCCAATAACCACGGTGTGCAATAACTTGGGTTTTCTGTGCCTGCATTGCTCCACATGCTGAAAGCAGTAGAGCAGAGGCAAGAGTGATACTTTTTAGATTCATTGTCTTAGAGGGAATTTCAAGTTTCTAGGCCCATTCAAATTTCTCGATCTTCATGCTACCCAGTTTTTGTATTTGGGGAACTAAAGTGATAAAATGAGGTGTTTGCTCATGTGCGGAAAGCGATTCCTCATTGAGCCATGTCTCACAAATCATCAAGACTTCTTTGCGGGTGGAACTTTCGAAGATGTCGTATGCAATACAACCATTATCTTTCAAAGATGATGCAACCAGTTCCTTTGCTGATTCAAGTACAGAGGCACGGTTGGCTTCAGTTACTTGGATAAAAACGTTTAATCTAATCATATTTTTTCAAATTTAGTACTCTGCAAAAGTAGTTGATTATATCCGGAAATTGAAGAAATAGATATTAAAATTCAATGATATGCTTCTTCATGCACTCCTGCTACTGCACGGCCGCTCGGATCGTTCTTTCCCTTGAACGAGGCATCCCATGCAAGAGCTTCGGCGGTAGAACAAGCCACACTGGGCACACTGGGTACACTCTTTGCCGCACTTGCACTGGGGAAATGCTCCTCGAAGATGGTGCGGTAGTAGTACTCCTCCTTGTTCATCGGGGTGTTGATGGGAAAACGTTCGGCAGCTTGCGCCATCTGTTCGTCGCTGACGGCGGCGGACGTGATGTTTTTCAGGGTATCAATCCAGTTGTAGCCTACGCCGTCGGAGAACTGTTCTTTCTGACGCCAGACAATCTTTTCGGGTAGCATATCGGCGAATGCTTCGCGGACTATCTTCTTTTCTATGACATTGCCGGGGCACATCTTCACCGAGGGATTGAGCTGCATGGCCACCTCCAGAAATTCTTTGTCGAGGAAAGGTACGCGACCTTCCACTCCCCAGGCAGCGAGGCTTTTGTTGGCGCGCAGGCAGTCGTAAAGGTGAAGTTTAGAGAGCTTGCGTACGGTTTCTTCATGGAAAGCCTGTGGAGTGGGAGCCTTGTGGAAATAGAGGTAGCCCCCAAATACTTCGTCGGCACCTTCGCCGCTAAGTACCATCTTGATGCCCATGCTTTTGATGACACGTGCCAGCAGATACATGGGGGTGGAGGCGCGAACGGTAGTCACGTCGTAGGTTTCAATAAAGTAGATAACGTCGCGTATCGCATCGAGTCCTTCCTGAATGGTATAATTTATTTCGTGATGGATGGTGCCGATGTATTGGGCTACCTCACGGGCTTTAAGCAAATCGGGCGAACCTTTTAGGCCGATGGCGAAAGAGTGGAGTTGCGGCCACCAGGCATCGGCTGTATTATCAGTTTCAATCCGCTTGGAAGCATACTTCTTGGCGATTGCTGAAATGACGGAGCTATCCAGTCCGCCGGAGAGAAGAACGCCGTAGGGAACGTCGGACATGAGTTGACGTTGTACGGCGGCTTCAAGGGCTTCCCGCAGAACGTTTACCTGCATGGTATAGGCTTTGCGATCTACAGGAGTATGAAGATTGTTGCGGTCGGCTGCGGGGGTATAGTTATCTTTCACGGCTTCGTATGATGTCCAGGTACGGGTGTACCAAGGACGGATTTTACCATCTCGTCCCCATAAGAAATGACCGGGAGGGAAGGGCTCGTATTCGTCACAGAAACCCTCCAAACCTTTCAGTTCGCTGGCTACGTAGATATGTCCTTCTTTGTCTTTTCCTATATATAAAGGTATAACACCGATAGGGTCGCGGGCAATGAGGTAGTCATTCGTCTCTTCATCATAGAGGGCAAAAGCAAAGATGCCGTTAAGCTCTTCAAGAAAATTAATACCTTTATTCTTGTAAAGAGCGAGGATTACTTCACAATCCGAACCGGTCTGGAAGTTATAGAGGTTGGCGTAGCGGTTACGGATATCACGATGATTGTATATTTCGCCATTCACGGCAAGCACTTGCTTACGGTCGGGTGAATACAAGGGTTGTCCGCCCGATTCCGGGTCGACGATGGAAAGGCGTTCATGGGCAAGGATGGCGGTGGCGCCAACGTAAATACCACTCCAGTCCGGTCCGCGATGACGGATTTTCTGTGCCATTTTTAGCGCTTTGTTTCTCAATTCCGGGGTTTGAGTCTGTATGTTGAAAATTCCTGCTATTCCACACATGATGTTTAGTGATTAAGGGTTAGTAATTCATCTATTTGCTGTGCTACTTTTCTTCCGTTGGCGAGTGCACGTACCACAAGACTGGCGCCGGTGGCGGCATCTCCGGCAATGAATACATTTTCAGAGAAATCAGGTTGTTCCGGTTTCAGAAAGCCCATAGCGAGAAGCACCATATCGGCATTGATAATTTCCTTTCTACCGGTAGGTTGCATCGTGGGGCGATTTCCGTCTTTTGCAGGAAGCCATTCCACTTCTTCCACTTCTACGCCGGTGACCTTTCCATTCTTGCCTAAGAATTGGTTGGATGCCAACGACCAACGGCGGGTACAGCCCTCTTCGTGACTGGAGGTCGTTTTTAATACTATGGGCCACTGCGGCCAGGGAGTAGCATGGTTGTGCTCTACAGGAGGTTGCGGCATTATTTCAATCTGTGTTACGCTGACAGCTCCCTGACGGATGCTGGTACCGATACAATCGGAGCCTGTATCACCACCCCCGATGACGAGCACCCGTTTCCCTTTGGCATTGACGAGTTGGTCTTTGGGGAAAGTCTCTCCATCCAGTATATGGTTTTGCTGAGCCAGCATATCGAGAGCGAAATGAATGCCTTTCAGTTCACGACCGGGGATGCTTAGGTCGCGTGCCGTCGGAGTGCCGGTGCAGACGGCATACGCATCAAATCCGGCGGGTAGCTTCTGTACATTGACATAAACGCCCATCTCGAATTTGATACCTTCGGCTTCAAGTACCTTCATGCGTCGGTCTATGACAGCTTTATCCAATTTGAAATTGGGGATGCCGTAACGGAGCAAGCCGCCCGGCATAGGTTTGCCGTCAAAGATTGTCACTTCATACCCTTTGGCATTCAAGCGCACGGCAACGCTCAATCCTGCCGGCCCTGCACCGATAACGGCTACTCTCTTCCCGTTACGTCGGGGCTGCACGGGAACGACATACCCTTCACGGAAAGCTGCCTCGACAATTGCCGCCTCATTCTCACGGATAGTGACAGGCTCATTGCATGAGAGTTTCAACACACAAGACTTTTCGCAAAGGGCAGGGCAGATACGTCCTGTAAATTCGGGAAAGTCATTTGTGCTTGTCAAAATACGGTAGGCTTCGCGCCAATGACCTTTATAAAGAGCATCCTGAAATTCAGGATCTTTATTTCCCAGCGGACATGCCCAATGGCAAAAAGGTACTCCGCAATCCATGCAGCGTGATGCCTGGAGTTTGCGTTCATGACTGTTCAGCGTTTGTTCAACCTGACTGAAATCTGTGATACGTTCGTGTATCGGACGGTAACCCGCTTCTTGACGGGGAATATGGAGAAATGCTTTAGGATCGCCCATGATAGTTAGTGATTAGTGATTAGTAATCGCGTTGCATCTCCGCAATTTTCTGTTGCAGTTTCTGCATTTGTTCTTCTTGCAGTACCTTTTTGTACTCGATGGGAACTATCTGGATGAACTCATCCACATAGTGATTCCAGTTGTCGAGCATGGTGCGGGCAAGTTTGGAGCCGGTGTAGAGGTAATGCTGACGGATGAGCTCGTGCAGTTCTTTGCGATAACTTGCCTCTTCGATGAGGCTTAATTCTACCATCTCCATATTGCAGAAGTAGTCGAAGTTACCATCCCGGTTCCAGACGTACGCTACACCGCCGGACATACCCGCTGCGAAGTTACGTCCCGTAGAACCAAGAACCACTACACGACCGCCCGTCATGTATTCGCAGCAATGGTCGCCTACACCCTCTACCACGGCAATGGCACCGGAGTTGCGGACGGCAAAACGCTCGCCTACACGTCCGTTGATGTAAACTTCGCCGCTGGTGGCGCCGTAAAGCAGTGTGTTGCCGGCAATGGTATTCTTTTCGGCTTCAAAATTGGAGCGCACCGGAGGCAATACGGCGATGCGTCCGCCCGAAAGACCTTTGCCCAAGTAGTCATTGGCTTCCCCTTCCAGCTTGAAGTTGACTCCGGATACGAGGAATGCGCCGAAGCTTTGTCCGGCAGAACCTTTGAACTTGACGTTCAGTGTGTGTTCCGGCAAACCTTTCTCACCATATTTCGAGGCGATGGCACCCGAAAGCATAGCGCCGCAAGCACGGTCGGTATTGGCGATGGTATATTCAAGAGAAATCTCTTTCTGGTTTTCTATGGCTTCGGCGGCAGCATTCAGCAAGGCAACGTCTTTCACCTGATCAATGCCATGTAGCTGGTCGATGGTGTGCCGAATGGCGGCTTCGGTGTTGACGCGTGCCAATATCTTATCAAAGGAAATCAAGGCATGTTTGGGATAGCTGTTCTTTGATTTACGAAGAATAAGGTCTGTACGTCCTACAATATCATCTAACTTCTCGACCCCAATCTCTGCCAGATACTCACGTACTTCCTGTGCGAGGAATGTGAAGAAATTTACGAGATACTCACTGCGTCCGTGGAAACGCTTGCGTAGTTCTGTATTCTGAGTGGCTACTCCTACGGGACATGTATTTTGATGGCATTTACGCATCATGACACATCCTAAAACGATCAGTGCACTAGTAGCGAAGCCGAATTCTTCGGCACCCAGCATAGCCATGAGCACGATGTCCCGTCCGGTTTTCAGCTGACCGTCCACTTGCAGCATAACTTGCCCGCGTAGCCCGTTCAACACTAAAGTTTGTTGAGTTTCGCTCAGACCCAGTTCGGGAGATATGCCCGCGTAGCGGATGGAACTGGCAGGAGAGGCGCCCGTACCCCCTTCGGCTCCGGAGATGACGATCAGGTCGGCTTTGGCTTTAGCCACACCTGCGGCAATGGTTCCTACACCACTTTCGGCTACCAGTTTTACGCTGATTTTGGCATGTGGGTTCACGTTCTTCAGGTCGAAGATGAGCTGTGCCAAATCCTCTATGGAGTAGATGTCATGATGAGGCGGAGGAGAAATCAGCGAGATGCCCGGAATGGAATGGCGTGTTTTGGCAATGACCTGGTCTACCTTGAAGCCGGGCAACTGACCGCCTTCACCCGGCTTTGCACCCTGGGCAACCTTGATTTGTATCTCATCGGCATTGACCAAGTATTCGGCAGTCACGCCGAAACGTCCCGAAGCTACTTGCTTGATGGCGCTACGCATGGATGTCCCGTCTTCAAGAGGCGTGAAGCGTGCGCTGTCCTCACCACCTTCACCGGTGTTGCTACGTCCGTGAATCTTATTCATGGCGATGGCCATTGCCTCGTGAGCCTCCTTGCTGATGGAGCCATAGCTCATGGCACCCGTCACAAAACGGTGAAGGATGTTCTCAACCGGTTCCACCTTATCTATATTAATAGGCGAGCGGCGGAAATCGAGGAAATCACGCAGGAAGATAGGGGACGCTTTGCCATCTATCAATGAGGTATATTCCTTGAACTTTTTATAACTGCCTAGTCGTGTAGCCAGTTGCAGGGTACTGATGGTTTCGGGATTCCAAGCGTGCTGCTCGCCGTCTTTGCGGTACGCGTATAGCCCGTTGTTGGGTAGCAATTCATCTTCGGACGGAGCATTGAATCCGTTGTTATGGAAGGCGATGGCATCGTGTGCCACTTCATCCAGGCGAATACCGCCGATTCGCGAACTTAATCCACCGAAGTAAGCATTGCTCAGTTCTTCGCTTAGACCTATCGCCTCGAATATCTTGGCACCCCGATAGGAGCGAATAGTGGAGATACCCATTTTGCTCATAACCTTGAACAGACCTTTGCAGATGGATTTGATATACTTCTTTTCGGCAGTGGCGTAGTCCAGCTGAATTTCTTTAGCGGCTACCAGCTTGTCGATGATGGCAAATGCCATGTAAGGGTTCAGGGCACTGGCACCGAAGCCCAGCAATAGGGCAGCGTGCATCACTTCGCGTATTTCACCACTTTCTACGACTAATGCTGTTTGCACGCGTTTGCCTACTGCGATAAGATGATGATGTACCGCACTCACGGCAAGCAATGACGGGATAGCTGCATGTGTGGCATTCACACCTTTGTCGGAGAGGACAATGTAGTTCACTCCTTCATTAACCGATTCTTCTGCTTGCTTGCAAAGATTGGCCAAAGATTCCTTCAGACCGGTATGCCCTTTTTTTGCTTCGAAAAGCATGGATAGCTTTACTGTTTTGAAGCCTTTATAGCGGATATTACACAAGATATCCAATTGTGTATTACTGAGAATTGGATGATTGAGGCGTACCATTTTGCAATGGTCTTCGCTGGGTGTAAGGATGTTCATGCCCACAGCACCGATGTATTCAGTCAGCGACATCACTAACTCTTCACGTATCGGATCGATGGGCGGATTGGTAACTTGGGCAAACTGTTGGCGGAAGTAATTATAGAGAAGTTGAGGCTTATCAGAGAGGATAGCCAATGGAGTGTCATTACCCATTGAATGAATGGGTTCGGCACCAGTGGTACACATCGGAATTATCAGTCGCTCTATATCTTCTTTTGAATAACCAAAGGTACGAAGCATACAATGATAGTTCTCGACACTTTGTGACACTTTGCGTCCGCTTTTCAGTTCGTCCAGTTCTATACGATTGGTAGCAAGCCATGTACGGTAAGGTTTAGCTTCGGCCATTTGGTGTTTCAATTCTCCGTCGTAGTAGATTTTACCTTTTTCGGTATCAATGAATAGTATCTTTCCGGGTTGCAGCCGTCCTTTCTCTTTGATATCTCCCGGTTCGAAGTCTAAAACGCCAACTTCACTTGCTACTATCATTATGTCATTGTGGGTAATGAGATAGCGTGCCGGACGTAAACCGTTACGATCGAGCATTCCTCCTGCAAAGCGTCCGTCACTAAACAATAGGGCGGCCGGACCATCCCACGGTTCCATCAGGATAGAATGGTATTCATAGAAAGCTTTCAGGTCTTCACTGATAGGGTTCTTTTCGTTGAAAGATTCCGGTATAAGCATAGCCATGGCATGTGGCAGACTGAGTCCGGACATGACAAGAAATTCCAGCACATTATCCAGCGAAGCACTGTCGCTCATACCCGGCTGTACAATGGGGCTTATCTCTTTTATATTACCCAGAGTGGGAGAGGATAGTACACTTTCGCGAGCTTCCATCCAACCACGGTTGCCACGTATGGTATTGATCTCACCATTATGTGCCAATAGACGAAAAGGCTGTGCCAATCCCCATGTGGGAAATGTATTGGTGCTAAAACGAGAATGTACCAGTGCCAGACCACTCGTAAAATAGTTGTTTGTCAAATCAGGAAAGTAGTTGCGCAGTTGTATCGAAGAAAGCATACCTTTATATATAATATTCTTCGTAGAGAGCGATACAATATAGAAGTCTTCATGACTAGGTATGGGAGACTTGCGTATTTTGTTTTCTATTCTTTTTCTTATCAAATAGAGCTTTTGGTCGGCAGTCGTACTGTCGGCAAATCCGGTAATGAAGATTTGTTTGATATTCGGTTCGGCAGCAAGTGCAGCTTCGCCAAGTATTTCGGGGCAAGTGGGCACATTACGTATATGCATCAAAGTGAGTCCTTCCTTTTCAATCTCTTCGATGATAATACTTAGTGTGTCAGCTTGGTCTTTCTTATCTTTGGGGAGGAAAAGCAGACCTGTACCATACTTCCCTTTTTCTGGTACAGGAATTCCTTGTAACAGAATGAACTCATGTGGTATTTGTAACATAATCCCCGCACCATCGCCAGTCTTGTTATCGGCACCTTCAGCTCCACGGTGGCGCATGTTTTCCAAGATTTTTAGTGCTGATTCCACTAGCTCGTGTGATTTCCCTCCATGAATATTTACTAACATACCCACTCCGCAAGCATCATGCTCATAAGAAGGATCATACAGACCTGCTTTTTTAAGTTTCTGTTGATAAGAGGTTGTTTCGTTGTCACTGTTAAAAAGACTGGTTTTCTTCATTGTTGTTTTTCTTATTTATGCTTATGAATGAATATTTGTGGCAAAATGTTCGACAAAAGTAGACAAATACTTTAATTATGATATATTTTTGTATGGTTTGTTTTTCACAAAATAAGTATGAACTGATCTGAAGTGATAAAATGTAATATATTTGCTTGTGTATATTACTATTTTGATTTTTTATATAGGCTTTATGTGATAAATTGTAATTTATATATCTTGTTTCGATAAAATATAGTTTTGAATTCGAGACTTACAATTATTTCTATGAAAATGTTCACCGGTTTATGAAAAAACAAGAGTTTTTATGAACAAGGAGAGCTATCTTTCGTTTTATATATAAACATATTAAAGTCCCTCATTATGAGAACAACTCTTTTTTTTAAGAAAGATACAAGAAAGCTGGTAGCTTTTACTCTATCAATGTTGGTTTTGTCGGGGTGTCAAAAAAGCGTGTACGATCCAACCAATGACCCGCCAGTTGATAACCCTGTTGTGGACTACTTCGACTTTGCTACTTCCGATGTTCATCCATTGACCATAAACTATAATGTAAAAGATCATCGTGTGCAGTTTGGGGTTTACGATATAAATCCGTTGACAATGGTCGATGATTATCATTATACAATTGCTGATGTAGCCCCTTTATTCTCCGGATATACAGATTGGGACAGTCATTTTGAAGGTGATATTAAGGTTCCTTCCGGTCTCGATAAAGTTTATGTATTGACCGAAGGTTTTGGCATGCCTTCAGTGTATGAGGTACCCGTGACGGTAGGTGGAATTACACTGACACAAGATTTTTCTGCAACTACTGCCCAAACCAGATCTGACAGTTACTCGTTTGACTTTACTTATCCGGTCGGGAGTGCTGCAAATCCTTATTATGTAAGTTCTCCTCTTGGTAAGTGGAATTCAACAGGGAAAATAGAAGCTATGACTACAAGTACTGTTATTCAAGGATTGACGGCACGAGTGCAGAAAATAGCACCACCAACCGGAAATAATTCAGCATTCGCTAAAGGAAAGGAGTTTACGAATCTGGTTACTTATAAAGAAACAGTTTTTAATCCTGCAACCGGACAAATAGAAGGAGGTACGGAAATGAAGGTAAAGTTCCTTTGGGAGTTTGCAGGTTATCACAATGTGTTAGGATATTACTATTATCCCAAAAATACCCTATTGACCGAAGCGACATTCAAACAATTACCCAAGTACCTGGTCTTTCCTAATGTGTCGTGGGACGAGCGCTATGCGGGTAATGCAAATGCTGCCTATAGACCCGATTATGGTTGCATCCCATTGTTGGAAGGTTCTGCGGTGGCACTTAAGTATTATGGTCCTAATTATGACCAACCCGGTACCACGGTTTTTCCGAAAGATATAGTAGTAGGTTGGATGATGATGTCCGATGCATTCTATACGGCTGAAAAAGGTAGTTTTACAAAGAGCAATATCAATGGCTATCTTGAAAGTGATGTTTTGGGAAACAAAACCCATCAGACTTATATGGGAGGCAGTTATACCATGGGTCGTCCTAATTCAATTTATGGAAATCCGAATCATTTGCCCTATGTCTTTTCTAATGAAGAATTTAATACGAACAAGGTTCCGGGTTGTATCACTCTGTATGACGAGACTTCCAATACAATCGTTATCGGTTTTGAAGATGGTGATTTGCGGAGCTATCAGGACATGCTGTTTTATGTGGAAGCTACACCCGGAGTTATCAATCCCGGATGGGCAGTGACGCAACAGACAGTTGAGAACCCAGTGAAGAGTACGTATAGTGGTGCATTGGCCTTTGAAGATAATTGGCCACTGAAGGGGGATTATGATATGAACGATGTTATTGTAAACTATGTAAGTGAAGTTACTATAAATGCTCAGAATAATGTAACACAACTTGTAGACCACTTTACAGTAGTGAATAATGGTGCTTCTTATGACAATGGTTTTGGATATGAACTGGGTATCTCGCCCGATGCTATAGAATCGATAACGATAGATCGCAAAGGTGTTGCTTCAAGTTTTGTAACAGATAGTAAAGGACTGGAAGTGGGTCAGAAGGATAAGTCTGTGATTATGTTGTTCAACAATCATAAAGATGCGTTGAATAAGGAAATAGTAGTAACTATAAAAATAAAGAGTACAACTGCTATCAAGTTGGGCACTGGGGTGATGTACCCGCCTTACAATCCGTTTATAGTTTCACGGAGCAATGAAAACTCAGGTCAGGGACGTTTGGAAGTACACTTACCTAAGATATATAAACCTACTGCTTTGGCAGGAGGATTGGGGGAAGGGGATGATGCTTCGACTAGTACTGTTTGGTATATTTCCGATCCGGATAAGAACTCGATACAATATCCGTTTGCATTGAGTATTCCTTTTGATGCTACCTACAAACAATTTATTCCACCTACTGAGAAGCATGTAATCAGTGAAGATTATCCTGCTTTTGTTAATTGGGTGAAGTCCAATGGAATAAATTATAAAACATGGTATAAACAAAATAGCAAGAATTAATATATGGGGTTTTATGCCGGATAGGTGATGATAAGACTATCCGACAATTAGCCTTTAAAACTTTCAATTCCGTATATTTCTATTTATCTGTCTGTTATATTTGTAGTAACAATGTCTTTTTGCTGCAAAAATGAAATTTTAATATATTTTTGTCAAAATAAAAACGTAAGACGTATCTTTATGTCGTATAAATTTGTATATTTGCAGCCGAAATAAAAATAGAGACATTATGTGTGGAATCGTAGGCTATATTGGTCAAAGAAAAGCCTACCCCATCCTTATCAAAGGTCTGAAGCGGTTAGAGTACCGTGGATATGATAGTGCAGGGGTAGCATTAATCAGTGGCAAGCGGCAGCTGAACGTGTATAAGGCGAAAGGCAAGGTTTCGGAACTGGAAACTTTCGTTACTCAAAAAGATATTTCCGGTAACATAGGTATTGCACATACCCGCTGGGCCACTCACGGAGAACCTTGTTCAGCAAATGCCCATCCTCATTATTCCTCTTCCGAAAGACTCGCTCTCATCCATAACGGCATCATCGAAAACTACGCCGTTCTTAAAGAAAAACTTCAAGCTAAAGGCTATACATTTAAAAGTAGTACTGATACAGAGGTACTGATTCAACTGATAGAATACATTCAGGTGACGAATCATATCGATTTGTTGACTGCTGTACAGCTGGCTTTGCAGGAAGTGATCGGTGCGTATGCTATTGCAGTACTCGACCGGGATAATCCCGACGAGATAATAGCAGCGCGCAAGAGTAGTCCGCTGGTAGTGGGTATTGGTGAAGATGAATTCTTTCTGGCTTCGGATGCAACGCCGATTGTGGAATATACCGATAAGGTGGTGTATCTGGAAGATGAAGAAATAGCTGTGATTCATCGGGGTGAACAGCTGAAAGTGGTGAATTTGAAGAATGTAGAGTGTCCGCATGAAGTGAAGACAGTATCGCTCAATCTCGGTCAGCTGGAGAAAGGTGGTTATCCTCACTTCATGCTGAAAGAAATCTTCGAACAACCGGATTGCATACACGATTGCATGCGTGGACGCATCAACGTGGAGGGTACGAATGTGGTACTTTCCGCAGTGATTGATTATAAAGAGCGCTTGCTGGCTGCCAAGCGTTTTGTGATTGTTGCATGCGGCACGTCCTGGCATGCGGCACTTATCGGCAAGCATCTGATTGAAAGTTTCTGCCGTATTCCGGTAGAAGTAGAATATGCATCGGAATTCCGTTACCGTGATCCGGTGATTGACAGCAACGACGTGGTGATTGCCATCTCGCAAAGTGGCGAAACTGCCGATACGCTTGCTGCCGTGGAACTTGCCAAGAGTAAAGGAGCATTTATTTATGGTATATGTAATGCGATTGGTTCCAGCATACCACGTGCCACGCATACAGGCTCTTATATCCATGTAGGACCCGAAATAGGCGTAGCATCTACCAAAGCTTTCACGGGGCAGGTTACAGTGCTTACTATGTTGGCACTCACCCTTGCCAGGGGAAAGAATACAATTGATGAAGAGCGGTATTTCGCAATTGTCAAGGAGTTGGGACGTATTCCCGACAAAATGAAAGAAGTGCTGACATTGAACAACCGCATTGCCGAATTATCAAAGATATTCACATACGCTCATAACTTCATCTACCTGGGACGCGGATATTCTTACCCCGTAGCTTTAGAGGGTGCGTTGAAGCTGAAAGAAATTTCCTATATCCATGCCGAAGGCTATCCAGCTGCCGAAATGAAGCACGGACCTATTGCGCTAGTGGATGCTGAAATGCCGGTGGTAGTCATCGCTACGCAGAACGGACTATATGAAAAAGTACTGAGCAATATACAGGAAATCAAAGCACGCAAGGGTAAAGTAATCGCTATTGTTACGAAGGGTGATACGATTATCAGTAAAATAGCTGATACTTGTATCGAGTTGCCGGAAACAATAGAATGCCTGGATCCGTTAATAACTACGGTACCTTTGCAATTGCTTGCCTATCATATTGCAGTATGCAAAGGTATGGATGTAGATCAGCCAAGAAACCTTGCGAAATCGGTAACTGTAGAATAATAAATAGATGGAACAATTAAAGCATGAATGTGGCGTTGCGATGATACGCCTGTTGAAACCACTGGAGTACTATGAAGAAAAGTACGGTACTTGGATGTATGGGCTGAACAAGCTCTATCTACTGATGGAAAAGCAGCATAATCGTGGACAAGAAGGTGCCGGGCTGGCTTGCGTAAAGCTGGAAGCCAATCCGGGTGAAGAATATATGTTCCGTGAACGTGCGCTCGGTTCGGAAGCTATCACCGAGATATTCGGTGCGATACAAAGCAACTACAAGGACTTGACGAAGGAGCAATTGCACGACGCAGCATATGCCAAACGAGTATTGCCTTTTGCAGGAGAGGTCTATATGGGGCATCTTCGTTATTCCACCACCGGCAAGTCCGGCATCTCATACGTGCATCCGTTCCTCCGCCGGAATAACTGGCGTGCCAAGAACCTTGCCCTCTGTGGTAACTTCAACATGACGAATGTAGATGAAATCTTCGCACGTATCACTGCCATCGGACAACATCCCCGGAAGTATGCCGATACTTATATCATGTTGGAACAACTGGGCCATCGCCTCGATCGTGAAGTAGAGCGGGTATTCAATCTGGCTGAGGCCGAAGGACTCACCGGAATGGATATTACGCATTACATCGAAGATCATATTGACCTAGCCAACATGCTACGTACCTCCAGCAAAGAGTGGGACGGAGGTTATGTAATGTGCGGACTGACCGGTAGCGGAGAGACTTTTGCCGTACGTGATCCGTGGGGCATACGTCCTGCCTTCTGGTATCAGGATGATGAAGTGGCGGTACTTGCCAGTGAACGTCCTGTTATCCAAACCGCCTTTAACATCCCTGCCGAATCTATCAAGGAGTTACAGCCCGGACAAGCGATGCTTATCAATAAGGCAGGAAAACTTCGAACCGTACAAATCAATAAGCCCCGTGAAGTGAAACCTTGTTCTTTCGAGCGTATTTACTTCAGTCGTGGCAGTGATGTGGACATCTACAAAGAACGTAAACAATTAGGTGAGAAGTTAGTGCCTAACATCTTGAAAGCCATTGATAATGATATTGATCATACCGTGTTTTCATTCATCCCCAATACAGCCGAAGTCGCCTTCTATGGAATGCTCCAAGGCTTGGACGATTATCTCAATCAGGAGAAGATACAGCAGATCGCTGCTTTAGGTCATAATCCCAATCATGAGGAGCTGGAACGTATTCTCTCCCGTAGGATCAGGAGCGAGAAAGTAGCCATCAAAGATATCAAGTTGCGTACTTTCATTGCCGAAGACCATAGCCGTAACGACCTTGCCGCCCACGTGTACGACATCACGTATGGGAGCCTTATGCCGGGTGTGGATAACCTCGTCATCATCGACGATAGCATTGTGCGTGGTACCACCTTGAAACAAAGTATTATTGGCATCCTCGACCGTCTCAATCCGAAGAAAATAGTTATTGTAAGTTCCTCTCCACAGGTACGTTATCCCGATTATTACGGCATCGACATGTCAAAGATGAGTGAATTCATCGCTTTCAAAGCCGCCATCGAACTGCTGAAAGATCGTGATATGCGGGATGTAATTGCTGCTGCCTATCGTAAATCCAAAGAACAAGTCAGATTGCCCAAAGAAGAAATGGTGAATTATGTAAAGGACATATATGCTCCCTTTACTGCTGAAGAAATTTCTGCCAAAATGGTCGAACTACTTACTCCCAAGGGAACGAAGGCAAAGGTACAAATCGTATATCAACCTCTAGAGGGCTTACGCGAAGCTTGCCCCAAACATCAGGGTGACTGGTATTTCAGTGGCAATTACCCCACTCCGGGTGGCGTGAAGTTATTGAACAAAGCATTTATTGATTTTATAGAACAAGGATATCAATTTTAGTTATAACTAATAATTCATTACTAGTTTTACTGCTTTTTTTATTATGAGAAATGTAACATTACTCCTCGACGACGGGAGCCGCTTTCACGGTAAGTCGTTTGGTTACGAGAAACCGGTAGCGGGGGAAGTGGTCTTCAACACAGCCATGACGGGTTATCCCGAGAGCTTGACAGACCCTTCGTATGCCGGACAGTTAATGACGCTGACTTACCCGTTGGTAGGCAATTATGGCGTGCCTCCTTTCACAATCGAACCGAATGGTTTGGCTACTTTTATGGAGAGCGAAAAAATCCATGCAGAAGCGATTATCGTAAGTGATTATTCCGGGAACTATAGCCATTGGAATGCTACTGAGAGTCTCAGCGACTGGTTGAAACGTGAACAAGTACCGGGTATTACGGGTATTGATACACGCGAATTGACCAAAGTGTTGCGCGAACATGGTGTAATGATGGGTAAGATTATCTTTGACGATGAACCGGACAATATTCCCGAAGCAATATACGAGGGTGTGAATTATGTGGATAAGGTGAGTTGTAAAGAAGTAATCCGTTACAATGAAGGTGAAGGGAAAAAGAAAGTAGTACTTGTGGATTGCGGTGTAAAGACCAACATCATTCGCTGCCTGCTGAAACGGGATGTGGAAGTGATTCGTGTACCTTGGAATTATGATTATAGTGGATTGGAGTTTGATGGTCTTTTCATCTCCAACGGTCCCGGTGACCCGGACACATGCGATGTAGCAGTACAGAATATCCGTAAGGTAATGACGAATGACAAATTGCCTATCTTCGGTATCTGTATGGGCAATCAATTGCTTTCAAAAGCTGGTGGGGCGAAGATTTATAAGTTGAAATACGGACATCGTAGTCATAACCAACCGGTACGTATGGTAGGTACGGAACGTTGTTTCATTACCTCTCAGAATCATGGTTATGCGGTAGATAACAATACGCTGACCGCAGATTGGGAACCGCTGTTCATCAATATGAACGATGGATCGAATGAAGGTATCAAGCATAAACGCAATCCTTGGTTCTCGGCACAATTCCATCCGGAAGCTGCCAGTGGACCTACAGATACGGAATTTCTATTTGATGAGTTCGTGAAATTGCTGTAATCAACTATTTAAAAGTACAACAGATGAAAGAAGACAATATAAAGAAAGTCCTGCTGCTAGGTTCAGGTGCACTGAAGATCGGTGAAGCAGGAGAGTTTGATTACTCAGGTAGCCAGGCACTGAAAGCATTGAAGGAGGAAGGTATCCAAACCATTCTTATCAATCCGAATATCGCTACGGTTCAGACTTCGGAAGGAGTGGCCGATCAGATATACTTCCTGCCCGTAACCCCTTATTTTGTAGAGAAGGTAATCCAGAAGGAACAACCTGACGGCATTATGCTCGCCTTTGGTGGACAGACTGCTTTGAACTGCGGTGTGGCACTTTACAAAGAAGGTATCTTCGAAAAATACAATGTAAAAGTTCTGGGTACTCCCGTACAGGCCATTATCGACACCGAAGACCGTGAGATATTCGTCCATAAACTGAATGAGATTGATGTAAAGACTATCCAAAGTGAAGCCGTAGAGAATGTAGAGGACGCACGTCGTGCCGCTGCCCATCTGGGGTATCCCGTTATTGTACGTGCCGCATACGCTTTGGGCGGACTGGGTTCCGGCTTCTGCGACAATGAAGAAGAACTGAACGTGCTGGTAGAAAAAGCCTTTGCTTTCTCTCCGCAAGTATTGGTGGAAAAGTCCTTGCGAGGTTGGAAGGAAGTAGAATACGAGGTGGTTCGCGACCGTTTCGACAACTGCATCACCGTTTGTAACATGGAGAACTTCGACCCGCTGGGCATCCATACGGGTGAGTCCATCGTTATTGCTCCTTCACAAACTTTGAGTAACCGCGATTATCATAAATTGCGTGAACTTGCCATCCGTATTATTCGCCACATCGGTATTGTAGGTGAATGTAACGTGCAGTATGCTTACGACCCCGAGAGCGAAGACTACCGGGTTATCGAAGTAAATGCCCGCTTGAGCCGATCATCTGCATTAGCTTCTAAAGCAACAGGTTATCCACTTGCATTTGTTGCTGCAAAACTAGGCTTGGGCTATGGCTTGTTCGATTTGAAAAACTCAGTAACCAAGACTACAAGCGCTTTCTTTGAACCTGCACTGGACTATGTAGTCTGCAAAATTCCTCGTTGGGATTTAGGCAAATTCCATGGGGTAGACAAAGAGCTCGGTTCTTCCATGAAGTCTGTAGGAGAGGTAATGGCTATCGGTCGTACTTTTGAAGAAGCCATCCAAAAAGGACTTCGCATGATAGGTCAGGGCATGCACGGCTTTGTAGAAAATAAGGAACTTGTTATTGCCGACATCGACAAAGCCCTGCGCGAACCTACTGATAAGCGTATCTTTGTAATCTCTAAAGCTTTCCGTGCCGGTTATACCGTAGATCAGGTACACGAGCTGACCAAAATCGATAAATGGTTCCTTGAAAAGCTGATGAACATTATGCACACCAGCAAAGAACTGAAACAATGGAGCAAGAACCACAAACAAATTGCTAAGATACCTATCGAACTTCTTCGTAAAGCCAAATGCCAAGGGTTCTCCGACTTTCAGATAGCCCGTGCCATCGGTTTTGAAGGCGATATGGAAGATGGAATACTCTATGTTCGCAATCATCGCAAAAGCATAGGCATGCTGCCTGTAGTCAAGCAAATAGATACGCTTGCCGCCGAATATCCCGCTCAAACCAATTACCTGTATCTTACCTATAACGGCGTTGCCAATGACGTGAAGTACCTGGGAGATAGGAAGAGTATCGTTGTTCTCGGTTCCGGTGCATACCGTATCGGGTCTTCTGTAGAATTCGACTGGTGTGGAGTACAAGCTTTGAATACTATTCGCAAGGAGGGGTATCGTAGTGTTATGATAAACTATAACCCTGAAACCGTATCTACCGATTATGACATGTGCGACCGTCTTTACTTTGATGAACTTACCTTCGAGCGTGTCATGGATATCCTCGAACTGGAGAATCCTCATGGCGTAATTGTATCAACCGGAGGTCAGATTCCGAATAATCTTGCTTTGCGCCTCGATGCACAGAACATGCCCATCCTGGGAACAAGTGCCAAGAGTATTGACAATGCCGAAGACCGGGATAAGTTCTCCGCTATGCTCGACCGTATCGGAGTAGATCAACCCGAATGGAGTGCTCTTACTTCACTCAAAGATATCAATGCATTCGTTGCCAAAGTCGGCTTCCCTGTGTTGGTTCGCCCTTCGTATGTATTGAGTGGTGCGGCTATGAATGTTTGCTCCAATCAGGAAGAACTGGAACGTTTCCTCGAACTGGCAGCTAATGTATCGAAGAAGCATCCTGTAGTTGTAAGCCAGTTCATCGAACATGCCAAGGAGGTGGAAATGGATGCGGTAGCACAAAACGGTGAAATCATTGCATACGCTATCAGTGAACACATAGAGTTTGCGGGTGTACACTCCGGTGACGCTACAATCCAATTCCCTCCGCAGAAACTATACGTGGAAACTGTGCGTCGTATCAAACGTATCAGCCGCGAGATTGCCCGCGAGCTGAATATCTCCGGTCCGTTCAATATCCAATATCTGGCAAAAGACAACGATATCAAGGTGATTGAGTGTAACTTGCGTGCATCAAGAAGTTTCCCCTTCGTCAGCAAAGTATTGAAGATAAACTTTATCGAGCTTGCCACAAAAGTAATGCTTGGCATCCCTGTGCAAAAGCCGGATAAGAACCTCTTCGACTTGGATTATGTAGGAATCAAGGCGAGTCAATTCTCCTTCAACCGTCTGCAAAAGGCTGACCCGGTGTTGGGTGTGGATATGGCTTCTACGGGTGAAGTGGGTTGTATCGGCAGTGATACTTCCTGTGCGGTACTGAAAGCTATGCTATCCGTAGGCTACCGCATTCCGAAGAAGAATATCTTGCTTTCTACGGGTTCATTGAAACAGAAAGTAGATATGATGGATGCAGCTCGTATGTTGGTACGTAAAGATTATAAGCTATTTGCAACAGGGGGTACCTACAAGGCGCTTTCTGATGCCGGTATCGAATGCACCCGCGTGCTTTGGCCTAGTGAGGTGGGGACTGATGGAACCGAGTCTATTCCACAAGCTCTTGACATGTTGCACCATAAGGAAATAGACATGGTGGTGAATATCCCTAAGAACCTGACTACCGGTGAATTGAGCAACGGTTATAAGATTCGTCGTGCTGCGATTGACCTGAATATACCGTTGATAACGAATGCCCGGTTAGCGAGTGCCTTTATCCAAGCCTTCTGTACGATGACGCCCGATGATTTGGCTATTAAGTCGTGGTCAGAATATAAATAACATTATAATAATTTCACTAAACATCTTCTGCCTGAGTCTGTTATATTGAAGCATTCTAAAATGAACAAGAATAAAATTAACCAATTAAGAAAGCGTGAAAATGAACAGACTTATTGTTATAATGACTGTGCTGCTGGTGGCTATAGCTGCCAGCGCACAAACGAAAGCGGAGAGAGATGCCCGGCGAAAGGAGCAGAAACGTTTGGAAGCCATTCAGGATTCCATCAATCATGTGAAAGCTGTATATGCTTTGGAGAATATGGATTTTGTGTTGGCGGCTGACCAATTGCAGTTTAAACGTGGCAGAAGTGCCTTTGTTTCTTCTTCAACGAACTTTGTGTCCTTGTCGGACGGTATGGCTGTAGTACAGGTGGCGTCTTACAGAGGTGGCGGACCTAATGGTCTAGGCGGTATCACTGTTGAGGGACGTGCTTCGGGAATGAATATCAAAACCGATAAGAAAGGTACTGTATATTTCTCGATGCATGTATCAGGAGTAGGTATCTCAGCTTCGGTACGCATTACGTTGTTTAAAGGAAGTAACGAAGCATCTGTAGAAGTCAATCCGAACTTCCATTCCAACAGAATTACGTTGAGGGGAAAGCTATTGCCTTACAGTGAAGCCGGAGTATTTAAAGGATTCGCTAGATAATGACTGAAGATTGCGTCTGCAATGACGCAGCTAAGCAAAGTAAATGACGTAGCTTAGTGTCTGCAATGACACAGTTCAATAAATAAAATGACGCATTTCACGGACAATGAGGTGCGTCATTTGCTTTATTAAGCTGCGTCATTACTCTTCACTCATATACCATTCTATTACTTCATCCAGTTCTGTACGCAGTTCATCCTCCGTGAAATCTGTATTGGCAGGATAAATCAAGCATATCCATAAATCAGGATTATCCGATATCTTCTGATAACGAGAGTAGGGTAAATCTGAGATTGATTCTGAAGGGTCATTGGTCAGAACCTCATAAATCAATTGGTAAGGGTGTGAGTAAATCACGTTATGCCGTCTACGGTAACCGGGACCGGTCAGAAATGAATACTTGGGAATGGGGTTTATCTCCTGCTCCGGATTGTCCGTATAGTCCTCCTCCACATCTATATCCGATTCGTCTACAGTAGGTTCTTCAATGATTGGTTCTTCCATATCTGTACATTCGGTATTTGTTTCTACGGTTTCCTCTTCAAAAGTAGGTAACTCGGTGTAATTTAATCGATGTAGTCCGGTATCTTCATCTGAGAACTGGATGTTATGAGTATTAAAGTTTCCATTCTTTTGTGACCATACTTCGTAGTCACCTATAAAATAAACCCTTTTCTTGGCACGGGTTACGGCTACATTCAGAATATTACTGTTTACCCAGCTAATAGCTCCTCCGGAAGAGGGCTGGCATCCCAATATAAAGATTACTTCTTCCGCTTCTTTGCCCTGAAATTTATGGACGGTTCCACAATTGGTATTTGCCCAGGATTTATATTTGGATTGGAGATATTCATTCTCTTTTACCTGTAATGCCTTTTTTACAGAATCTTTCACTCCACTGATTACAGTGGTAAATGGTGAAATGACGTAGAGTTTCCGGTTATCTCCTTTTTTGTAATGCTTCTTCATCCAGGATAGGATAATTCGAAGGCAAAGTTCTCCTTGTTCGGGTAAATAATGGTTATTTCCCTGTGCATGCATATTCTTATTTCCAGGCACATCTATCCAAAGTGAATGGCGGAATAATAATTCTTTTTGTTCGTCTTCTTTCACTTCATCTTTTGTTCCTAAGATCATGGTCTCGTCATAAGATACACGGTTGGAAATGCCGAACATAGGATTGATGCAACGACGATGAACCACCAACGGGCATCCTACCCATGTATCCCCAATCCATGCCCCGTAGGGATTAATCAAGTCAGCAAAGCCTTGAACGGAATGAGATTTAGACATATATGCCTTTAAAGAGTCGATTCTACATTTCTTTTGATAGATACTCATTAATGTTTCATCCGTTGTCACAACCGGTTCTACTTGTTTAGGATCGCCTACAATGATTGCTTTCTTTGCTCTCCATAAGGCACCGACGGCATATTGTGGAGAGGCTTGTCCGGCTTCATCTACTATCAGTAAGCCTAATTGTTCCTTACCTACATATTCCAGCATTTTCTGTACCGAAGCAAAGGTGGTGGAGACTACAGGGACAAGAAAGAAGAGGCTGTTAAGCAGGTGGGGGAAAATCAATTTCTTTTCTTCAGTGTTGTATTTTCCTTCCCAAAGATATTTCAATGAATAGAGGTTACGTTTCCAAATATTGGAACTGAATAAGAACGAACCATGTAATTTGAGTGCCAGATAAAATAATTCTTCTCTTGCTTTATCAAACTCTGCATTTATCAACGGATTGGTTGATTGCATTTTTTCGTTTAGGGTTTCAAAAATAGCTTCATTGCAAGATAGTTTCCTGCGTATTTGTTCTACAAGTTGATATTGTGCCAAAAATTCGTCTTTAGCCGTTTTGAAATCTTTAAAAGGTTCTTTGAATTTAGCAGTGTTCTTTTCATTACCATATTTACTGCTGATTTTATCGGTAAACTGATCAAGAACCTTCTCTTTGAAAGAGCGGATGTTGTCACTTTTGCCCAAACGTGCAGATATCAATCCCCAAGCCTTTTTAGTATGTTGATTGGGGTCTATTGAGTCGTTCAACATATTGGCGGCAAGTTCTCCAAAGAAGTGCTCTTTTTCTTCATTGAACAGTAGCGTATGTCCTGCCTTTTTCATGGCTTCGGCGTTAGGCAGTTTGCTCATTTCGGGAAGTTCGAAGGTTATATTTTCTACCGCAGTATTGTTGCAAGAGGCTACTAGAATGCCATAATCATCCAGTCCTAATCCTTCTTTAAAAGAATGTGTTTTTTGTGGGAACCTGTTACCTTCAATTAGTTTACTGTAAATAGGTTTATTGTCGTAAGCGTCGTCCGGTTCATTCAGATTGGCTAAAATGTGTGCCCGGCGCACAATGTATTCGGCAATAATATCTTTTAGCAATGTTGTTTTACCGGTTCCCGGAGGGCCATTTACAGAGAATATGCCACGTCCGCCATGACGTTCATCCGCCAAGGCGATATTTATTGCCATTTGTTGCATCAGGGCGGGGGGGAATTCCGAAGGCCAACGCCCCATCGGATATTTGTCCGGTTGCAACCATTTCTTATAATTATCTATTGAGCAGATGCTTCGGCGTTCTTCAATGGTTTTTAGAGGAGCGTTGATGTAATCAAGCAACAACCGTGTAGGTCCCTCATTTTGCAAACTTTTGTGTATGCGATTCAAATCTTTAGTGTAAAAACTCTGATTCAGATCGGTTTCATTCTCCGAAAATATGCGTATACAGACTTTTTCCAGTTTTTTTTGCTGGTTGGCGTTGGTTGGAGCGAATAACTTGTAGATACGAAGTTCTTTTAATAGCAAATCAGTCTTTTTCAATAACCGTCCGTATAGTCCGTTAGAAAGATCTCCTTGAAAAAACTCGTTTCCTGCTTCCAAGAAAGGTTCCAGATTGTCTTCATTGATGGTATAGTTGTACAGTAGACAGCTGATAGCCCAGATATATGAAGAAAGTTGAAATGATCCTTCAACGTATTTACCATCCTGGGTAACTTCTAGAGTATAAAGTACGCTGGTTTTATAATCTCTCTCTAAAAGTTTTCTGAAACGTTTATTTACTTCATCGGCCGGAACGCATTTATATAGTTCTTTTAGTAAATCATATTTAGGTACTGCACCTATATAAAGACGAATGATATCTTTTTCATTTCGCGCCGATTGGACAAAATCTTTCAGTTCTTTATCTGAGGTGACATTTGGTTTTATTTTTTCCTCATTATTCCCTTGGGGTAGATTGGGAAAGGTAATTTCTTGAAAGTACTCCAACACTTCCCAATAGGTAAGTATATTTTTGGCATCGCGCGTATTATTCGTAACTGAATTCAGTAGTTGTTTTAAAGAGGGTAAGTCCATTAGCATATAAGATTAGGATACAAAGGTACGTTATTTTTTATATTCTATTGTATTTATTTCCGTTTCTGATACTCTGCCGGTGTCATTCCCGTCATTCTTTTGAAGAATTTCGAGAAGAACGAAGGATTAGGAAAGTCCAATTCATCTGATATCTGGAAGACTAATAAATCACTATGTTTGAGCAATACCTTTGCTTCGAGTATAATAGCTTGGTTGATCCATTGCATCACAGTTTGCCCGCTGACTTCACGGATAATCGTACTTAGATAGTGTGGTGTCAGACAGAGTTTATCGGCATAGAAGCTGATGTTCCGTTCTTGTTTGCTATGTTCGTTCACTAGTGCAATGAAACGACGAAAGGTTTCTTCTTGCCTGGTGAGAGATACCGAGGGGGAATTCTGTTTGTTGTTTTGAATAAACCACACGTTTTCAACCAATGCGGTAATCAGATACTGTACTGCTTCACGACGAAAGGGAACACAATTTGCTACTTCCCATATCAGTGAAAAGAATCGGCCGGTCTGCAGCCATTCTTCCTCTGTTAGGGGAATAATGAAGTGAGGGTTGGGAAAAGAGTTTGCCAGAGATTTGCGATACAGTTCCGGTAAGAAATTATTGTCCGGCACTATAGCCTGAAAATTGAAATCGTGTGTTATGCTGATAAGCTCGATTATTGAGTTGGGAGGGATGATAACCATCATTTGAGCTGATACGGTATATTTTATCAGATTGATGGATAATACGGCTTCGCCACTTAACCCACGAATAATCCTGCCTTCTTTGGCACGATAAGGTTGTCCTAAATTAAAGAAATCACTTTTCATGAGAAAGAAATTATTTATGATTCCTATTTCATGATTGATGAATCGATATTCTGCGTTGACTACAACCTTAGGATCGTTCAGAAATTCAAGAGCCAGTTCTTGTGGTTTGCTTTTTGCCATATCTGTTTGCTTCTTATTTACGATGTAATTCTGTGGCAAAGATAAGAAAATTCACCTGTTTATACTATTTTTAGTTTGCTTATCGAACAAATAGAACATTTCATTCGATTAATAGAAAGTATTTGTGTAGCTTTATGCTCTATCTTTGCATCGTGTTAATCAAATAACGAAATTTTTGGGATATGAAACGAACTATTCTTTCTTTTACCCTTCTTCTTGGAGCGACATTGACATACGCTCAACTTACATTGGATGAGTGCCAAAGTAGGGCAAAAGTAAATTATCCGCTGGTACGTCAATACGGACTCATCGAAAAGTCACTAGAGTACGATCTTTCCAATGCCGGAAAAGGATACCTGCCGCAATTCTCGCTATCGGGCAAAGCAACTTATCAGAGTGACATTACGGAACTACCTGTAAAGATCCCGGGAGTAGATGTGAAAACTGCTCCTAAAGATCAATATCAAGTAATGCTTGAGTTACAGCAAACGATATGGGATGGTGGAGATATCCATTCTAAAAAACGCCTGACTCGTGCAGCCTCGGATGTGGAACTAGAGAAACAGAGTGTAGATATGTATGCTTTGAATAACCGGGTGAATCAACTCTTCTTCGGCATCCTCTTACTGGACGAGCAGCTAAAACAGAACCAATTGCTACAAGACGATCTGAGACGTACTCACCAACAAGTTTCCAACTATATAACCAATGGTATAGCCAGCCAGAGTGATCTTGATGCCGTCAGTGTGGAATTGCTGAATACCAAACAGAAGCGCATTGAACTGGAAAACTCACGGCAGGCATATCTGAACATGCTTTCTGCTTTTGTAGGCAAAGGTATTTCTCAGGAAACCGTTTTACTGAAACCAATAGATGAAGAAGTGAGTAGTGTAAACGAAGGAAGAAATAATCGTCCGGAACTTCGCTGGTTCGACGCTCAGGGTGAGCAGTTGAGAGTACAAGAAAGCACGTTGAATACCAGGCTCATGCCCCGCTTTGGATTGTTTGTACAAGGGGCATACGGTAATCCGGGACTTAATATGCTGAAAGATGAATTCAGTGCCTACTATTTGGCAGGCGTTCGTATGTCATGGAACTTCGGCAGCTTATATACATTTAAGAACGACCGTCGCCGGATAGACAATTCACGCCGGAAGGTGGAGACGAACCGGGATGTATTCCTCTTTAATACTCAATTGGAAGCTACACAACAAGATGCAAGCGTGGTATCCATGCGCCGGCAAATGAAAGATGATGATGAGATCATTCGTCTGCGTGAGAATATCCGCCGTGCTGCTGAGGCTAAGGTTGAAAATGGAACATTGACTGTTACGGATATGCTGCGTGAAATCACGAATGAAAATTTGGCTCGTCAAACGAAAGCGTTGCACGAAGTGCAATTGCTGATGAACATAGAGCAGTTGAAAAATACATTGAACCTTTCAAATAAGAATTAAGTCATTGAAAATATTAAATATAGATATTATGAAGCCAATCAAATTTTTCCCTTTCTTGTTGTTACTCACCGCCTGCTCCAGTGGTACTCCGAAATACGATGCAACAGGAACTTTCGAAGCTACCGATGTGATTGTTTCTGCTGAGGCTTCGGGCAAGCTGCTTAGTTTCGATATCGAAGAAGGTGCCGCATTGAAAGCCGGACAACAAGTAGGTATCATCGATACTATTCAACTCTATCTGAAGAAACTTCAATTGGAGGCCAGTGTCAAATCGGTCGAAGGTCAGCGTCCCGATATTATAAAGCAGGTTGCCGCTACTAAAGAACAGATTGTGCAGGCCAAACGGGAACGTGACCGTGTAGCCAACCTCCTACGGGTAGGTGCCGCCAATCAGAAACAGCTTGATGATGCCGAGTCTTTACTTGAGGTACTTCAAAAGCAACTTGTAGCCCAGAATTCTACTTTAAAGAACAGTGACCAAAGCTTGACGTGGCAAAGCTCCTCTGTAGGCATACAAGTAGCGCAGATTGAAGATCAGTTGAGTAAATGCCACATTACCTCACCACTAACGGGAACCGTACTTGCCAAGTATGCCGAAGCCGGTGAACTTGCTGCACCGGGAACACCTCTCTTCAAAGTGGCCGATATGGAGCAAATCTACTTGCGGGCGTATATTACCTCTGAGCAACTGGCCAATGTGAAATTAGGACAGAAAGCGACTGTTTATGCCGATTATGGTGATGATATACGTAAAGAATATCCCGGCGTTGTGACGTGGATTTCTGAGACTTCCGAGTTTACTCCTAAAACAATCCTGACGAAGAATGAACGTGCCAACTTGGTGTATGCCGTGAAGATAGCCGTTAAGAACGATGGTATGCTGAAGATAGGAATGTATGGGGGAGCGGATTTTAGTGATTAGTGATAAGTGATTTGTTTATGGAACATGCAGTTAGAGTAGATTATGTCTTCAAGTGTTATGGCAAGGTTGAAGCGCTGAAAGGAGTTTCCTTTTCTGTTCGCCCCGGTGAGCTCTTTGGGATTATCGGTCCAGATGGGGCAGGGAAGACATCGCTTTTCCGTATTCTTACTACTTTGCTGGTGGCTGATAGTGGCACGGCTACTGTTTGCGGACTGGATGTAGTGAAGGATTATAAAGCCATACGTTGCAGAGTGGGGTATATGCCCGGTCGTTTTTCCCTTTATCCGGATTTGACGGTGGAAGAGAATCTGAACTTCTTCGCAACCGTATTCCATACCACCATCGAAGAGAATTACGATTTGGTGAAGGATATCTATCAACAGATAGAACCGTTTCGCAAACGTCGTGCCGGAGCATTGTCGGGTGGTATGAAACAGAAGCTTGCCCTTAGTTGTGCCCTTATCCATAAACCGGATGTGCTCTTTCTGGACGAGCCTACTACGGGTGTGGATCCTGTTTCCCGCAAAGAGTTTTGGGGAATGCTTCGTCGCCTGAGGGAACAAGGTATCACTATCATTGCATCGACTCCTATTATCGACGAGGCCCGCCAGTGCGACCGTATTGCTTTTATCAATGAAGGGCGAATACTGGGGATTGATAGTCCCGACCGCATTCTGGAACAATTCTCTGATATTCTTTGTCCTCTGGGCTTGCAGCATGATAAAGTTGAGAACCGGGATAACAATGTGATCGAAGTAGAAGGACTGACCAAGCGTTTCGGAAATTTTACTGCCGTAGATCATGTATCCTTTGAAGTGCATAAAGGTGAGATCTTTGGTTTTCTGGGTGCTAATGGTGCCGGTAAGACTACGGCTATGCGAATGCTCACCGGATTAAGTCACCCCACTGAAGGCAAGGCGTATGTAGCGGGATTCGATGTTACCACCCAAACCGAGGAAGTGAAGAAGAATATCGGCTACATGAGTCAGAAGTTCTCCCTCTATGAAGATCTTAAAGTCTGGGAGAATATCCGCCTTTTTGCCGGAATCTATGGTGTGCCCGAAGCGGAAATAGCTCCTAAGACAGATGAACTGCTTCTTCGTTTAGGATTAGATAAAGAACGTGATACATTGGTGAAAAGTCTTCCACTGGGTTGGAAGCAGAAACTAGCTTTTTCCGTTTCCATCTTCCATCATCCTAAGATTGTTTTTCTGGATGAACCTACCGGAGGGGTCGATCCTGCTACCCGCCGCCAGTTCTGGGAACTGATTTATCAGGCTGCCGACCAGGGTATCACCGTTTTTGTCACCACCCACTTCATGGATGAAGCGGAGTATTGCGACCGTATTTCCATTATGGTAGACGGCGTAATCCGTGCCCTCGATACCCCTGAAGCATTGAAAAAACGATTTAACGCTACTACAATGGACGATGTGTTTCAACAACTAGCTCGCCAAGCAGTGCGAACAGCTGACTAAGAATCCATGTAATCCGTGTAATCTGTGTTTAAAATAAAGAAAAAATGAAACAATTTATCGCTTTTGTCCGAAAAGAATTCTTTCACATCTTCCGCGACCGTCGCACGATGCTGATCCTTTTGGGTATGCCCATTGTTCAGATCATCCTGTTTGGTTTTGCCATCACTACGGAAGTCAAGAATGTGCGTGTTGCCGTTCTCGACCCATCTAACGATGTGATTACCCGTCGGATCATAGATCGTATGGACGCCAGCGAATATTTTACGATTGCCAGTCGCCTGCATTCTCCGGATGAGGTGGAACATGCTTTCAAGCGAGGAGATGTCGATATGGCAATTGTCTTTAGCGAACGTTTTTCAGACAATTTGTATACGGGTGATGCTGCCCTGCAAGTTATTTCAGATGCTACCGATCCCAATATGGCTACTATGCAGGCAGGATATGCCACGAATATCATTTCTATGGTCGGCCAGGAAATGCTTCCACCGGGAGTACGTGCAACTACAATCATACCACAAATCAAGCTGCTCTATAATCCTCAGATGAAGAGTGCCTATAATTTCGTGCCCGGCGTCATGGGCTTGATACTGATGCTGATTTGTGCCATGATGACTTCTATCTCCATTGTGCGCGAAAAAGAGACGGGAACAATGGAAATCCTGCTGGTATCTCCAGTAAAACCGATTTTCATTATTCTTGCCAAAGCGGTACCTTATTTTGTATTGTCGTTTGTCAATCTTGTCACTATATTGCTGCTTTCGGTCTATGTGCTCGATGTTCCCGTAGCGGGCAGTTTGTTCTGGCTTATCATTGTGTCGTTGCTCTTCATCTTTGTGTCATTGGCTTTAGGCTTGCTCATTTCTACTGTTACCCGCACGCAGG
>NZ_JASLER010000089.1 GCF_030151085.1 Bacteroides sp. | reverse complement strand
GTTACCACACCAGAAATTGTTCTTTCCGCCTGCTGCAAAATGATGTCGGAAGCCGCATTTGCCTGAACTCCGCTACATAATAGCAAAGCCAACAAAAACATCATCTTTACAGTCCTGGGAAATGCACTGAGTGCATCCGCTCTTTGTTTTCTTTTCATACTAGTAAACAATTTTTTAAATTAATAAAATGTTTTACCTTATTTATAGGTTAACTAAAAATCATTCATATTCCCCACTTCATATTGGGCGTATTGCCCATATAAAGTTCTAATACGCCTCCAGCTGCAATGTCTGCAAAATCCAGATAGCATTTGTTGTACTCCTTACCGTTTAGTAAAGCTTTCTGTATATAGATATTTTGTGTATTGTTATCATGGGCAATCACTACAAATGTTTTTCCCGAAGAATATTTCGGATCAAGACGGAACTCTACCTTATCAAAAACAGGACTTGTAATTTCCATACGTGTACTGCCCGGACAAGAAGGATGAATACCGGAAGCCGCCAAAACATACCATGCCGACATTTGCCCTACATCCTCATTGCCAACGATACCCTCTACCTTATTAGCGTATGCCTTTTCACAAGTGTAGCGAGTCCATTTTTGTGTATACCAAGGCACATCGAGCAGGTTGAACAGAAAAGGAACAAAATGTACCGGTTCATTGGCATGATTATAGTATTCATTCCATAGCATATTAGAAGGAGTTTTAGCAAAGAAATCTGTCAAATCTGCAATTACTTTCTCTTTACCTCCCATCAATTCTACCATTCCCGGAACATCATGCGGAACAAACCAACCTTGCTGATAGGCATTTGCTTCCATACAACCGTACCCTTCTTTCAAACGGCCATCCTCCGGCCATGCTTGCCATGTACCATCCGCATTGCGAGGACGAAACCATCCTTTTTCTTTATCAAAGATATTGTGATAGGCTTGTCCCTTCTGCCAAAAGCTCTTAGCATCGTCTTTTTTTCCTAAAGCTTCGGCTAATTGGGAAATACACCAATCTGTGTAAGCATATTCCAAAGTATGCGAGATACTCAACGCTCCCGGAGCATAACCCAATGAGTCATTGCCGAAACGACGGGAGGTATTGACTGCATACTGATACGCTTTCTCTACATCGTATGTACGGATTCCTTTTACATAAGCATCCGCCAACACAGACAAGGCAGGATTGCCCAACATACAGCCGGTATAAGAATTCAGAAACTCCCAACGCTCGTAATATTCACGTCCACTCTGGTCGGCCATAGTAATCAGTGAATTCAACTGATCGCTAACCAAACCCGGATTAATAATAGTCTGCAAAGGGAATTGGCTACGAAATACGTCCCATCCACTGAATATGGTACGTTTCGTAAATGTATCGTCAGCAGCATGCACCTTATAGTCACCGCCTACATAGCGCCCGTCTGCATCCGTATAAATACGAGGGTCTATCATCGTGTGGTACAAGGAAGTATAGAAAATCGTTTTCTCATCATCCGTACCTCCGGTCACCTGCACACGGCTAAGTTCCTTATTCCACAAATCATCGGCTTCTTTTGCCACCTGGTCGAAACCTTTTGAAGCAATCTCTTGCTTGAAGTTATTGGCAGCACCTTCCATATCGACAAAAGAGATACCAACCTTCATTTCAACTTCTTCACCTTCTTTCGTCGGGAACTCAGTATAGAAGCCCAAATGCTTGCCTTCCAACTCTTTTACACCTTTTATAACCGGTGCTTGCGAGACTTGGGTCAAATAAGGTATGCTAACGACTTCATCACGTTTACGAGTCCAGTCATCAGGAATATCCGCACTCCAGAAACCATAATCAGTCAAAGGCTTGCTAAATTTTGCATAGTAATAAACGGTATAACGGGCTTTCCCGTCACCATTTCCCCATCCACCACCATCAGGTGTACACTCCATCCAGCCTTGAATGGTATAATCGTCTACCACTTTGATGTACTGGGAAGTAGATGTTCCCCCTACTCTACGCGCCAAATCAATCTGAATACGAGACTGGTCGTTAGCAGGATAAATAAAACGTAACACTCCACAACGCGGTGTCGCACTGGCCTCTACTTTGATTTTATAATCAGTTAAGTTAACCAAATAATATCCTGCACGAGCTGTTTCGGAAGCTTTGTCGTAAACAGAACGATATCCTTTTATACTGTCGTTGTTTTCCTTACCCGCCACTTTGTGCAGCTCACCCGTTGTAGGCATAACAAGAAAGTTTCCTAAATCTCCGAACCATCCCACACCACTCATTTGGGTAAAGGCAAATCCTTCAATCGTCTTATGTTCGGAACTATAACCGGAACCATTATCACCTCCAGTTATGGTATTCGGACTCAATTGTACCATACCGTAAGGAGTGGTTGCTCCGGGGAAAGTTTTACCCAGTCCATGATAAACGCCGGCAGCTCCCACACTGGTACTGGCACCGATAAATGGATTCACATAATCAGTCGGAGTCGAATCTGTTGTAGCCACACCTGCCGGTGAACAAGAAGACATCCACCACAGAGAGCAAGCAATTAATAGATTAGCAGTAACTTTATACATATAAGATTAATTTATGATTAATAGACGTTGCTGTCTTATTTTAGCTAGGTACAGATGATAGAATCTGCTAGTATTCAATTCAAGATGAAAGTCTTCAAACCGAAGCGAGGCATTGAAACAATCATTTCTGTTTTTCCGGCACGTATTTCAATTTTCTTTCTTTCAATACAGTTTCCATTCAAATCCACCTCTTCCACACTGGATAAAGGCATACCTAAAGTAACTTTGTGTTGTGTTTTATCCCCTTCGGCATTAAAGAGGCGCAATACGATCTTTCCATCCTTCAATTGTGCGGCACTTACCTGATAACCGGTATTTTGCAGGTCAACAAATGATTTCGATTCCAACTCCGCACACGAGTGATAAGAAGATAATAAGGGTTCGTTCCATTTATCGCTATCGGTAGCAATGGAAGCCTTATCCCATTTTCCACGATGAGGAATAATAGCATATTTCATCTTCGTCGAGTCGGTAATCTTATAGTCAGGTCCCCAAAGTCCCTGACCGGAATATTGTGCCGTAAGTCCTAAAGGATAATCTTCCCCGTAAGAGTAAGAGGTAGTATGATCGGACAATAAAGCCAGCGCATAATCACCTTTTTGTTCTGCCAGATCAACCCAGTGGAGGATGATATTATGCTTAATCTGATCCCAGGAATTGAAGAAAGTATTTTCCAATTTGCTCTCACACACATCAAACGGAGCATTTTTATAAATACGAGGGGAAGTAAGATCTACCGGAAACAATACATTCAACTTAAACCTGTCGTCGCAATATGCCCTGCGATTGTCACGCCAATTTTGTTCCTTATATTCACCAATACCTACATTCTTCTTCCAGTTGATAGTAAGATCAAAATCAATACGTCGGTCTCCCTCCGAAAGAGTTACAATCTGTACAAATGGATGCGAAGCTATTTCACCTTCAATCTTTAACTTCTTTTCGTATGCATTATCCCTAAGAACGGTCATCTTTGCAGGAGCCTCCGTAGAAGAACGGAACTTTCCTTCTTCATAGAAATACCCTCTCAACTCACCCAAAGCATATCCGCCGGATTGCTTAGCAAACTCTTTGTTTCCTTCTTGCTTCGCAATCAAACTTTTAATAGTTCCTCCTTTTGATAGGTCAAAAACAATTTTATAAAGTTCATTTTCGACTACGTATTCCGGGGCATTCACCTTCTCACCTCCTGAAACTACATTTTTACCTATTCTTTTTCTTTTGATACCATACGTGGAATAACCAAAAGGAGGAACTTTTGCTTCAAAAAACAATCTTATATTTTCACCTTCTTTTTCTACTGAGCAATCTATCTTATTTTGTTTCCAATCCCAAAGTTCCAAATCGGCATTAGCATACTCACGAGGAAGTAGAACATTCATTATTTCGGTTCTTTCACTCCCCAAGGTATTGTAGACACGTATATATCCTTGCTGATTAGGGGCAGCTGCACTTACTTTATCAAAGCTCCGCATAGATGCTTCGACAATGCCATCTGTTATGTTGTTTGTCTGATCAGTCCACCGCTTGATGGCATCTGCCCATGTACCCTGCTTATTCAATCTGTTGTAAGGTACAATCCATGAGTCATGATGCTGAGCCAGCATCAAAGTACGCCAAGCCTCGTCCATATCTGCCTGAGTATAGTTGTAGCCATTCACCAAATGAGCCATAACGGACATTTTTTCCGCCATAACAATCTTATTCTCAGAGACACGTACTTCTTGCCCAATTCTTTGCATCACCTGGCTACCCCACATCAAATTTACATGCATGTCTTCTTGTGAGAAATGCCAGTCATCATCTGTTTTGCCGATAGATATATTTTCAAAGTAATCTCTCCATCTCACATAAATTGAATTGGCTTTGACTTCTTTTCCACTACCTATCCACGGACCATTCTTCCATCCGGCATCTTGAAAACACATACCTACCGGATGCTTGATTCCTGCATCACGGCAAGCTTTCAGATAAGCTTCTGAGTTAATCCAGGCTGTTGTTTGCCAGGTTGAATTTTCTTCCAATTGTTCACAAGCATAACGAGGAACAGCCAATATAGAAGTTCCATCCGTTCCTACCCAGTTCACCAATTCGCCGCCATAAGCACCGGTGTATCCTCCCCAACAAGTATTGGGACACTTGATTACAGCATACTTATAACCAAATAGTTTAAGAATTTGCGGCAGACAACTTGTAAAACAAGGTTCTTCTACCGAATAGGTAAGAAAATCGACTTTAGGGAAATGATTATTTATCTTTGCTATACCATATTGAAACTGCCTGATAATACTTTCGCCTGAGATATTGTAACAATAAGGCTGTGCATAAGTAGGGTTCGTAAATTCAACCTGCTTATCGATAGCTAATTTCGCAAATTGATGATACGCTTCGGGAGTCCGTACCAGAACAGTATCCCAAGTTTCAGGCTCTATTTCTATACCAATACGCCAATCAGGATTCTTCGTCAACTGATCTACTATAAATTGGGTTTTCCATTCTACAGGATAATGCCCATATATGCCTCCATGATATCCATCAACAAAGTAAGCTTGTTGTGAATGAGCTTGTACACTCCAAAGAATTACAACTAATATAACACAAAGCTTATTCATGTTATTAGAGATCTTATTTAATACATTTTGTATTATGTGTTCCGCATCGTAAAATTTTGAAAAGGTCATAATTGTGTTTATTAGATTAGTATTATGTTACCAAAAATCTTGTGATGCAAATATAAGAACAGAAAAAACCTACTTCTTATGGGAAGTAGGCTATAAAGTAGGTATTTTGAGGATTAAAATCTAAATATTAATCTAATATTCAGAGAATTACATAAATAGTAAAAGAAGAGTTTGGTAAATGGAATAGACTCATTTTTAAGACAAAGAACCGAGTTTTTTCACCTCTTCTTCAAAGAGATTACTGTCAAGAGCCGACATTCGTTTCACTTTGCTCTTATAATTATAAATGGTTTGCACAGAATAATGGAGAAACATAGAAATCTGTCCGACGTCTGTAATGCCCAACCGAATCAAAGCAAAGATACGTAGCTCCGTATTCAACTGATCTTTTTCGAGTCTATACCTTTCTTCCGGTTTCAAAAGAGAGTTGAATTCTTCTACAAAATTGGGATATAATTTTAAAAATGCTTTATCAAAATTGGTATACAGCTCTTCCAATTCTTTCTCAAAAGGACGAGAAGAAGACTTATACAGTTCATCGACCTGACCGGTTTTAATCTTTCGATTCACATTCTTCCGGTATTCATCGAGCTTATTGATATAAACAGCACACTGATTCATGAAGTAGCCGACATACTTTTCCTTAATCAGATTCGCCTCATCCAGGCTCTTGTTCAACAGCACCAGTTTCTCGTTCATATCATTAAGATTCTTTTTAGCCCGTGAAACTCTTCTAGTCTGCTTAATTGCGAAGAACAAAGTAATGGCAAGAGCTACAACAAATAAGCTGATAAGCAGGATATAAAGACGGAGATTCTGCTTCTGTTGCTCCAACTTATATAAATAAGTATTCTCAATGATGGGATGAATACGGGCTATCACTGTATTCTTAAAGCGGGAATTATAAAAGATTGCATCGTCCAATGCCACTTTTATATAATTATAGGCTCTGTCAATATCCCCCTTATAGTAGAGGTTGACTGCCAAAGTCAATAAAGCTTCATTCTCTTTCACCGCAAGTTTGGTATCCGCCATAGCAGCTAGTATAAGGTATTTTTCCTCCTCTTCCACCTTTTCGGACAACTTGTATGCCCTGGCAAGTCCCATTGCCATCATTGCATATCCATGAGTCTCCGGTTCTTGCTTATCATATATGTTGGTCAATATCCTGAGAGCTTCATTCAGTTTACCGTCATATTGAAGCTTCACAACCTTTTCTTTCTGATATTCATCCGATTGATTATCTAAAACACTCATGACAGTATCCCGGTATGCTTCTTTCAATAGCACATACTCACTCGAGAACCTGGCATCATCTGTATATTTTATGATATTCTCATAATAGCGGATGCAGTTCCAGCAATAGAGGGGCTTTAGCCCTTTAGGCAAACTGTCGCAGTGAATTGACTTAAGAATATCATTAGCCTGCACAAAGAGTCCCGACAAGCAATAAACGAATGCCAACTTAAGTTTACTCTCCAACAAATATTCAGGCTTTCCTATTTTTTCAGCAATATCGATATTCTCATGAATATACCGCTCCGCAGAGTCACAAACAAAAGTTTCATATTGATGAATAATCTCATTATTCAGGTGATACAAATCATCTAAAGTATTTAGCTTCTTCTTTCTAGACTTCAGCTCCTCTATCGTAGCTTTCTTTTTTTCAGTATATATAAGACGCTCGGAAATAACTTTATCTAAAACCTTTAATAAAGAATCATTTTCATTGTGAGCACAAAGCTGCAACACAGAAGTTATAATGAACAATATAAAACAAAGTGTGTATTTCATATCTAGTGTAATATATATAATAGCAACAACTTACAAAAAAATGTATTTTATCCGGGTTATTTGTCAAAAAGTATGCGAGTCGCCTCATTTATAACATCTTTTAACCACAAATAAAGGAAATGATGACGAGTGTAAGCTAGCTCAATAAAGTGTAACAGAATAGACAAAAAGAAAGCTACTCATAGAGAACTTCACCCCGTGAGCAGCTTACTTTACATATTTTTGGAACAGTCTCGTTTACTTACTGCAATTCCAAGGTTTCAGTTGTTTGAAGAAGTCATTGCCCTTATCATCTACCAGAATAAATGCAGGGAAATTCTCAACTTCAATCTTCCAGATAGCTTCCATACCCAGTTCCGGATATTCTACACACTCTATGCTCTTGATATTGTTCTGCGCCAGGATAGCAGCAGGACCACCAATAGAACCCAGATAAAAACCGCCAAACTTCTTGCAGGCATCAGTTACTTGCTGGCTACGATTACCCTTAGCAAGCATAATCAAACTGCCACCATGACTTTGGAAGAGATCAACATACGAGTCCATACGTCCGGCAGTAGTCGGGCCCATAGAACCGCAAGCCATACCATTAGGAGTCTTGGCAGGACCAGCATAGTAAATAGGATGATCCTTGATATACTGAGGCAGATCTTCACCACGATCCAAACGTTCTTTCAGTTTAGCATGTGCGATGTCACGACCTACAATGATAGTACCGTTCAAAGACAGACGGGTAGAAACCGGATATTTGGTCAACTCTTTCAAGATGTCAGCCATCGGTTGGTTAAGGTTGATCTTTACAACATCACCTTCACCGGCATTGCGGAGTTCAGCAGGAATCAGTTCGCCCGGATTGCTATCGAGCTTTTCAATCCAAATACCTTTCTCGTTGATCTTACACTTAACGTTACGGTCTGCAGAGCAGGAAACGCCCAAACCGACTGGACAAGAAGCACCATGACGAGGTAAGCGGATGATGCGGATATCGTGAGCCAGATACTTGCCACCGAACTGTGCACCAAGACCAATCTTGTGAGCTTCTTTCAGAACTTCCTTTTCCAATTCTACATCACGGAAAGCACGACCGCCTTCGTTACCAGTAGTAGGCAAGTTGTCGTAGAAATGTGTAGAAGCCAGTTTCACAGTCAGCAGGTTCTTCTCAGCAGAAGTACCGCCGATAACGAATGCAATATGATAAGGAGGACAAGCAGCTGTACCCAGCGTCTTAATCTTTTCAATAAGGAAAGGAACAAGAGTACCAGGGTTCAGGATAGCTTTTGTTTCCTGATAGAGGTAAGTCTTATTAGCTGAACCGCCACCTTTAGTTACGCAAAGGAACTCATACTCCATGCCTTCCGTAGCTTCGATATCAATCTGAGCCGGGAGGTTGCACTTCGTATTTACTTCGTCGTACATATTAAGAGGTGCGTTCTGAGAGTAACGCAGGTTTTCTTCGGTATAAGTCTTGTAGACACCCAGCGAAAGGGCTTCTTCATCGCAGTAGCCAGTCCATACTTGCTGTCCTTTTTCACCGTGGATAATGGCAGTACCGGTGTCCTGGCAGAAAGGTAATATGCCTTTGCACGCTACATCGGCGTTGCGCAGGAAAGTCAGTGCGACATATTTGTCGTTTTCGCTAGCTTCGGGGTCACTCAGAATCTTAGCAACCTGCTCGTTATGCGCACGGCGCAACATAAACGACACATCGCGGAAAGCTGCATTAGCCATTGCAGTCAGACCTTCTTTCTCAATCTTCAGAATAGGTTTTCCTTCAAACTCGCTTACTGATACGTAATCTTTTGTAAGCAGATAATACTCAGTTGTATCTTCCCCTTTTTCGAACATGGGTTGATACTTGAACGGAGGTGTTGCCATAATTACTCGTTTATTTAATGTTTAAAATGAATCGTAGAGCAAAGGTAAGAACTATTATCGAAATATTTCTTTAATTCGCGTGAAAACTTACCTTCTGCATACGTCCTATCAATTCATCGCCTAGCGCCGTCTTCACTTCAATATGCTTCAAGACTGCTGTCACGAAAGGATTACTCTCAAAATCACCGCGAACTTGCTCGAAGTCTAGTTCCTTTTCAAGACGTGAACCGTCGGCACCGAAACCTGTCATGGAGGCTAGTGAGAATTCCTTCTTGGCATCTTCATAAACCATGCGATCAAGACCAACTACGGCATCTTTCCATTTCTCTACAATACGAATAATGTCTTGGGCTGTAATATTCGCCGGATTGATATCATAAAATTCTTCCAGTTTTTCGTAAGCCCATGTCCATTCGTAAGTATAATAGTTAAGGTGCATCTTCTCGAACTCGGCATTGATATATTTCAACCTATTTACTTTTCCCGATTCGATACCATCCAGCAATGTGTCTATTTCACTCTTCGGAGCAATTAGTCCGGAGACATCCACCCATTCCCCACTGCCGATATTAGTATCCGGTTTCAAGCGAGCACGTATCTCTTCGTTACTATGAAAATCGATTCCTTCCAGACGCTTAATAACAGAGTTGCCAAGGAATTTATGAATGGCAATCTCATAGAAACGAATGCCTTTCACCAAAGCGGAATTACGAATCTTGGCGCTATGGAAAGAATAGATATCAGAGAGCTCCCCACTGGCATGACGCAGATTCTTCAACGTTTCCCGCCCTTTAAACATCTTCTGTACGGTATAAGGACTCAGTAAGTTATAGTTGATGTGATCTAATTTATTTGTATCAGTACGTCCATCGCGCTTAGGCCACTTTTGGGCATCACGGATAGTACCCACACTCCGCAAGTTAACACCCGGTACAAGATAGGTTGTATTGTTCTGCTCTATCAGATAGGAGAATGGTAAGTTCGATGTATCAGAATGGTTGACATGGCGCCCCATAACCAGAGAGAATGCTCCCACCTTTGCAGGCCACAAGATGTATGAATCGGAAGTAGTCTTAGCGCCACGTTCCAAGGTCCCTTGATGAATAGGTCCCAGCTTATACATGTGGTTACTTTGGTTAGAACCGGAACCGGCGTTCATAAACGAAAACATACCGGCTATCAACAAGGTAGATTTATGATGAGTAACGGTGAATGGTCCGGCAAATATTGCACATGCCTCACCATTTTCTCCCTGACAATTACTAAAGAATAAAGATTCCGAAGCCGAATAATTATGTCCCAGCTTGCACGCTTGCCCTATGAAACAACGGCTCAACATCGCTCCATCATCAATATGTGAACCCGAAGAAATAATGAAATCGTCGCAAATCACTCCATGTCCAATGCGCACAGGTGCCACTTCATTACTATTGATACTTCCATTAAATAAACGGCATGTACCACAAATGCGACAATAATCTCCGATACGCACATTCTTGATAGAGCCCGTATTCAAAATCATCACATGGTTGCCAATTGTTCCCACAGTAGAAGCGTGCTTATTGGAATAAAAGTCAGTGATTTCCTTCATTCGAGCTATCAAGTCCGGGCGATGGCGATAAAGTGCCAGAATATACGCTTGATGAGCTGATAGTTTATCATTGATAAGCACCTCACGTCCACCTGTTTCATTCAGCACCGACACTTCTACTCCATTACCGAACTTCGACAATCCGTCTACCAAAATGATATCTACATTCTCGATAAACGTGTCATGTCCTATTTCATAATTAGCGATATAGTTCTGGATATTCTCAATGCAGCAGTTATCACCTACTGAAACATTATGCAACGTCACATGCCGTAAACCGGAATGTTTTTTGATTCCACCCGGTAGAGTGAAATCTGAACGAAATACCCCTAAACGCACCTCTCCCGAAAAACGGGTATGGTGTACATATTCTGTTGTAAACTCTTCCGCAACGGAAACTTTGTCCCAATCATCAGCCAGACACGACTGGCTTTTCAACCGAAGAACTTCTTCTTCAGTCAGTTTTCTGTAATTCATGACTTTACAAGTTATTGGTTATAAGTGACTAGTTATAAGTTATAACTAAAAATCACTCCTCTTCACTCTCTTCGTAAGTCTGATAAAGAAAATCGTTATAGGGATACTTCTGTACGTGCAGTTCCTTGACACGTTGATAAACCACACTCTTCAGTTCCTCAATGTTAATCTTTTCGCGGGCAGACACAAAGAGGCAATTATCCTCTAACTTTGCCATCCACGTCTTCATCAGTTCTTCGAGTGTTAAGTTTTCCTTGGTTCTGGGGGTAAGGTCGTCAGCCGCTTTCTCCACGTAGGTATAAGCGTCTATTTTATTGAATACAAGAATCATTGGCTTACCGGCAGCGTCGATATCGGCCAAAGTCTTGTTTACAACTTCTATTTGTTCTTCAAAATCAGGGTGTGAAATATCAACGACATGCAGTAACATATCAGCTTCACGCACTTCATCGAGGGTTGATTTGAAGGAATCTACCAGGTCGGTAGGTAGCTTGCGAATGAATCCAACTGTATCGGACAACAGGAAAGGCAGGTTTTCAATAATTACCTTACGCACCGTCGTATCCAATGTGGCGAAGAGTTTGTTTTCTGCAAAGACTTCACTCTTAGCAAGCAAGTTCATCAAGGTGGATTTACCTACGTTAGTATATCCCACTAATGCTACACGAATCATTCGTCCGCGATTCTTCCGTTGGGTAGATTTTTGTTTATCAATCTCTGCCAAACGTTCTTTCAGTAAAGACATACGATTGAGAATGATACGCTTATCCATTTCCAACTGCGTTTCACCAGGACCACGAAGTCCTACAGAGCCTTTACCACCACCTGCACCGGAGCCACCTCCCTGGCGTTCCAAGTGAGTCCACAAACGTTGCAGACGGGGAAGCATATATTTATATTGAGCTAGCTCCACCTGCGTCTTAGCATTGGCGGTTTGGGCACGCATGGCAAATATATCGAGAATCAGCGAAGTACGGTCTAGAATTTTAATCTTCAACTCCGCTTCTATATTGCGCAACTGCTTGGGCGAAAGTTCATCATCAAAAATCACCATACCTACTTCACGCTCAGCTTCTTCTTCATTCTTTATATATTCTCTGATTTCTTCCAGTTTACCTTTACCTACATAGGTCACAGAGTGTGCCTGATCAAGTTTTTGAGTAAACCGCTTTACGATTTCCGCCCCGGCTGTCTCAGCCAAGAATGTCAGTTCATCAAGATATTCGTTAGTCTTACGCTCATCTTGTTCTTTCGTGATGATGCCTACCAATACCGCTGTTTCTGCTTGCACTTCAGAGATTACAAATTCTTTCATTTACTATACCTTATTATATATACTATATTTAGTGGCGGCAAATATAACGAATTTTGCAGATATCTTTCCGAAATCTTTATAATTAATTCAATGGAGATATACCGTAAACTTTGTATTTACCATCTGGTGATCCTATAAACGAATATAGTTTGAATAAGTTCGTTAGTCATCAGACATGTGCAATAAGTAACCGTTTGTAGTATAACAAGAAGTGTCAAAAACAAACTGCTGTTAGCAGCTTGCTTTTGACACTTCTTCTATTATATCCTACCTAGATATTAATATGTAGGATTTTGTACCAATACACCAGGTGCAATATCAATTTCTCCTTGAGGAATCGGAAGGATTACGCGATAATCGTCATAATTGATTTCTCCAGCAAACGGATTCTTGATTGACTTTTTATTTCTCCAGTAGTCGAATGACATGCTATTTTCAGCCATCAACTCAATTCTACGTTCGAAAAGAATATCATCCAATGTTACAGATGCTACATCTGTATAATCAGCAATACGGTTCTTTCTTAGTGTATTGATGTAGTAAGCTGCATCACCAGATGTTTTCAAAGCTGCTTCGGCTGCTATCAAATAAACTTCAGACAAACGGATGATTTTCGGGTTGTTTACATAGATATTACCATCACGTCCCGGGTATTTAGCTGGATATATTCCTGGGTTAGCACCATCTTGTTTACTAACTAAACCTGAACGTATATCTTTCGGAGTAGCTACCAAATATTTATATAACGGAGCCGTTTCATCAAAAGCACATTCCCCATAACCTTCAGAGATACAGTAGTAGCCGACTGAATTACGTTGTGCATTATAGTTAGTCGTTATAGTCATTTCAAATAATGACTCGTTTGTATAAGTCAGCCCCCAAGATTTCAAATAATCATCAATTGTGTATAGTGAGTATTCCGGGCAAGCAATTACGTCTTTTGCATCTTGCAATGCAGCAGCATTATCACCTAAATAGAGATATGCACGAGCACGAAGCGCCAAAGCTGCCCAATGATTGATATGCCCGTTGTTAGTTTCTTTAGACAATAAAGGCAATGCTATCTCAAAATCTTTGAGAATCTGTCCATAAGTATCTTTCAATGTGGTACGAGCAGCTACATATCCCGGTTCATATACTTCTGTTGACAATACTAAACCCGAATTAGCGGCATTTACATCGGTAGCGGCAGCAGGAATATTACAAAACATGCGAGCTAAGTCGAAATGCAACAATGCACGCCAAGCATAAAGCTGACCTTTGTAGTCATTGTATTGGGCTTTCTCTTCATCACTTACAACTATATTATCAACAACCGACAAAGCTTTGTTAACGTTAGCTATTGCACGATAGAAATAATAGTAAGCATAGTCAGGCATCTCATCCTTCTTGGTAATTGTATAACGTGAAAGAGGACCAGCTTGGTTATTATTACTTAAAGCCTTGAAGTCTTCTCCGCGCAAATCTGCATAGATAGCAAAATCCGCACTATAGGTCATTCTATCCTCAGACATGAGGTAATAAATGCCATTTACGGCATTACCTAAGTCTTTCATAGTCGTGATTGCCTCTTCTACCGGAAGTGATGTAGAAGGGCTTTTTTCTAGAAAATCACTACATGAAGCAAACATCATGCTAAATATTGCCCCTAATAAATATATCTTTTTCATATTCATTCTTCTATTTCTTTATTATTATAAGTCAAAGTTCAAACCGAACATAAATGATTTTGTCGGAGGAGTATCAACCTGACGATAACCGTTTATATCAACATCGGGATCAACATATTTACTCGCGCTGTAAATCATGAATGGATTGTTTGCCTTAAAGAATACACGCAAATTGCTGATATACTTTTTGGAAATAGGCACTTTGTAACCGATCGTAATATCACGCATACGAATATTATCAGTAGAAAGAATTGTACGAGAAGAGAAACGGTCGGAACGATAAGGGTTGTTGTAGATTGGCTTCGGATTGTCAACCTTATCCCCCGGAGCTTTCCAATAGTTTCCAGCAACTTCTTTTGATACGCTGAAGTTTCCGATACGCATACCATCACTATAAGTCAAGAAGTAACCCGGATAATCGAACATACTGCCGCCAGTCTGGAATGAAATCATAAATGACAAGTCGAAATTCTTATACATAAATGTATTTGTCAGACCACCGGTCCAATCGGGAATCGCTTTCCCTACAACTGTATTACCAGCTTTTGTATAATAGTTGGTTACATTACCATCTTTCACTACTTTTCCGTCTACCACCGCATCACGGCTATTCAACGACGGATCGATATAGAATTCACCTAAACCAGTTTCAGAGTTTACACCCAACCATTGTGGCAAATTGAATGTATGCATAGATTCACCTTCGCGAAGTAAATACATGTTACCATCACCGTACATAATATCATTGCCTTCAGGTAATGCTTTCACTTCATTATTTTGTTTTGTAACATTGAAATCGGTTGTCCACGTAAAATCTTTAGTGGTAATGTTTGTAGAACTAATAGTCAACTCCCAACCATCATTCTTAATTTTACCAAGGTTCTGCCAGTTAGAGCTAAAGCCTGTTACATAAGAAGTAGGAACCTTGAACAACAAATCGGTTGTGATCTTATTGTAATATTCAAGAGAAACATTTACGCGACCATATAAATTCCAGTCAACACCAATATTGAAATTCTTTGATTTCTCCCAACCTAAATTTGGATTACCTGCACTACCCCAATAGATACCACTGGCATCACCATAACCACCACCAAACGAGTAAGTCGCCAAGTTAGCATAATAGTCGGTCGGCAAGTTACCATTAGTACCATAAGATGCACGTACTTTCAAATCTGTAAATAATGGATTATCCTGCAAGAAACTTTCGCCACTAATTCTCCATGCACCTGATACAGACCAGAAGTTTGCCCAACGGTTGTTAGCTCCTAGGCGAGAAGAGCCGTCACGACGGAAACTTCCAGAGATATAATACTTATTATCATAGTCATAATTTACGTTAGCCAGATATGACATGATAGAAGAACCATAGGTTGAACTAGAAACATTATAAGCCTGTCCGTTTGACAACTCCGGCAATTTGTCTGTAGAATATGATTTTGCAGAGGCTTCCGTCAGCAACAAATTACGGTCTTCGATTTCATAACCAATCAAAGCACGGATATTGTGTTTATCAAAGAATGTTCCTGAGTAATTTAGTGTAGAAGAAGAAGTCAATGTCTTATTTGTGAAGTCTACGCGATAACCCAAACCACCTAAGGATGCACCGTTCACACTTTCCGGAGCCCAAAACTCACGTGTTTTGTTATCAAGATAATCGTAACCAAAAATAGTTTTAGCAGACAAGCCGAAAGGCAGTGTTATTTCAGCCTCAAAGTTAGTCATGCTGCGCATCATTTCAGAAGAAACTGTTTCAGCATTTGGACCTGTTGACTGCCCAAGCATCAAGTTCGGATTCGAAATATTAGATTTCAGACCAGCATTCGGATTATATGAACCATCTTCCAACTTATTCACTGCAGTAGGGTCCATTGAATAAAGGATAGAAAGCGGAGAGCTTGTACCAATACCTTGTGCTTGATCGTTCTGGTCGCGGAAACCTTCAGTGTTTGTAAACGAGATCATTTGACGTGCTCCAATGCGAAGCCAATCATAAGCTTGATGATCTACATTGACACGTCCACTGTAGCGTTCAAATTGGCTACCGGCAACAATACCCTCGGTCTTATTATAACCAAATCCTGAATAAAACTTCGTTTTTTCACCGCCACCACTGATTGCTACCTGATGGTCGGTTATCAAACCATTCTTATAAACTTCTTTCTTCCAGTCTGTATCTATATCGGAGTCATAGTTCCAGAAAAAGTCAGGAGTGTTTTCATTGGAGAAAGCAGTTGCATCAGTTTCGTTCATACCTTCTCTAACCACAGCATAATTCTTAAGACCTTGCCAGTAGTATTCTTTCAGTTCGGAAGCATTCATTACATTATACTGGTTCTTGACAGCCATACTGGTCCATCCGGTTTCCATATTATAAGTAATCTTGGTTTTTCCTTGCTTACCTTGTTTGGTCGTAATAATAATTACACCATTAGCAGCACGCGAACCATACAATGAAGCCGCTGCAGCATCTTTCAATACTGTAAGACTTTCAATGTCATCCGGATTGAGTGATGAAAGAACTGATTGTGATTTCAAACCAGATGTAACATCATCATTCACAATAGCCACACCATCAACTACATAAAGAGGTTGACTAGATGCACTATAAGAACTGATACCACGGATTTGAATTCTTTGGTCTGCGCCCGGATCTCCGGTAGAACCACCCACACGGATACCAGCCACTTTACCTTGCAATGATTTTACAAAGTTTTCTTTCTGAGAGGTCAACTCATCAGATTTCACTACTGAAGCAGAACCTGTGAAAGAAGCCTTCTTCATAGTACCATAAGCGACAACCATAACTTCGTCAAGTACCTCTGAATCAGATTTCATAACTACCTTAAGATTAGGCTTAATAGATACTTCTTGCGTCTGCATACCAACGAATGAAACCTGCAAAGTCTTCGCAGAACT
>NZ_JASLER010000066.1 GCF_030151085.1 Bacteroides sp. | reverse complement strand
GGCCGATTGGCTTTGGTGTACTTTCAGCATCAATGCTTCGGCTTCCGCCGGTGATTTATAAAAGATGGTGGTAAGTATATTTACTACAAATTCCATCGTGGTGAAATCATCGTTGTAGATGGTAACCTTAAAGCGTCTCGGCTCGTGAAGGTCTATGCGTTCTCTTGCTTTGAAAGAGGATTGTTGTTGTTCCATTTTTTTGAAGAATAACTATTAAAACGTTGTATTACATTGACTGCCTATCGTTGTGTGGGTAGTGAGAACTCCTGCCAGTCGTAATCTTGTCCGAGTCCGTCGGCAACGGCAATGCGTATAGTTACTTCTCCGGTCTTGATGCGATCTCCGGCACTGATATTTGCCGTATACTTCACGCCTTCGTGAGGGGCAATCTGTTCTATCATGACGGAAGGTGAGATATAAATTCGTTTCATTCCTGTGGTTTCTATCACTACAGGTACTACGTTGAATGCAGTTTTGTCTCCTTCATTCATAATTTCGAATATCACTTTACTGTTTTCGCCTGAGCTGATGGTATGGTCACGGTTATCATCAATGAAACGGATATTACGAATCCTCAGATCATTAATAGCTGAACGAAAAGGTTGTTGTCTCTCCGTTTGTGGGGGAGTGGGTTGAGTTCTTTCTATCTGATAGCCGTATTCTTCTTGTTTAGGTGTAGTAACTGCATTGCCGATAGCTGCTCCTGCAATGGTTCCGATGATAGTACCGATGGCGGAACCACGGTAACCGCCTCGCCATCCTCCGTTGCTTTCGCCTATCAAGCCACCGATAGCATTTCCTACATTGCCGCCTATGGCAGCTCCGGCAAATATTGCGCCGGGATCGCCTGAAGTGGTGCGGCTTGTACCGCAACTGCTGAATAATAGGATGAACGCCAAAGCTCCTAAAAAGTATTTCTTCATATCTTTATCATTTATGAATCTAATATTCGTAAAATGCAAAGTTATGGAAACTATTGAAAAGGTGTTATCTTTGTCACAAATTTTAATGAGAATGAAGGTATTATATGAAAAAGCGTAAGCATAAAAAAGAAAAAAGCATCTCTATTCTACATCCTCACCACATGATACACCGTCCCCCTCCGTACCCTCTTCGACGGAATGCCATGTTTCTGCAATATCCTTCCGAACACACTCACTTTCTTTGCCGATAAGGGTTTGGAACTATTCCTCTGCATGTCTTCCAGAATTTCTGCCGGAGACAACCATTCACCTTCTTCATTTTCACGAGCCGGACGGAAGTATCGGTAAAATAACTGCTCCTCGGGTGATACTTGTTCAAATTCACGATTGCTTTCGGTCATGATGCGTTCGTCCTCGGAGGTGAACCAGTAGCGTTCATTATGGTCGAGTTCATACATAGCTTGGGCATAGAGCTGGTCGTAATCTATGGGGTGGGAGGTGTCAATCACTCCTGTGACTTCAATGCAGATAAAACGGCGGCTACCACTAGGATCAGTTAGTAAATCTTTTTGATTACTTGTTGCTATGAACGAGGCATAACGGCGCATTTCGAGCACGGCATTGGCGTAGGGTTTGCGTACGTTGACCACGGGCTTCTGTAAAATGTGCTTCAAGAATCCCTGTTGCGTGGCACTAATCTGATCGAACTCGTCAATATTTATCAATGCGAAGCGATTAAGATACAGCTCAGCGTCCCTCTTGCGGGAGAAGTCGATACTATCTGTAAAATAGACACGTTCCGATGGTGGCATGATGCTGCGGCAAAAGGTACTTTTGCGGGTTCCTTGCGCACCGACCAGCAAGGGCGAAACACTGTTTGCATACTTCTTATCCATCCCACGCCAGTGCGAAACCATATTCAGAAACCAACGGTGAAACAACTCAGGCCAGTGCGGATTCTTGCAAGGTACCGTTTGAGCAAGGGCTTGAATACGGTCTTTGCCGTCCCAACCGGAAAGATTGTACAAGAAGTCTTCCAACGGATTGAAGATAGGTACTCGATTGGAATAGACGTAGCGGCTGATGTCCCTATCCCACAGCGGAATACCTTCGGCTTGAGCGTCGAGGGCGATACTGTTCAATGCACGCTTGTCGATAGGATTGAAGCGGAAACGGTAGGAATGGCGTTCGCGGTACTCCACTTCACCCACCTGCGTGTTGTAGCGGAATTCATAACGACGCTTCATAAAGTCATCGGTCTGCAAAGAGAGTTGCTGCTCTTTACTCAGGCTGATTTTCTCGCCGAAACCTTTGCTCTCCAAGTATATGTTGTTGAATATTTGACGGATAAGCATCTCCTGCCTGCGCAGATAATAGTGAAAAATGGTGTGCCTGATGGCTTCCTCTTCGGGTATCCCCGATTGAAAACAGTTGACAGCGAGTTGTGTCAATAATGGTTGAAGACTATTGGCGGGAGTGGCTCCGGAAGCTTCGGTTTCGGTTATGTCTGTGTAGGATTTTCTTAATGCGGATTCGAATAGAAGACCGATAGAGTCTTCCTCATTCATTCCGGGTACGGCTCGTGTCAAGGGAGATTTTTCCTTTTGTAGGGTTTCCCGATAAGTAGGTTCATCGGGCATGGAGGCAGGTTGGGATAGATAAAACTGCACGGTGTCGGGACGATATATCACTTCCGGATCGTATGAGAGCCGTGAGAACTGATCGAGGCGTGGCTCTTTGGGAATAATGTCGTAGGGAAGTTGAGGCTGATAACATTTCACGGCCAACCGATAGGCATGGGCGTGGAAGATAGCGGCTTCTTCCTCAGTTTGGGGTAGTTCGTTGTCCGGACGAGTGAAAATAGTCCATATTTTTACTGTCCGCCCGCTGGAGCCGGTGAATGCGCAAAGCGTTTGGGGCTGTTCCCATGCACGTTGTTTCACGAAGGCTATTTCGGCTTTGCCGGATAGTGGGCCAACGGTCAGTTCCACAATACCGTTGTATGTTTTCATCTGCCTGCCACTACCGGTACGTTGGTATTCGGCGGCAGGCAGAATCTTCGGGAGTCGTTCTGAAAAGTTACATTGTTCGCCTGGTAATGTGTACTTTAATTGCTCTCTGAAAGTGGAGATGGGGCAGCTTTTGTTCTCGTTTTTTATTTTTTCGATTAGTGTCTCCAAGTTTATAGTAGTCAATGCTGCGGCACCTTCTCTTTCCCTCAGTTGTGTTATTTTCATTAATTTGCTTATTGATGTGCGTAGTTGTTAATATTCAGCTAAGGTACACAATAATCACTGCCTGAAAAATAAAAACGGACAAATTAATTCTTGAAAATAACTTTATTTATACTTTTTCTTCTTCCTGTTCTTGCATCTTTATTAGTAAATAGCTTACATTTTGGAAGTGGCAATGCAGATTACTATATAGCTGTTTTATATAGCCGGTATTTCCAGCCAATTCTGTAATGAATTGCAAATGCCGACCAATTTCGCTATTGATACGCAGGAGTTCTTTTCTATCAATTTGATTTTGAAACATGTAGACACCGCAGGCATTCTGTATTTCCGAAACACCTCTTTTCCATTCGTGCTCGATGATGGGTTGTAGTGAGTAGATAAACTGCTTCAGTTTGCGTTGTAGGTTTTTTAAGCGTGTAATTCCTTGAAAGTCTTCTAACTGGATATTGGCGTTAAATGTATCAGCCATTAGCAGGTAATACGTTGTCATGGCTTCATCTGAATCGAAGCGTTTAGATACAGAGTTAGGTTGTTTTAGGGAAATTGCATGAAATTTCTCCGGTTGATTGCTGTTTTCCATAAATCTTTAAGTTTTTAAAGGTGAATAATTCGATTTATGGGAGAGGAGAGAAGGTACAACAAAAGCGATCCCCGCCTGACCCATTGTCGAAACCTATACATGTAGCATATGTTTGGAGATGCATTACACACTCCCCATGGGGGTACAGGGACCGCCATATAGGAGTGTCATGACCAGGCATAAAAATGCCCGCCACGATGATTTGGCAGGTTTCCCTGCTACATGTTTATTAAGTTTCGACGCGACAAATATACAATAAAAATAGAACTATTGCATGATTGTCTGTAAAAACTATATGTTTTTTGAGTAGCAGGATTGATGTCTTGACTTGCTGTTTCAATGTTCAATATTTGTTTCTACATGGAAAAACAAATAGTTTCAGCAGGCAAAACGATTTGTTTCAACTAACTGTACAGTTAGTTTCAATGAATGAAACACTTTGTTTCAACATACAGAACACTTCGTTTCAACAAGCAAAACAGATTGTTTTTATGGCTTAAAACGATTTGTTTATACTATATGAAACAAAGTGTTCAACACTATGAACTAAGTATTTAACTCATATTATCTTCAAACTAAAACTATGTATTCTCGTGTATGATTATCGTCTTTTCTTTTCGGACTATAATGGAGTGTTGCAGATAAAATCATCTGCAACCATCTGCAACAGGTATCTGCAACAGCGTAAATTATTGAAAGATAATTCTGTATAAGCAAAAGTGTGGCAGATGGCAGATGTTTTTCAGAAAACAAACTTTCGTGTAGAGTGGAGCTTATTTCCAATCAAATTCTTTGCTGAAAGACTCGAAAGCTATTTCTTCATTATGCCCGTAACGTTGGAATAGCTGACGGATGTATGCTTGATCTTCGGGAGCAAGGTAGCACTCTTTGCGGTAGAAGCGATAATACTTTCCTCTACCGAAATAGGCAATCATTTGGCTCTTTAATACTGATACATTTTTATGGGGAACATTGTCGAACAGATTTCTGATGCCCCATGCCACATTGATTTTCTCGGCAGACAGGAAATGGGAACACTTGTCGGCATTGGCAGTGATGCATGCAGGATTAATGATGCGTAGAGTAGGGTAACTGTTTGTACAATGTTGTGCTGCTATGTTGCGCAAGCACTTCGCGGCTTTAGGGCATTGGTTGTTGAAGCAATGGGCAAAGTTGTAAGGAACTAATTGATAATTAAATTCTTCTTCCATGATTTGTTTAGTAAATGCTTACCATTTTTTCGTATACAACGTGTTTTTGATATTACTATCTGCAAATATAAGCTTTTAGGCGGCATTTCGAAAAAGAAAAATGAATAAAATGTGGTAGTGGGTGCTACATTTAGTATGAAAGTGGAAAATCCCTGCACTTGTTCAGTAAATAAGTAGTGCTGTAATTCAATTAGAGGCTGGCTCAAAATATATTTTTTTGAGTTCAGCCTCTTTTTGCTTTTGAAGAGATAGAGCGGGGCTCTACATCTTTCGATTGGTGACTATGTATTCTTTTTGACTTTTTTACAATCCAAATCTGTGTAAATTTTGCATTCCAGGTATTTTGAAATCTTGCTTTACGGTATAAAATCCGATGCTATTCAAGTAATAGCCTGCATTTCCGAATAAAGCACAGATGTGATAACCTTTTTCGGCGGTGTACTCAAAGCCGTACTGACCTGAGAAGTGCGGATCAGAAGAAATGACGTTCCCATTTTTTGTGGTAAAAGTCAATGTTCTAATAACGTATTGATTTGCATAGTAAATGACCATACCCTTTACTGATACAATGTAATCGCCCTGACTAAGTGTTGCTTTGATTTCGGTTCCACCCATGCCACCGTGCACTGCATTATATCCTTGATATACAAAAGTGAGGTTATCGATTATATCTCCTTTGCGGATAATAATACCGGTCGGGATTATAGCCCCTTTCTTACAACAAGTTTCAATGTCGTCAAATTGTTTTCCACAACTGTTTGATCCAAATAACTCAGATTTTTTGAATGAATCAAATAAATTTTCTGTTCCCATTTTTATTACGGTTTATTTCCTACTCTTTGATCGGCTTTTCGGAACCCGCCGTTTTGTAAGCTTGCGAGGCAAATGTAAAAGAGAAATTAAGTATGGAATAATTTGTTTGACGAACAGCATTTATTACACACAAATGTATTAATGAGGGGTAAAACAACCAATATCTTGTGATTGAACAAACATTTTGTTTATTCGTGAAACGGAATTGGTAGGGGATTAATTCAAGCTTAGTTTTGCAGCGTAGGTTTACAAATAAGTATAGGCGGGTTCCGAAAAGCCTTGGATAGAGTAGGAAAATAAAATTTATAAAATATGGGATTGAATAATGTTAAAGTAAAGGAGTCGGTTCTTGAAATTGCGGGAACTGGAAAAATCGAGATTGATTTAGATAAAGTTGCAAGTCTGGTTGACCTTAATAAAGGATGCCGTTTTACTCCTAAGGGGGTCTTGGACTTTTGTAGAAGCTTTAAGGTAAATAAAGATATCTACCCTGAACCAGTATATACCTCAAACTCTGTAAGAAATTTGCATGAGGTATTTGCGTCATCTGTACCCAATAGCTACGATTATGCTGTATTAGCACACATCTTACTTGCTCAAGGCAAAATTAAATCAAAGATTGTCAATGTAGTGAATCCTAAAGATGGAGCGAATAAAGATTATCGTGCCTTTGTCATTTTCGCTGATAACGGAACAACGTATGTTTTGGATTCTGCCGTTGATGATATTGTAGAATTGGAAGAAGGCAAACCCTATAGCAAGAAAGGTACTAAGTACCAACAAGTGGAAGGTAACTATAGAATGGTATCCGTGAAAGACGTTCCCGACTACGACCCCTCGAAATAGATCTTATTATCTAGAAGATAACTAATAGTAAGAACCAAAGTACATATATCCGTATGCTTGCTTTGGTTCTTTTTAGTTTTTAAACAGCAATATTGCTCTAAAGTTCTCCCGTCTCTGCTCTTTATCAAACAAATCGGTGTTTTATTAAACAAATTTCTATTCTATAGATAAGTTTCATTCATTTGCATATTGTATATTAGGAAGTATGAAAGAAAACCAGTGTCTAATAATATCTCTACCTGCTCATTTGGCAGATCTACCCATACAAATTGTGAGGGGATCGGGTCAGGGGCTTGTATGCAGTGTGCAGCGGATGGATGAAGAAAACAATATTGAGTATTCCGTTGGCGAGGATAAAAAGTATATTTTTATTTGGCGTCAGAATGATTACCTTAAACTGACACTTGACGAAATTTTATGGATTGAGGCCGAAGGAAGCTATAGCAGAGTTCATCTTACCGGTAACAGAAATATGGTTATCTCCTTCAATCTTGCTGTTATTGAGAAAGACTTGCCCGGTAGTGACTTTATACGTATCCATCGTTCATACATCATAAATCTGCATCATGTGAATTCGCTGATGGGCAATAGCTTTATCATTGAAGGTAAACTATTGACTATCGGAAGAGCATATCGCGAAGATGTTCTTAGCCATTTCATATTTATAGGTGTACGCAGGAAAACCAAGTAAGATACTTGACACCTTTTTGTGTTGTTCGTGGAAGATTTTAGTTGTACGTACAACGGATAATCAGAATGATATTTATCAGCATACTTTTACAGTTGTAAACCTACAAAATAACAAAAGTATTCATTTAAAAATAGAAACGTATGGCTATTGACATAACCCCGTCGCAAGTTGCGACCAACGCATTGCAGGCGTTACCTTTCGGTAATATTATCGGAGGTCCTTTGAAAGCTTGTATTGAAGCCCAAGCTATGGCTGCCAAAACATCCTGGAATTTTATTCAGGAAGTAGGTCTTAACACAGACCCGCAAACCGGAGAAAAGAAAACTGTAAATGTCTCATTCCAATTTATTAAGGATGGACGCGTCGCACAACTGAATGTACCGTTGCTGACCATTGTCCCCATCCCTTACATTGCTATCCAGACTATTGATATTAATTTCAAAGCTAATATCAACGCTTCGGCATCAAACTCTAAAGTAGAGAATGAAAGTACCTCTATTGACGCAGGAGTGGCTGGTTCCGCTTCTTTGAATCTGGGCATTTTCAAAGTAAATGCGGATTTTCATGCCAATTACTCCAGTAAGAAGGACTCTACCGCAACACAGGATTCCAAATATAGTGTAGAATATACCATGGACGTTGCGGTGAAAGCCGGACAAGATAGTATGCCTGCCGGTTTGGCTAAGGTTCTTGAACTTCTGGGTAATAGCTTGGATGTTTGCGATCCTTCGGGTACTTTAGAAGTAAATACCCTTGAATTTAAAGGTGCACCCGGCGACAAGGCCATGTTGATTGCTACCTACAAGAACCGTGACGGTCTGTTTGAACCTGCCAAGATTCAGGTTCCGGGTCAGACGGGTACAGTTGATGGTGACAACATGATCTTCCAGCTTCCGATAGAAGAAGGCAAAACTACTTCATACATGGTTGGCGTATCCGGTATCAGCAAGAAAGCCATTGTTAAAACAGTCGATACTTATACCGACCAGAAGAATCGTGAACTTGCCCGCATAGAGCGTGAACAAAAAGACAAAGAACGTTTGGACAGCATGCAAAAAGAGATAGCCGACCGTCGGCAGAAGCTGGATGAACAGCATCAGCAGGAATTACTGGCTTCTCAGGAACGTGTTCGTGAACTTGAGAAAAAGCAGGCTCAGGAAGAAGAGGAAGAAAAGGCTAAGAAAGAACAAGCCTCGAAGTAGTAGAAAAATGATTAATTCATAATCCGTCAATAAGTTTATGGCTCAGTTAAGCAAAATTTTAGGAATGATTCTCCGGGATATGGTGGCAGCCCAACATGAGGCCAATATGTATGCTCTCAAGCTGGCTACAGCCTACCGTAACCAGAGTCAGGCAGCTACATTAGGTCCTCCTGCTGTATGTTTAGGAGAAATGGAACTAATGCTTCATTGTGGTTTTACCGGAAAATCTGTTATGGGGGAAGATTACGAAATAGATCAGACTGCGGTTCTTCGTACAATAAAAGAATTGTCCGATGAATTATCAGAAATGATAGTATCTAGTATACTTTCCACCATCGTTCAGAATAAACATAGTGATGAACTTGAAGAAGGTCCTATCACACAGTTGAACCGGGAAAAAACACTGCGACGTAATTTTGTAACTTATCTGAGTCGTAAACTTTTGATTTATCTGAAAGAGCACCGGGCTGAATTCATAGCTTTAGATGGGACGATTGACGCAAAAACACTGTTAGAAAGCGTCCTCCTCATCAGCGACCGGGAATTCATTTCACACTCGGATTTGGGAGATGCATTTGAAAATGATTCGTCAGGTGAATTACGAAATAAAATCAAAGAGAATTTAAGATCAAGCGTTGAATTGCTTTTGCCCAGATTATTGGCGGATGTCAATATTAGTCGTCCTAATCAGTATTCGTCCATGGATGTGATAGTATCTTCCGAAGAATTGTCCAAACTTTCTGACGAGTGCATTCAAACGATTCGATTGAAGATTTCTCCGCGGGATTTGCCGTCGGAAACCGATGTTGAATAATTCAATAATAGCTTAAGAATATGAATGTAGATAAAGAAGAACGAATCAGTAGTCAGGTAATGGAATTGAAGGATCTTATATCAGGTCCCTTGCTGGCTACCATCGATGCTGATTCAATGTCAGCTCAAAGGTATCTGGACTATCTGTTTAAGATAACGTTCGAGTCGTATGATCCGGTTTCCGGTGAAGTTGGAGCGTTGCGTATGTTAACTTTCAGTTATCAGAGCCGTGATTTGACCGGTCCACGTATGCAATCCGTCAGCATCCCGTTATTAACCCTTGTGCCATTGCCTTTATTGCAAGTGCAGGAAGCGGACTTTGATTTTGATATTCAAGTTTTGGATGCATCCAGTAAACAACAACAGTCATCCTTCTCTTTTGAAAAGGGGCATAGTGTGGATAATGCTGATAGTGAAAGTGGCAAGGACACGCGTTTGAGAGTTGCGTTGGCAGCTTCTTCCGGCAGTCATGGAAATAAGTCGGACAGCAGGCAAAGCAGTTTGAGTGCGAATATGAAAGTTCATGTAAAAATGCGGCAGGCTGATATGCCCGGAGGATTGTCTGCTTTATTAAGCAAAGCTGTAACCAATATGTCCTCAGATGTGGCACATGCACTGCCCGAAGTATCTTAATATAAAACCGAAGTTGAACATAAATTATAGAGTATAAAATGCACACATCCAAATCAAATCCTGTTGTGTCGCAGCCAGCTGCTACGCAACAACCAAGTGGGATGTCTTGCCCCATTTGCAAATGTTTCATTCCAATCAGCATTTACCAACTTTTACATGATGGTGCTATCTCATGCCCGCATTGTGGGTTGTCACTTACTATTAACCGCTCGGTTTCCCAGTCTGCCATGAATGCTCTTAAAAAGGTAGAGAATGCTGTAAGCAGAGTTCGGGAAACTGAAAAATTTAAACGATAAAACAGATTAACATGAAAAGAATTTTATTTATTTTATTGTGTGGAGTATTGGCGGTTGCATGTGTTGCATCCACTGCTACTAATCAGCCAATCAAAAGTCATGTGGAAAAAATCACCGAAAGTGATTCTGTGACTGTTGATATTGCATTACAAGCAAAAGAAGTAATTAAGAAATGGATAAAAGAACAGGATGGATTTACTCATAACATATCTGATACCCATATACTTGAAAAAAAAGTATCTCGTGGGCAGGAAGTTTTACAAATTATGCTAGACCACCTTTTATCTCAATCCAAAGATTTTAAAAAAGAAGATGAATATTCTAAAATTTGCAAATATGAGTCTGACCAGCTAAGAGTATATTATACCGAAATTGGAAAGGACGATGTGTTTGCAAGAGCTATCGTGATCTTTGATCTGAATACAAAGCCTGAGGTTTATATTCTTGTTTTCAAAAAATAGTCGGAATGTATCTGATTCACCTGATACATAGATTAATCGATTTGATTTTTCCTGTTGCTTATAAAAAGTATTTGTTGCAGGTTCAAAACGAGGTATGGCCTTATGATGATAAACGTTTCAGTGGTCATGCCCTCCGTTTAGTATACCCAAATTTGAGGATAAACAAACAGGAAGATAAAAAGTTATGGATCGTGCATTCCCTAAATGGTCTGACACCTTATCTATTTCTTAATTCAGTAGGTTTCATCGCTTCAAAGGCTCTTATTCGCGACACAGCTAAATGTATTATTACAAAGCTTCCTTTAGTCGATGGGAAATGCTATTTAAGATTAGTGGAATATAAATATCCATCTCACATTAAGATGAGAGTAGGTAAGAACGATGAAGTCCTTTTTGCTGCTATTCGGATTGAGACTTGGGGAAGAGTATATGACGGCTTCAAGATTGATTTTTATATCTGAATATGGGCAAATGTAACTTAGGGTTGAGGTGAATACCATAGACTTATAAAATAACTTGCACACGGCGGATTCTGAAAAGCCGGATAGGGAAGAGAGTAGGAAATAATAAAGATGTTATATGGAAATTATTAATTCAAAAAGTATTAAAGGGTCAATGTTTTATGCTCAAATTTTACTTATTGACCAAGGATATTCTATTGTGCTAAATGGTGATTATGATAAAAGAACCCGTGAAGCAATAATTGACTTTCAACGTAAGCACCATTTAGAAGCCGATGGCATTATGGGATATAAAAGTTGGGAGGCTTTGCTTTTATCTACACATGAAACAGGAAAAAAGTTATCCGAGAATGACTTTATACTGGCTGCCCAGCTTCTGGATGTAGAAACCGCAGCCTTGAAAGCCATTCAGAAGGTAGAAACTGGTGGTCGTGGCGGTTTCTTTGCACCAGGCAAACCGGCTATACTTTTTGAGGGACATGTGTTTTGGGCGCAACTGAAAGAGAAAGGGCTCAATCCGGAAAATCACGTAGTAGGAAATGAAAATATTCTCTATCGCCATTGGGATAGGACCAAGTATTATGGTGGAATCCGTGAATACGAACGTTTGGAACAAGCTAGGAAAATAAACCTTGAGGCGGCAAATTCTTCTGCTAGTTGGGGAATGTTTCAGGTTATGGGATTCAACTATGCTGCTTGCGGAGAAAAAAGTGTGGAAAGTTTTGTGAACGCCATGTGTGAAAGTGAATTCAAACAATTAATGCTTTCTGTGCGATTTATTAAAGAAGGTGGAATGCTGCCTGCTTTGCAAGCTAAAAAATGGGATGTATTTGCAAAGTTATATAATGGTGCAGGATACAAAGCGAACAATTATGATACGAAGTTAAGTGATGCGTATAATATGTTCACAGAAAATGCCAATAAAGCAAAATGAAAATATTAGAGGGTTTTTATTGTATTGCCTTTTAGTTGTTGTCTCAATAGGGTGCACTTGCCGTGTTACTCCTCTTCATACTAATGACAATGGCTTATTTCCGAAAGGAAAATTGCTGGGACAACCTTATACGCATGTACGTCCTGATATCCGTATGGTAAGGGTTTGTTCGGTTGATGAAGCGGATAGTTTCTACTACCATTTGTGTGGTAATAATGAAATATTGAAATATAGAATGGACAGCAAAGACGTGTTTTACTGCAAAAATAAAAGTACCGGCGGAACTATGATATACAGTCATCATGTCCCGCCGGGAACTTATGAAGTAGGAATTATTCACTTCCTGGATACGGTCATCAATCGATTAGGAATAACAGAAGTGCATTTTGTTAAGGCTATCAGGATTGAATAGATTTAGAAATGGTTGAAGGAATTTCTTTACCATTTCAATCTGTTTAATATTCTATCTTATCCTCTTTATTCATCCATTTCTCGAAAATCTTTTGTGATGATTCCCGGTCGTGTTCTTCGGCAACTATTTTGCGCTTGTCAGCAGGCAAGTCCAGTTGCTTGTATATGAATGAATCGTCAAAACCTACTTCGGCTGCATCGTGCTTGGTGCAGCCATAGTATATTCTGTCTATATGTGCCCAGTAAATAGCAGAAAGGCACATGGGGCAAGGTTCGCAGGAAGAATAGATTTCGCACCCTTCTAATATGAATGTGCCGAGTTCCCGACAAGTGTTCCGGATAGCCATAACTTCGGCATGAGCAGTAGGATCTAAATGATTGGTTACACTGTTGCATCCTTGACCAACTATTTTCCCATCTTTTACAATAACTGCGCCGAAGGGACCTCCTCCGTGGTTGATATTATCTAATGCCAGTTCGATGGCAGCTTTCATGAATTCTTTTTGATAGGACATATTGTTATGTTTTAAGTTAGTACAAATATCGGAATATTTAAGTATAAAGCATACTTAAAGGAAGACTATTTCACTTTCTCGTAAATAGTTTATCAACGTTAATCAGTCTGCTGACTGGAATGCGAACCATCGTAACCCCATTTCACATAAACTGCGCCCCAAGCAAAGCCTGCTCCAAATGCAGTGAATATCAGATTGTCCCCCTTTTTGAGTTTATTTTCAAAGTCCCAAATACAGAGAGGGAGTGTACCGGCGCTTGTATTGCCGTAGCGCTCAATATTGACCATGACTTTTTCAGTTGGTACTTCCAGACGTTGTGTTACTGCACTGATAATACGCTGATTTGCCTGATGAGGAATAACCCAGTCGATATCTTCTTTGCTGAGATTGTTTCTGGCAATGAGTGCTTCGCATGCATCCGACATATTTGCTACAGCATATTTGAATACCGTGCGTCCTTCTTGGTAAACGTAATGAAGATGGTTATCCAAAGTGTAATAAGATGAGGCGCAAACGGATCCACCTGCTTTAATATGCAAAAAGGGTAGTCCTTTGCCATCTGTTTTCAATACGGAATCCATGATGCCAATATTTTCGGTAGTCGGTTCGAGCATGAAAGCTGCTGCACCATCGGCAAAAATAGGGCAGGTAGCACGGTCTGTGTAGTTGGTTATCGAGGACATCTTATCAGCTCCTATAACAATGATTTTTTTGTATCTTCCTGAACGGATAAAGTTCGCTCCAGTTTCCAATGCATAAAGAAAGCCGCTGCAAACAGCCTGCACGTCGAAAGCAAAAGCATTCTTCAGTTTCAGTTTATCACATAAGATGGAGGAAGTTGATGGCAGACGATAGTCGGGAGTAGTCGTTGCAACAATTACCAGATCAATATCATCAGGGTTGGTTTGAGTACGTTGCATCAACTGTTTGGCTGCTTTGCGAGCCATGTACGAAGTTCCTAGTCCTTCTTCTCTTAAGATGCGTCTTTCTTTGATTCCGATACGCCCCATTATCCATTCGTCGGTGGTATCCACCATTTTTGAGATCTCATCGTTCGTCAAGATATAATCGGGCACATATCCTCCGACTCCTGTGATTACTGCATTAACTGTCTGCATCGATACTATTTGTTTAGTAAGTTTAGAATAGATTTGTTCGTCTAATACGTAAAATAAGGGCGTAAATTTACATAAAAGAGAATAAAAAACAATAGTAAGGAATAAATCGCCTTCTCCTTTTATTATCAAGAAGGAAACTTTGATTAAAATTTAGCTAAAATGCTGGGATGTATATGATATAGAGATTGTGAATTACTTTCCGATGCAACACAATTATCAAAATGACAGTCAGCGTTTTGACCTTTTAAACGGTACAACCTCGTTTTTTGCAACTACACGGAAAGTGCCGGCAAGTTGATGTTGTTGATTACAAGTGTTTTAGATATTCGCCTTGTACCGTATTTTTTCAGCTCCGTTGTTTGTGCTTTTATCAGTTTCAAGATGCTGTTTATTAACATCTTGCGTTACTAATGCTCCAACGGGTTTTTATTGAATGCAAAGATACGAAAAATGGAGCAAATTAGACCCCGATTTCTCGAATTTTAGACTTACAACAACTCTTTTATAACTTGTTTTACTCTATTTATATCATTGTCAGACAGTAAGGGGATTAATGCGTTAATCTCGTCAATCTCTTTGTTCCACCACTTAAATTTCAGCATCATTTCAATCAGCTCGTCGTCAAAGCGTTTACGAATGGGCTTCGCAGGGTTTCCGGCAACAATCGTGTAAGGATCAACATTCTTTGCGACAACACTGTTCGCTCCGATAATAGTACCGTCGCCAATCGTTACGCCGGGCATGATCGTTACGTTTTGCCCAATCCAAACATCATTACCGACGATCGTATCGCCTTTGATTGGCATCTTTGAAAGGGGAGGGGCCTCTTGTTCCCATCCTTCTAAAATATAAAATGGAAATGTAGAGACAGCATTCATCTGGTGATTCGCACCATTCATAATAAACTCCACTCCTTTCCCAATCTGGCAAAATTTGCCGATGATTAGTTTGTCGCCACAGAAATCATAATGGTGCGTGACGTGACTTTCAAAGTCCGTGTCGCTAAAATAGGTGAAATCGCCCACGATGATGTTCGGATTCTTGATGGTTGGTTTGACATAAGTAACCGTATCGAAGCCTTCGACCGGAAATACTACATTCGGATCGGGAGTTTTATTATTTCTCATAACTGTATCTCATTTTTAAAATCGGAAACGGATTTCCCTGTTCATCTAATTCGGTGCGTTCGAACAACTCGAATCCGATATGTTCGTAAAATCCTATCGCTTGCGGATTTTGCTCGTTCACATCTACATACCGCACCTCATATTGTGAAATCGCAAGTTCTGCTAACTCCCTTCCAACCCCTTTGCCGAAGTAGCTGGGCGATACAAAAAGCATCTCGATTTTGCCGGACTCAACTCCCATAAAGGCAACGGGGTTGATGCCGTCATCGGCAATTACCAGCGTTTCGATACCCGACAAACCCTTCTTTACAAACGGGATAAGTTTCTGAATATCATCTTCGACCAAAAAATGATGCGTAGCACGTACCGATGCTTCCCAAAGAGTGGTCAAGGCATCGACAAGCGTATCAGTTCTATTTGGATTTATTGTAATCATAGCTTTCGTTTCAGATACACCATATCTTTAAGCAACACACCATTTTCAATCATCATGTGGTCGTAGTTGTCAGTGAAAAAGTTTTCAATGCGATGCGAATATTCAAATCCGCAACTTTCGTAGAAACATAGTGAACTGGGTACATCGCCTGTACCCACTATCATTTGTGCATATTTCCCTGAATAATGCGTAGCTAAGTAATTTATAAGTTTTTTGCCATATCCCTGTCGTTGTGATTCGGGAGCAACAGCAATATTTTTAAGTTCACAAACACCATCGCCTTCGTCAGTGACAACACAAATAGCCTTTACGCCGTTATCGTCAAGCACAAATAGTTCTCCACGCTCCAGATAACGGTCGATCATAGCCTCTGACTCATCGGCAAGCAGCAGCAGGTCTATGTATTGTTTCTTATTTCCTGTTACTTGAATTATATTCATTTTTCAAAAGACTATAAACTTCAATATCGGCAAAACTACCATCGGGGAATAACTCTCCTGCACGTTCGATGCCCTCGAACTTAAAGCCAAGTCGTTTGGGGATATTGCTACTCGGAGCATTGCCAACGGCACACTTTATCTGTACACGATTCAGCTCAAGCTCCTCAAAAGCGTATTTGCACAAACGTTCAACGGCACGGGTCATAATACCTCGCCCTTGATGCTCTTTTGAAAGCCAATAACCAATCTCTGTTTTGCGGTTTGCTTTGTCGGTAGCCTTAAACCCAATCAGCCCGACGAATTTATCGCCCTTGCGAATGGCGTAGGTTTTATCATCGGCATCCACCGCAGAATCAACAAACGCCTGTGTAACTGCCACCGAGGTAGTACCGACCACAAATGGCAACCACTGCCCCAAATAGTCGCGTTGAGCATCTATCGTATTGTACATATCGTTTGCATCGTCTACCTGCAAAGGTCTGAGCGATATTTTGTCTGTTATTTTCATGTGTCGTTTTCATTTTTATACCTTAACAGGTATAGCTGTCGTTTTGTATCTCAAAATACACCCGATTGGGTATAGTGGCATGGTAACAATTTGATAATCATTAAATTTCTTTTATTCCGATTGATTTCAAATACTTATATGTTGAGTCGTAAAATTCTGGCTTTCGTGTCGGGTCTTCGGGGTTTCCTTGCGGAACAACAATGATCATCCCTTGGCGTGCACGAGTCAGCAAAACACGATAGGCGTTTTTTAGATACATTTTACGCTCCTCTTTCTTGATATTCTGCCACTTGCTACCCACAAATGAGTATGTGCCCCAATCACTTGACTTGTATCTGAAATCACCATCCCAAACCACGCATGTATAGTCTAATTCCAAACCTTGAATATCAAATTCTGTTACAACATCCTCCATGTAGTACGAAGAACGAACATCCTCTCTGTCCGACAGGAACCAATGCACGGGATCAGGTTTCACTCGTACATCAATCGCCAATGGACGCAAACGGTAGGCCTGTGACGAAACGATAATGCCGTAACGCTCATTCCCTCGTGCACGCTCTTTGAGCCATCGTTTGGCTTTTTCGACATCGCGAGTAAGGACTATCGGATATTTTGTAAGCTCCTTGAGTGTCTCCGATGCGGCTGGTTTGTCCATATCCAAAAGCTGATGCACGAATAGTGATAGTTTTTCGGCTCTGAAACTACGTAGCGACACTGCCAAATGGAGCTCATCGGTTGTATATACATTCGGATGGTCGGCAAGCAAATTCAAGACCTCACCAGCTGCATACTCTTTGTCAGTCAATCGAGAGGAGATATGCACATGCCAATCTTTGAAATGGTTATTGAGCGATGCAATCCACTCACTAATACCTGCTTCGCCTGTGTTAATCTCCTGACCACCTCCGACAAGGCAGACTACCATTGCCCAATCCTTATGGCGATCCATACACGAAATCAGAAACTCTGGTTCGGAGTACGGAAAGCCCGGACGATTCTTCTTTCGAAGCATAAAGTCAGACGTCATATCCTTAGTCCATGCACGTTGCGCCTCATCAAAAATGGCAATATGGTCAATTGGAGCAAAAGATTTATCTTTATTCTTCTCGCTACGGAAATAGTCAATATCGGCTACAATCTCCCCATTTTCTATCATCGTTCCCTCTAAACAAGCATCACGAAAATGGTGAACATTTTGAATAAACGCCTTAACCTCTTGCGCCACTTCCTTTTTGGTGCATTTCTCGCCTTGCTCCTTGAGTTGGCGAACCTTATCACGTGTCAATGCTTCAACAAGAATTTTCACCAAGGGACCATTACCCGAAAGGTAGACCGCATTTACGCCCTCTTTGCCTGCACTCTGGGTAGAGATATTTAGCCCCACAAGCGTTTTGCCGGCTCCGGGCACGCCTGTTACGAAGCAGATAACTTTATTATGTTGTTCTTTTGCCTGCTCAATAACTTTGAAAATATAATCACTTGTATCTGTAAGATTATCAGCATCAGAGCGAGAAATATCTTTCACAGAGTGATTTTTATAGAGAGCCTGTGCAGCCTCAATAATGGTTGGAGTTGGTGCATAGCGACTTATACTCCAAAGGTAGTTGTCGATGGATGTCGAAGGAAAAATCAACTGCGATTGACGAATAATATCTGCGATATTGTCGCCATTACTTAATATCGGACGCACTATCTGGTCGTCGTACTGAAATAGCAGAATGTCGCTCTCTTTAGCATTCGTTGCTACAAGAATAGGAATAATCGGAAGGTGGTGGCTCTCCTCGTGAAAGTACTTCAAATCGAGCGCGTAGTCCCAAACCTGATTAACATCTGCACCTGTAAACTCTTTAGCGCCCACTTTAAACTCCACCACGAACACGATTCCATCAATGAGCAACACCGCATCAATGCGCTTGCCCATACGAGGGATTGAATACTCAAAGAAAATATCGCCACGAAACCCATTTAAGTGCGCCTTTAGAATTGTAATCTGCTCCGCCCATGCCTGCTTCTGAGTATGGAGTAAATCTCCACGCCCAACAGCAGTCAGCTGAGCCCAAATTGCATCAAATGGCTGTCCAAGGAATTCCTCTATTGTATTGTGGTAATAGTGGCGCATAATATAAATATAGTCTCTTGTTTAGTATTACTCTTCTAGTGAGTACGTCTCATCGTAAATATCCCGCAAGTTTTTACCATCGTATACCCAATATTTGATGGGCTGTACAGCATAGTCTAAACCTAATAATTGCTTTGTAATGGCTGTAAGCGAAATCTCATTGTCGTTATATGAAACTTTCTTGTCGGCGATAACCGTAACGCAAACAGATGGGTCATTAACAAACGTCAATACAGAGTTAGGTTGTATTCCCATCTCTCTAAAATTAAGAGGTGGGCGACGGTTTGTTTTAATCTTTTCACCCGCAGCCTTGTCCTCTGGGGTCAGGTCATTTTCAATTTCGGCAGTCACCTCGCTGGTTATGTCTTTACGGTCGAAGAGCTCCAAAATTGCGGTTGCTTGTTCGGCTTTGATATTGAAAAACTCCCGATTTGCATTTATTCGATTTGGCTCAAACGCTTTGTGAAGAGCTTTTTCAATTTTAGCACAATCCGAAACTTTTACCTCGCATGCATACACGCAATAAAATGGCACAGGAACGCCTGTACTGTAAAGCTCCTTCATTCGAGTATCAATGCTCTCACGTGTTGTCATGCCTATCTTAACCAGCCCCGGCATCGCCGAGTTGGTTAAAACATATACTATTCCTTTGCTATCTTGTTTTGCCATATTTTGAATCTTTAATATTCATCTCGTTTAACCCATTCTATTGACTCAAATTCCACTTCGATTACAGCACTATTAATAATCTTTTCGTCAGCATCAGGAAAAGCTTCAACAATTTCGTTTCTTGCATTATATGGTCCACCATTCCAATATTGATAACCTCCCTCCCTGCCATTATACGGGACTCCATTAGCTGGATCCATATAATTACTAAGAAACCAGCCAACTATGTCTTCTTTTGTTGTATTAGATTTTAGTTTATCAATATTCAGAAGAAGTAATTCCCTAAGACCTTGATGCCCTAATTTCATTACTTCACTCCACCTTTTATCAAACGGATCTATAATGCGATGAAACATAATATTTCGAAGCATATAGCAAAAGTAATGAAACCATTTTCTATTATCATCATCAGAGCCCCTATACTTATCACACCATGGAGTAAAGACATATTTATGAATATCATTTCCTCCCAATAGATTTATTATATCCGAAATAAGTCTATCAACAATTACCAGTGTCTTACTAGTGCTTTTTTCATCTGTTTTAATGATATTAGAATAATATTTCTTCCGTAACTCTAATCTTATATTTGAATAAAATATTTTTTCATTTTGAATAATGCCAAAAGCACTCTTATCTGGAATCAAGCTTATTTTTGCTTCCATAAATTGTTTTTTAAGGCTGCTTTTTAATCCTTCAGAAGTAACCAATATGCCAACATATAGTTCTATGTTATTTAATTCGTTTTTGTCAAGAATCCTTATTGTATACTTATATTCATCTTTCCCAATTACAACAACTTTAGCATCTGCTATTTCTAATTTAGCAACCTTTTTGTAATACGATTCAAATAGGTATTCTGGGTAATCTGCTTTGATGATTTCATGACTTTTATTGTAAATATCAAAAATCACATCTCGGATATTGTCAATATTAATTTTGTTTAAAATATTATCTTCGTAATATTTTAAAAATATTTTATCTCCTTTAGCTCCCATTAATTGCTTCTGGTCATCTTCTGAAGCATTTTTCATTACGAGTTCATGTACGGAGGCAAGAAATGCAAACCATGTTTTGATATACAAGGAGAAATTATCTGAATCAAGACTGATTAACCAATTATTGTATTTGCTTTCCATGTAAATTAATTACGAATTAAGGTTTACTGAGGGCACCACTTTTTGCCCACGTATTACATATTGCAGTAATAAATATGACTAAAAAGAGCACAGGTATTAATGTGAATACAATTGTGTTAACTACACAATTAAAGGTTCCATTCACAAAAGTGATAATTGCCGACACGTAATGTATTGTCAAGATTATAAACCATATTATCATCAAAAATAATCCAATCATAATATTCAATTTTGAAACTGAATAGGCTCCAGCCGTTTTAGTAAATAAATTACTATCCAGCCCCCAAGGTGTGCAATCAGCTCCCATACGGTAATCTTTATTTACCATTAATGCGTTCTCCTTTTCTATGTCGTAAATTCTTCTTTCATAGACCTCATACCAAGCCTTTGAACCCTTAGCCATCATAATCCATATAATAGAGAATGTAAATCCACATAATGCTATGCCACAACATATTTCATTCAATAGGAGTATGCTTGAACTTTCTGGTTGCTTAATTATTTCAGATGCTAAATACGCATAAGCAGTAAAAAACAAAACCAGCAATGCCGACAGGAAAATAGATCTCTGCCATAGGTTTGATATTTCAAAATTTCGCAGTTGGTAAAACGTGTCTCTAATATCTTTCAAGGAAACAATGCTCTCTATCTTCTCTGAAGTAGAAGTATGGGTGTTGTTATTTTCATTTTCCATTTTTCTTAGCTTTAATATCTATTCTACTTTTTAGTGTAAGCCAAAAGCCTATTATCATTAGCACTATTCCGGGAGATGCGTTTATTAGTTTTGATGTAAATCCTGCGGATTCAACGATCCATTCAATAGACCCCGTGAATCCAAGTATCGTTAGGATAAGTCCTGCTATAAGACATCCGATTCCTCCAATAAGACTAATTAATACAATGATAAACTCATATTTCATCGCCTGCATTCCAAATGTGGTATTAGCAATATTTGGATCAATATCCATCGCACATCCAGCCATAAATACCATTGTAAGCACTAATATCAGATATTTTATTTTCAATTTCATAATACCAACGGTTTATAATTATGTTGAGCTTGACGATCTACATTCTATTTATCACATCGGCATTAGTATGATATTGCACATCGTGATTTGAAGATGCCTTATCGGTCCACACCCTAAAAGAATCAGGTAAGAAATTTATATATATATTTCCATTGCTTCTTGTAGTAAGAACTTTTCCATTATATACCTTTTTATCTTTAAGATTGTAGTAGTTAGCACCATCTGCATAATTGCTATATTGAGCAGCTACATCTGTTCCTTCAATATTAGCCTCTGATCCTTTAGAGTGTATGATCATTTTCACGTTACCTATAAGATCAAATAAACATTTTGGGAATCCGGAGTTATGACCGTGATGTGGAGCTATAAAAATATCGATACCACTTTTTACTGTATTTACAAAATCTCGATTATTGTCAATTAACCATTGCCTACCTGCTGTTTCTAAATCACCAGTAAATAATATACGAACACCATTGTGCGAAATGTATCTAAGAATACTTGAGTTATTTCTTACTTTTTTAGATAATTCCTCATCTGTTTTCACAGTATCAATTGGGATTTGAAAGATTTTATTTTCATCAAACCCCCATTCAATAGTTTCAGGATTAGAACCACGATACTGATTGTCAATACTCTGCTTGTAGTCATTATTTATATCTTTGCCATCAGGAAATTCTTCCCATTTTATCTTTCGCAAAAGATATGGCTTTAATTCACGCTCGATACGAGCCGCATTTCTAACATGGTCATCGTCAGGATGCGTTATATGTAGTAATCCCAAAGGATACGAAGTTCCAGTACTCGCTACGAATGGCTTCAATTCTAACCACTCAACATTGTTTCTGATAACATTAACTGGGTTATCTTTGTCATTATGACACCCACAATCTATCATTAATCCATAACCATTAGGACTCTTAATAAGAGAACAAAAGGCATTGCCAACATCAAATACTATAATCTTCATACTGTCTATTTTTTACAATTTAAATATTCTTTCAATACTTCTTTTGCAAAGTAATACCCTCTTTCTCGACATCTATTCCACGCTAAAAGCAATGTAGGTATAGTTGTCGCATATGTTATCCAACAACAAGGAAATTTTACAATAATTAGCACTGTAGATATTATCACAAACGTTAGCATTACCCTTGAGAATACATATTGTTCATTGAAGGTTGGTATACGAGTATCTTTCAGGGCACCAGCAAAACGCATTGCAACTCCAAATATATGTCGTTCATCAGCATTTTGATTTTTACACTCTTCTTTTAATAATTGTACAGCTCTCTTTGTTTCATAAAATCTCACCCTGTCAATCCCAGCATATCCTTTTGTTTCATCGTGCTGAAGTAATTTGGTAGATGGCATACCCCCAAATGTCCAATAATAAAAACCTTCTAGCAAACCACTTATAGCATTGAGAAAATAACCTAAAACAAAGCCTGCTGCCATATATGGAATTGTCAGTTTTTCATTGTATTCTACTCCAATTATATACATGAGTATAAACAGCAGTAAATATCCAAGTATAAGGTTAGCTAATGTGTCGTAATAACTAAATTTCATATTCTATAAATTTAAGAGTTCTATTGCTTTTTGTTCGCCATGCTCAATCGCTGTTTCGACTGCGGTTTTGGCGAGGTCAAGGAGGCGTTTGCTTTCTGCTTTTAGGGCGAAACTCTCCTGTATCTTCTGGGCAATTTGCGTCTGTAACTCACGAGAGAGTTTCGGTATAATCACCTGTTCAATTTCCGATGGTTTCCAGTGTTGGATAATTGAACCGCCTGCATCTCTTTCTGCCTGCATCTTTACAATTATTGAGTTCAAAACCAAGGTTAGGTAGTCGGGTAAAAACTCTTTATCTGTGATTTTTAGGTGCAAGATTGCTCCCGATGTTACTGCATCAAGGTCTTGTTCCAATTTGTATGCAATACCTACGCTGCCGTCTTTGGATAGCAGTATGGTGTCTTTTTTAGGCTTTAATTCATTGGTCTCAAATATTGCTCTGTCGAGGTGAATATCTGGCTCTGTCAAGCCGAATTTTGAGAGGTTCGACACTCTTGCGAATGGGATACCGCTCTCTTGATAAGCATCACTTCCTGGCTCTATTGATTTATTGATAGTTGCAATTTGGCTTAATTGTTTTGTTTCGTACTTTTTAAGATGAGCAAATAAGTCATCATATTTTGGTTGATAGTATTCAGCATCGAGGCGACCACTTACGAGAAAGTCAGAAAGGCTCTTTACTGTTGTTGCCCGCTCCTCTGGTTTCCAATCCTGTAATCCCAACTCTTCCAACAAAATTTTCTCTGCCTCAGAGTAGAGTTTTTGCGAGTTTTCAATACTTTTATGTGCGGACAAAACAACCTGCTCAATCATTGATGATAACTCTACTGAAATGCAAGGTACTTTTAATGTTTCTAAAATTGTTAGATTCACGTGACCTTGTAATCCTCCACTGGCAAATCTATATAATTGATTTTTACCTAATTTTGAGTTTAGAAATACAACCAAATAATATGGATTTAATTTCGTGTCATCTGTTTCAACAATAATAATATCCGAAGAGTTTGAGACTTCGTCTTTCAAATAGATACTTGCTTTACCAAAAGACCCACTTCTCGCTAATAATACATTTTTCTTTTCTACTTGTGATTTAGTAAGTTTCTGATGGAATTGTCTATTAATACGTTGCGGATTTATATCTTGAATAAAAAATTCGCCGATATTATTTGTTTGCAATAATACAGGATCCGAATCATCCTCAGAATAATTACTAACCATCGATCCTACAAATCCCACATCAATCTTTTTGGTAAATGATGATAACGGTTTTGCGTTTAGAGAGCATAATTTTGCATCTTCTAAGACAAATATTTTTTTGTAATACTCCGAGTCAAGTCGCATAGATAAATCACTTGAAATTACATTTTTCAACTCCACCTCGACTGCTTCCAGCCCCTCTAACAAGTTTTTATACTTTACTTCGTCAAAGGGGCATCCACGAAAAAAGATAACTTCTCCTTTTTCGCAAATTCCACAAATGCCTCTGCTATGCCATCGGGCGTTATTATATCGGCTTCGTTACACTTTGTTATATTGTTCCACCGATAATTTACTGTATTATGCAGGTCGTGGTAAATGACAGGGTGTCCGTGCATATCGCATAAAGCAAGTTTGGGGTCGGTGGTTGTTCCGCTCTTATCCTCTTTCCAAAAGAGCTTCTCGCCGCTATTATTCTTACCCTCTTTCTGTTGAGTTGCAAAGAAAATAGGGTAATTATCAACCTTTGGGCATAGTTTTTCATCCCACTTCTGTACAAACAAAACGCTTGTCTTTGTACCTGTGTGCGGTTTGAAAGTGTTGCCGTGTAAGCCCACTACTGCTAATATGCGGCATCGCTCGGCTATAAATTCACGGATATATTTATCACTGGAATTGTTAAATCGACCTTGCGGCAACACGATTGCCATACGACCACCCGGCTTTAGAAAGTTGATATTTCGCTCAATAAACAAAATATCCCGTCCGACACTTTTTTGTGTCTTCCCGTTCTTCATTCCAAGCTCATAGCGGCTCAATATCTGCCCCTCTTTCACATCTCCTGCAAAGGGAGGGTTAGCCATTAGTATTGCAAAATCAAATCCACTGAAATTAGTGTCAGTAGCTAACTTTTTGAGCTTTTTGAATCCGTTGTTATATGTGTCATTCCAGTTTTCATCTTTGGTAACTGTTGCCCAACGGCTATAATCCAACGTATTTAGGTGCATTACATTGGTCTGCCCGTCTCCTGCAATAAGGTTCAGAGTACGAGCCACACGCACCGCCTTTTCATCAAAGTCTATGGCAAATACATTGTCAACCACATAATCAGTCTCTTCTCTCCCTTTCTTGATTGCTGTAAACAGATGGCTTACAGGCTCATTTTTGGCAAGTTGCATATTTTTCCATACGTGAAAAATCGTATGCACTGGAAAACCAGAACTACCCGCTGCTGTATCGATAATAGGCTCGTGGGGTTGTGGGTTCATCATCTTAACACACATATCAATCACATAACGAGGCGTAAAATATTGTCCTTTCTCGCCCTTGCTACTCTTGCTCATCAAGTATTCGAAAGCCTCATCTACAACATCAAGGTTTGAGTTAAAAAGTTTTACGCCTTCCAAAGACGAGACACAAATCGAAAGGTGAGGAGGTGTTAAGTTTATCTTTGCATCAACAGGAAAAACTCCCTCCCATTTACTACAAGCCTTTTTGAATAATTTTTCTATCTTCTCTTTTAGCTGAATATCGCTTTGACCCGAATTGCGAAACTCCAAATTATATTTTTTGTCCGTAGCTCCAGTCTGTTCATCAAACAACTTGGCAAATATTAATTTAAAAACCTCCTCGAACACATCAACGCCTGCATTTGCCAAAACCTCATCTTCCATCTCGGTAACAAGGTCTTTGAGCGATTTACCTGTTTGTGTCAGCTTATCACTCTTTATCAAATCATCCATTGTAAAAGGACGTTGCAAAATATCTTCGAGCGTTTGAGTATCTTTCGGAATATCAGGTATATCCTCAAAATAATTCGGATTTTTTCGTTGGTGGTAAGTAATGGCTGTTCCATTCGTCCATATAGCCATACTCGCACCCGTGCTATGCGTATATGATTTCAACTGCTCCCTGCCATCCTTAGCTTTTGGCTTTTTGACCTCGACAATGATATATGCTACATTGAAATCGTCTTTGTCTCGCACGACAATATCAGCACGTTTTGCCTCTCGTCCAAAGTAGATTGGATACTCAAATACCAGCCTATCCTTAGGATAACCGTATTTTTCTATAAGTTCTTGTGTATATAGTTGTCGTACTATCTCCTCCGGGGTTAGCTTTATCTCTTTATCCCTTACAATACACGTAACGTAAGCATCTTCACCACCCTTTTTGTTTGCTTTCGTTGTGATGCGATTTTCAAGGTTGGTAATATCCTCTTGCTTGAACAAGGTTAGGCTGTATTCAGAGCCTTTCAGAATGTCTGTCAGTTTCATATATATTATTTTTTTTCTTTATTATCAATTAATTCCTTCACATCCACGCCAAGGATTTTGGCGATTTCAAAGAGTTGCTCTAAGCTAGGTTGGCGACGGTTACAGACATAGGCGTTGGTTTGGCTGAAACTTTTGCCGATCTTCTCTGCGAGCCACGTTTGCTTGATTCCTTTCTCTTCGAGGACTTCTTTTATTCGGTTCATCTCAAATTATTTTTTGATGTTTACATCTGTCATACTACAAAGATATGAAAAATTACGCTATGTAAAAGCGAAAAGATGGAGAATGCTAAAAATCTCCATCTTTTCAACTGATTGATAATCTATTTCTTCTGTTTGATGCTCTCCGCTTCTTTGCGGAGCTGCTCGGCTTGTACCTCTTTTAGGCGAGCTTGTTCGAGGTCGCGGGCTCGCTGCTCGACACGCTGTTCGTGCTCTTCAACCATTTTACGCAGAGAGTGTTGTTTCTGCTTGTCAGGCTCAAATTCAAAGATGGTTTCGAGTTTGAACAAGTTGTCGGGAGTGATTTCGCCCATTGCTTTGATGTAGCGGAACTTAATATCGTTGTCCGTCAACCGGCTATTTGCTGAGAACTGATAGACGTTGTAGCTCATTGAGGCGAGCAGTGCTACACCGAGCGAGACCAATGCAACGATCACCTTTGAGGATTTTAACTCAATGGTGTGGAGGTGCTTTTGTGGTGGTAGGGGAGCGAATTGGCGGTTGTCGATTTTTTCGCTTAGCTCGTGAATTTGCTCGTTTGACCGCTCAAATTCGCTCTTGATTAGGGCGTTGGTGTTAGCTGCTGACTGTTCTAAGTTCGAGAGGTCGGGCTGCGGAATATTTCGTATTAGCTCTTCGATTTGCGAGGTATCAACTGTGGGTGAGGCTTGTTCCGATGGAGTGGTTTTTGCCGACTCCATCTGCTTTGATAGGTTTTTGAACTGTTCGATGATGAGCTTGCGAAGTTCATCAAATGAGGTAATTACTAATTTTGCATCCATATTTTTTAATTTTTAAGTGTTTAAAATCTGATTCCTTTTTTCTTTTTCTTGCGTTGCATTTGGCGACGGAACGCCTCTTCTTCGGGATCGGTACCGTTGGAGAATGCCGGTAGATCAAAGAGTGAACCGATGGTGTTGCCTGATGAACTGCTTTCGTGTTGTTCGGTGTGGTGTGGCTGAACGGGTTGCAGTGGCTGCAAACTTTGTTTCTCCTCACGTGCATTCTGCCGTAGAGCATAGTCAATCTTTGAGTAGCTGAACTGACGGTCTACTTTGGAACCGTTGAACGATAGGTTGTTCATCGTGAACCGCACGCCCTCGACCTGAGAGGTGGAACCTTTGGTCTTGAAACCAATTTCTATTCCCTCTGCTCGAAGCCTACTTTGAAGTTCGCTCCACGATCCAGATTGTGGAATGTGCCGCACCAGTGCATCGTATATGCGATATTTGGTCGCATCGGGTTCTCGAAGTCTTTCACGTTTAACATTCTCTTTGCCGCTCGAAACGTATAGTCCGTGTTTTTCGGTTAGCTCCCTACAAATTTTGGTACTCCGAATGCGGTCGTGGTGGTCGGAGATGGTACAGCCGTTGTTATCTACACGGTTGTAGAGCAGGTGTATGTGCGGATGTTCTCGGTCGTGGTGGCGACCGATGATGAACTGCGTGTTGCGAATCCCCATGCGCTGCATATACTCTTGTGCAATGGCGACCATCGTGGCATTGTCGAGCCGTTGGCGGTCTTGCGCAGAGAAGTCGAGCGAGATATGTCCGACCGGACGAGTAACTCTTGTGTTGAGTTGCCGTTGGGCTTCAAAATTTCGGGCGACTGACTCTACGCTTTTCAATCGCACCCCCTCGGCAGCCAAAAGTTCGGTCTGCTTTTTGGAATCGAAGATATATTTTACGGCTCCGGCAAAAGCTGAACCTTTTGTGATTTTTGCCATCATTTTTCGAGTTCGTTTAGTAGGTTATCAATCTTTTCGGCAAGGAACAGATACTCCGTTCGAGCATCCCGATAGCCTGCTGCATTAGCTCGGTGGGCTATCTGATTTAGGTTGTTTGCCATACCTGCCAACTGCCGAATAAGTCCCATCGTTTCGGGCGAAAGGTGTTGTCGTATTTCCGCCTTGGGAATGATAGATCGGATAAAATCTTTGAACGACAAACAGGCTTCTCCTGCTTTCGATGCAAGGGTAAGATACTCCTCTGTATTGAGCATCAGGTTTACTCGGTAGCTTCGTTTTTCTATATCTTCTTTGAGGGGGCGACCTCCTTTTTTACGTACTTTCATTTTACTTGTTTAAATGTTGAATAATAATTAATTCGCTGCCGTTGCACGGCTTGACCATCGGGAGCAAGTAGGGTTTTTGGTACCAAAAACATAAACTTGCTAACCCAATTCTCAATTAACTTATAGTAGGTTGTTGCCTACATCTTTAGACCTCGTTTTTTGATGGTTTTCGGGAGATGTTCTTCCTCTTTTACCAGCTCTAAACCGAGCGAATCTATCAGTGTTTTCAGTGACGGATTGCGTGCGATCATCCCTTGAAGTATGGCTTGCGGTTGCTTCATCTCGAGCAGAAAATCTGCAATATCGAATCCCTCTGCACGTTGCTTTTCGGTGGCGTTCTGCTCCAAATAGTCGAATAGTTTGACCGTAATTCCCATCCGTTGCATCGTTGGAATTTTGCTCGCCCAATCCTCCGTCGCTCCCAAATCAGGAAACAGAACCACGTTTCGTCCACGCAGCACGCTGAGGTTCTCATCTCGGAAACAACCGTTCTTTCCTCCCGATGCAATCCATAAATATTGCGGCAGGTAGGAGCTGGCGATGAGTGCGCTTTTCTCGCTCTCGACAATGGCGACGGACTTGGCGGTATCTGTCGGCAAGAGGTGTTCACCGAAGAAACATTGACGGAGGTTGAACCCCTCTTTGTGGAGAATGGAATGCACCCACGTAATATGATTGTGTGGTTCTTTGATGCGTTTGCCTGTTGTCGGATTGTAGAGCATGATTTTGCCTGTGCGCACCCTGTCGTGGATGTCAGTTTGCCAAAAGACGGTTGCCCCTTGCCAATGGTTTGCCGTACCAACCCGATAGAGCCGCATCAACCGCAACGCTTCGCCCTCACCCAACTGAGACGTGAGAAACTGAAACAGACGATTTTCCCGATAACGATTCATCGACCGTTCCACGAGTGTGGCATCTATGTAGCTTATAGGCAGAGGTGGTGGCACCGGGCGTGCGATCCGCTCGTAGGTTTGCGTTTGCTGCTCCGGGTTCTGCTCGAAATACTCTTTCGGCGTGAAGTGATAGCCGCACTTCTGTTCACGGTCGCACCGTCCGACGTGTTCGGGAAAGTGAATCTGCTCTTCGGTGTCGATATATCGTGAAAAACATCTTTTGTGTTTGCACTCCGGACAGGTGTGTCGGGAGGCAACACCTTTATAGGGTTCTAATGTGAATCTATGGTTCATAACATTGGTGTTGTTGCATTTTCGGCATTATTGGCACTTTCAAAAAGCAAAGTGCCGATAGTGCGGAAAGTGCAGGGTAATTAATCGTTGATTTTTGTGTAGACACCGTGCTTCTCTTTGCGAAACAGTGTGCCTGTGCCGTTGCGTAGAAACTCCTTGAATGTCCTTTCGGGCGTAGAGTGTTGCAGGGCGATGGCAAGACCTTCGGCTGTACTGAAGGTTTCGGGTAGTGCGCTCAATACAGCCTTTTGCGTTTCATTGAGTTGCTCGATAATGTAGTTGGAGATTATCGTTTGTACCCTCTGTGCTGTCTGGCGGAAATATTCGGTCAGTTCGATGGCACCATCTAAACTACCCAGCCCGACACACTCTTTCGCCTGCTCGCCAAATACCCAATGAATGAGTTGCAACACAAGACTAAATCGTGAGATGTAAATTTCCAATTTGCTATATATCCCTATCAGTCGTTCATTAAATTCGCTGTTGCACAGGTCTACATTGCCCCGTTGCCATTGATAAAGTTTGGCTCTGGCTTCGCTGTCATAGCTCAACTCTACCGGAACCGGATCGCCATTCTCATCCATAGCACAATCAATCTCGGTCAACCGTTTTATCGTATCGTTCCAAACCACATCAATTGAGGAGGGCAGTTCATCCGTGCTCCAATACTGCTTTTGCATCTTGCGAGGCACGACAAACAGAATGCGGTCTATGAAACCGTTATCGCTTTTGTCGCCTTTGGCAAGGTCGCACAGTTGGTGAAACTGAATGCTGCCGATGACACTGATAAAAGATTTGCGTACCGAGATAGAGTGCTCGTTGTTGCGACGGTCCACGATAATCGGTTTGCCGCTGAAATTCGAGAGCCAGAATTGCTCTTCGGAGCCTTTCGAGTAGCGGTTGAAGTTATTAACCCACGTTTTTAACTCATCCACATAGAGGCAAATGCCCCGTTTGTTCTGCTCGTGCATATAGGCCAATCCTTCTTGTGTAATGTCCGACACGACAAATTTGTGCAGGCTGGGGGCTTGCGGCATTTCGTTTATGCCCTGTTCTTTGCGCTCTTTGGGTGTGAGGGATGCGAGTTGTTGGTACTGGGCATACTGCATTTTGAATTTATGATGTTCCGCTGCATCGTGACTCAAAAGCGGTTGCATCGCAAAGCTCATCGGGTGGCTCTTGTTTACGCCTGCCTTGCCCACAAGTGCCATATAGAGGGTGGCACGCTCCGTCCATCCCTGCGTTACCTTAATAGAATAGGTGTTGCCGATGGCCACCGATGCCGCAAAGAGCATCGAGCTGGCGACAAAGTCGAGCGGATAGCCCAGACAATGGCTTGTGGTACGGGCTATCTCTTGAAATTTAGCAGGAAAAATGTGGAGCGGAAACTGCGACCCAGCAAGCACATCACCGCATGACAACGCTTCACTGATAATCCCTTCGGCTGTGATTTTGTTCTCTTCCATAGCAGCAACGAATTAAAGACCGAAGCCCGATTTGGGTTTGCGACGTACATCATTCTGCATTGCAGACAACACCTCATCATAACTCTGTGTGGAGGTCGCCTTACGCCCCGTCTCAATCCACTCCAACAGCTCGTTCTCGTAGAAATAGAGTTGCTTGCCTTTCTTGTACGACGGCAGAAGTCCCTTGCGGACGAGGGCATAGATAGTCGGCTTTGCCTTTTTGATGATTCGGCAAGTATCGTCGATGCCTACCAATTGTCGGTTGTCGCTCGGTGCGGGGAGAATCTCCGCCACCAATTTTTTCAGTTCCGAGACCTGCTCGGTCAGATAAGCCACCGCCTGGGGCAGCTTATCGAATGTAATCTCTTCTTTGCACATAAACACATGATTTTTAATGGTTCGTGGGCAAAGGAAATAGGTGTTTTCAAGGCGAAATGCGTCACCTGATAATCACCAATAAATAACCGATTATTGATATTCTATACTGATAAAAAAAAGAAATGGCAACCACGTTTTTGCGTGATTGCCTGATTAGTTGGAGTAGAGAGAGGGTCTATATCTCTTTCTGTAACTTGATTATTGTGCCGCCCTCCATTCGTAGTTTGCTTTTAATGGTTGACTTTTCGTATTTTTCAAAACTCCGTGCGAAGACTTGTTTTAGGAAAGCTGCGGTTTCCGGGCCCGATTTCTTGAATTGATTTCCGATGTTCCACCCGTAGTGCAGAATGTCAACCACACGAACCTTGCTATCAACCACCACAAAAGTATCTATCTTGTCGCACTCCTGTTCGTTGGCAAATTGAAAGGTGCGAATATTCTCGCAGAGCGACTTCATATCCGCCTCGCTCATATAGGCGGAGAGTTTTTCCATCGTGTAGCGGATTACATTGTCGAGCGTTTGTTGCTGCTGCTCGGCGGCTCGCTGCTCAGTTGCTAATTTATATTCGTTGTATTGGGGCAGGGAGGCTACTTCTGGAACTGGCTCCTCTTCGATAATTGATTCCGATTGTCCTCGACCGAAAAGCCGCTCCAATTTAGGCGACAGAAAGTCATTGACAATGGACTGAAACGCGAAATAGAGAGCCCCAAACAATAAACCGCAAACCAAGAATACGATAAATCCCGAAAACTCGTCCAGATTCAACACCTGCACCACGTATATACGCGCCAGAACCGCTATGCACAGAATTGATGCACAAATAAAACTAATGAGAATAATGTTATCTATTTTTTTGCCTGACATATTAATCAATGGTTATTGTTTGTAGGCAAAGTTAATCAGATAATTGTCTCACGCAATGTATTTTGGCTTTTTGGCGTTGTTTGTCCACATTTGGCTGCATTTGTCCACCCTTAAAGAGTAAATAATTTGAAAATTCAACTTCTCAAAATCGATTATTATGCCTTTTTCCCATTTGCCGCTTTTCCAAGAGAAATATCGGTTGTTTTGCCACCTTCCCAATTAATGCAAGGCTGGGTTTCAGTAATTATTTGCCGATAAAATTTTTGATTCTATCATTAAAAATCGCTCCGAACATCTCCATTTCACTGTTTGCAACTCCCAATTTGGTAGCCAAAACTCTCCAATCTTTCACAGTGGTTGCCACTTCGGAGATAATTTGTGCAGCTACCTCACGAGTTAACATATAATTTTCGGAAGCATCTAAAAGAATCGACAAGTCTGCTTTGCTCGAAGAGTCGGAAATAAGCAGACTTTGGTATTCGTTCAGCGTAGGATTCATGTCATAGGCAGGCGAAAGCGTCCACCCTTTGGGGGTGAGTAAAAAGCCGTGATTGCGGAAATGGTCGTCGGAGTTGGCTATGCAAATATTAAACGCAACACGGCGATAAAGTTCTTGCAGGTTCTTTTTTACATCCGCACAGTTTTGAAGAATGAAATCGACCATATCTAAATAACCGTTGCCTGTGCCTGCGTTGGCGCCATCCGAAAGTCCTAACAATGTCATCGCAGAGGCAAAGTGTATGCGTTTACCTGTTTCAACTCTGTCAAAGCGATGAGATAACAGGGTGTGATACTTGTCGTTTGTAGATATTACCTGTGTCGATGCAGCATTAATGCCTGCTTTTCGGGCTAACAGATGGCTGAAATGCTCCCAAAGTCCTACGTTATAATCATCTTTGCGAGATGGAAATTTGGCTATACACAACCGTTTATCTGCATCAATTAGGCTTGCTTTGGGTCTTGCTCCTCCGAGCGATGAGCCCGGTTGAACTAATTGTGCAAGCCATTTTTTATCGGGCAGTTGATTCTCCTGTTCGCTTTTTTCTATCTCTTCGCAAGCGTGCATCAACTCTCGGATATTGGTTAACGGCGGTATTCGTAGTGTGTTGCTTGAGTTGATAAAATCACCGTCAGGTGTCTCTTTGAATCGGAAGCCGCCCATACGCGATGAATCATCTATCCCCAACAGATAATCAAACGAAGATAGACGGCGAACAGAGCGTTTCTCCTCCGCAGCTGAAATTTGCTCCCTACGATTGAGTAGCGTGCGCCCCCAACGGTCGGGCAGAGCATCGGAGAAGCATCCGAAAATATCCTTTTCGGGTTGCGTGTATTGCTGTCCGGGGTAGTTGTTCAGATCATCACTGAGAAATAAATTGCCGTATTTTTTCAGCCATTCATTGTCAAACTTAAATCCATAGCTATCCGAGCCACGAAGCGATTCGTAGCTCAGCTCTCCGATGAGTTCAATATCTTTCAGCCAATCAAAATCGGCATATACATATAGTTTTTTCATTGTTTATTCTTTTTTAGATGCCCGTTCTCGACTCTTGAGGGTCAAATCTTGCAGCGACTTACCCAGTGTGTCCTCTTTGGCAAGCCAGAGAATATCTTCATCGAGTTGCAGGGCATAAAGCACCCGAAGATATATCCCGATGGCGACTGTCGGCACACCTTTTTCAATGCGCGAAACCGTGAGAGGTGAGCAGGTAGCCCGTTCCGCTACCTGTGCCACACTTAGGTTACGACGCAAGCGAGCCAACTTTATTTGTTCGCCTACCGTCTCCATCTTTTGCTCTAATTTTCGGGGCAACTTAGTACCCATTGTATTTTTTGCCATAATATCAACACATCATATAATATGCAAATATAACGATATTTATTTACTATATGATATGTTGATGAAAATAATTACTTATTTAAGTGATATTCGATTGGTCGTTTCGCGCTTCTTGTCGCTCACAAGGTCTGCGTAAATCTGCGTGGTCGAGACGTTGCGGTGGGTGAGCATCTTGCTGACGGTGTAAATATCTGTGCCTGCTGCAATTTGCATTGTGGCGTAGCTGTGACGAAAGCAATGGAACGTGATATGCTTCTTTATGCCACACTTTTTCAACCAGTTACGGAGCGGATAGTTTGTCATACTACGAGTCAAACCTTTAAAAACTTTTCCTGTGTCGGGCTCTCCGCATAGCTCATACGCTTCGAAACTGATGGGCAGTGTTGCTTCGGTTTGGGTCTTTACGGTTCTGATACGAATGCAGTAGCCTCGGTCAGGAGCAATCTCGAAATCCTCCCATTTGAGGTTCAGAATATCGCTGATACGCAATCCCGTTAGGCACGAAAAGAGCGATGCACGTTTTAACACAGGAATATCACATTCGGTGGCGGCTAAGCGTTTCACCTCGTCATTGGTCAGGTATTCCTTTTTAACATCGGTCGTCTCGATGCTCTCCAAAAAGTCGTTGATATTTTCGCGGATCATCTTATCACGATAGGCGACTTTCAGCACGGAGCGGAATTGGCAATAGTAGCCCGATGCCGAATTGATGGATACCCGTCTGCTGGCGTGGCGAAGTCCGTCGGCATTGAGTAGATAGGCTCTGAAACGTTGGCAAAGCTCTATGGTGAGGTCGCCAAACAAGCATTTGCCGTGAACGAAATTCTCAAAATGAGCGTATGCTGAGCGGCATTTATGGTCTTTCATTCGCACCACTTTATAAAAGTAGGCAAGAAAGTCGGCTTTCATTTTGTGTTTGTCTAAAAAACCAAACTCTTCGTTGATGAGCGACTGCACCCGAATGCAACGGATCGCCTCTGCCTTGGTCAGCATATCATTGTTGAACTCACGCTCCATTTCGTTCTTGGGGCGAGCGTAGATGTAGATTCCAAGATACTCACGTCGAGTCATCTGCATGGTTTCGGGGTTGCGAACTGCTGGGTAGTAGTCCAAATAGAGAGAAATCTTGTCGTTACGAATGGCACGTTGGCGAACCGTAACTTTTGTACATGTGTGTGACATAATGATTGATATTTAATGTTTTACAATTGTTGAAAAATCTGCTACAAATATGGGCGGTGATATGTAGGCGAAATCGTTAACCGCCAAATAACCGCTATTCGATTTTCGGAGCCTCGAACAGTTTGTCTAAATCGGGCTTTGAGATTTTGGTATATTTCCCCTCGCGGACTTTGGGAATGTTATAATCCTTGACATAGTGGTATATCTGGTCGCGGGTCATGTTGTAGCGTTCCATCGCTTCGGCAACGGTGTAGTATTGTGGCTCGTCCGGTTGGGCTATGCCTTTGGCAATATCGAAGTGCTTTTTGGAGTAGTAGACCATGATGCCCTCTTTCTTTTTAGGGATGGCATTCTTTGAGGCGAGCGTATAGATAGCAGCCAAAGTCATATCGAATTTATCCTGAATCTCCTGTACGGTGTACCACTCGGCAATTTCCGGATTGGCTGCTTTCTTAGCAAAATAGTTATCGATATGTTTTTTACTCCAATAGGTTTTGCCTCGATTGAAGGTTCGGGGAATGTTGTGCTTTTTAGCTACAACGAATATCCATGAGTCAACTACATTGTATTTCTCTTTGACTTCGGCTGTGGTATAGAACTCGGTGATAGGGGCACGCTCTTTAGATTGGATGCGAAATTCTGTCGGACGGTTAAATAGCTCGTCAATATCCTCTTTTCGCAGTAGATATTTACAGCCCAACCGAGAGGCTTTTAACTCTCCATTTTTTAGATAGCTGTATAAAGTTGGGCGAGTGACACCCAAATAGACAGCAGCTTCTGTGATTGTGATAAAAGGTTTGTCTTTTATCCTTTCGATAGGCTTTTCAAGTACGATTTTCTCTGTAAACTGATTATTCACTTTGATTACTTCGTCTCGCTTTTTCTTTTTGTACAGTGCATTTGCACACCTGTGCGAACAACATGTAGTTGTAGTTTTGTGGGCGATAAATTCAGTACCACACCAGCTACAAATCTTCTTAATGTCAATGTTACTACTCATTTTAATTCGTATTAGCTCTCTGTTATTTCTGTAAAATCCCGTAAAACCGTGTAAAATGGCGTAAAGTTTCTCTACTACCTTTCTCTACGATTTTTTAGAAACCCCGTCCGAGAGCCAAATGCGGTACAAAAATGAGCTGAAAATGCACTAAAAACGATAATCATCGCCTAAGTGCCAAAAAGAAAAGGCGTTCATTATGAACGCCTTAGTAATCATTTGTGATATATGTTAATCGTTGGTAATCAGCAATTATTTCCCGATGCAGAAGTGCAGGAAAATATTTTGCAAGACCATATCATTTGTCACTTGTCCGGCAATATCGCTCAAATGGAAAATACACTCCCGAATATCCTGTGATACAAAATCACCGGAAAGATTATTTGCCAAACCCTGCTGAACACGTTGGATAGCTTCTAATGCATGGGTTAAAGCTTCGTAGTGGCGGATATTGGTGACAATGATATCATTTTGAGTAACTGTAGGCAGATTGGCGGCTGCTATTAATATCTGTTGCAGCTCATCGATATTCGTTCTTCTCTTGGCAGAGATGAAGATGGACTTTACATTTTTCGGAAAGTCTGTTGTGACGATACTTGAGGTATCTTGTACTAAATCGGCTTTATTGAATACAAGAATCAGTTGCTTTTCTTCGCAACGGGGGAGTATCTGTTCTGATAACTGTGCGATTTGAGAGGATGCATCTGTAGTATCTATCATCCAAAGCACAATTTCAGCTTGGTCTAACTTCTGGAAAGTACGCTCAATACCCAAACTTTCAATGGTATCATTTGTCTCTCTGATACCAGCTGTATCTATAAAGCGGAAAGTAATGCCACCTATGTTGACTGTATCTTCAATCACATCACGGGTTGTTCCATGAATGTCGCTGACAATAGCCTTTTCTTCGTTCAGCAAAGCATTTAACAAAGTGGATTTGCCTGCATTTGTTTCACCGATGATGGCTACAGGGATGCCGTTTTTAATGGCATTACCTACACTGAATGAATGTACCAGACGTGATATTACTTTTTCTATGTTATCAGCCAATAAATGAAGTTCAGAACGATCTGCAAATTCTAATTCTTCATGGTCGCTGAAATCAAGTTCCAGTTCTATAAGAGAGGTGAAATGTAACAATTGGTCGCGCAATGCAGTAAGTTCTTTACTAAAGCCACCTCGCATTTGGCTCATGGCAAGGCGATGAGTGGCGGCGGAAGAAGAAGCGATAAGGTCGGCAACGGCTTCTGCCTGACTTAAATCCATCTTACCATTAAGAAAAGCCCGTTGAGTAAATTCACCCGGTTGTGCCATGCGACAACCATTTTTGATAAGTAATTGCAAGACTTTTTGCAGAATGTAATTGGAACCATGACAAGTTATTTCGGTGCTATCTTCTCCTGTATAGGAATGCGGATTACGGAATATGCTGACGAGAACTTCATCTATGATTTCCGTACCTTCATATATACGCCCGAATGTAAGACTGTATGGTTTACATTCCGTCAGTTTCTTTTCTGCTTTCACTGGTACAAAGATACTGCTTGTGATCTGTATGGCGTCCGGTCCTGAAATACGGATGGTTCCGATTGCGCCTCCCTGAGCGGTAGCAATGGCACAAATGGTGTCTTGATTCATCATATTTGATTGTTTTGGAGTACAAAGATAGCCATTTAGATAAATAAATATGTGCGATTTGATACAAGTTCCTCTTTTTTATTATATTTGCTCAGTTATAATACATTTAGCATCGATAAAAACCACTATGCAACAGAATTTAGACAATATTTCTGATAATAATCCTCTTGGTTCGGGTAAATCAGAAGAGATCGGGGATTTGGAATTGAAGCTTCATAAAGTTACTTCTGTATTAGCTGCCCATCAGATTGCACTTTGGGAATATGACATTAAAACGAAAGAGTGTACTTTCAATGAAAAATACTTTCATATATTAGGTTTGGATAAAGTAGGCATTCGCTATAAAAATTTGGAAGAATTTTGTGAATGCGTCCATCCCGATGACCGACATTTAGTGTCACTGGATAGATTCTATGAGAAAGTGAATAATCAGGAAAAATCAATGTTGCGTGTTCGCTGTATAGGTAGTAAGGGTGAAATAATTTGGTTGGAAGATCATTTTTTAGATGTTCAGAGAGGTCATGATGGTCTGCCGGAAAAACTATTCTGCTATGCTGTTAACGTGACAGAACAATGTGAACGTGAGGAGAAGATTCGCCAATTAGAAGAAAGAAACTGGAAGATCATCGAAGCTCTGCCTGAATTCATCTTTATTTTTGATGATAATTTCTTTTTCCAAGACATATTGATGGCTTCGAACACAGTGTTGCTGCATAATGCAGCGGAATTGATAGGAACGGATGGTCGCTTGGTTTATTCACCTGAAGTCAGTGATTTGTTTGTAAGAAATATACGTCAGTGCTTGAAGGATGGGCAGTTGAAGGAAATAGAGTATCCTTTGGATGTGCCCGGTCATGAAAGACGTTATTTCCAAGCACGAATCGCACCGTTTGAAGGTAATAAAGCTTTGGCATTAATACATGATATTGGTGACCGTGTGCAGCGTTCCAATGAGTTGATAGAAGCCAAGCAACGGGCGGAAGAGGCTGACCGAATGAAATCTGTATTCCTGGCTAATATGAGTCACGAGATACGTACTCCGTTGAATGCGATTGTAGGCTTCTCTGAGATTATAGCTTTAACTGAAAGTGAAGAAGAAAAGTCTGAATACTTGGGTATTATTCAGAAAAACAGTAATTTGCTTTTGCAGCTTATAAATGATATTCTCGACTTGTCACGAATAGAATCAGGAAAATCGGAAATGAATATCCAATTGACTGAAATGAGGGCGTTGATAGTTGAGATGGAAAAGATTCATCGCCTGAAGATGAAGTCAAATGTACGTTTGCATGTTGAAGGACTGAAAGAGGATTTATGGATATTGACTGACCGTAACCGACTTACGCAGGTGCTATTTAATTTCTTGTCCAATGCTATTAAAAATACGGAAGAAGGTAATATAACTCTAGGTACTGAGTTGCAAGACGAATATTTGAAGATTTATGTGTCGGATACAGGATGTGGTATTCCAAAGGAGAAATTGCCTTTGATATTTAATCGCTTTGAGAAACTGAACGACTTTGTGCAAGGCACTGGTTTGGGACTCTCTATTTGCCAAAGTATAGTTGAAAGACTGGGAGGTAAGATGGATGTAGAGTCAGAAGTAGGAGTTGGCAGTACATTTATGGTATATTTGCCTTATCAGCAGGTAACTCAGAGTGTTCATGGAGAATTGATCGAAAAACTTGATGATAAAGGACAAATTTCGTCCAAACGTAAGAAAATTCTTATTGTTGAAGATACTGAGTCGAATTATTTGCAGATAAATGTTCTGTTAAAAAAAGATTATACCATCTCATGGGCAGTAAACGGTGAAGAAGCTGTAAACAGTTTCCTTCGTGAACAACCGGATTTGATATTGATGGATATACGTATGCCTATCATGAATGGTGTACAGGCTACGGAGAAGATACGCACAATAGCTCCTAATTTGCCCATTATTGCAGTGACTGCTAATGCTTTTTTTATTGAGCAACAACAAGCCTTAGCCGCCGGATGTAATGATGTTATTTCGAAACCATATACTTTTGAGAAATTATCCGAAACTATCAGCAAGTATATTTAAGAATATTCTTTGAGGTGATATATAAACAAAACATCTCTTCCTCAAATAAGAGGAAGAGATGTTTTGTTTATATAGGTGGAATACTGGATTAAATTCTGTCTAACACCGTTTTGATTAGAGTATCAATCGTGTTTTTATATCCTGTATTAGCTTCTTTAATCAGGCGATTGGCAATCACCATGCAAACTGTCATGGCTTTGTGTCCCATCAATCGGCTCAGACCTGCTAATGCGGAGCTCTCCATTTCGAAATTAGTGATGCGGTAACCGTTATACTCAAACTTCTCAATCTTATCATTTTGATGTGGATCGGCGAGTGGAACGCGAAGTTCGCGCCCTTGTGGGCCAAAGAATCCACCAGCAGCAATCGTCACGCCACGTACCATATCGTCTTTGGCAATGCGGTCTATTAATTCGGCATTAGCATCAATTACATAAGGGGCAGGGGCACATAGATTACCTGACCATCCCATGTGGTTCAAGAAAGCACGTTCAAATGCCAGGTCGCAAACCGAATTACGTCCGGCGTAGAAGTTCAGCAGGCCATCCAGTCCAATAGATTTCTCAGAACAGATAAAAGTCCCTACAGGAGTATAGGGCTGCAAACCACCGCAAGTACCAATTCGTACCAGTTCCAATTGGCGTAATTGGGGTTTTTCTTCGCGCGTTTGGAAATCGATGTTTGCCAGAGCATCCAACTCATTCATTACTATATCGATATTGTCACAGCCGATACCTGTAGATACTACTGTGATCCGTTTGCCTTTATATGTACCGGTGATAGTATTAAATTCACGACTCTCTACTTCGCATTCTTTGTTCTCAAAATGAGAAGCAACTAAAGCTACTCGTCCGGGATCGCCTACTAAGATGACCTTGTCAGCCAGCCATTCGGGTTTTACGTGGAGGTGAAATACTGAACCGTCGTCATTGATAATTAGTTCGGAAGATGCAAAATATTTTTTCATACTACAGGATGATTAGTTAATTCGTATATAAAAAGAAAACGCCGGAAACCGGTTTCTGTTCACCGGTGCCGGCATTTTCATCTGTTATTTTCCCGGTTATTTGCTTAACGGTTGGTTAGGCGTGGTGGTAGGTTTTGCAATGTTTTCACGCATGGAGGTATCGGCTTCGATATTCTTCATCCGATAATAGTCCATGATTCCCAAATTACCATTACGGAATGCTTCCGCCATAGCTTTAGGAACTTCTGCTTCTGCTTCGATAACCTTGGCACGGGCTTCTTGTGCTTTAGCCTTCATTTCTTGTTCACTAGCTACTGCCATTGCACGACGTTCCTCTGCTTTAGCTTGGGCAATGTTCTTATCGGCATTTGCCTGGTCTATTTGCAGGGCGGCACCGATATTCTTACCTATGTCAATATCAGCGATATCAATGGATAAGATTTCGAATGCAGTTCCGGCATCCAAGCCTTTACGGAGCACTAACTTAGATATAGAATCCGGATTTTCCAATACAGTCTTGTGACTTTCGGATGAACCGATAGAAGAAACGATACCTTCACCTACACGTGCAAGGATAGTATCTTCACCAGCTCCACCCACTAACTGGCGGATATTGGCACGTACCGTAACACGGGCTTTGGCTATCAACTGAATACCATCTTTAGCTACTGCTGTTACCGGCGGTGTATCAATCACTTTAGGGTTTACTGACATTTGCACGGCTTCGAATACGTCACGACCGGCAAGGTCGATAGCAGTTGCCATTTGGAAAGGAAGTTCGATGTTGGCTTTAGAAGCGGATACTAAGGCATGCACTACTCTCTCGACGTGTCCTCCGGCGAGATAATGCGCTTCTAGTTCGTCGCGGGTAATTGTTTTTAAACCGGCTTTGTGAGCCTCGATCATTGCGGGTACGAGAACGTATGGAGGTACGTTACGAATGCGCATAAGGAATAGCTGTACCAACGAAATATTAACTCCCGAAACCTTGGCGGACAGCCACAGGAAAAATGGTACATAATGGAAAAATAGAACCAAAAAGATAATGCCTCCCACTACGAGGAAAGCCGTTAAATACAAAGTACTCGGATCCATAAATTGTCAAGTATTAAGTGAATATTAGTTTTTAAATTTTTCAACCAGAAGCACGCCATCTGTGATACGGCTTACTATGATGGGGGTCTTTTCATTTAGAAAACCATCCATAGACTTTACTTCTACAATGTTTCCATTGATTTCGGCATAACCGATAAGTGCCAGCCGTGTAGTAGTAATACCGGTATCTCCGACTTTAACTTTCTCTTCGGCACTACGATCCACCTTAGAGGTGATGTCCTTTTTCAATGCTAGCTTATCCAGTGTTTTGGAACGCATAAACCAAACTAACGAACCTGTGCAGGTTATGGCAGATACTGCAAGCGTGATGAAGCCTTCCAGTGTTCCCATATAGGCAAAAGCATAATAGTTGGCAAAGATAATGCAGCCTCCGGCCATAAAACCGGCAACACTGATACCCGGAATTATAAATAATTCCACTAAAAACAGAATAACTGCTGCGATAATCAGTATCGTAATGATTAGTATATCCATAGCTTGTCTTATTTGATGGTTTGTTTTTCTAAATTGCGAATTTGTATAGCGGTATCTTTCATTTGTGCGGATACTTGCTGTATATTTTTTTCTAAATCAAGAATTGCTGCCGACATTTTTGCCTTTTCATCTGCACTGGCACGTGAATACCATGTACGCATATCTTCTAACTTGGTGGATTGTTGCTTATAGCTTTTCTCTAATTGGCTGTATTTACTGAATAAAGCTTTGGCTTGCGGAGAACGGAAATCGCTTAGCTGGTAGTATGTTGTATGATCATCAATAATGAATTCGAAATCATAGTTCTTGGTTGTCTGTTGTTTTTCGTTGCCTATGTTTTTAAGCCTTTCTTTAGCTGCTTTTACGGCACTGGCATCCTTCCATGTGTCTTTTATGGAATGTATTTCTGCTAATTGAACTAGCTTCTTTAAATCCATACTTTCATAATTATAGACTTGTTTGGACGAATTGGGGATGAAAACATAAATACAAACTTTATCGTCCGGTTGAAATCTGTCGGATGCAAACCAACCCAGATCATTGAACTCGTCGATCACATACATATAATCGTTATACGGCGAATTGAATGGCATCCCGACGTTATCAGGTGTCAGGTAAGAATCAGTATTTGTATTGTAACGAGTGACGAATATATCATATCCACCTATTGAAGACGGACCATCTGCCGCATAATAAATGGTTACTCCATCTGTAAGTACGAATGGATAGTTGGCATTGATTGCTTCGTTAATACTTCCGGGAAGCAGACTTCCATTGCTCCAATTATCCAGCAATTTATTGCGAGAAAGTATGCTTAGAGTTCCGTCCGGTTGTTGTTCACTATAGTAGACTTTATTGCCTAATTCTGTTTCGTATACCGTGCCGCCTTTCTTATCTGAGTCTTTGAAATAGGCATTGTACATAAATAATTTGCCTGATTCAGGACTAATTTTATATGCATCCAAGAAGTTCTTTTTATCTACAACAAAGCTATCGATGAAACAAACCTCTTCCACGCCTTTCAGCATGCGTAAGTTGGCTTTGGTTTTCTCTAATAATTTTTCCGCTTCTTCGGCAGGTCGTTTTCTTCGGTTAAGATCGGAAATGTATTCTTCATAATTTTGGATGGCTTCATCGAAACGGTATAAATCGTTATAGTTCTGTGCTAAGTAGAGTTGACCACTTGGAATACGCTTCTTTACAGCAGTTTCTAAATACTTCAGAGCTTCGACAGGTTCACCCGTATTGAGACAGCATACTCCGTACCACAGATTATAATTGCCATTGGCGGGTTGCGAGCTGACGAATTTCTTGAAAATGGGTTTAGCTTTTTCATATTGCCCTTTCTCATAAAAGTCTTTGGCTTCTGCCAGTGTTTGTGCAGAGGCTGTGATACTTAAAAGACTCAATAGGAGAAAGAAGATATATTTTTTTTTCATATTTGCTTTGTTTACTTATCTTTAGGAGTTCAAAAATACAAATTAATCGGGAATAAAGCAGAATTCCATAATTCTATTATGTTAATTCTTCTTTAAATGCTTCTTTTCGCTTACTTTTGCAGCCGATTCTTGCATTATGTGGGGAACCGGAATAGAGAGATGAAAATTAACTGTTTTATATGGCACAATTTACCGAAGAAGAGAAGATGATACGCCGCATAGAGAAGCGGTTTAGCAAAGGTGTGGTGGAATACGGATTGATCGAAGACGGAGATAAAATTCTGATAGGTCTTTCCGGAGGTAAAGATTCTTTGGCTTTAGTTGAGCTACTGGCTAAGCGCGCACGTGTTTTTAAACCTAAGTTTTCGGTGGTAGCTGTGCATGTGGTGATGAAGAATATTCCTTATCAAAGCGATATAAAGTATTTAAAGGAGTATGTGGAGTCGTTTGGAGTCCCTTTTGTGATTTATGAAACAGAATTTGATGCTACTACCGATTCTCGTAAATCCCCTTGCTTCCTGTGTTCATGGAATCGTCGTAAGGCCTTGTTCACGGTAGCTAAGGAAAATGGATGCAACAAGATAGCATTAGGACATCACATGGATGATATATTGGAGACATTGTTGATGAATATTACCTATCAAGGTGCATTCAGTTCTATGCCGCCACGTCTGGTAATGAAGAAATTCGATATGATGATTATTCGTCCGATGTGTTTGGTGCATGAGTCAGATCTGATAGAAATGGCGCAGGTGAGGGGGTATCGTAAACAAGTGAAAAACTGCCCTTACGAGTCACAATCCAGTCGTAGTACCATGAAAGGCATTTTGAAACAATTGGAAGCAATGAATCCGGAAGCACGTTATAGCTTATGGGGTAGCATGACGAATGTGCAAGAAGAATTGTTGCCGGTTAGATTGAAAATAGAGAGTAAGGAATAGAAAAATAGTATCCAACTTATTATCTTTTATAAATGAAAGCATTTTATACCATTTTATTATTGATCGTATCCAATATCTTTATGACATTTGCTTGGTACGGACATCTTAAACTACAGGAAACAAAAGTGATTTCCAACTGGCCGCTTTTTGCGGTTGTGCTCTTTTCGTGGGTGATTGCATTGGCTGAGTATTCATGCCAAGTACCTGCCAACCGAATGGGCTTTTTAGGGAATGGAGGTCCATTCTCGCTGATGCAACTTAAAGTTATTCAAGAAGTGATTACTTTGATTATCTTTACGATATTTACGACAGTACTGTTTAAAGGCGAAACGTTGCATTGGAATCATTTCGCCGCTTTTATTTGTTTGGTACTTGCAGTATACTTTGTCTTCTATAAATAAAGAATGCTTATTTATTTACGTATTTCTCCATACCCTTGGTTAAGAAGGTTTGGAGTTTGCCGTTTTCATCGCTATATATAAAGCAGGCATCAATATCCGGATGCGCATTGGCAAATTGTTCAGCTTCTTTCAGTCCCATTACCATGAAGGCGGTAGCGTATGCATCGGCACTCATGCAATCGCGGGCTATAACGGTAGCAGAAAGGATATTATGTTGTACCGGATAACCAGTGCGTGGATCGATGGTATGTGCATATTTCTTTCCGTCTTTGTAATAATAGTTGCGGTAGTTACCAGAGGTTGCCATACCTATATTGGTGATACTCAGAACTGTTTGTAACTCTTGGTTGACGGATAAAGAATCATCGATGGGTTTATTGATGCCAATTCGCCAAAGCTCTTTTTTAGGATTTTCACCACGAACAACAATTTCTCCACCTATGTCCACCATGAAGTTACGAATACCTTTTTGCTCTAATAGTTGTGCTATGACATCTACGGCATATCCTTTGGCTATGGCGCTACAAGAGAGCATAATGCGTGGATCTTGCTTTATGACCTTTCCTTCTGCGGATAACTTGACTTTGGCGTAGCCGGTGATTTCCTGCAAACTATCAATCATGGTAGAATCGGGGAAAGTTCTTTTTTTGAAACCGAATCCCCAGGCATTTGCCAACGGAGCAACGGTAATGTCAAATGCACCATCGGTTTCTTTAGAAATCTCTATGCTACGACGGAAAACATTGATAAAGAAAGAATCAGGAACAAAATCTTCGTTGTGGTTTACCCGGGTTATGGTAGCTGTATCATTGAAAGGAGACAGCGAACCGTCAAAGCGTTTGAGCGCCGCTTCTATTTCTTCTTTCAGATCGTCATCATATTGATATGTAACTTTATAGACTGTACCGAATATCAAACCATTATCTATTTGATAAGGAATGGTTCGGTTGTGGCGGGCAAGTATCCAGATTGTACCCAACACCAATAGGGCGATCCATAAAAAGTTCCGTTGTATTTTCTTATCCATAATCAAAGTGTTTAGATAGAATGTTAGCTGAAAAATAAATGCTCAATCAGAATCTTGATTCCGATAAGGATGAGGATAATACCTCCCCAAAGCTCTGCCCGTAATTTGCGTGCAATGCCGCAACCGAACCGAATTCCGAATATCAAACCTATCATAGACATGACAAATGATACAAAACCTATAATGCAAATCGGAGGTAGTATTGCCGAGCAATCTTTAATTCCTAAGAATGCGAACGAAACACCTACCGCTAACGCATCAATACTGGTTGCTACTGACAATGCCAATACTACTTTAAGGCTTGTAGGATCGTATTCTTGTTTGCAATCTTCATCTTTAAAAGATTCCAATACCATGCGTCCGCCAAGAAAAAGAAGAATGGCAAAAGCGATCCAGTGATCTACGCTTTCTATCAAGTGACTGAAAAAACTGGCACCTATCCATCCAAGCAAGGGCATAAGAGCTTGGAAAAAGCCGAAGCCGAGTGCCATCACTAACATGGGACGTAGTTGTAAGCGTTTCAATATGATTCCGCTGGCTATAGAAACGGCGAAGCAATCCATCGCAAGTCCTAAAGCCAACAGCCAAATTTCAAATCCTGTCATTGTTTCAGAAGGGTAGTTTATAGGTTATTGTATAAGTTATTCCCGTAGTATTCGAACCGTATTTGCCAAACCCGGGTACATACCACGGATCACCATATTGATCGGTTGATGCTGACAATTTGAATTTAAATCGCAATGCCCATCCCATATACAGCTCTTTCCAGATATGAGCACGGATACCTACGCAGAATTCTGCCCATTGCATAGAACCTTTCATTCCTTTATGATTATACGGCAAACTTCCTCCCCATATTCCGTCTTCCAAGTTCGGATTTCCTATGACTCCTCCATAGATCGGATCATCAATTGCAAGAGCTTCCACATCATATTTGAAACTGGTAACGCTATAGCGCAAACCTACAAGTAACATGTGGCCGTGCTTTTTCTTATAAAGGGCATTGTAATCCATGCCGATTCGGAAGTAGGGGGCACCGCTATTATAATGTGTGCCTTTGTCGTTCCATGTGTCTGTTTTTCCATAGCCGATTTCCGCTATAGGAAAGAAGCGGTTTTTGAGGTTTACATCTACAGCGACCTCAGTACTTAAAAAATCTCCTCCAAGAACCTTACTTCCAATTCCCCATAAGTCCACACCGACTGAAACACCGTTGTAAAGCGGATAATTCACCTCTTCTGTTGTCTTTTTCTTCTCAGCAGTCTGGGGGCGGTTACTTCTTCCTTGAGGGTTAGAGGTATTGCGAGTCTGTGCCTGCAAAGGGAAAGACATCAGTAGGCAAAGTGCCAGGCTAATAGAATAATTTAAGATTTTCCCTTCCATAGATACCGGCTTCATTATTTGACACATAGATGGAATCGAGGACGCGGCGGGTAGCTTGGATGCTTGTGATAGCTTGCTTCATCTGATAGCCGCAATCCATTGATAGAAAATAAGGCGTGTTAGTATGTTTGATGACTAGCGTATCAACCCTAGTTTTGCTATATCGGAAAACCAGTTTGGTAGAATCTACCGTATATCTTAAAGGTAATGAGATGTCATGTACCTTTTTCTGGTTGTTGATGATAATGGAATCCGTATCCCAAGCAGTCACCGTTAGAGAATCGAGCGTATCGTTCTTTACGGTCTTAGTTTCAGGGTCTATTGTATAAATATAGCATTGTACCATGGCACGGGTAGCCATAGAACAATCCGCCTCTTCCGAACAGGAAACCACGATACTGATAATGGGGCAAAGAATAGCGCCGAATATGATAAGTCTGACTAAGCTTTTCATTGTTAAATCGTTTTCTCTATTTGATACTTGTTTCGTTCTGGTGCGGTACGTGAAATCAGTTCTCCGAGGAATCCTGCTACAAACAATTGTGTACCGATAATCATGGATGTTAGCGAGAGGTAGAAGTAAGGAGAATCTGTTACGAGTCGGTAGGGCATGCCATGGTGCATATAGTATAGTTTGGTAGCTCCTACTATAATTACGGCGATAAAACCTAATACGAACATCAATGAACCCAGCAAACCGAAGAAATGCATGGGTTTGATACCGAATTTGGAGAGGAACCACAAAGATATCAAATCCAAATAGCCATTCACAAAACGATTAAGGCCGAATTTCGTTGTTCCGTATTTACGGGCTTGGTGCTGCACTATCTTTTCGCCGATTCTGTTGAAACCGGCATTTTTAGCGAGATAGGGGATATAGCGATGCATTTCTCCGTATACCTCTATATTTTTGATAACATCTCTGCGGTATGCTTTCAGTCCACAATTAAAATCGTGCAAATTCTTAATACCGGAGACTTTACGGGCAGTAGCGTTGAAAAGTTTGGTAGGCAGGGTCTTGGATAGCGGATCGTAACGTTTTTGTTTCCAACCTGAAACCAAATCATAACCATCTTGGGTTATCATGTTGTATAGTTCTGGTATTTCGTCAGGGCTATCTTGCAGGTCGGCATCCATAGTAATGACAACATCGCCTTGAGCCTGCTCGAAACCACAATACAATGCCGGTGATTTACCATAATTGCGGCGGAACTTAATGCCTCGTGCTATGTCCGGTGCCTGTTTTTGCAGTTGTTCGATGACTTGCCAGGAACGGTCTGTACTTCCATCATTCACAAAAATCACTTCGTAGGAGAATCCGTTAGCTTTCATTACCCGTTCAATCCATGCGAACAGTTCGGGAAGAGATTCTTCTTCATTATATAACGGTATAACAACTGAGATATCCATTGATTTACGATTTAGCTTTTTATGATTTATGTTACTTGGTTACTTTATTGTTTTTTCTCTTATTTAAATCCGTTCTGTCTTTTTCCGTCTCATAACAAACAGCGCAGTCGGAATTGCCATCAACGAACCGAAGAAGACATTAAATGATACCATTTCAATCGTGATATCTATTGGAGTCAATGTACGTGCTGTTTCCAACATGTCACGATACATTTTGATATATTCCTCTGTTCCCGGAATGCGGCTTTGAGCAAGCAGATTGATCTGTGATTCTATGGAATTAATAATATATCCATGATCGATAAACTGGAAATAAATGTAATGTGCGACAGCAGTAAGCAAGGCGGCAAATATATACATGAAAACGGTAAATATCCATGCGTGGGGAAAGCTGATATAACCTCCACATACCTGATTGCGGTACATTCGGGTATAATAATATCCCATAAAAGGTACTCCCAAAGTGAGCCCTATGAAAAGGAAGGATAAAAAAGGAACTGCCATCCCCAAGGGAAAGAGAATGAATTTTAAAATCCAGTATCCACCCATGTATGTGCCAAACAGCATCGCGTATCGTTGCATGTAACCTCTATTTTCTGTCATCTTTCTACGAAATAATGCGCAAAGGTATAAATAATATTGTATGTAACGCCTTGTCTACCTGTTAAAGTTGAAAAAAGTTAGGGGTAGGTATTGCAGGTTTCAAAATAATGCCTACCTTTGCAACCGCAAAACAAAAAACGGGTAAGTCCTATACGGCCAGCTCCCTTCGAATCCTCCAGGGCTTGATCGCAGCAAAGGTAGTTGGTTGTAGCGGCGCGATATAGAAAGCTTACCCACCCGCCTCTTTAGCTCAGTTGGCCAGAGCACGTGATTTGTAATCTCGGGGTCGTTGGTTCGAATCCGACAAGAGGCTCAAACGGAAAGCAGGTAATGTGAAAACATTATCTGCTTTTTGTTTGTCCGCTCAACATGAACATTTTCTAGCTCTCAGTTCCGGATCAGCCCACTCTACACAAAGTTTGTTTTGGTTCTTCGTCACTTTAGGTGCAATTTTACGTTTTGAAAGCTACAAGTTTCTCATATAATAACGCATAGCCTGCCCTATTGAACATTTGTCTCTTAATACATTTTATCTTGTTAACCGTTCCTTCCAATAATCCATTATTTAAGTATATATCCATAGCATTTTGTACGGCTTGCTGGTCCCACTTTATTCCCATTGCAAATCTCCTCATAGCCTGCGAGTCAGAATTCATTGCTTTTTTTATCCATTTGTCCAAACTAAGCTGCTTAGGATTCCCGTTTATCATCTCTCGAAACTGCTTACATAATACTATGATTTGTCTGATAGCCGTATTTTTCAAAAGGTTTTCCATTTGTTGCGTTGAGCATATTCCGGTAAGAATAAAATGTTGTATCTCTTTTGCAGATAGATGTTTCATATGCTTTTTCTTTCTTAGCTCCTTATTATATGCTTTGACTTCACATTTCTGTATACCAATCTGCTTTCTGATTCCCACGGTTGCATGCTCCACTGATAAAGGGCTCATTTTATCTATCATTCTCTTTTTTAGCATTTTGAGTTCACAACACCCATGGCTGATTTCAGAGGCAAGTTCATCAGCATACTTCAAGATACTTTTCTGTTCAGATGACATATAATCTTTTCCTGTATGATGGCGTAGCAAACGCCAGATGACTTGTGAATATTCTCCTAGTTGGTCTGCCGTCTCCCTGATACTCATACCTTTTCTTATACAGTTATCGGCAGCTATAAATAAATTTAGTTTATGCCGATGTTTGGCTTCTCCCAAACTAAAAAGAGATTCCATAATTTTTATCCGACATTCCTCAATCGAAGGATACTGATAAGTCTGTTTACCCGTAGCCAATCGGGATAGAGAAGCTATTTCTTCTGTCATGGAATCGACCATATTCTTTATCAAATGGAATCTGTCGCATATTTGAGTTGCTCCGGGTAGAATACGGTTGATGGCTTCGATGAAACATCTGCCGCGATCACGGGTTATATATTGAATTTGAGGATTGTGGCATAAATAACGTTCTAATTCGTCTCCTTCCCGGCCGGGAATTATTGCAAGAGGACGATGTGTGATTTGGTCCATGACAATGCTTCCGTAAATATGTCCTTTCTTTTGGGCAAAATCATCTATTCCTATAGCCACGGGAAGAGGGCCAGCTACTTCTTGGGGACCGGGAGGGATAACACGACGCAAACAAGAGGATTGGCTACAGGAAATATTTTGTTGGGAAAGAAGTTCTGTGGCTATACGGGAGCTGGTTTTTAAAGACACTTGACGAATACGATTCTCCACTTCCAAAGTATTCCTTGCATAGGAAGAAGCCAAGCCTGAAAGGGACTCGCTGAAGATATGGCAGCAGCAACGCTTGTCTTTACAGCGGAATTTACGAGTTCTGACTAAGAGGGTTAATGGATGACCAAAAACTTCCAGCCCCTGAAGCTGACGCATATAGTGACTATGAATACTTTTACTATAGCAACCACATTTAGGACAATGAGATCCTTTACTAATACGGGATAGTTCTATGTAATAAGAACGACCTGTTTGAGAGATGTTATACTGATGATAACCGGGAATATGGAGTGTAAAAGAGAATGTAGAGAACTTTTCCCGACTTTTATTAGCAACCTTGGATAAATTAGTAGTAACTTTGCTATATGTAGATGTGTTTTGAATCATGAGTACTTCAAGCTTTGGTCAGCTATAAAGTTACTAATTTTCAAGCACATCTACAATTTTTAAACAGACTATATTACAGCTTATCAAGCGGTTAGCTACAAATAAAAGAGCATAACAAACAAGTGGAAATGCACCTAAAGTGACGAAGAACC
>NZ_JASLER010000061.1 GCF_030151085.1 Bacteroides sp. | reverse complement strand
ATTACTTGCCGTATGCTTTGACAACCCCGACCATGTAGGACATCAGGCAGGACATGATACACCCGAATATTATGCCAAATTGAAAGAACTGGATACTTACGTCGGCCGTATTGTGCAAGCTGTAAAGGATGCAGGCATGCTAAAAGAAACCATCTTTATTATCACCGCTGACCACGGAGGTATACAGAAAGGCCATGGTGGAAAAACCATGCAAGAGATGCAAACACCTTTCATCATCTGCGGCAAAAACGTAAAACAAGGGATGAAATTTCATGAAAGTATGATGCAGTTTGATGTAGCTTCCACTATAGCCCACATTTTCGAGTTAGAACAGCCACAAGTGTGGATAGGACGTCCGATGACGCAGGTATTTAAATAATCGAGTAGAATGGCTCTACCGATAAATAAGTGTAGAGAGATACTCCTCAGCAAACATTTCGTTTGCCACTTCTAACAGAACTTCCGGGGTTAGTTGTTCTATACGTTGGAACACTGCTTCGGAAGTTTCGTATTTATGATAATGAAGAAAAGTTTTACCCATGCCTAGCGCATTGTTCTCGTTATTGTCCGATGCTACGCCGATCTGCCCTATCAATTGTTTCTTTGCGGCAGCGAGTTGTGAAGAAGTCATCTTAACGTCACGCATACGCTTTAGTTCCTTATACACGAGCCGGGTACAAAGATCAGCATCATCAGGATCACAACCGAAGTAGATACAGAAAACTCCTGTATCAGTATAAGAGGTGAGGTTGGATTCAACATTATAAACCAAACCGCGACGCTCACGAAGGGAAACATTCAACCGGCTGTTCATACCGGGACCACCCAGGATATTATTCAGCAGATAGAGCCCTGTCCGTTTATCTTCGTAAGCATTATAGCCACGGGCACCTATCATGACATGCACCTGATGAGTATCTTTAGGTACCACAAGCTGCTCAGGAATATAAAGTGGTGGTGGAGTACGGCGATTATCTGTTGTAACTGCCGGAATATCCGCTAACAATTTTTCAGCCCAACGTATCACTTGCTTAAAATCCAAATCACCCAGTACAAAGAAAACCATATTCCCGGGACGATAGAAACGGGAAGTGAACGCAGCCGCATCTTCACTACGGAAAGTCTTCAATTGCTCGGGGTTACCAAGAATATTACGCCCCAATGGATGTCCACGAAATATCAAGTCTTCGAAATCATCAAATATCAGTTCGGAAGGATTGTCTTCGTAAGATTGTATCTCGTCTATGATAACTTCTGTTTCTTTTTCAATCTCCCGCTGCGGGAAAGTAGAATGAAATACAATATCCGTCAGCAATTCGAAAGCCCGTCCGAAATGCTCGGTAAGAAAGGCAGAATAGATTACCGTCTCTTCTTTATTAGTATAAGCATTCAAGTCACCACCCACATTCTCCATGCGATTCAATATATGCCAGGCTTTGCGTTTCTGTGTTCCTTTAAAGATAAGATGTTCCACAAAGTGCGCCATACCCTGCTCATTTTCCAGTTCATCGCGCGTACCGGCATCTACGGCAAAGCCACAATAAGCCACTTTAGAAAGTGACGGTTCATGAATAATACGTAATCCGTTCGGCAATGTATATTGATTGTATGCTAACTGCATTTCTTCTTTTAACTTCTTCATTATGACCTTTCAAACAATTTGGAGGTGCAAAGATAGTGCAAACTGAAATAAAAATACAATAAAACCTATTGCCGTTTATGGAAAATTGCAGATATTTGTGGGCTATAACCTAACTACTAACCAAATTCAAGCATAATGATTGAATCCATTCAAGAGCTTTTGCAGAAAGAAGCACAAGCCGTTTTGAACATTCCTGTGACAGACGCCTACGAAAAAGCAGTAGACATTATTGTAGAGCAAATACATCACAAGAAAGGCAAATTAGTGACTTCCGGTATGGGAAAAGCAGGACAAATAGCGATGAATATTGCTACAACTTTCTGTTCTACAGGTATTCCTTCTGTATTCCTACACCCTAGCGAAGCACAACATGGCGACCTCGGCATCCTACAAGAAAACGATTTGCTATTGTTGATTTCCAATTCAGGCAAAACTCGTGAAATCGTGGAGCTGACCCGTCTGGCTCATAACTTGAATCCGAACCTGAAGTTCATCGTAATCACAGGTAACCCGGATAGTCCATTAGCCAATGAGTCTAATGTATGCCTCAGCACCGGCAGTCCTAAAGAAGTTTGCACGTTGGGAATGACTCCTACCACTTCGACTACCGCTATGACCGTCATTGGCGATATACTGGTAGTACAAACCATGAAACAAACCGAATTTACAATCGAAGACTACTCTAAGCGTCATCATGGCGGTTACTTGGGAGAAAAATCAAGATCACTATGCGTAAAGTAATCGGCATTGGAGAAACCATATTAGATATTATTTTCCGCGGAGAAGAGCCCACTGTGGCTGTTCCGGGAGGATCGGTATTCAACGGTATTGTCTCATTGGGACGTACAGGCATACCCGTTAGCTTCATCAGCGAAACGGGCAATGACCACGTAGGTAATATCATCCTGAAATTCATGCGTGACAATAATATACCTACCGATCACATCAACGTATTTCCTGACGGGAAATCTCCCATATCACTCGCTTTCCTAAACGACAAGAGCGATGCGGAATACATCTTCTACAGGGATTACCCCAAACAACGTCTGGATGTTGTCTACCCAAAGCTGGAAGAAGATGATATTGTTATGATTGGCTCGTATTACGCCCTGAACCCTGTTCTGCGCGATAAGATAGTAGAATTGCTCGAGCAAGCCCGTGAAAAGAAGGCTATTGTTTATTACGATCCCAACTTCCGCTCGTCGCACAAGGAAGAGGCCATCAAGCTGGCACCCACTATCATTGAGAATCTGGAATATGCCGACATTGTACGCGGATCACAAGAAGATTTCTTTTATATGTATAACTTGCGTGATGCCGACCAGATCTACAAGAATAAAATCAAATTCTATTGTCCTAATTTTCTTTGTACCTTTGCCGCCGATCATATATCGCTCCGCACCAAAGCTATCAACAAAGAATACAATATTCCACCGTTAGAGGCAGTCAGCACTATTGGTGCAGGCGATAATTTCAATGCAGGCATCATCTATGGCTTGTTGAAATACAATGTTCGCTACGATGATTTGAATGCGATGGACGAAGTAACTTGGGACAAGATTGTACGTTGCGGTATTGAATTCTCGGCAGAAGTTTGCAAAAGTTTCAATAACTCAGTGTCAAAAGAGTTTGCAGAAAAATTAATGTTAGAAAAAGAAATATAAAACCTTTGCGTTGCCGGTATCCTCTGTAAGGAAATTACATATATTTGTGATTAACGACTTTAGAGAGATTTCATATTATGTACAAGAACCTGTTGAATTGGCTGACTTTGGCAATACTACTACCCTCTTGCAGCGGCACTGCTCCACACATAACCGTTGTATGCGAAGAAAATAATGTAGGAAATTGCATTGTCAAATGGGAAATGGCTCCCCTCACCCAAGGGAGTGTAAAGGTATATGCCTCAACGAATCCGGATTTCATTCCGGAGGATAACCCCATCGCTATGGCAAACGTCTCAGACCTGAAGATGACTATCATTACTTCAGACCCGACGCAGAGGTATTACTACAGCCTTGTATTTGCCGATAAATACCGCGTAAAGATCGCTACCCGTAACATCAATATCCCCGGTATCCAGAATTTCCGCGACTTAGGCGGCTATACGTCCTACCCTTCCAAGAAGATAATTCACTGGGGTATGCTGTATCGTTCGGCCGAAATAGACAGTGTAGACTGCTGTTCACGCAAAGAATTAAAGAATATAGGTATCAAAACCATTATCGACTTACGTGAAGCCTCCGAAATGAAAAGGCAGAATACTTTGCAAAAAGAGTTCAATATCGTACATATCCCCATTGCCACCGGCGATATGGAAAACATCCTGAAAGGTATTCAAGAACAGAAAATTAAGAGTGATACCGTCTACCGGATGGTTGAACAAATGAACCGTGATCTCATCGATAAGTATACTAAAGAATACCGTAGAATCTTCGATATCTTACTGGATAAAAACAGTTATCCGATTGTCATCCATTGCTCTTCCGGCAAAGGGCGTACCGGAGTCGTATCCGCCCTTATACTCGCCGCCCTCGGTGTGAACGAAGACAACATTATGGAGGATTACCGTCTCAGCAATGATTATTTCAATATTCCAAGTGCCTCAGAGTACGCTTATAAACTTCCGGCACGCTCGCAAGAAGCCATTACCACTGTATTCTCGGCTCGTGAAGACTTTTTGAATGCCGCCAAAGACGAAGCCGAACGGAAATATGGCGATGTAGATACTTATTTGCGAAAGGGAATCGGATTAAGCAAAGAAGAAATGAAGAGACTGAGAAGTATCTTGCTGAGTGATTAGCGGTTAGTGTTTTGTGATTTGTTTGCCAATCACATAAATAAATCACTAATAACTAACCACTAATCACTAAAAAACTCTTATCTTTGCACCCGAAATATAAAGATATACAAGATTTTAATGAAGACATTTGAAGAGCTGGGCTTGTCGCCGGAGATACGCCGAGCCATTGAAGAAATGGGTTATGCAAGTCCCATGCCGGTACAAGAGGAAGTGATTCCTTACCTTTTAGGAGAAAATAATGATGTAGTAGCACTGGCACAGACAGGGACAGGAAAGACCGCAGCGTTCGGTTTACCGCTTATACAGAAGATTAACGTTAACAACCGAATCCCCCAATCACTTATTCTTTGCCCCACACGCGAGCTTTGCCTCCAGATAGCGGGCGACTTGAACGATTACTCCAAATACATAGATGGCTTGCGGGTATTACCCGTATATGGTGGTTCGTCCATCGACAGCCAAATACGCGCCTTGAAACGTGGCGTGCACATCATCGTTGCCACACCGGGGCGATTGCTCGACCTGATGGAGCGCAAGACAGTCTCTCTCACTACCATTCAGAATGTAGTAATGGACGAGGCCGACGAAATGCTCAACATGGGCTTTACTGACAGTATCAACGCTATCCTGGCCGATGTACCGCAGGAGCGTAATACGCTGCTTTTCTCAGCTACCATGAGTCCGGATATCGCACGCATCTCGAAGAAATACCTGCACGATGCCAAAGAAATAACCATCGGACGCAAGAACGAAAGCACCAACAACGTGAAGCATGTGGTTTATACCGTTCATGCCAAAGATAAATACGCCGCCTTGAAGCGCATTGCCGATTACTACCCACAGATATACGGTATCATCTTCTGCCGTACCCGTAAGGAAACACAAGAGATTGCCGACAAACTGATGCAGGAAGGATACAATGCCGACTCTCTGCACGGCGAACTGAGCCAGGCTCAACGCGATGCCGTGATGCAGAAATTCCGCATCCGCAACTTGCAACTACTGGTTGCTACCGATGTTGCCGCTCGTGGTCTGGACGTAGATGACCTGACGCACGTCATCAACTACGGTCTGCCCGACGATACCGAAAGCTACACTCACCGCAGCGGACGTACCGGACGTGCCGGAAAAACCGGAACTTCCATCGCCATCATCAACCTGCGCGAAAAAGGCAAGTTGCGTGAAATAGAGCGCATCATCGGCAAGAAGTTCGAAGCAGGCGGCATGCCTACCGGAAAACAAATCTGCGAGAAGCAATTACTGAAGGTGATTGACGAGCTCGAAAAAGTAAAGGTGAACGAAGAAGAAATCGGTGACTTCATGCCCGACATCTACCGCAAACTGGACTGGTTGAGCAAGGAAGACTTGATAAAGCGTATGGTATCACACGAATTCAACCGCTTCCTGGAATACTACCGCGACCGGCAGGATATAGAAGTAGCCACCGGCAGCGAACGTGGAGAACGCAGCGAACGCAACAGCCGAGGCGACGACCGTCGTGGAGGAACACCCCGCGAAGCAACTCCCGGCTACAAGCGTCTCTTCATCAATCTGGGCAAGATGGATAATTTCTTCCCAAGCGAACTCATCGGCTTGCTGAACAAGACTACTCGTGGACGTGTAGAACTGGGACGCATCGACTTGATGCAAAAGTTCTCTTTCTTCGAAGTAGAAGAGAAGGAAGCCAATAATGTAGTACAGTCCTTGAACCGCGCCAACTGGAACGGTCGCAAAGTCTCTGTTGAAGTAGCCGGAGAAGAAGGAAGTGCCCCCAGAAGCAACCGCAAGAGCGATGGTGGAGGTTATGGCAAAGGCAACTTTGAAGGCAAGAAACGTGGTGGCTACAAAGATGAAAAACGTAGCGGCGATTCTTACGGCAAACGAAGTGATGCAGGCAGCAAACGCAACGGTAAGCCTGATAGAGACAGTAAGAAGAAAGACAAACCCAGCCGTGAAGAACGTGGCTACACCGGTGCTCGTGGTAAAAAGGACGACTGGCAACAATTCTTCCAAGGAGGTGACAGCAAAAATGAACCTCGCGGCTCGGAACCCGATTTCAGCGAAGAAGGCTGGGCAAGAAGAACCCCGAAGAAGAAATAAATAAATAGTAATAAGGTAATAGGGTGATAAAGTGATAGTGGAATACTACTTCACCTTATCACCCTATCCTTTTTATCACCCCTATTATCCTATCACTTTATCACCCTATCACCTTTTATTGATTCAATGAACAAAATCAACGGTTTTCTATACGGTTTATTGTCTTCCGCAAGTTTCGGACTTATTCCTTTATTTACTGTTCCTGCCATACACCAAGGAATGGTATTTTGGTCTATTTTACTCTACCGTTTCCTTTTTGCCATGCTGGCACTAGCAGGGATATTGATGCTTGATAAACAATCCTTCCGTATCCGTTCCAAAGAGATACTGCCCCTCATGCTACTGGCATTACTCTACAACTGCTCCGCCATATTCCTGTTTTGGGGTTATCAGTTTATGGCAAGCGGCGTAGCCACTACGCTGCACTTCATGTATCCGGTATTCACTACACTCATCATGATGCTCTTCTTCGGTGAGAAGAAATCTTTCTGGCGCATGGGTGCCATCGCACTTGCCATCACAGGTGTCTACTTCCTCTCACAAAGTGACAGCTCAGGCGGCATTACGGCAACCGGCATCTTTATCGTCCTGCTCTCCGCTTTGGGCTATGGGCTCTACTTGGTCACCGTAAGCCAACTGAAAAGCCTTGAAATGAAAGGGCTCAAGATGACATTCTACGTCTTCCTTTTCAGTGCCATCATTCTCTATACCGGCATGCTGATAGCTGATATAGCCGTGCAGCCTATTCCCAATCGTGTGACGCTTGGTAATCTCGTGATGCTGGCACTGGTACCCACTGTCATATCTAACCTAGCACTAGTACGTGCTATCAAAAACATAGGTTCTACACTGACCTCAGTATTAGGAGCGATGGAGCCTGTCACAGCAGTCTGCGTGGGTATCCTCATCTTCGGCGAAGTATTTACTGCAAGTATCGGAGTGGGTATCGGACTTATTATTGCAGCGGTAACGGTCATCATCCTCCGGAAATAATACAATCAGGGTGATAAAACGGAGTCCTCTCCACTTTATCACCCTGAAAATACTACTACGCTATGGCTTTAGCAATCGTTACTTCTTCTCGCAGCTGCAAGTACTGAAGGCAACGAGCATCCAAATCATCTTTTCCTGTTCCTTAAGATAACCGGTCAGCAGGTCGGCAGTTACTACATCACCAGCTTCGTCGGCAACTTCTATCACTTTGCGTTCTTCGGCAATCAGGTGGTTGTAGGTTTCGAGTATGTGGTCTACGGCATCGCTACCACAGGTTACGCCTGAAACTTCCTTCACATGGGCTACCTTGAGGTAATGACTGAAGTTATTCTCGGGTGTGCCACCCAGCATGAGGATGCGTTCGGCCAGTTCGTCCACCTTCTCGGCAGCATCGTTATAGAGATCTTCGAATTTGCTGTGCAGCACGAAGAAACCATGACCTTTGATATTCCAGTGGAAACCACGCAAGTTGGTATAGTGTACTTGGAAGTCGGCCAGCAGTTGATGTAAGGCAGATACTACGTTATTTACTTTGTTCTCATTCAAATGCAAGTAATCTAAAGTCTTCATAATTCTATGGTTTTAATTGATTAATAAATTCTGTTTTTCGTTTTGATATTGCAAAGATAAGGGCTATAGTAACACTTGTCAAACAGATAATTTCTATCTTTGCATAGACCATTTCTATGTATCACCGTCAAAAGCCCTGTTTACAATGACTTTACAACAATTAGAATACATCCTTGCCGTAGATCAGTTCCGTCATTTTGCCAAAGCAGCCGAATATTGCAGAGTAACCCAGCCTACACTGAGTGCCATGATCCAGAAGCTGGAAGAAGAATTGGATACCAAGATATTCGACCGCAGCCAGCAACCCGTGTGCCCCACGCCCATCGGCATTCAGGTCTTAAAACAGGCCCAAACAGTATTAGTTCAGGCCAATCTTATAAAAAACATTATAGAAGAAGAAAAACATTCACTGAGTGGAACCTTCAGATTAGGCATACTTCCTACCATTGCTCCTTATCTGCTGCCCCGCTTCTTCCCGCAACTGATGAAGAAATACTCGCAATTGGATATCAGAGTGATCGAGATGAAAACAAACGATATCAAGAAAGCCCTGCAAGACGGGGAAATAGATGCAGGTATTGTAGCAAGCCTCGATGGAATGGAGGGATTCCAGCAAACGGCCCTGTTCTACGAACAATTCTTTGCATACGTGGCAAGCGAAAATCCTCTTTATAATAATGAGGTTATCCGCACTTCCGATCTGGCCAGTGAGCAATTGTGGCTACTCGATGAAGGGCATTGCTTCCGCGACCAGTTGGTACGTTTCTGCCAATTGAAAGGCGCTCGTGCCAGCCAACTGGCCTATCATCTAGGAAGCATGGAAACCTTTATGCGCATGGTGGAAAGCGGTAAAGGCATAACCTTTATCCCCGAATTGGCAGTACTGCAACTGAATGAAATACAAAAGAAGCTCGTACATTCCTTTGCCATTCCCTGCCCTACACGGCAGATTATAATGCTGACTAATCCTAACTTTGTACGCTACACTTTGCTGGATGCACTTACAAAAGAAATACAGAGTTCTGTGCCCAAAGAGATGTTATCCTTGAAGGCGACGCAAGTGCTTATATAGATTTTGTCTATCGGCCCATAAAACTTTTCAATCGGATTTTTTGTTCTACCGGAGAAAAATGCTATATTTTTGCATCGGTAAAACAAAAAACTAAACCTATTAATAAGTAAGATTATGGAACCGATTATCAATTCTCAACTCCCTGAATTCAAAGTTCAGGCTTTCCAAAACGGAAGTTTCAAAACAGTATCAAGCGAAGACGTAAAAGGCAAATGGGCCATTTTCTTCTTCTATCCGGCAGACTTTACCTTTGTATGCCCTACCGAATTGGTGGACATCGCTGAGAAATACGACCAATTCCAGGCTATGGGTGTAGAAGTATATTCTGTAAGTACAGATTCGCACTTCGTACACAAGGCATGGCACGATGCATCCGAAAGCATCCGTAAGATTAAGTACCCTATGCTGGCAGACCCCACTGGCGTATTGAGCCGCGCATTCGGTGTTATGATCGAAGATGAAGGCATGGCTTACCGTGGCACTTTCCTCGTAAATCCTGAAGGTAAAATCAAGATTGCCGAAATACAGGACAACAACATCGGCCGCAATGCCGACGAGTTGCTGCGTAAGGTAGAAGCTGCCCTGTTCGTGGCAAGCCATCCTAACGAAGTTTGCCCCGCCAAGTGGAAGAAGGGAGGCGAAACCTTGAAGCCGAGCATCGACCTCGTAGGTAAAATCTAACCGTACTTTACGGTAAATACTTGAAAGACTATCCCAATCCTTCTCTCCCATTAAGGGGGAGAAGCTGAAATGAGATAGTCTTTTTTCATAGGCATCGGATACAGTCTCCGTAACCATTAGGAGATACGGCCGTACCCACTAGGGGAAACGGTTGTCCCCACAAGGGGATACGGGCGTCCCCACGTGAGGATACGAGCGTATCTAGCTGAAGAAACGGGCGTATCCAGCTGAGGATACGAGCGTGTCCTACCCATGTGTAACGATAACATCCTTATCTACAACAAGATAAAGAAGCATATTTTTCAAACAAAACAACTGATCATCATGTTAGAAACAAGCATATTAGACCAAGTGCGGGGCATATTCCAGCAATTGGAATCCCACTATACCTTTCACATCACCTACCATCCTAATCACGAACAGGCTAGAGAACTTATAGACTTCCTGAATGACGTAGCCGGTTGTTCGGATAAACTATCCTGCAAGTTGACCGAAACCGACGAACCCAAACTTGAGTTCACACTCGAAAAAGAAGGAAAGGAAACCGGAATAATCTTCCGTGCCATTCCGGGCGGACACGAGTTCACTTCCTTGCTGCTTGCCGTATTAAACGCCGATGGAAAGGGCAAAAATCTCCCTGACGAGGCAATCGACCGCCGCATTAAAGCACTGCAAGGACCTATACATTTGCAGACATACGTATCGCTGACCTGCACCAACTGTCCGGACATTGTACAGGCCTTGAACATCGTGGCATTGCTGAACCCGCAGATCACCCACGAAACCATAGACGGCGCCATCTTCCAGACGGAAGCAGATGCGCTGAAGATACAAGCCGTACCCTCCGTTTATGCCAATGGCAAACTACTCCACGTAGGCCGTGGTAGCTTAGGAGAGCTTTTGCAGAAGTTGGAAGAAGCCTTCGGAAGCATGCCGCAGGAAGGCACAGCACCCATTCAAAAGGAATTCGACACACTAGTTCTAGGTGGCGGTCCTGCCGGAGCTTCCGCAGCGATTTACTCCGCCCGCAAGGGATTGCGAGTAGCCATCATTGCCGAACGTATCGGTGGACAAGTAAAGGAGACTGTAGGCATTGAGAATCTAATTTCTGTTCCGCATACTACCGGCGCAGAGCTTACCAATGCACTCAGAAGCCACATAACACATTATCCGGTAGAGATTTTTGAAGATCGGAAGATAGAGAAAGTAGAACTGCAAGGTAAAGATAAAAAAGTATTCGTCAGCGGTGGTGAAACGTTTATCGCCCCCGCAATCATCATCGCCACAGGTGCCAGCTGGCGCAAACTGAATGTAGAAGGCGAAGCTGAATACATAGGTCGCGGAGTAGCTTTCTGCCCGCATTGTGACGGACCGTTCTACCAAGGTAAGGACGTAGCCGTTGTCGGTGGAGGGAACTCCGGCATTGAGGCAGCTATCGACTTGGCAGGCATCTGCAAGAAAGTAACTGTCTTTGAGTTTGCCGATACATTGAAAGCCGACCAGGTGTTGCAGGAGAAAGCACGCAGTCTGCCAAACGTGGAGATCTTTACTTCTTCACAGACTACGAAAGTAGTGGGCAATGGAGAGAAGGTAACAGCTATCCGCGTCAAAGACCGCCTTACGGGTGAGGAACGCGACTATCCTTTGGATGGCATCTTTGTACAAATCGGTCTGGCAGCCAATAGTATCCCCTTCCGTGACATGCTGGAGATGACTCAGATAGGCGAGATTAAGATTGATGCTTTTTGCCGTACTACTCTTCCGGGAGTATATGCCGCAGGAGATGTTTCAAACGTTCCCTACAAGCAGATAGTCATTGCAATGGGCGAAGGTGCCAAAGCTGCACTTTCAGCTTTCGACGATCGGATAAGAGGAATCTCGTAATCCCAAGTATTCCCCTCCCTTTTTAGGGGGTCTGGGGGGTTAGGAATCCGGCAATATCTTCCTTTTCTTCCATACCGAGTTTTTGCCGGATTGCCGTCTTACGCTGGTAAACTGTGCGTATGCTCTGCTGGATGACAACACTGATCTCTTTAGTGGAGAAGTCAGACTTTAACAGACAACATAGTTGCAATTCTTTTTCATTCAAGAGATTGCCATACTTGTGGCTGATACGGGAATAGAAACCATCGTATACCATATCAATAGTCTTGTACAGGTCGTTCCAAACGAGTAAATCATCTGCTACAATATCTTTATTAGCTATCCGTCCCATTTGTACCAGCAGTTCCTGATGGTCGGAACTGGGATTGGTAGCTACTATTCGTATCAGTCCTAACTGTTGGAGCAACATCTTCTTGACAAACTTGTCGTTTCCACCGCTGTTATCCTCTGCCGCCTCGTGCAGCAAACGACGCAAAGCTTCCAACTCTTCTTCTTTCTCTATGAGCAAGTGCTTTCTTCTTTGTAAATACCAAATAACAGCGAATAGTAACATTATACAAAGAGAAATGACTCCCACGAAAAAGGTCCGTTCTTTCTGTTTCTCTAATTGCAGGTTCATGTTTTGCTGCTGAAGTAACAATTGTTCTTTGCCTTTTTGCGCTATCTTTCGCTGGTCACGGATAAAGTTGTTAAACAACCGGTTGGAGAAGAACGCAATATCCCGAATCTTAAAAGAGCCGCTTTCAACGTAATCCATCAACGTATTTTGTATCATGTAATAGTTGCTCAGTGACAAATCCTGATCTATATAAGGCACACGTGTACTATCCGCCCTTTGCATATAATAGCGGGCAGAGTCCATTTGTCCCAAGTTCAGAAAGTAACGCGAAAGTGATTGATAAGACAAACACTCAAATGGATGCCCTGTTTCCCTATATTGCTGCAAAATACGCTTTTGAAGACTGATGGCTTCCCGATTCTCTCCGGCATCACTCAGTATATCAGCATAGTTGCGTATCACATGATGCAGGGCTTGCACGGAATCCGCAGATGTGTACAAGCATTCAGAAGCGTTATGAAGGGCAAGTAATGCGGAGTCCGTCAAATTTTCACAGAAGTACGTCACGGCAAGGCTGTTGTAATCGGAATAGCGCCGGGTAGTATCAGGATCTATTTCCATCAACTGTTTTTGCAACTGTATCAGACCTTTGAAATCATCATTACCTTCTCCTATATTAGCTACAGAGCGCAATAAATCTATTCGAGCGGCTGTATCATTACTCAAAGCCGCAATGCGGCTTCCCTCAGCCATCATCTCGGTAGCTTCTTTATACCTCTCGTTATCATAGAAATAATGTGCCGATAACTTACAAGCACGTAGTATCCGCTGGGTGTCGCCCACTTCCGGTCGCGCATAATATTGCAGGGCATACGGCAACAAAGAGTCTTCGTTCATCACCCAATGGGCTGTAAAGTGTGCTTGTCCCAAGGCTAGCGCAAACCGTGCCCGCAGTGAATCGGGAAACATTTCGGTGTTTTTCACGGACTGAAGCAGGGCAATAGCTTCTTCCGGATTCTGCTGCATCATTTGTTCTGCCTTCTCAATCTTCATGTGCTGCACCGATATATCGTCCCTACATGCTGCCAGTATCAACAGACATGCCAAACTAGCCAATCCGTATATCAATACTTTCTTATAGTCTTTCTTCATCTTTGGGCAAACCTAATTTAGATTTCTACAAAAGTAGATATTTACTAGTTAACGGGAACTAAAGCAAGGCACTTTTTTGCACTTCTCTTTATATATAAACTTGCAACGGAGCGATATAAACTTTTTCATAAACTGGTCCTACAAATCATCTAATTATCAAATAATTGCAAAACGCATTGCACTTTATTAAGTGGTACATATAAACCGTTTTACCGGTTTTATCACCTTACCTTTGACCTATTCAAGGAACGAAAATAATCACTAAAAATAAGAGAAATGAAAAAGTTAAGTATCATTCTAGGAGCATTATCTATGTGCATCTCCTTAACAGCAGCAAACAAAATCACAGGTAAGGTCATTGATGAAAGCAGTAACCAAAGCGTAGAATATGCCAATGTCAGACTGATGGCACAGGATTCTACATTCATCACTGGAGCCGCCACGGACAATGGTGGGAACTTTCTACTAAAAGAGGTAAAAGACGGAGATTACATTTTATACATCTCATGCATCGGGTATGTTGATTCGTACCTTTCCATCCGCAACCTCAAAGAAAACTTGCAATTAGGTGAAGTGAGCTTATCCCCGAATAATATTCTTTTGGAAGGCATCACCATCACTGCCAGCCCTATAATCAAGAAGACTGACCGACAGATTATTCTTCCTACCGAGGTACAGACCAAAGCAGCTTCCAACGGGCTCACCTTATTGAGAAACTTGCAATTGGCACGCATCATAATCAATCCGATAGACAATAGTATAAAACTTCCGGGAGGAGATCATGTGCAACTCCGGATTAACAGCGTAGAAGTTACGCAAGCTGAAGTAACTGCCATCCGCCCGGCAGATATTATCCGTATTGAATATATAGACAATCCGGGAGCACGCTACGGAAATGCCGGTGCAGTACTTAATTACATCGTGAAAAGAAAAGAATCCGGAGGGAATATCTCGGCTGATTTATCCAACGGAGTATCCGATACAGGATATGGGGAACATAACCTCTCTGCCAAATACAACTTCAACAAATCTGCTATCATCACCACCGTATATTGGGGACGAAGAGACTTGAAATGGACACGCGAGAACTATGAAAGCTTCCGTTTTCCGGAAACCTATCAGGAAAACAAAGAGATTGGTGAACCTACCAAGATAAAGTACGATGATGTCAATTTCAACCTGAATTACAGTTACCAAGATAACGACAAGCACTTCCTCAACATCGCTCTCAGAAACAAATACACCGATACACCCAACTCCATGTCGGACAGAATCAGTACTTTGCACGAGGGTGAGACCTCCTACTCCATATCCGACCTGACTTCCTCTAAAATGCAGATTCCTTCTCTAGATATCTATTATCAGACGAATCTGAAAAACAAGCAAACAATCTATGCAGATATAGTGGCCTCTTACCTTAACAGCAAGAACGAACGTACCTTTTTGCAAAAGAACCTGAGCAACGAAGATACAAATATCTACTCGCAAACAAAGGGGAGGAAATACTCCGTCATCGGCGAAGGTATTTATGAGAAGCAATTCAATAAAGGCAAGTTTACAGGTGGAATCAAGCATACACAGGCATATCTGCAAAACAGATATTCGGGCAATATAGACAATAAAATCACGATGAATACGGCAGAAACCTATCTTTTTGCCGAGTACGAGTCCCAAATAAAAGGCTTGAACTACACTGTAGGTATCGGCGGCATGAGAACTTACAACAGCCAAGACAATCACTCATCGGAGGAGTATATATTCAAGCCTACTTTAAGCCTATCCTATTCCATTCATGGAAAATGGTTCTTCAGATACAATGGATATGTATCGGGCTATGCTCCTTCTTTATCCGATTTGAATGACATTTCGCAGGCAATGGATAAGTATCAAATCCGCAAAGGAAATCCTGCTTTGAAATCTGTTACATTCTATGCCAACACACTCTCGGCCAGCTGGCAAAGCAAATACATATCTCTTGATCTGTTCGGAAGATATAGTTATGATGACAAACCGATTATGGAGAATACTTACTATGAAGACGGGCATTTTATCCGCACTACCGAGAATCATAAAGGTTTCCACCGGATTAATCTGGAGACAGCTATACAAATCCGACCATACAAAGAGTATATCTCCATCAAAATTACGCCTTTCTTGAACCGTTTTATCGGTTATGGCAACACATATACCCACACCCATACCAACGTGGGTCTGCGCGGCAATCTGATGGCAATGTACAAGAACTGGGTACTAATGGCAGAAATGAATACAAGCAATCATACCCTATGGGGAGAGACGCTGACCAAAGAAGAGAAACTACACACCATCATGGCAGGCTATAACACGGAGAAATGGAGTATATCCGCCGGAGTGCTAAACCCCTTCACCAAGAAGTACGAGCATGAAAGAGAGAACCTCTCAAAGCTGGCTCCCTATCGCCAACTGGCATATTCCAAAAATCTAAGTCCGATGTTTATGGTAAATGTTTCCTTTAACCTGGACTTTGGAAAGAAACAAAACAATCAAGGCAGGAGAATCAATAACAAGGATGTTGATACAGGAATCTTATCGGGAAGTAAATAGATACTTCCCCAAGGAGATATAGGAAAATATCGACTAATTGTTTACCTTCAATTCCTGAATCAAGTTCCCCGCTTTACCATACTTCTCAATCATGAACAAGATGTAGCGTACGTCCACTCCGATGGTACGCTGCATCTTTGGTTCATAAAGAATATCACTGCTCATGGCTTCCCAGTTTCCATCGAAAGCCAGTCCTAAAAGTTCTCCTTTAGCATTGAACATAGGGCTACCCGAATTGCCGCCGGTGATATCATTGTTAGAAATAAAGCAAACCTTCATTTCCCCCTTTTCATCGGCATATTTGCCAAAATCTCCGGAAGAGAGAAGAGAGAGTATCTCCGGTTGTACTTCAAAATCAACATCACCTACATGGGCTTTGACTTTCTCTAAAATACCTTTTTGCGTTGTGTAATAATCATATTCCGCTCCATCAAACGGTGTATATCCGCATACCGTACCAAAGCTCAAGCGCATGGTAGAGTTAGCATCGGGATAAAAGTTGCGGGAAGCATACATCCTACGTATGGCAGCATTCAGCAAGCGTTCATTGCGAACAATTTCGCTGGATGCCTGCTGCATCTGCATATTCGTCTCAAAGAGTTTCGTAAGCATATCTATACCCAGAGACATGGCAGGATCATCATAGATCTGGTAGGTTGTATCTTGTTCTAAGAAACGCTTCAGTCCACGCGGGGTAATCAACTCTGAATGCGCATAAAGACTATCCACAAAGGTACGGTCATTGCCATTATACTTTGTTGCAATAGTCTGGTAGATCTCCGGTAAATAGATTGAATCCACTTTCGAACGATATTCTTTCAGCAATGAAGTGAATACCTCTTTATCAATTTCTAAATCCAGGTTAGCATATTTTTCTACAATCCCTTTCAGATTCGCAACCACCGTCTTTTCTTCGCCTTCAAAGTCGAAATTAAGGATGGTCAAGGCCAGTTGTATCAATTCCGGTCCATTCAGGAAAGATTCCACAAAATAGGCTTGTGCACGATTGGCTTCACGGCGACTCTTGTAATTCAACTCCAAATCGGAGAACAGATGCAATAGTTTCTCACGCTCTTCAGGTGTCTGCTGAATCCAACGACGGAGTTCTTGCTCCATGTCTCGCTTCTTCTCTAAAATATGAAGCTTACGGATTGCCAGATTGGTGCCGATGCTGTTTTTCCAGTAATTAGAGCTTTCATCATATTTAGAGGCATATTTGATGCGAATACTATCCCGGGCATCCATCTCACGTTTCCAAATAGCCTGCTTCACACCACGTACATCAATCTGCGCTTGATTGGTATTATTCATCATTTCTTCAATACCAAAAGAGGACAGGTATCGCTCCGTGCGACCCGGATACCCCATCGTCATACAAAATGAACCTTCTTTATAACCGGCAAGTGAAATGGGAGCTACATATTCGGGGTGGTAAGGTACATTATCAGGAGAGTAATCGGCAGGACGATTGTGCTTGTCGGCATAGATACGGAAGACACAAAAATCACCCGTGTGGCGAGGCCAAACCCAATTGTCTGTGTCCCAGCCAAACTTACCAACTGATGAAGGCGGTGCAAATACCAAACGGACATCATTGTAATCACGATAAACAGAAAGCCAAAACTCATTGCCTGCATAATATGCATCCACAATACCTATCAAGGTAGAATCTTTATGAGATACTTCCTCACCAATAGCCAACATTGTGGAATCTACCGCACTTGTACGCTCAGACTCACTCATCCCCGGCTCTACCGCACCAAGTACACGCTTAGTCACATTCTCCGTACGCAACAGAAAGCGAACATAAAGTTCAGGATTGGGCAATTCTTCCTGGTGGTTATGGGCAACGAATCCATCTTTCAGATAATCGTGTTCCACCGAAGAGTGTTGTTGCACACTACTAAAACCACAATGATGATTAGTAAACACCAATCCATCTTCAGAAACAACTACCCCTGAACAAAAACCTCCGAAACTGACAATGGCATCTTTTAATGATGGACGTTTGGGGCTATATAGCTTACTGGCAGGCATCTGCAAGCCAAGCTCCTTCATCGCCTCTTGGGTCTGTTTATTCAGATTTCCCAGCATCCACATCCCTTCATCCGCTTGTCCGGTCAATGCCAAGAGACAACAAGCAGCCATAATCAAAATTCTCAGTTTCATTCCTGTCTGTTATTTATTATTCGGTAATCAGCCTCAACTTTTTAGCCCCTGTACGTGCTTTAAGCCATTCTGCAATTTTATCTTTCTCGTGTACATCGGGATGCTTGCCGAATTTTAATACGGCAAGAGTAACGGTATCCATACGTATTGTATCCACAGTCGTTTCAATAGCATGAGAAATGGATATGGACTTCACCGAAGGATAAAGTACTTTTAGTTCCGGTACAATCGTTTTGCTCAATTCATCGAATGATTTATATCGTTTCAAACTCTTCTCCAAGTCTGTAATCTTCTGAGTTTGTTCCACTAAACGTTGTTCACTGTTCTTATAGAAATCTTCCATTACCATAGCCCGGATAGAAGAGATATCCACAGCTTCGTTGTTCATTCCCTGAAGCACAATCAACTTGGTGTCATTCAGTTTGTAATCCTTCATTTTGCTACGGGCCAATGCAATGGAAGCTTCCGGTACTTCCTGCCCTATCAAAACTACACGAATCTCATGTCCTTTACCTTCATGCCGGATGTTTTTATCCAGGACTTGCGTATTCTCAAAAGAAAGTTGTTCAGTGATAAAGCGATTAGCAGCACTTTCAAAGAAAGTATCTTGAATAATGCCGACTGTCAGATATACAGCGGGACACATGGTAAGGAAAGCAATCAGTATAATATATTTTCGTACTTTCTTTTCACGGTTCTTATCTACAAACTCCTTTTGCTGGAAATGCATCACACGCACGCCCAGGAAAGTAGCAAGACTGATAAATACCGAGTTGATAAAATACAGATAGAAAGCGCCGAGGAAATAAATCAGATTGCCCGTAGCCAGTCCGTAACCAGCCGTACAAAGAGGAGGCATCAAGGCTGTAGCAATGGCAACACCCGGGATTACATTACCTTTCTCTTTGGTAGAAAGTGCCACTACACCTGCCAGACCACCCATCAAAGCAATAAGTACATCATAGATTGTGGGTGATGTACGTGCCAAAAGTTCCGACTGACCCTCGGCAACCGGACTAACCAGGAAGAATATAGTAGCAGTCGTTACACTGAACAAAGTCGTTATCAGGAAGCTTTTCAACGAACGCTTCATCAACTCGAAGTCATTCAAACCTACAGAAAGCCCCACACCCATAATAGGCCCCATCAAAGGAGAAATAAGCATGGCACCGATAATTACAGCAGTTGAGTTCACATTCAAACCCAACGATGCCATAAATATGGCAAATATCAAAATCCACAAATTAGCTCCCTTGAACTCAACTCCTTTACGAATAGAATCAACTGTCTCGAATTCGTTATCCTTATCTTTGCGTAAATCAAGATACTCTTTTATAAAGTTCTTAATTGCAAACGTGTTTCTTTCCTTCGGGCTAGGTGTCTCCATGATGTAATCTATTTTTTGATAAAACGATTGATGATTGGTATTTGTTTAAGTGGCATATCATGCTTCACAATATAGGCAATAAACATCAGCAATAATACAGTACGGAATGACATACGTAAATATATATTCTCAATCGGAATATATTCGGCAGCCACACAAAGCACTGCCGCCAATAATACATAGCTGCCAATTGCCTTTAAATCATACTTGATCGGATATTTCTTCTGACCAACAAAATAGGACAACAACATAGCTACTCCATAGCCACAAAAACCTGCCCAGGCACATGCCATATAGCTGTATTTCGGAATCAGCAACACATTCATCAATACAAGTATCGTGCAGCCTATCAATGAGAAATAAGCTCCCCAACGTGTTTCGTCTATCAGTTTGTACCAAAAAGAGAGGTTGAAGTAAATACCCATAAAGATTTCCGCAGCCATCACAATCGGCACAACCCGAAGACCGGGCCAATAGTCACGTCCGATGATATAGCGCAAAATATCCATATAAAACATCACGGCAAGATATGCCAACAAGGTAAAGATTATGAAGAACTTCATTGCCTGCGCATACATTTCTTTATTATCCTTCTCCCGGCTCTTTCCAAACACAAAAGGTTCATATGCAAAACGGAATGCTTGTGTAAACATCGCCATCACCATGGCAATCTTACTTGCCGCTCCATAAATGCCAAGCTGTACGGTAGCTTCCGCCTCATCAGGATAAACAAACGGGAAAATAATCTTGTCCGCTACCTGATTCAAGATGCCTGCTACGCCAAGTACCAATAAAGGAAGGCTATAACTGAGCATCCGTTTCAGCAGCTTCTTGTCCAGAACGTATGCAAAGCCACGGAATTCAGGTATCATGCAAAGCATTATTACCGATGTGCATATCAGGTTAAATAGGAAAGCATAACCTACATCATTCCCTTTTAGCCAAACATAATAAATCAGATTCAGTGCTATATTCAGGAAGATAAACAGCAATTTCAATGCGGCGAATTTAATCGGACGCTTTTTATAGCGCAAATAGGCAAAAGGGATACTTTGGATAGCATCCATCGCTACCACCATCATCATCATTCCTACGTACCAAGGATGTTCTCCATATTCCAGCCAACCGGCAATCGGGTCAAGAAAAATCAAACCCAATGCAAGGAAGCTAAGAGCGCCGATACTGATACTGAGTAATGTAGTAGAATATACCCGCATCGGATCTTCTTCACTCTTATTGGCAAAACGGAAGAATCCGGTTTCCATACCACAAGTGAGCAACACCATCACCAGTGCCACCCATGCATAAATATTCGTCACCACTCCATACCCGCCCGATTCAGCAGATAAGGCCATGGTATATACAGGAACCAGCAGATAATTAAGGAAACGTCCTATAATACTACTTGCTCCATAGATGGCAGTTTCTTTTGCCAAAGTTTTTAATCCAGCCACGTTATTCTCTTTTTATACCCTTCGGTGATTCATCATCCTGCTTTATAAACAACTTTAAACGGAAGTATCTGAAACACCATTCCGGAGGCATTCACCAATTCCAACTTATATTCTATCGCATGCCCCTCGCCTGTTTCCGCCAACGCATCAAGCACCGTCTCCGGAAGCAATTCTTTTAAATAAATTTCCCCCCTATTCAAAACAAGGAAGCGTGCCTGCTTGTCGGCATCTACCAATACCAGTCCGGAAGGGTTATATTTACTCAATATACTACCATAATATTCCTCACGAGCTTTCGTTCCCATTTGCGCAAACTTGTAATTCAGCACGTATCCATCGGGGGTAACAAGCTCTCTGTTTTTATTAAGCGTCAGTTCTGTATAAGTAAAGTCGTAGATGTCTGTCCCCGTCGGCTCCAGTTCCTTATCTGTAGAAAAGAGCCGGAACATTCTATTCCTCAAACCATCGGATACCGTTATCCAAGCGCCATTTTTCAACAACTTCACTTTTACGTGGTTTCCTTCAGATGTAATGTCACACGTCTCTTCCTTTGATGCTTCGACAGTATACGGCCCGTTACTTTGCAAGACATCAAATTCAAACTCCTTACCCTTGATAAATACTTCCTCCTCTTTTACAGAAATATCTAAAGCACGCAAATTCGACAAATCCACCGGATAAGATTTTTGGCACTCCTTCAGTTCCTGCTCCGTCATTCTTTTGTAAGTGACATATCCGTACACTTTTGTTCCACCTGCACGTACAGCCAAATATTCCACAACTTTCAGTAAATCTTTATCAACAGATACTATTTGCAATATTGTATGTTGATTATTACCAACCACACGATTCGCATCCATATACTCAAATGCAGAAGTCCTGAAACCATTGGCAGGATAAGCATCCATATGCATATAAGTTTTAAGGGTGGTTGCACTCTCAAAATAGTAATAATGAGGACCGGCTCCTTCCAGATCAGTATAGTATTCCTTTTTCAGGCACTCGCCATTCTCTTCTATTTCATAAGTACTTACATGCTTCCAGCCGTAGCCTACCACAGTCTCCCCAAAACTCTCTTTGGAAATAGCGCTTACGGACGGATAATAACACGTTCCGTCTCCATCGAACTTAAATGTGGGAAATTCATCATCATCCCCGCAGGATGAACAGATAACCAAACCCAAGAGTATACTCAAGACTCTCCAAAATCTAAAGCTTTTCATAATAGTATATATTAATTATCTAAAAACCGTAAACTTATCTGTTATAGCTATCTTTCTCATTCATTGTCAAACAGTGTCTTCTGACTATTGTACAGACTTCGTCCCAAATGTTTGTAAGCTAACTCTGTCACTTCGCGACCTCGGGGAGTACGCTTCATGAAACCTTCTTTTATTAGGAACGGTTCATATACTTCTTCAATAGTACCGGCATCTTCGCCCAAAGCAGTAGCAATGGTAGTTAAACCTACCGGACCGCCTTTAAACTTATCAATGATAGTACAGAGTATCTTATTGTCTATCTCGTCCAGACCATATTTATCTATATTCAAGGCTTCGAGTGCATAATTAGCGATCTCTGTATCAATGCTTCCCGAACCTTTTACTTGGGCGAAGTCACGCACTCGACGCAGCAAAGCATTAGCAATACGAGGCGTACCACGACTACGTGAAGCAATCTCAGCTGCCGCCCTCGTCGAACAAGGCACATCGAGTATACTTGCCGAACGACGGATAATACCACTCAATACTTCATCGTCATAATACTCCAGATGCATATTGATACCGAAACGTGCCCGCAACGGAGCCGTCAGCAAGCCACTTCGGGTAGTAGCACCCACCAGTGTGAAAGGGCTTAAATCTATTTGTATGCTTCGTGCAGAGGGTCCTTTGTCTATCATGATGTCGATACGGTAATCCTCCATAGCCGAGTACAGATACTCTTCCACTATCGGAGAAAGACGATGTATCTCATCTATAAACAGTACATCGTTCGGTTCAAGACTGGTGAGCACTCCCGCCAAGTCTCCCGGTTTATCAAGTACAGGTCCCGAAGTGATCTTGAAACCCACACTCAACTCATTAGCAATAATATTAGAAAGTGTTGTTTTTCCTAATCCGGGAGGACCATGAAGTAATACATGATCCAGTGCCTCACCTCTCAGGCGGGCAGCTTTCACAAAAATACGCAAGTTGTCCACCACCTTATCCTGCCCGCTAAAATCTTCAAAGCTTAAAGGGCGAAGTGCGTTTTCAAAATCACGTTCTTTGTTGGTGAGTTGCTGATTGCGTATGTCAAAATCTTCTTGTTCCATTGTCCTTACTTAATTAATCTCCAACATTTTCTATCTGCTGATACTTACTTTCCAACTCCCTTTTCAACTCTTCTTCAGAAGGCAGATACGGCAAATATTTAGACGCAAAAAGCTGAGGAGAATCATTTATCACAGAATATTTCACAACGGTTTCGTCCCGCTCTGCACATAAAAGGATGCCCACAGTAGGATTATCACCTTCAGTACGTTTCAAATCATCAAACATTCTGCGGTACATATCCATTTGCCCGACATCCTGATGAGAAAGTTTAGTGGTTTTCAAGTCAATCAAGACAAAACACTTCAAGATATAGTTGTAAAATACAAGGTCGATATAGAAATGAGTCGTCTCTGTACTAATCCTGTATTGCCGTCCAACAAATGAAAAGCCTTTCCCTAACTCAAGCAAGAAACTCTGCAAATTATTAATTAAGGCAGTCTCCAATTCTTTTTCGCTATGCTTGGGCTCTGAGGGTAATCCCAAATACTCCATGACATAAGGATCTTTGATAAAAGATTCTATATCTGAATCCTCGCTTCCTTTAATTACTGAAGCAGATTGAGAAGATAGTAACCTCTGATAATAAAACGACTCTATATTCCGCTCTAACTGCCGTACACTCCATTGATTCTCCCTGCATTCTTTTAAATAAAACAAACGGTTTTTTTCATCAGGCACCCGCATTATCAGACGATTATGGCTCCAAGTCAATTTGCTACACAGTGTGTAGCAGATCTCTTGCTCCGGATAAGTCTGATAAAATTGTCTCATATTTCGGAGGTTTGAATAGGAGAAGCCTTTTCCTAAGGTTTTCGTGAGAGAACGAGATAATTCTTGCAATATATACTCACCATAAGCAGCACGGTCTTCCCCTTTTTGTTCTTGTATGACGATTCGTTCACCAATAAACCAATAAGCTTCCACCATGATGTGATTGATCGATTGACGAGTCACCTCATGTGCTTTCTTGAGAATTAACCGAATATCCTCCACAAAGTCATCTGAAGGTGATACTCGAATGACATTCTTCAATTGATTGCGTATGTCAAAATCTTCTTGTTCCATCAATAATTCGCTATATATGCAGCAAAGATAATCACTTCTTCATAAACTCTTTCCGTTCTTCATCAGTAAATTTCTCTATAGAGTAACGAAGCATCGTACGAGGCATTGTTTTTGCATTCTTTTCCAAGAACTGTACCAGTAAGTCTTTGTTCCGTTTGCCCATCTCGCGAAGCATCCAACCTACCGCTTTCTGCATCAAGTCATGCTTATGATGTAGCAGACGCTCTGAAAGCGCCAATATATCGATGAAATCGTTGTTTTTGATAAGTGTATAAGTAGAAACTACTGCAATGCGCTGATCCCAAAGCAGACTACTATCCGCCAGCCGATACAGGTCATCACGAGATTTGTTTTTCAGGAATTCACCCACTATACCAGGAGCGGAAAGATCCACTAAATCCCAATTATTGATACGTGTAGTCTGGGTGAGATAGAAGTCATAAATTGCTTTCCGTCCCTCTTCATCACTCTTTTTAAAGCGTTCTACCAACATGAGTAAAGCACAGAGACGGCATTCGTGCCATTCACTTTGCAATAAATCTACCATAACCTCGAAAGGCTCGTCTTTATGCAATTTGGCTACCATGCGGATATTGGGGACTACAATACCGAGGAATTTATCACCTTCGCCATATTGTCCTTTTCCGGTTTTGAAGAAGTAAGGAAGGTATTCCCGCTTCACGGGATCAATGTATTGTTCCAGTTCTTGCTGGACTTGTTTTGCTCTCTGCATGACTTACTTTGTTTTAAAACACAAATTACACGAATGACGCAAATATACTTCTTTGTTTATAAACAATAAAGAATATTTGCGTAATTCGTGTAATTGTAATCTGAGCTCAATATAAGACCACCTCCGTTCCTATAAAGGGAAAGTTGAAAACAGAAAAGAAATGAGCTAAACAACAGATAGTAACAGTCTCCATTTGTCATGAAATATTTTTTGCCGAAATCGAGAATTGCCATTTACAACGTATTGTATATCAGGGATTTTCGTTGAGGTAGCCTCACATAACGACTGAGGTAGCCTCACATAACGACAGAGGCAGCCTCTCATAACGACAGAGAGTACCAAAGATAACGACTGAGGTTACCTCTGTTTTA